>JBBIIG010000030.1:0-52588 GCA_037446635.1 bacterium
GGACTCGGCCTTCTATGACGTTTCTGTTCGTCGGCTCACTGCTTTGCTACAGGCTGTCGCTTGGTGGTGCCGTGTATCCGCGTCGAGGCCCAGGTGCGATTCCAGTGGCGGAGGTAGTGGTTTTTCGCCGCTAAGGAATCAAAGGTCTTGCCGGCCAGCGCATTGTTCTGAACATATTTGATGGCGCTCTCCACTTTGCCTTTGTGCTGCGGAGTCCGAACCTTGCAGGGTAGTGGGATGAAGTTGTAGTGTAAGTTTAGTTCCTGCCGCAACATCCACCACAGCCGCGCATTCCACCCTGCCCGTGATGGCCTTTGCCCATCATCCATTTCGGCGCGCCGCTCTCCGCCGCCAGCACGATTTCAACTTTGCCCTGCACGATCTTGCTGGGATAGAAATTCAACTCCCCGTCGATTTCTTCTTTTTCGCCGATCATCTCAACCGCGCCGGTTTCCAATTTCAGATTCTCCTGTTTCCAATACCAGATAGGGCCGAGGTGCACGGTGTATTCTTTGCCTTGTGATTTAAACTTCGCCAGCGGCAGCAGCACGTTGGTGATTTCGCCTTTCAAAGTGACGGTCTCGCCAGCGGTTCGCCCGCTGAACATGTTGCATTTCATGCCCCGTTGAGCCAGCAGCGAGCTGCTCAGAATGAGCGTCATCGTGACTACTGCAATGATCATTACGATTCGTTTCATTTCGATGCTCCTTTAGAATATGGTAATGGTGAATTGCCAACTGCCAATGGCTTACCGCCTACTCAGTTCCGCGCCACCACCTCGATAATCGGCTCCAGCACCACGTCGCTTTTGATGGAATTGGCGATCAAGCAGCCGTGGTGGGCATCGTTTAAGGTTTTTCTGGTAAGCTCCACCGCCTCCGGCGCGCCGATTAATACCGTCGGCCGCAAAATAATTTTGGTAAATTGATATTTGCCATCGACGAATTCGAGGAAGCCCTCGGCTTTGCTGGTGTAGGACAAAATCGGCAGGTTCTGTTTCTGCGCAAACGCCGCGAAGGTGGTCATGGTGCAGGTTTCCACGGCGGCCACGAACAGGTCTTCGGGCGTCCACACGCCGGCCTCACCTTTGAATTCCGGCGGGCTGGCGACGCGAAACTCGGTTTTGCCTTCTGCGGCCAACATGCCGGCGCGATTGCCCAGCCATTTTAGATTGGTATGATACTTAAAGGTTTTGTATTTCACTTTCGGTTGGGTTGAGACAGTTACTTGTTCCATTTTTGCTCTCCTGAGTTTTTTACCAAATTAGATGCGGCTATTTGAGAAAAGATACAAGCCAGCTTTGGCGGCATTCTCTCAAATAAAATGCCAGAAAGAACGGTGTAGTGATATTGAATTGATAATCAGGCAGTTACATGCCCTGGCGGGAATAGATTTTGGCGGCTGCTTCTCTTGAAAATGAGAAAATGGCGGAAGGAATTCCTATAAGTGGGAATTTGGAAGAGGAAGGTGAGTTTTAGTTAGGTGCTCACTTCTCCGGCAATTTCGGCGTGCGTTTCCGCGAGGGAAATTTGAAAAACACCACCTCGGCTGCCGCGGCGCTTAACGTTCGCCAGCCCTTCCGCGCCTAAGGTGACGGTGAACATGCGCGTCGCTTACTTCTCGACGCAGTTCACCAAGGGTTACCGCCCCGATGTCAATTTGCGAATTCCCGTGTCGCGCAATCTTTCATTTGACGTCGGCGCTGGCAGCTACATTTACCAAACCGGCAATCTCACCACCCGCAGCCACTGGTTGGAGGCGCAGGCCAACACCTACCTCAGCCGGCGCATCTACGCCAATGTTGGCTACCGCGCCTTCTTTGATGATCGTCTGGAGTCGGGTAGATGGTTTGTAGAAACCGGGCTGATATTTTAGGCCACGTCACAAATGGAGGGCTTTTGCCGTATATCGCGATCAGAAAAATTCCAAAACGCAGTACACGACAAAGGGTTTGCCCATGATTTTCATGCTGTTTTTTGCCGCCGTTGCAGCCCAGGATTCCCCAATCGATTTGCAGTTGGCGCAGCAGTACTTTCACGAGGCGCAAACTCTATGTGAACAGGACCGCGGTCAACTCTGGGGCGTATCACTCTGCGGCCCCCTGTTGTTTGTGGAACCCGCCAGTCGCCGCGTGGTAGCTAATCAAGCGGATGAGCAAAATCAGCTCACACGCCGCGGCGACGTTTTCGTGGGACAAGTTTCGCCCGGCAATCCCATTGCTAACATGGCCGTGACTTGGGGCGGCGTTAAATGGGCGATGGTCATCTGGCCGCTGCCAGAAAATAAATTCGAGCGCGCGGCGTTGCTGCTGCATGAGTCGTGGCACCGGATTCAAAATGAAATCGGCTTGCTGGCCAACTCTCCGGCCAATCACCATCTCGAAACGGTCGAGGGCAGAATCTGGCTGCAATTAGAATGGCGGGCTTTAGCGGCGGCGCTGCGCAATCAGGGCGAGGAACGCCGGCAGGCCGCGGCGGATGCGCTGGTGTTTCGCGCCATGCGGCGGCAGATTTTTGAACGCGCTGCGGAAGAAGAGCGGCAACTGGAAATGCACGAGGGACTGGCGGAATACAGCGGCATCAAATTGTGCGGAATTGCAGCGGAAAGTCTGGCGGAATATGTTGCCAAAAAAATGTCCAGCGCGCACCAGAAACGGGAGACCTTTGTGCGTTCGTTTGCTTACGTCTCCGGCCCCATGTACGGCGTTTTGCTGGATGAAAGCGGAATCGACTGGCGGAAAAATTTAAAGCCCAGCGACGATCTCGGTTGGCTGCTGCAACAATCTCTGCAACTCATTCTCCCGGAAAATCTGAAAGCCGCGGCGGAAATGAGGATGCGAAAATACGACGGCGAATCTCTGCGCGCGGCAGAAGCGGAACGCGAGCAGCAACGCCAGGCTCTTCTTGCGGATTACCGCGCCCGCTTCGTCGAGGGGCCAGTGTTCATTCTGCCGCTGGCGCAAATGCAGATTTCGTTCGATCCCAATCAATTGCAGCCGTTGGATTCGCTGGGGACGATTTATCGAACGCTGGAAATTAAGGACCGCTGGGGAACGCTGCAAGTCACCAACGGCGCGCTGCTCTCGGCGGATTGGAGCAAAGTATCTGTGCCGGCGCCGGCTAAGCTGAATGCCCGCGCCCTTAGCAGCGAGGGCTGGTCCATTCAGATCAAAGAAGGTTGGAAAGTAGTTCCCGCGGGACGGCCGGGGGACTACACGGTTAAGCCTGAATAATTCTAAATCTGGATTAATGGATGAATGGATCAATGGATCAATGAAAGGCCAACAGCATTGATCCATCAATCCATTAATCCATCCTCTTCGTAGCCATGGATGGTAGCTTCGTTCATAAATAGTTTATGAATCGAGAGACAGCTGCTCAATTAATCCCAAAGGTCACGCGCACGGTGACCGTGATATCCTTCACCCGCGTGGAGGTGCTGTACATGCCGTAGTCGCTGATTTCGGTGGAATAGGGCTCGGTGATTTGAAACACTCCCACCCTCGCCGCCATCACTTTGGCGATGCTCACGCCGGAATTCTTCGCAATTTCCTCGGCCCGCGCCCGGGCGTCTTTCGTGGCCTCCGCCAGCAATTCGCGTTTGATATCGGCGATGTTGGAGTTGTAATATTCGAGATACGAACCGTGCAGGATGATGCCTTCCTCAAAAAGCTTGCTGGGATTGAGCGCCATTTTTTCCACCATCGGGATATCTTTGGAGATGAGAAAAATGTTCTGCGTGAGATTGTAGCTGGAAATTTGTCCGTACTGGCTGTAGTTGGGATTGGTGGTGACCGGCTGCAGGGTGAGGTCCTGCTCGCTGATGTTGTTCTGTTTAAGCTGATCGCGGATGAGCTGGAGGTCGCGCTGCATTTTGACGTAGCCGCTCTGCAGGTCGCTCAGCTCGGCGGTGCGGCCAAAGGTGATGCGCCATTTGACGATATCGGCTTCGAAGCGTTTGGTGGCGCTGCCCACCACGCTGATGGTGTCGTTCTGGCTGCGGGTCTGAAAAAAGAAGATTCCGAAGATGGTAAACCCGATGACTAATCCAGCCGCTAAAATCGCCGCTTCTACTGTGCGTTTCATGTTTCTCCTTTCGTTAATTCAGGGCGTCTGAAATTTAGCAAAGTTGGAGAAACAATCAAGCGCTCGGTGTCTTTATTTCAATTGGATTCCAACATTGAAGCCGACTGCCATCCACGAGATAGCGGCACCTATGCCCCTCAGTCACTCAAGCTGTACCCAACGAAGGGAAGGGGAAGGAACAGCCTATTATTTTTTTCTCTCACTCTGTTCCAAAAGCAATGTTGATTTTTGCAAACCAACTGTGTATGTTTTAAAAAACGCGAGGAACCAGCATGAGCGACATTCTACCCGAAGGCGAAGCCGTTCGCAAAGCCATCAAATGGATTTCGGAGCAGGTGCAAACGCACCCGGATGCTCGAGTTCAAAAATTTGTATTCGAAGCCATCACCCGCTTTGACCTCTCTCCCAAAGATTCCGATTTCCTCCTCAATTTTTATCGTTCGCAAAAATCAGAATAATTTCATGGAATAGGACTCGCCGCAACCGCCGTTTCCTCCGGCAACGGAATTAAAGCGTGAGGAATGAAATGAAATTTGGTGTTCTGATGATTGGCGTCATCATTTTGGCCAGCATCATAAAATTCTTGCCGGATTCCAGCGCGCATTTAGAAGGCGCAACGAAGTTCGCCCCCAAATCTTCCGAGCAATCGTTTGCCGTCGTGGAGTTGTTCAGCTCGGAAGGTTGCTCCAGTTGCCCGCCCGCGGATCGGCTGCTGGGTGAGATCGTGGATGCCGCAACCAAACAGCAGCAGCGCATTTTTGCGCTGGCGTTTCATGTGGACTACTGGGATTACATCGGCTGGAACGATCCATTTGCGAATCGAGCCTACTCCGATCGGCAGCGGGAGTACGCGAGGGCGTTTCGAAACAGCCAGATTTATACCCCGCAGATGATCGTCAATGGGCAGCGGGAGTTTGTGGGCTCGGAGCGCGCCAAGGCGCAGGCGAGCCTCGAGTGGGCGCTGTCGCAGCCGGCGGGCGTCGCCGTATCTCTGGATAAATTCGAATCCGATCCAAGCAACGAAGTGAGGTTGTCCTACGAAGTCACCCCAACTCCCGAAGATGCGGTTTTGCATATCGCGTTGATTGAACGAGATTTGAGAAATAACGTTCGGCGCGGCGAAAATGCCGGGCGGGTTTTGCATCACGACAACGTGGTACGGGCTTTCAAAACGGTGAGCCTGAGGGAGGCCGTCAAAGGCGAGATTACAATTGAAATTCCGAGCGCAGTGAATTTGTCAAACAGTTCGATTATTGGGTATGTGCAGAACCTGGCTACTATGAAAATTCTTGGCGCGACAAGCACAGAACTCTAAACCTGAATAATTCACAAATTCCAATTTGAAGTTATTGAGGTTAAGTGAATTATTTCGCTTTGGCAAATGTCATTTTATCTTATCAACTCTTCAATATAACGTTTAATTCGCGCACGATTTAGGCCCAGGCTCGAAAATTGTTTCTCACAAACATCGCTAAAGCGCGCGAGTACTTTCCGATTAATCTCTTCCTGGTCCTCAAAAATAGCGATAGATCGAAACGATAGACCCCATTTCTCAAATTGGAGCAAGGTAATTGTGGCGTCCCGGGTCTTGTCGTCATTGGGTAAAGCATGAACCAAAAGAGGAGTGGACATACTCTTGATAGTCAACATATTTAGAGTATTGTGGTTTTGCATTATAGTAAGGTGGCGAGGTGAAAACCAGTTGGGCGGTATCTGGAGGGAACTCTTCTAAAACATCGATGCAGTTGCCTAATATCACTTTGTTGGGAACGGCCGCGGGGCGAAAAAGCTTTTCGGCGGCTGTTTTTTCTCAGCCGCAATAGAGCGGTATTTTTTTATGCGCTTTTGGATGAGTTGGATATCTGTAAAATCTATGATCTCATTGAGGGACTCATCGATGCTTACTTCCCCAATCAATAAATGCTTTCCGTTTTCTAAATTCAGAGGCACTCGCCATTTATTGTGCCTGTCATCGTACTCCGGCAGTCCAATAGAGATTGAGCTTGAAAACCCGGCAAGCTTTTTTTCAATCCACTGCTCGGTTAACCGTCGCGCTTTTTGAACAGAGCCTTTCTCAAAGTTCATTCATGCTTACCTGTTTCAATGGATCAACAGACCAAACATAACGCATTTTTAGCGTTAAAGCAGAATAGAAATTTTGATGCAAATAACCGAGAATTGCTAACGTCGAGAATAAACCTACTTTCTACTCAACGCCAAATAATAAACCCCGAACGCCACCACGGCCGCCGAAAACCACGCCCCGTTAAAAAGGAAATCAATCGCGGGATGCAGCTTGCCGGCCAGCGCTGCCAGAATTCCAGCCGCGAGTGCGACCAGAGCCGGACGATGGAATCCGTTCGAGTAAGTGTATTCGCCATTCTCGCGGTAGAGGTCCGGCAAATTTAGCCGGCCGCGGCGAATGAGCAGGTAATCGCAAACGATCACCCCCACTGCGGAGCCCAGCAGCCCGGAATAGCTGATGAGCCAGGTCTGGTACATGCCCAAAAGCTTCCACGGAAGAATGAAAATACCAACGGCACCGGCAATGAGTCCCCCCATCCGGAAATTGATTTTTTGCGGCAAAAAGTTAGAAAAGCTGTTGGCCGGAGAAACCACGTTCGCGGCGATGTTGGTGCTGAGGGTCGCCACCAGCAGCGCCGCCATCGATAGGATTCCTAAAAATGGGCTGTGGTGCTCGGCGGTGAGCCGCGACAGCAACGTCACCGGATTCCAGATAGCTTCGCCGTAAAGAATGAGCGTGGCGCCAGTAACCGCCACGCCAATGAACGCGAACAGCGGCATGGTGGTGAGCAAGCCGATGGCTTGCCCCCAGATTTGATCTTTCTGGCTTTTGGCGTAGCGGGTAAAATCCGGAATGTTGAGGGAGAGCGTCGCCCAGTAGCCCACCATCGCCGTCAACCACGGGATGAACAACGTCATAAAAAATTGCAGCGCGGTCAGCTCTTTGCCGCCGCGCGCCAGCTCATTTGATTTTTGCAGAATGGCGCCGATGCCGCCGACTTTCGACGCCGCCCACACCAGCAGTGCGATGCCCGTCGTCAGTAAAAACGGGGCGGCCAGCGTCTCCAGCCATTTGATGCTCTCCGTTCCCGCCCACACGAAATACATGTTGATCATCCAGAAAATCAGGAAGCTCAAATAGTGCGGGAGGCCGTAGCCCATAAAACTCCAGCCGCCGCCAAACTGCGCCCAGCCCGTCCAGAGAATGGACAGGATTTCGTGAATGGCCAGTCCGCCAATCCAGGTTTGAATGCCGAACCAGCCGCAGGCGATGAGCGCCCGCAGCAGCGACGGCACGTGCGCCCCGCGAACCCCAAACGACGAGCGCACGAACGCCGGAAACGGAATGCCGTATTTCGCGCCCGCGTGGCCGTTGATGACCAGCGGAATCAGCACCAGAAAATTGCCCAGAAAAATCGTGAGCAGGCTCTGCCACCAATTCATGCCAGACTCGATCATGCTGGCCGCCAGCATGTAGGTGGGAATGCAAACGCTCATCCCGACCCAAAGGGAGGCGATGTGCCACAGGTTCCAGGTGCGGTGCTCGTGCGGAATCGGCGCGAGGTCTTGGTTGGTGAGATGGCTGTCCGAAACCGGACTTTGCCACAGAGACACGGAGGACACGGAGTCGTTCATAAGATTAAACGTTTGATCCCATCTTTAAATAATCTTGAATTGAGTTTATCAGTACTTAATTTCCAATACCCCCACCAAGATCATCTCTTCGGAATTCACCAATTTTCTGACTCTTGTAATGAGAAATAGTTAAATTCAACTCTGTGTCCTCCGTGTCTCTGTGGCTAATTTTTTAGTGCCCGTTCAAAAGCAACTGACAACGCCTGCTCCGTCAGCACCCGCGCCAGGTGGCGGCGGAATTCGGCGGACGCGTGAATGTCGGTCGATGGTTCGATGTCTTTCTCCGCCGCCAACTGCGCCGCTTCCTGAAAAACATTGGGCGACGGCATTTGGCCAATCAGCGATTGCGCCGCCTGTTTGGCCACGACTGGACCGTTGCCCACACTCAGAAAAACCAGCCGCGCTTGCTGGCACTGATTTTTATCATCCACCGTAACTAGTGCGGCCACGCCCACCAATGCGTAATCGCCGTGGCGGCGGGCAATTTCCCGAAACGCCCAGCCGGTGTTCGGCGGCAGCGACGGCACTTGGATTTCCGTGAGCAGCTCATCCGGCTCCAGAGCGGTGGTGAAAAGATCGACGAAGAAGTCTCGAGCCGCGACCCCGCGCTCGCCGCCGATTTTTCGCAGTAAAAATTTTGCTTCCAGGGCGACCATCACCGCCGGCAATTCCGCGGAGGGATCGGCGTGGGCGAGGCTGCCGCCGATCGTGCCGCGATTGCGAATCTGCGGATGGGCGATGTGCGGCATGGTCTCGGCGATTAACGGCGCGAGCTGCGCTACCAGCGGACTGCGCTCCACTTCCCGCTGGCGGGTCATCGCGCCGAGGCGCAGGCCCGCGTCATTGTGCGGTTGAATGTAAAACAATTCGGACACACGATTGAGATCGATGAGCACCGACGGCTGCGCCAGCCGGAAATTCATAGTGGGCACGAGGCTCTGTCCGCCGGCCAGAACTTTGGCATCGAAGCCGTGCTGGGAGAGCAGGCTCAGGGCTTCGTCGAGAGATTTGGGAGAATGGTATTCAAAGGGTGCAGGTTTCATAATTTTCTCATAGTTGAAAATTCCATTTAGTCTGCTTCAGCCAGACTTACGCTATAGGCCAGAAAAGTCTCCTGAAAGCGGAAATAGCTATTTGCCCCACAGCAGATACATCCCAAAAATCAACGCCAGAAAACAGAAAATCCACAGCACCACCGGACCCGAAGCGCCGCGGAATTTGAAGCCCAGCGCCTCGATTTCGATGGCGCCGTGGCTCACCACCTTCAGCAGCAGCACAACACAGAAGGCCGCAATCGCCGACAACGGCACGCCAATGCAGGCCGCGTAATTTTTCTCTAAAATCTCAATGAACCAGTTGTTGGCTGGCGAAACCGCAACCAGAGAATGATAAACCAGAAATCCAAGAAAATAGCTGGTTCCAAGCCCGGTACCGATGACAATCGACCAGTTGGCGTAACGGCGGAAACGGGAATCGGGCTTGGCATCAGGGTGAGTTTCGGGCATGACGAGTCCTGACTGGCATTGCTTCGTTTGTGAAAGATGGCATCTATTCTCCCGGTACCACGGCGACGATGCGCAGCGGTCCGCCGCTGCCGCCTTTGATTTTCATCGGCAGGGCGATGACGGTGAAATCTTTTTCCGGAAGCTGATCGAGGTTGGCGACGTTCTCAAACGCTGGGATATTGTTTTCGAAGAGCGTGACGTGGCTTTCAAACAGGGTTGATTGGCCGTAGTCGATGCTGGGGGTGTCCAGGCCGATGGCCTTGAGGCGGCGGTTTTCCGTCAGCCACTTGGCGGCCTCGGGATGGAGGCCAGGAAAATGCAGTTTGGCGACCGCCTGCGGGCCGCGCTCGTCGGTGCCCAAATATTGGGCGCGGTCTGGCCAGTACTTGCCGAAGCCGGTGCGCAGCAGCAGGATCACGTCGTTCAATTGCCGCGCGTGCTGCGTTTCCCAATTGGTGAAGTCTTCCACCCGCACGCGGTAATCGCGATCGGCGGCGCATTTTTCCGAAACGTCAATCACCACGCCGGCGCCGATAAGCTGCCCCAGTGGAATGGCGTCAACCGTGCGCCGGCCTTCATAAAAATGAATAGGCGCATCCACGTGGGTGCCGCCGTGTTCGGCGGTGCAAATGTTGTTAGCGGCATAGTAGAAGCCGGCCGCGGTTTGTTGGGCGCTTACCACTTCTAATTGGAATTCTTTCGATGTCGGCCAGTAGATGGTGTGTTCATCAAAAGCGTAGGTGAGATCGATGATTTTGCCGGAATAGGGATCGGATTTGGGAGAGGCGCAACTCAGCAACGCCATCAAACCGGCAACAATTAGCAAAACGTGATTTGTTTTCATCATGTCGTTTCAAGCCCTCTGCAAAGTTTTTAACCGCGAAGAACGCAAAGCGGACGCCATTTTTCCTTTGCGTTCCTTTGGGTTTTCTAAGCGAACTTTGCGGTTGATTTCTCTATGATAAATTTAATGTAATAAAAAATGCCTATAAAATCAACAGCCCAAATTTTGACTCAGATTGAATAAAAAACTTTCACTTGCTTTAGAACAAAATCTTTTTAACTATAAATTGTTTGAACTCAAGGTAGAGACTCGCTGTTTTTAATCGGAAGAGAAACCACGAATGCCCTCATTATGGGACGAACTCAATGCTAAGGTCTCGGCGTTTTACAAACAGGGGAATTACTCCAAAGCCATCAAGTTTGCCAAGCAGGCCTTAGACGTTGCCAAACAAACCTTCGGGCCGGACCACCCCAGCGTCGCCACCTCGCTCAACAACCTCGCCGGCATTTACAAAGCGCAGGGCGAATTGTCCGACGCCGAACCGCTCTATGAGCAGGCGCTGTTAATTCGCAAAAACGCCCTGGGCGCGGAGCACCCCGCCGTGGCCGATTCCCTCAACAACCTCGGCGTGCTCTACAAAGAATTGGGCGATTTCTTCGAGGCCGAAACTATGCACAAGCAAGCGCTGGCCATTCGCGAAAAAGCGCTCGGCCCCGAGCACCTCGACGTGGCGATTTCCCTCAATAATTTGGCGGTGCTGTATGATTCCTGGCGCAAATTTCCGGAGTCCGAGCAGATGCACCTGCGCGCGCTGCAGATCATCGAAAAAAACCTCGGGCGGCATCACGCGGTGGTGGCCACCTCCCTCAACAACCTCGCCGGTATTTACAAAACCCAGGGCATGTACGACAAAGCCGAGCCGCTTTATTTGCGCGCCCTCGCCATCCGCGAAAAAGTGCACGGCCCCAATCATCCCAGTGTCGCCGTCGTGCTGCGCAACCTTGCCACCCTCTACAAACGCGCCGGCCGCTTGGAGGAAGCGCAAAAACTGAAAGAACGCGCCCGCGCCATCGCGGCGCGCAGAAAATAATCTCTTCCCACAAAATGTGCTTGCAAATCCGGCCAAAATTTATTATATAAGCCGCTAACTTTTCACTCGCCACCGTTACATCATCAAAATTGGAGGAGGAAACCGTGAAACCTTTTTTTGTTCCTACACTCGTATGTCTCGCCATGCTGGCGCTCGGATGCCAGCAAGCCCAAACACCGGCAGTGGACCCGGTCGCACACGGCAAATATCTGGCGGTGGTTGCCGGCTGCCACGATTGCCACACTCCCAAAGTGATGGACGCCAGCGGCTTGCCACTGCCCGATACCACTCGCGAGCTGGCCGGACATCCTGAAAATGAACCTTACCCCACCTGGTCGCCAGCGGATATGCAGCGCCACGCCATCGCCCTCACCAACTTTCATCTATCGGCCTGGGCCGGACCGTGGGGCGTGAGCTTCGCCATCAATCTCACGCCGGACAGCACGGGCCTGGCCGAGTGGAACGAAGAGGCATTCGTGCAGGCCATGCGCACGGGCAAGCACCAGGGCCAGCCCAATGGCCGCGACATTCTTCCGCCCATGCCGTGGCAAAGTATCGGCATGATGACGGATGGCGATCTCAAAGCGATGTGGGCGTATTTGCGTTCGCTGCCGCCCGTCAAAAATCAGGCGCCGCTGCCGGTTCCGCCGGCGATGCCAGCCCAATAAAATGCGCAGTGATGGAGTAGTGGAGCGCTGGATCATTGAACCATGCTCCAAATCTCATTGACCCACAACTCCATTACTCCAATTCCAGTAATCCTAAGCCACATATTAAATCTTGAAGAGAATGTGTCGTTATTTCGCCTGTAAATTAGTAATCGTCGCGGCAGGGATGTTTTTTTTTATAACGTGTCAGAAGCCAGAGCCTGTTGAGCAACCCAAAGATACACGGACGACAGCGGACCAGCCGCGCGAACCAGTGGCCGTCAGCCCTTCTGGAGTGGGCGGCGTCCTGCGCGGCCAGGTGGTGTTTGAAGGCCAGCCGCCGGCGCCGGCAAAATTGCTGGTAGTGAAAGACGCGGCAATCTGCGGGAAGATCGATCACGTGGACGAACGCCTGAGGGTGGGAAAAAATGGCGGCATTAAAAACGCCGTCGTTTATCTCGCGGACGCGCCTGGCGGAAAATCACTCGCCGAGTTGGGCAGCGAGTTCATTCTCGATCAGCGGGTTTGCGCCTATCAACCGCACGTGCTGATTGCGCCGGTAAACGCACCCATTCAGATTCTCAATAACGACGGCATCCTGCACAACATCCACACCTTCAGCGCCAAAAACCCGCCGCTGAACCTGGCGCAGCCGGCGTTCAAAAAGAAGATGGAGATCGCTTTCGGAATTCCAGAAGCAATCCCCGTGAAATGCGACGTGCACGGCTGGATGGGCGCGTGGATTTTTGTGGTCGATCATCCTTATTACGCCGCCACCGATGACGAGGGACGCTTCGTCCTGACGGACATTCCGCCGGGAACTTACACCGTTCATTGTTGGCAGGAGATTTTGGGGGAACAAACCGCAGAGGTGACCATCGGCGCTGGCGAGACGATGCACGGATTCAGCTATTCTTCCAAACCTTGAGACGGTTCAGCTTTTTCTCATCCAATAATCGTGTTTGCTTGTCCTTGGCCATCATAGCGATTGCCATTATCACCAGGGCGCCCCAAGGCTAATATAAACGGCTGGCCTCTCCGCAATGGTTGAAACGATCATAAGCAGAAAAGCCAGCAGGAAAAAACGCCTCTCCCAATCGAAAGAATTTCTGCACCATAGCCCTCCTCCTATTAAGCTTTGCAAAGCAAATCCCGTCAGCCGCCCACTAAAGCCAGCCGGAATGCGGCCATCTCCTGGCCGTTGCGAACCAGCAGCACGTCACCGGCTAACACCGGGTGATTCCAGGTTTTGCCCTGAATCGCCGGGAACCGCGCCAGTTCTTTGAACCCATCGGGGGCCGCCGCGACCAGCGCCAGCTCGCCCTGCTCCGACAGCACCAGCAGCAGATCCTGATCGGCCAGCAGGAATATCTGGCCGGAGCCGTAGCGTCCGCCCTTCCATTTGCGCGTGCCGTCCTTGAGGTCGATGCACGCGAGAATGCTGCCGTCGAAGCCGAAGGCATGGCCGTTGTGAACGACGAAATCGCCGTAATAGGGCTTCAGCCCTTTCGAGGTCCAGCGCTCGGCGACGCGCCAGCCGCTGTCCCCCTGCGCAACCGCGAGGCGGCGTATCCCGCTTTCCGCGGTGACGCTGATTAAAATGCCGCCGTCCGTGGTCAACGCCGGCTGCACAATGGGGTAGCCTCCCCATTTGTGCTCCCAGAGCAGCGCGCCGTCGCCCGGCGCGACGCTGCTCACGCCGGCGCCGCTCAGCGTCAGAATCTGAGTGACGCCGTCGATGGTCAACAGATGCGGCGAGCTGTAACTTTCGCCGCCTTTTGGGCCGAACCAACGCGGCTCGCCAGTGGTTTGGTCATAGGCGGCCAGCGCGCCGGAAGCGGCAACGATGACGAGGCTGTCGATCGCCAGCGGCGAGCTGGAGAACGCCCAGCCCGGCAGCTTCACGCCGGTGTCGGTCGCGGCGTTGCGCGACCACACCACGGAACCATCGGCGGCGTTGAGCGCGTTCAGAATTCCCGTCGCGCCAAAGGTATAAACCCGGCCGTTGCTCAGGGTTGGCGTGCCGCGCGGGCCGGCGCCGGCGTTCGATTCCCAAAACCGCGCCGCGTCGCGGTGCATCCACACCGGTTCGCCGGTGATCAAGTTATAGCAGGAGACCACTTCGTCGTCGCCGCGCTGTTCCTGGGTGTAGAGAAGGTCGCCCTGAACCGCGAAGGACGACCAGCCCGGCCCGATAGGCCTTCGCCACAGCTCCGCTGGTGGCGATGCCGCCCAGTTGGTCTCGATGCGCACCCCGCGAACGACGCCATCGCGGCCGGCGCCGCGAAAGCCCGGCCACTCGGCGTTTGCGGCGGTTGGTGCAGCGGCCGCCGGGAGTTCCGCCGGCTCATCGCCGGCCGCGGCGGGCAGTGGCTCATCGGGCGTCTCGGCGGCGGCCGGCGCCGGCGGCAGCGCCATCGGCTGATCGACCACGCGAAATCGCTATCGCCCTCGCCAGTAAAGCCGCCAGTGCGGACGAACGCCCACCCTCCGCACGCCAAGAGGATGGCCGCCGCCATGGTCGCGTACCGAAGTCCAACCGGAAATCGGCGGCTAACTGCGGCCCAAACAACAAAGGCCAGGCTCAACACCGGAATGGCGTAAAGGAAGAACAGCATCCCCATCGCCCCGGTTGCAATGGACTCGTGGAGGATGAACCGCGTCGCAAACAGCGCCGCGGCCATCACGGCGACGGCGCTCAAACGCTCAAGCCACGGCGCCCGGCTGAAGAAAACCCACCACACGATAATAGCCAACCCGCAAACCAGTGCCCCCATGATCCCGTAGAACGTGGCCTCGGGCACAACCACCGGGAGGACAAATCTGCCCAACCATTGCAGCGCCACAATCACAACCCCAGGCCACAGCCGCAGCGGTTTCTGCCGAGACGGGTCGCCCGTTTGAGCGTGTGCCATATCATGCTTTGCCATAATTTTTTCCTTTCTTTAGCGTTGTCTAATCCTCACACAATTTTGAAATTGTGGAGCTTGGTAGAATCATTATCTGACAGAAGGTGAATAGCGCGTATGAAAAAGGGAAGATACCGCGCGTTCTGCGCTCATCAAAAATTCCGGGGAAGGGAACTCAGCCGCTGCTGCCGCTCGCGCCAGTTCAAAAAACCCACGGCTGCCGCGCCAATGAACGCCGGCAGTTGCACCGCCAAATGCGCGCCGTCGCTTTTCGTCAGCAGAAAACAAAAGGCGCAGATGAGCAGCGCCGCGCGTTCCCACATTTTCAGCGGCGCGAAAAGGTAGCTGGTCACACTAGCCGCCAAAGGAACGATTCCAAAAAACGTTAGCAGTAAATTAATGACAACTGCCAACACGCCGGGCGCGCCGCCGTCGGCGGAGAGCAGCAGCAGCTCCGGGCGCAGTACAAAGGCGAACGGCAGCGCAAATCCCACCAACGAAAATCGGAACGCCGCCCAGCTCGACGGCATGATGCCGGCGCCAGCGATGGCGGCGGCCGTGTAGCCCGCCAACGCCACCGGCGGCGTCACCATCGACATCATCCCAAAATAAAAAATGAAGAGATGCGCCGCGAGCGGAATCAATCCCAAGTCGCCAAGAATCGGGCCAATCAGCGTGGCCATCAAAAGATAGCACACCGCGGAGGGCAGGCCCATCCCCAAAATGATGGTGGAGATCATGATCAAAATCAGCGCGAAAATGAGATTGTTTTGCGCCAGCGCCAGCAGCACCGCCGGCAGCCGCGAGCCGACGCCGGTGAGCGTGACCACTCCCAACACAATGCCCACGCACGACGCCGCCACAATCAGCGGCACCCCGCCGTGCGCCGCTTCGCTCATCGCGCGGTAGAGGCCGCGCGGGGTGACGCGGGTTTCCTTTTTCCAAATGCTGAGAAGTAAAATGACCATCAGGCTGAGCGACACCGCGCGAAACGGCGTGTATCCTAAAATTAGAAATAGAATGAGCGTGCCGATGGCCGCAAAAAAAACCACCCCTTGCATTTTTTCGGTCGGGGCGTCCTCGGCGGCCACTTCTTTTTTCCAGCCCATCGCGCCAACAAATTTTGCGCGAAAGTGCACGATGAACAGCAGCGCGGCGTAGTACAACATCGCCGGGATGAGCGCGGCTTTGATGATTTGCAAATAGGTTACCGGCGGGTTGATGATTTCCAGCATCATGTAGGCGCCCGCGCCCATGATCGGCGGCATGAGCGCCCCACCGGAGCTGGCCGCCGCTTCGATGCCGGCCGCGGTGTGCGGCAAAAAGCCGTAGCTTTTCATCATCGGAATGGTGAAGGTGCCGGTGGTAGCGACGTTGGCCACGGCGCTGCCGGAGAGCGAGCCCATCATGCCGCTGCTCACCACCGCCACTTTCGCCGGCCCGCCGACGCTGTTGCGAAACAGATGGCGCGCAAAATTGATGATATACGCGGTGGCGCCGGTCTTTTCCAAAACCGTGCCGAACAGCACAAACAGAAACACGTAGGTGAACATCACGTTGAGGGCGATGCCGAACACCCCCTGGCTGTGCAAAAAAGTCTGGCTGACGATGCGCTGCCAGTCGTAGCCGCGGTGCGGAAAGAGCCAGTCCGGCAAATAGGGGCCGTAAGCGGCGTAAATCAAAAACAAAAGCGACAGCAGGGGCAGGCTCCAGCCGATGGCGCGGCGAGTGGCTTCGAGAACGAGGAGCACGCCCAGCAAGCCCATCAGGTAATCCGCCGGCTGTTCCATGCCGGCGCGCTCGCCGAGGGAGCGCCCCGCCAGCCACCACTCGTTGAAAACCGGCTCCGATTGCAGCAGCACAAATCCGAAGCACACAACAGCGGCAAGGATGAAAACAAAATCGATAAGTTGAAAGAGGACGGATTTTTCAAACCGCGGATGAATGGGATATTTGAGAAATACCAGAATCGAACCCAGCAACGCAAAAATGGCGAGATCCGCCTGCGGGGTGAGCCGAGGATAATTGACTTCAAATAAAACAAACAGCGTGAGCGCGGCGGCAAGCGCCCCGAATACGGCGCGGCGAGTACGATCGAGCATTGAGGTCACGGCGCCGGCGATTCGGGGTTGGATTCCGCCGGCCAAATGCCGATCTCTTTGTAGTAACGAATGGCGCCGGGATGAAAGGGCGCGCCGGTATCTTTCACGACGTTTTTGGGATTAATGGCGCGCCCCGCCGGGTGCTTCTGCGCCACCTCTTCGCGATGCTCGTACAGGATTTTGGTGAATTGGTAAACCGTCTCCTCATCCATGTTGGAAGAGGTGATGAGGTGCATGGAGCCGACGTTCAACCCCTCAAACGGCTCGCTTTGCCCGCGATAGGTTTCCGCCGGGATGACGGCGGCTTCGAAGAAGGGGTAGGTTTCGATTAAGCGATTTTTAGCCTCTTTTTCAAATGGAATAAAATAAATGTCCTGCGAGGCGCTGGCCTGAGTAATAGAGGCCGTGGGCACCGCGCCTCCCAAAAACGCCGCGGCCGCGGCGCCGTCCGCCAGCATATCGACCGCAGCGGCCTGGGTGTTGTTAAGGGGTGTGAAATCATCGTATGTCAATCCATGCTCTTTCAGAATGGGCTGCACAAAATATTCGAAGCCGGCGCCCGAAGGGCCCACCACCACGCGCTTGCCCTTCAAATCCGCCAGGGTTTTGATGCCGCTCGACTTTGGGGTGATGAACAGCGCCACGTTGGGCGCGAGGGTCATCACCACCTGCACCGGCTGCGGCGCCGGCCACTCGCCCTCGCCGCGCACCGCAAAGTAAGTGATGGCAGCGTTGGCCATGCCAAAATCCAATTCGCCGCGCACCAGCCGGCGGATATTTTCCTGCGTGCCTTTGGTGGCCTCCGAAGAAACCTGCCAGCCGAACTCGCTGGCGTTGGCGCCGACTACTTGCGCGATGGCATCTCCAACAACGGCAAATGCGCCTCCCAACGGCGCGGTGCCGATGCTCATGAAATGGCGATCGCCCTTTTTCTGGCCTGCGCCGTCGTTTGATTGCGAACATCCGAACAACAGGGCGGCAAAGAGTACGAAATGCAACATTCGAATTGCGCCAGAATGTTGTCTGAGTCGCAGCAAAATCAACATGCTTCTCTCCTTAAATTTTCAAATCTAAAATAGACCAGCAAAGCTCAGTTTGAATCGCCTGCAAGAAGGAATTGTTACGGAAAAGTTTAGCGGGTTATACGCGCCGAACGGCGCAAGGTTCGATGCCTGCAAAAGAAAGATTACTGCGTCACGTGCGCGATGAAGTCCCACAGTTTAGCAAAATACGCCGGGCCGCCAATAATATACGTGTCGTTGTGATCGGCGCCGGCAATTTCGTAAAATTCCTTCGGCGGGTTGGCGGCGTCGAACAATTTGCGGCCGAGGCGCAGCGGTACGACGCGATCGCGCTCGCCGTGAATCATGAGCAGGGGCAGATGAATTTGCTGGATTTTATTCACCGAGTCGAATTTGGTTTTGATGATGAGGTGGAGCGGCAGGCCGTAGGCCGCCCACGCCATGTCCGCCGCGGAGGTGAAGGTCGATTCCAGGATCAATCCCGCGGCTGGACGTTTTGTGGCGAGATCAATTGCGACCGCGCCGCCCAACGATCGCCCAAAAAGGATAATTTTATCCGGTTGCACCTCCGGCAGCGTCAGAAGAAAATCATAGGCTGCCAGGGCGTCGAGATAGACGCCCTCTTCGTTGGGCGACCCCGCGCTTTTGCCGTAGCCGCGGTAGCCAAAAATGAAAACGTTGATGGGCAGCCGGCTCAGTCGGGATAAATTGTCGAGGCGGTCGGAGATGTTGCCGGCGTTGCCGGTGCACCACAGCAGGGTAGCCGCGGCGGTGTCATGTTGTAAAAACCAGCCGTGCAGTTGCACGCCGTCGGTCGTTTTGAAAAAGCAGTCGCGCAGGTTCAGGCCGAAAGCTTGCGGCTGCCAGTAGCCAATGGGATATTTTGTTGGAAAAAAGATGAGCTTGTTTTCGGCGAGCCGAATCAGCAAAATGAACAGCAGGATAAAAACCACAAGCGCAGCGGCAAATTTCATCGTGCGAAAGCCATGTTAACCTTCCTATTATTTACCCAGCCGCCGCAGCACAAACTTCCCCAAAAAATGGATATTGTCACCCTTCTGCAGGTAATCAAAAAATTGCCGGCCCATCTCCCGCCAGGTGGTTTCGTCGATGTCGTAAAAAATATTTTTGCCGGCGCGGTTCGCGGCCACCAGATCGGCGGCGCGCAGCAGGGCTAAATTGTGGCTCACGGTCGGCTGCGGCATCGAGAGCGTCTCTGAAATTTCACTCACCGAACACGGCCCTTCTTTGGCCAGCAAAAGCATGATGCGCAGCTTGCTTTCTTCGCTGATGAGTTTGAGAATCTTGCTGGCGCGGCGGATGTACTCTGGCGGAAAAAACGTGCTGAACTCGTTCTCGGCGACTTTTTGAGTTTTGACGGGCATGTTGATTTATGAAAATACCATGCTGGCGAACGTCACCGTGGAGTTATTCTGATCCATGGTCGTTTCGGAGTAGTTGAGCAGCCGGCCTTCTTTGGCGTCGAGCGCGCGCAGCATGGTGTAGATGGATGAAAATCCGCACACCCGGTAGCAATCTCCCCGTTTTTCCACCGCGTGATAAAATCCTTCGTGATCCAATTCTGCGGCGCGTGCGATGAGTTCGTGATCGGCGGCATGGACGTTGGCAAGGAACGCCGCATCCGGCGGCTGCTTATCGCCGTAACGCGGACCGACATGGGAAAAATCCACGCTGGCGATCAAGCAGACTTTTTTATCGAACTGCGCGATGGTCTCTCTCAACGCGGCGGTAAAATCATCCACGAGTTTGCGCTCGCGCGGGAAGAGATCGGAATTCAGTTGATGATACGAAAATGAACACAAGATCGGGACGAAGGTGAAGGGGCGCTTTTGGCCGAGCACATATTGCAGAAAAGGAAGCTGAAATTCGATGCTGTGCTCGCTGCGGTGCGGCAGAATTTCTGAGGCGTGCAGATTGCGCGTTTTTTGATTGAGCCGCTCGATGAAATCAAAATCGCATTGGGCGCGCCCCAGCGGCGTCTCAAAGTCTTTGGCCAGCACCGAATAGAGGTTCGCGAGCCCGGCGTGTCCCGTTCCCAAAATCACAAAGCAGTCAGGGGGCTGCGACTCGGCCAGGGCTCTGTATGCAAACGAGTAGCACGGTCCGCCCGCTCGCAAATCGATGTGGGGCGCGACGAGTCCCTTCACGACTTTGTGACTTTTCTTCACCGGTAAGCCGGCGCCCGCTGCGTTGGTGAAAAAACTTTTTATCTGCGCTTGCAGCTTCAGGGGATCGGCTTCGTAACTCTGTCCCGCGTGCGCCGGCGGCCGCGCGGGCCGGGAAAGAAATTCTCTTTCGATGGACTTGAGGGATTTTTGAAAGGTGTGATTGTCGAGATAAAGATTGTCATCAAGGTTGGCAAGGATTTCCGTGAGCTGTTCCTCGAACAGCAAGTTGCCGAACGCCTGCAAATATTTATAGCGCAAGTCAAGCCGTGAATGCTGGCCGTCGAAGAACTGCAGGAGATAAAAAATATCTGGCGAAAGGAAGATGGTGTTGCTGGCGATGCCGTTGGGATCGCGCAGCGCAAACATGCGGCCGTGCGCCGTCTCCACCGGAAAGGCATCCACGTAACGCAGTTTTGGATATTCGTTGTCGATCATAATCCTATCAACTACAAACTGTACAAACTAAAATTTTGAATTTTGATATTTGCATTTTTCAATAGACAATTCCAAAAGGTAATGCAACAACTTTTCCTGATATTTCCCGGCCATCTGTCACAATCTGCACTTCCGCGCCTTCGTTGGCGAACTTCGTCCGCACGTATCCCAGCGCAATGTTTTTCTTCAACCCAAGCGAATGGCCGACGCTGGTCAGGTATCCCACTTCCTGATCGTCAACAAAAATTAAATCCTGAGATTTTGGAAGCCGGTTCCCCTCGAGCATCACACCCATTAAATGCTTTTGCACTTTGTCGTAAGTGTCGAGACGGGCGATGACCTCCTGCCCGATGTAGCAGCCTTTGTTGAAATTGATGTACGGCAACATGCCGGCTTCGTGGGGATTGATCTGGTCGTCAAAATCTTTTCCGAAAATGGGCCAGCCGGCTTCGATGCGCAGTGCCTCGTAAGCGGCTTCGCCCATGGGCCGCAAGTCAAATGGCTTCCCTGATTCGAGCAACTTATCCCACAGTTGCGCCGCGAGATCAATTTCAACGATGAGATCGAATCCCGCCGCCCGCAATTCATACGTGCGAGAGACCAGGAGCTTTTTGCCGTTCCAATCTATTTCCTGATGATGTTGATTGAAATCATTTTTGAAAAAGACTTTCAAAATCTGCGGACTCTTTGGGCCGAATAAAGACAGTGTGGTCAGCGCCGCCGTGAGATTTTCAATTTTCACATCTTCGATAAAAACATATTTGTCGATCCACGCCGCTACTCGTTCGCTGCTGCCGGGACTAGTCGTCAAACGAATGCTGTTGGGAAATTTCAACAACAAAACGCGGTCGATGATGCGGCCCTTTTCATTGGCAAAAATATTGATCTGGCCCTCGCCGGGTTTAAGCGGGCGCAATTCATTGGTGGTGAGCCGATGCAGCAAATCCACATGATCGTTGCCCGAGACCCGCAGTTGTCCAAAATACGGGCGTTCCATTAAAACCGCATGGCTGCGGGCAGCAGAATATTCTTTCTCGATGTTCGAGTAGGTCTGAGGGACTTGCCAGCCGAACGACTCGCCAAACGCCGCGCCGGCTTGTTTGTGTTTTTCAAAGAGGGGTGACCGATTCATGGTTTGTTACTAACTCGCCTGCACAAACTCCAAAACTGACTTTTTGATCCCGGCCGCCGAGAAGCCGTATTTTTGGTAGAGCGCTTCGGGGGAACCGGACTCGCCGAAAACGCTCATGCCGATGCGCTTCATTTTAGTGGGACGCCGCTCGCTCAGCAGCTCGGCCACCGCGCCGCCAAGGCCGCCGTTCACCGAGTGGTCTTCGATGGTGACCACTCGCTCGCAGGTGGCTGCGGCATCGAGAATCAGGTCTTCGTCCAGCGGTTTGATGGAGTGAATGTTGATGACGGTCGTGCTGACACCCTCCTTCGCTAATTCCTTTGCCGCTTTGAGGGCGTTGCTCACCACGCCGCCAGTGGCCAGCAGCGCCACGTCGCGGCCTTCATGAAGCACGACCCCTTTGCCAAATTGGAATCGGTAGTTCGGGGGATTGACATCATCCAAATTTTGGCGAGTGAGCCGGAGATACGCGGGCCGGTTTTGGTTGACCAAAAACGCCACGGCCTGTTTGGTTTCGATTTCGTCCGCGGGTTGGATGATGGGAATATTGGGTAGTGTTCGAATCAACGCAATGTCCTCCAGTCCCATCTGGCTGTAGCCGTCCTCGCCGATGCCGATGCCCACGTGGGTGCCCACGATGCGCACCGGGGCTTCGTTGTACGCCACGGACATGCGCACCTGCTCGAAGCGATTGACCACAAAGCAGGCAAAGCTGCAAATGAACGGAATCTTCCCTGCCAGCGCCAGTCCGGCGCCGATGCCCACCATGTTGCTTTCGGCAATACCGACGTTAAAATGGCGCGCCGGGAATTTCTCGGAAAATTTTCGCGTCATGGTGGAATGGCTGAGGTCGGCGTCCACCACGACGAGGTTGGGATAAGTTTCAGCTAGTTCTAAAATGGCTTCGCCAAATGCGGCGCGTGATGCTTTGGGCATGTTGGGGTTCCTTTTCCTGTAATAGAAAATAGATGGCTTCTACTGTTTTTTCAGCGGCATTTGGGTTATCTGCTGCAATATAGTCATAAATTTCTAGTAACCAAATTTCTGCCTCATTCGTCCAGTTTACTTTCGCCACGTGCGAATTCTCCGCTTCATTTCTTGATGGCTAATGGTTCTGTCCGCATCGGAATCGGCAAGACCTCGTTGCACCATTTAAGCAAAGGCCAATTCCCGGAGAATTTCGTCATAGGAACTGATACTAAATCTCGGCCGCCAAAATTTCTTTCACCGCCAGTTCCGCTTGCTCGCGATTGGGCGCTTTGCCGTGCCAGCCAATCTGGCCCTCCATGAACGAAACGCCCTTGCCTTTTATCGTATGCGCGAGAATGAAAGTGGGCCGGCCTTTGGTTCTCTGCGCTTCATCCAGCGCGCTCAAAATTTGTTCGAAGTTGTGCCCGTCAATTTCAATCAGATGCCAGTTGAAGGCTGTGACTTTGTCTTTGATGGGTTCGAGATTCATGATCTCGTTGGTGGGGCCGTCGATTTGACCTTTGTTGTA
Source organism: bacterium (assembly GCA_037446635.1). Classification (GTDB taxonomy): domain Bacteria; phylum Zhuqueibacterota; class Zhuqueibacteria; order Oceanimicrobiales; family Oceanimicrobiaceae; genus DASWHH01. Next base: position 23,059 of record JBBIIG010000030.1, read on the forward strand.
ATCGAGGATCGTCACCAGCGTGTCGAGCTTGAATTTGGGGGCGGACATCAACCCTTCCCAGATTTGTCCGGCCTGCGATTCGCCGTCGCCCAACATGCAATAAACGCGGAAGGCGTCGCCGTCCAATTTGCTCGCCAGCGCCAAGCCGATGGCGATGGACAATCCCTGTCCCAGCGATCCGGTGGAAGCCTCGATGCCCGGCAGCTTCACGCGATCGGGGTGCCCCTGCAGCCGGCTGTCGATTTTGCGCAGGGTCATGAGTTCCTCATTTGGAAAATAGCCGGCTTTGGCAAGACAAGCATACACCGCCGGCACGCCGTGCCCTTTCGATAAAATCAGTCGGTCGCGCTGCGGCCAATTTGGGTCTTTGGGATTGTGGCGCATTTGATGAAAATAAAGACAGGTCAACATATCAATCGCGGAGAGGGAGCCGCCGGGGTGGCCGCTGCCGGCCTCCAAAAGCATGTTGATGATGTCCACTCGCAGCTCGCGCGCAATTTTTTTGAGTTCGTGTATTTTGTAATCGGTCATGATGTTCTCCGTCAAGGATGCAAGGTAGAAAATTATGATCGAAAATCAAGAGCTTTCAATTCGCTAAAATCCTTTGATGGGAAAGTCGTCATAAATTTTTTTTATTTTGTAAGGTTGAAAGGCTTCTTTGAGGTCTTTTTTGCTAAGGTCGTCATTGGCCTTGATTTTGACGGTGCCCGTGAGCTTGGAGAGCCGCAAAATCATGATGCCCGGGTTGTGCTGCGCCAGCGCGCGATTCAAATCCTCAAGCGTTACGCCTTCTTCAAATTCAATAAATTTTTCCATTGCAATCTCCCCTAAAATGTTACCTCTGCAATCTATATAAGTCAGAAATCGTTAAATAGCAAGCGCAAGTATTTTATACCACGACGCGCTGCAAATCATGGCCAAGAATGGTATTGGGAAAAATCGCCTGCGCCTGCTGCGCCAAGTGCGCGCACTCATCTTCACTGTAGCGCGCGCTGATGTGCGTCAGAATTAATTTCTTGACCCCGGCCTGCTTTGCGATTTCCGCCGCCTCGGTGGCGGTGGAGTGCCCCGCGTGTTCCGCGAGTGTTTGTTGAGAAGCGTCAAACGTGGCCTCGTGGATGAGCACGTCCGCGTCGCGCGCCAGTTCCACGGCACTCGGACACGGGCGGGTGTCGAGGCAAAGTGCGACGACGCGCCCTGGCCGCGGCGGACCCAGCACTTGTTCCGGTCGAACGATAGCGCCATTCGGCAGCGTCACGGTTTCACCCTGCTGCAGCCGGCGGCGGAGTGGGCCGCTGGGGAGGCCCAACCGCTCAGCCGTTACAACGTCAAATTCTCCCGGACGCGTCTTCTCCTGCAAGCGAAACCCTAACACAAACACGCTGTGCCGCAGCGGCAAGGCGGTAACCGTGTACTCAGCCATCTCCCAAAGCACTTGCTCGGCGGAAGCGGAGACTTCAGTGATTTTTATTTCGTAATGGAATTTAAATTGCGATAGCTTTTCCATAAACGTCAAGTAGCGGGCGAAGCCTTCAGGGCCGTAAAGATAAAGCGGTTTCTCACGCCCGGCTAATTGCAGGGAAGTCAAAAGTCCAATCAAGCCGTAGAGGTGATCGCCGTGAAAATGGGAGATAAAAATCCGGCTCAGCTTACCCGGTTTAAGCTGAGCTTTTTGAAACTGTATTTGTGTACCTTCACCGCAATCGAACAGCAGAATTTCGCCTTCGCGAATGATGGCCGTTGCCGACGGCCATCGCGACTGGGTGGGCAGCGCGGCGCTGGTTCCGAGCAGAACGATTTCCATCACGAACTAACTGTCGCCTCCATCTCCACCCGGCGCGGCGATTCCCCCCAGATCGCCAATCCCACGCCAGTCAAGATTAAACTACCGCCAATCGCCTGAAATGCAGTAATCTTTTCTCCGAGCACGAAAAACGCCAGAATGCTGGCGCCGACGGGTTCGCCCAGCGTAACCAGCGCCACCATCGTCGCCGAAACATATTTCAGCGCCCAGTTGAAACTGGTGTGCCCAATGACTTGCGGCGCCAAAGCAATCAATAGCAGCAAAAGATAGATTTTGAGTTCATAGCCCACGAAGTTCAGATTAAGCGCAAAAGTGATGATCACCAGGAAAATCGCGGTTACGGAATAGACCACCGAAACATACGTCAACGTATCGATGCGCGTCCGCAGCTTGCGGCCGATGAGAAAGTAGCCCGCTCCGCCGACGGCGCCCAACAACGCCAGCACGTTTCCAAGACCGGCGTTTTCAGCCGCCTCGGATTGATTGAGACTAAGCGTAACTATTCCCAAGACTGCGATGGCAATCCCAATCATCACCTCGACTTTTATTTTTTCTTTTAAGATCAGAAACGAACCGAAGGCGACGAAAATCGGGGCGGTGGAAACCAGCATCACGGAATTGGCGACGGAGGTGAATTTCAACGAGGTGATCCAGGTGGCGAAATGCAGGCAAAGAAAGAGTCCCGAGATCAGCGCCAGACGAAAATCCGATCGTTCAAATGCGGCCATGGGGTTGTGTTTTTTAACGGCGCTGACGCCGAGAAAAAAAAGCGCCGAAAGCGTCAGCCGAAACGAGGCGATAACCATCGCGGGGGCGTCGCAGAGTTTGATTAAAATCGACGCGCCGGAGACCGCAAGAATGCCGATTAGCAAAACCAGATATACCATATTACCAAAAATAGCGATTCTGAAATAAAAAAGCCACCTTCTTTACGAATAAGGTGGCTTTCAAAGCTGGCAAACTGCTTGCCTTTTATGGCGCGCTCAAACCGAAGGCCACGTAATTGTAGGCGATGTAAGCTTTCCATTTGTCGGGGACTTCGTCTTCCGGGAAGATGGCCTCCACTGGACATTCCGGCTCGCAGGCGCCGCAATCGATGCACTCTTCCGGATGGATGTAGAGCATCATCTTGTACGCCTCGTCGCCTTCTTTGAGCTGGGTGTCTTCGACTTCATAAATGCAGTCCACCGGGCACACGTCCACACAGGCGCGGTCGCGAACATCAACACAGGGTTCAGCGATGATGTAGGTCATGATTTCACCTCCTTTATGGTGTTTTCAAAATTCAACATTCGAACTTCCATGGTTCGATATTCTTTGTTCAAAATCATTTCTTGACCATTCGTAAACAGGTCTCAGCTACTTCGGAGACCACGTCGTCGTAATTGACGGCAATGCCGCCGCTTTTGAGATAAAAGATGGTTTGAATGATCGTCCCCATCACCATCGCTCCGGCCAACTGCACATCTACTTTGCGAAAGATACCCTGCATTTGCCCAAGCCGCAGAATTTTCGTGAGCATTTGTTTGGGCTTCATACGCTCGCGGGATTGCTTTTTCAGCTCCGTTTGATGGGCGGCAATGATGAACGAATAGCGGCGCTGCTCGCGGCGGGAGAACTCAAAAAACCCTTCGATGTACGCTCGCAGCATCTCTTGCGGGTTGCGGGTGTTCTTGAGGTAGCCTTTGAGAAATTTCCAGAAGAAGTTGAGGTTTTCGTCAAATAAAATTTCCGCCAGCTCTTCTTTGCTTTCAAAGTGGCGGTAGATGGTGCCTTCGGAGATGCCGGCGCGCAGGGCGATGTCGCGGGTGGTGGTGGCTTTGATGCCTTTACGCATGAACAGCGCCAGAGCGGCGTCGATGACTTCGGATTTTTTAGTAAGTGGGCGCGCCATAATTGATAAGTAAGTGTTTACTTACATATCAGATATATAAAAATTGTGCCTAAAAGTCAAGCAAAAATTTTAATTTATACTCAATCCACCCGATTCGGATCATTCCAGTAAAAGCGGGTGATGCCGAGATTGGTGCCGAACCAGATGTAGTCGCCGTCCAGCAGAATGGCGTTGACGTGATTATCCAGCAGCCCGTCATCGACGTTGAAGGTGCGCCAGGAGCGGGTTTTGCGGTCGAACTTCATCACCCCCTGGTTGGTGCCGGCCCACACCGCATTTTTGTCCGCGAGGATGCGATTGACGGCGAGATTCGAGAAGAAGCGCCCTTCCGGCGTACCCAACCACTGCTGCTTTTTCACATCATAAACATCAATGCCGTCGAGGCCGCCGAACCAGATTTCATCGCCGTAGCGCGAGATGGTGGTGACGGTGCGATCCAGCGGCCCGCCGACGTCGCTGCTGAATCCGCCCTCGCGCTTGCGGGCGTCGTAAACATAAATACCTTGATTGGTCGCCGCCCACAGCAGATTTTCCATGCGCTCGAGATCGTAAACTTCCACCAGCGTCAGATTTCCCGGACTGATCTTTTCAAACCGTAGGCTGTCTTTTTTCGCGAGATTTTTTTTCAGAATGCGATTCAGGCCATTAGCCGTGGCCACCCACACGGTGGTGTCGTCCACTGCGGTGTCAAAAACCCGATTGTCCGACAAACCATCGAAGGAGTCGTAGGTCTTCCAACTGTTATTCTTTTTCGAGTAGCGAGTGAGACCGTATTCGGTGGCGAGCCAGAGATCGTCGCCGTCGGGCGTGATGGCGTTAATTTGATCGCTGCGCAGTTGGCTGACGTTCCGCCGTTCGATGAAGCGCCAGGTTTCGCGTTTGAGATCCCAGGCGGTGATGCCGTGAATCTCATCGAATTCATCGACGCCGCCAATCCAGAGCACGCCGTGGTGGAAGGCCATGGCATTCACCACCGCGCTGGCCAATCCGAATTCGAGCATCTCCAGCCGCAGGCTGTGGGCGTCGCCGCGGCCTGCGCCTAAACCGTTGGTGCCAATCCAGAAGTTCCCCCAATCGTCCTGGTAGGCGGCAGTGATTTCGGCGCCGCGAAAGTTGGGGTCTTCCACAAAGCCGGCGGGATTAAAGAGATAGTTATTGGACATAAAAAAATGCGGCAGCCGGCGCAGATTCGCCCGCCGCCCAAACCAACGAATTTCGCCGGTGGAATTATCGAACGCGCCGTTGTTGGCCACCAGCACAATGCCGCCAAATTTGCTCACTTCAAACCAGCGGCCGCTGCGGGTTTCAAAAAAAATTTGGGTGGGCGCGACACCAATGGATTCCACCTCGTCAAAATTGGAGAGACCGAATTCGGCTTTGATGTAATTGGTCCAGCGCTCGGCAGTGGGGTGATAAAAACTGATGGCCGTGCGCGAGGCGCACCACAAAAAACCGGTGTCGATATCGAATGCGACCGCGGAGATGTGATTGTCGGCCAGACCGTTGCTGGTGGTCATGGGATAGTGCCAGCGGTTTTGAAACTTATCGTAGCGGGTGATGCCGGAGTGGACGGTGCCGAAATAAATGTACTGATCGCCCACCGCAACCGAAGTGACAAAACGCGCCACGGAGTAACTCACCCAATCACCCTGCTCATAATTGGAGTTGGTGCCGCCGCGGTTCACCGGCGTCGGCTCCTGCGCGTGCAGCGTCACGGCGATGGATAAACAGAGGGTGGCCTTCAAAAATTGATTCATCAATTAATCGATCCGTTCTTTGGGAGTTCAGCGTTCGATTCCAACAGGCGTTTGATCTTGTGCGAGCGGTCGCGCGTGGTTCGCAATTTTATCTGCACGCTCTCTTCACCATAGTCAACCTGCAAAACTTCCGCGACGTCATAAAGCCGCGAGATCACTTCCGGGCGCGCAATCTCCACGTTGAGATCCATCTCAACAACGGCGCTGGAAATCAGGAGATCGATTTCGTTTTTCAGACCGCTCAAAAATTCGCCGTTAATGGCGGAGACGAAAACCGACGGTTGAAATTCATTTCTCAAGCGCTCAATCAATCCCGAATTTTCAAGGCGGTCGATTTTGTTGAACACGTACATGGTGGGTTTGGCGGCAATCTCAAGTTGATTGAGCACGTCTTTCACCACCGCCATCTGTTCTTCAAAATGGGGGTGACTGACATCCACCACGTGCAGAAGAATATCCGCGACCCGCGCTTCTTCCAACGTGCTCATAAACGACGCCACCAGATGGTGGGGCAGCTTGCGAATAAAGCCCACGGTGTCGATGAGCAAAACATGTGAATGGCTGGAAAGCTTCAGGCGCCGCACCGTGGGATCGAGGGTGGCAAAAAGCCGATCCTCCACGAAGACCTCCGATTGCGTCAGCCCATTCAGCAGGGTGGATTTGCCGGCGTTGGTATAGCCCACCAGCGCAATTTTCAAAATCAGCTCGCGGCCCTGACGCCGCACCTCGCGCTGATGTTTGATTTTCAAAAGTTCTTTGGTCAACAATGCGATGCGCGCGCGGATCATGCGGCGGTCCACCTCCAACTGGGTTTCACCGGGGCCGCGCGTGCCGATGCCGCCCACCTGCCGCGACAGGTGCGTCCACTGGCGGGTAAGACGCGGCAAGAGGTACTGCAGTTGCGCCAGCTCCACTTGCGTGCGCGCCTCTTTGGTTTTGGCGCGGCGCGCGAAAATGTCGAGGATCAAACCGCTGCGGTCGAGAATTTTTTTGCCCGAAAGTTTTTCGAGGTTGCGCACCTGCGCCGGGCTCAGGTCGTCATCGAAAATCAGCAAATCGGCGTTGCTATCTTGAGCGACGTTGGAAATCATTTCCGCTTTGCCGCGCCCGATAAAATAGGCTGGGTCGATTTTATCTTTCTCTTGAATGATTTTATCAATGACGACGGCGCCGGCGGTGTCCGCCAACAGCGCCAGCTCGTCCAAGTGTTCTTCTGCTTGCCAGCGTGCAATTCGGTTCAGCGCCAGTCCCACCAAAATGGCGCGCTCTTTATGATTCGAGTTTACTTCGTACAAACTTTGCGATACACCTCCTTTTCAAGATTCTAAGGTTCCTTCGTTTTCTAAAATCGCTTAACCTGTTGCTGAAGCAATGGCACTTTATTGTTTATAACATCCCAGGCAATTTCATAATCACCTCCGAAATGAGTCACGAAAGTTTTATTTTTCAACTGGGCCTTTCTCGCGAAACAACAGCATCTCCAGCAGCAGCACCATCAACGCTGCGGCCGCAAAATATTTCCACAGCTCGCGGCCAAAACGCGATTCACTGAGTTTCTGGGCGATGTTATCGCTCTCGGAGATCACAAACACCTCTTTCGTCTCCACCAATTCTTTCAAATCATCTGCTTCGGCGGCCGCCAAATCCGTCTCGGCCGGATCGAAATTCACCGCCCACTGGGTTACGAGCGTCTGCTCGCTGAACAATTTGTACACGCCCGGCAGCGCCGTTCCATTAAAACGAACCCAATATTTGCCCTGCGAAATTTCCGGTTTAATTTGAACCTGACCGCCGTCGGGCTTTTCGATCACTAGATTTGGATTCTGAAAATGGCCCTCCGGCGAATAGCTAATTTCTTCACCTATTATAAACTCCTCATTCTGACTGTTGGTTGCGCGCGCCAGGTAGGAGACGCTGCGGTTGATGAGCGGCGCAAAGATGCCGCGAAACGCCAAATCCGACCAGTCGCTGCTGGCGCCGGAGGTGAAGTAGAGAATGCGGCCTTTCTGGTAGCCGGCCTCGAATAAAAACGGCGAGCTGTTGCTGAACTCGATAATTTTGTCGATGGCTTTTCCGGCGCCGACCTCAATGGCAAATCGAAAATGTGGCGAATCAACGTTCTTTTCATCTTCGAACACGTCTTTGAAAATGGGGTGGCTGAAATCGATTTTGCCAAAGGAGAGAAACTGTTCATCGCCCCGGCTGGCGAACGAGTACGTGAGCGTTGGCAAATTGAGTTTGCGGTGAAGGTTTTCATTGTAGGCGCGAATATCCACATTCGGACCCAACAGCACCATCAACCCGCCGCCGGCCGCCAAAAAATTCTGTATCGCCTGACCTTCCGAGCTTTCCAGCCGGGGAAGGTTGGAGAGAATCACCACGGCGTAGTCGTTCAAATTCTGCGCTGAAAAATCTTTGTACAAAATATTCTTGATGCGAAAGTACGTCGCCACTTCCTTTTCCGGCTGCAGCGCCAGATTCAAAAAATAAAAATCGCCAGGCTGGCCGCCAATCATCAACGCCGAAATTTCGCCGGGGATGGTGAAGGAAAAATAGCGGCGGTTGTCGGCCAGCAAGGCATCGTCTTCTAACATCACCATGCCGGACTGCACGCCGACCCGGTCCGGCACAAAACGAAAACCCACCTTCGTTGTGGAATTAGGTTCCACATCAACCGCATTTTGGCCCACGCGTTTGCCGTTCACAAAAAGATGCACCAGCTTGTTTTTGGCCGACGCCGCTGCGGTGTTGGCAACGCTGGCTTCGAGCTCCACCACTTTGCCCTTCTCCAGAATTTGATTTCCCAATTGCAAATTGGTCAAAGCAAGGTTTGGCGCGCCGCCGTTGCTCACCGGAAGGATAAAAAAGCGAACGCCATTTGAAAGCCAGCGCGCGCCGTTGCCGTCGGCAAAAGTTGTGAATCCGTTTTTCTGCAAATCGCCGATTAAATAAACCTCTTTGTTGATGTTGGTGGAACGGCTCAGGAGATCGTCGGCCAGCGCCAACGCGGCGAGGTAATCGGTTTTTGAAAATGACAACTCCGTTTGCTCGACGAGATCGCGCACGGAGTCGAGATTGTAGCGCGGGCCTTCGTGGGGAATCACCGGCGGCGACTGCGGATAGAGCAAATTAATTTCATCGCCGGAGCGGAGCTGATTCACTATTTCCAGCGCTTTGCGTTTTGCCAATTCTAGCCGGGTTTGGCCCTCAGATTCAAAACCCATGCTGAGGGTATTGTCCAAAATAATCACCGCAGAAATTTGAGCGCTTGTGGCAATGGCTGCTGACTCATGCGTACGCAGCGCCGGCCGCGAAAACGCCAGCACCAAAAATAGAATCAGCAATGCCCGCAAAATCAGCAACAGAATTTGCCGCAGTTTGAGCCGGCGAATCTGCTGCTTCTGCAGTTCCTTCAAAAATCGCAGCGTGCTGAATGGAATGCGTTTGATTTTCTGGCGGGTGAAGAGATGAATTAAAAAAGGAATCGCCACCGCGGCCAGCCCCAGCAGAATTGCAGAATTGAGGAAAGTGAACATCGCGTTTAACCGAACATTTTGGCGAGCTTCCCGAACAGACCCTTTTTCAGCGGTTGCATGGGCAGCGGCTCCGGCGCCGTGATTGGCTCACCGGCCAATGCTTTTTGTGGATTGGTTTTGAAGAGGGTACGCGCGCGTTCCTCGCCCCAGCCCTCGGCCACGGCAAACAGGGCGTCGCGCAGCTTCATCGGCCGGCTGCTGGTGTTGTGGGCGTCGCTGCCGCAGAAGTGAATGAGGTTGCTATTCAAGAGGATCATCGCGGTGTCCCGCACCGCGCTGCCGTGGCGGCCCAAAATGCTGCCAGCGTTCATTTGCAAAAGCGCGCCGCGCTGCACAAACTCCAGCGCGCGGTGGGGGTTGCGGATGACGCTGGCGTTGCGCTCCGGGTGCGCGATGATGGGAACCATGCCATCCATGATGATGTCAAAGAAACGTTCGATGGCAAATTTGGGAATGCCCTGCATCGGGAACTCCACCAAAAAATATTTTTTGTTGTTGTTGTAGGTGGAAATTTTATGGTGCAGCTCCATGTCGGCTTGCGCGTAAATTTCCGCGCCCAAATGAATTTTCAGTTTTAGGTTCTCGTTCTTAATCCGCTCATTCAGTTCATTAAATTTTTCAACAATCTCTCCTTCTTTTTCATACGCGAGGTTGCTCAAAATATGATGGGTGATGGCAATTTCCGCGACGCCGTCTTCCTGAGCCTGATAGAGCATGGCCATGGTTTCTTCCCAGTTCTGCGGTCCGTCGTCAATTTTGGGCAGCACATGCGAATGGATGTCGATCAAGTTGCCTCCGTGATGTATTACATTAGGGGTATTGCGTAGGGGCGTATTGCTATACGCCCCTACGAGGTTACGCTAAAATGAATCGCCTCTGCAAATTCTTTGATCAGATGATGATTTTTTTCTTTCTCCAAAACATTGCCCGTCACCACGAACGCCGCCCCGGCCTTGACTTTGCGATGCGCCTCTTCCGGCGTGCGAATTCCGCCGCCAACTATTATCGGCAACGACACGTAATTGCGCAGACCACTGATCATTTCCTCCGGCACCGATTGCGGCGCGCCGCTGCCGGCTTCGAGATAGACCATTTGCATTCCCAAATATTGCGCCGCCAACGCCGTAGCTTTGGCGATGTCGGTTTTGTCCCGGGGAATCGCACGGGTGTTGCTCATAAACTCCGCCGACGTAACGCGTCCGGATTCAACTAACATGTAACCAACCGGAATCGGCTCGATGCCAAACGCTTTCACCAGCGGCGCGGCTTTTACCTGCTCGCCAATCAAATAGGTGGGATTGCGCCCGCTGATGAGCGAAAGAAAAAAGATCGCATCAGCGTGACGGGATATTTGCAAAGAGCTGCCGGGGAAAATGATGACCGGACAACTCACCTGTTTTTTGATCAATCCCACCAATTTATCAAACGACGAATAGAGCAGCAGGCTGCCGCCGATGAGCACGGCATCGGCGCCGCCCTCGCTGACGGTCGCCGCAAGCTCTACGAGCTTTTCCTCCGGCCATTTGTCCGGATCAATGAGGACAAAATAGCCGGCGCCGCGGGTTTCGCGAATGCGAAGGAGTCGTTCGAAGGTGGTCAAGTGAACATCCCTGTCATTACTTCAAATTACTCATGAGCAACGTACCGACGAGCTCGCGCTTTTGCCAGCCGCATGATGTGTTCTAACTCGAGATAATGGTCTAATTCCGATTTTTCTTCCGGAGTCAGCGCGTTGGTCTTTTCTTTATGGATTAAATCAGCCACGCGTTTTTTTACGTTTACGGAAGGCTCATACGCGATGAGTTCATCGGGTTTGGTACCCGCGGCGATAAAATCGATCAACTCTTCGTAGGCTTTTGTAGTGGTACTCATAAAAAATCTTCCTTTTCGATTGAGATTTCTTGAGTAAGTTTGTCCAGCATTACCCATAAATCTTTACGGCGTTCTTCTCAATCAATTCTGTGAATCGCGATCGCTTCGATAAATTGACTATATCAACCGGCTTCGAAAGGTATCTCAGCAGCTTACCATAAAAATCAAAAAACAAATCCGGCGTCACGCCTCGAACGGCCAAATCAATATCATTGGCGTCCGCCGCGTTATCGAGAGAAGAGCCAAACAAATAGATCTCTTTAACCTGAAACTTCTTCGCGAAGGAAATAATGATCTCTTTGTCTTTAGGATCAATCATCTTTTCAGCCTTTTTGCTTTTTTAAGAAGTCGCTACAATCTCCGTCACCTTCGCCAGCGCCTCATCCAATTTGCCGACATTCTTCCCGCCCGCCAACGCCATATGCGGCCGGCCGCCGCCGCTGCCCTCGGCAATCGCCGCCACCTTTTTCACGATGTCGCCAGCGTTTAGTTTTTTCGAGGAGATTAAATCATCCGTTACCACGCAGACAAACGAGACTTTGTCGTTGATCACCGCGCCCAACACGCCCACGCCCGATCCCAACTTCGCCCGCAGCACGTCGCTCACTTGCTTCAATTCTTCCACGTCGCCAATCTGAATTTTCGAGCTCACGACTTTGATGCCGTTCACCGGCGTCGCTCTTTCCACCAGCGCCGCGATGATTTGATTGGCGCTGTGCAGCCGCAGTTGCCGCAGCTCCTTTTCGATGCGATGCTTTTCATCCAACAGATGCTGAACGCGCTCGACGATTTCATCGCCTTTGCAATTGAGCAACTGCTGAATGTGCAGCGCGAGATTTTTCTCCTGCCGCAGCAGAAGATCGGCACGCTCGCCGGTCACGGCCTCCAATCGCCGGATGCCCGCTGCGGCGCTGGATTCCGAAAGAATACGCAGATAGCCGATTTCGCCGGTGTGATTCAAATGCGTGCCGCCGCACAATTCGAGACTGTAATCGCCAATCTTCACCACCCGCACGCGTTCGCCGTATTTTTCTTCGAAGATGGCCATCGCGCCCATTTCGCGGGCTTCGACATACGACGTCTGAAATGTCTCTACCGCCAGATCGCCCCGCACCTTTTCGTTGATGCGCGCTTCGATTTCCTCCAACTGCTGCGGATCGATCTTCTGAAAATGAGTCACATCAAACCGCAGATGATCCGGCGCCACCAGCGAGCCGGCTTGCGTCACGTGTGTCCCCAAAATTTCGCGCAGCGCTTTGTGCAGCAGATGGGTGGCGGTGTGATTGCGCGCCGTGGATTTGCGCGCCGCCGCATTCACCCGCGCTACCACTTTAGGATTTTCTATCTTACCATTCTGCTCAAATTTTCCGATGTGCACAAACGTGTTGCCCACTCGCACGGTATCGCGCACGGCAATCTTAAACCCGTCACCAACGATCTCGCCGATATCGCCTACTTGTCCGCCGGCTTCACCATAAAACGGCGTGACGTCGAGGGTGAGAAAAACTTCGTCGCCCTTTTGATGCAGTTTGCGAATCTGCGCTTCGCTTTCGAGATCGCTGTAGCCGATGAATTGCGAATCCGCGCCCTTGGTGAGCGCGTCCCAGTTGTCCACGTCGAAGTCGACGGCGTAACTCCATTTGCCGGCCTGCCGCGCTCGCTCGCGCTGCTGCGCCATCGCAGATTCAAAGCCTTTTTCATCGACGCTGAGATTTTGCTGGCGCGCCATGAGCTGAGTCAAATCCAGCGGGAAGCCGTAGGTGTCGTACAACTTAAAGGCTTCGGAGCCGGGGATAATCTTCTTTCCACTCTTATTCAGATCATCAACAATGCGATCAAAAATTTCGATGCCGCGATCGAGGGTGCTGTTAAAACTCTCCTCTTCGGATTTAATCACCAGCGAGACAAATTGATGTTTCTCCTGCAATTCCGGAAACGCCTCGCCCATGACATCAACGACCACCGGCACCAATTTAAAAATAAACGGCTCGTGCATGTTGAGATTGCGGCCAAAGCGTGCGGCGCGGCGGAGAATGCGACGCAGCACGTAGCCGCGGCCCTCGTTGGAAGGCATCGCGCCGTCGGTGATGGCGAAGGCGAGCGTGCGGATGTGATCGGCGATGACGCGATGGGCCATGCCGTTATCCGCGCCGGGATATTTGATGCCCGTAATCTCATTGATGGCAGCGATGATCGGCGTAAACAAATCAGTGTCGTAATTGGAATCGACTTTGTTGATCACCGCCAGCACGCGCTCGAAGCCCATGCCGGTGTCCACATGTTTGGACGGCAGCGGCTTCAGCGAGCCATCTTTCTCGCGATTGTACTGAATGAACACAAGATTCCACAATTCGATAAAACGCGCGCAGCCGGCGTTGACGCCGCACTTGTGATTGGGATCGTTCTTTTTATCGCATTTGCCTTCGCCGAGATCGTAGTGGATTTCGGAACACGGGCCGCAGGGACCGGTGTCGCCCATCTCCCAAAAATTATCTTTCTTCCCGAAGCGCAACACTCGCTCTTTTGGAATTGGAGTGACCTGCGTCCACAAGCCGGCGGCTTCTTCGTCGGGCTGCAATTTTTCTTTTTCGTCGCCGGCAAACACCGTGGCCGAGATGCGATTGGGATCGAGTCCCCAAATTTTCGTCAGCAGTTCCCACGCCCACTCGATGGCTTCTTTTTTGAAATAATCACCGAACGACCAGTTGCCGAGCATCTCAAAAAAAGTGTGATGGTAGGTGTCGAATCCCACGTCTTCGAGATCGTTGTGCTTGCCGCTGACACGGATGCACTTCTGCGTGTTGGCGGCGCGTTTGTAGTTGCGCGTCTCCAGTCCCAGAAAAATATTTTTGAACTGGTTCATGCCGGCGTTGGTGAACAGCAGCGTGGGATCGTCGAATGGCACCACCGGCGCGCTGCGCACGAACTCGTGGCCTTTGGATCTAAAAAAGTCGATGAATGAATTGCGCAGATCTTTGGATTTCATTAATTACCTTCGAATTCGTTTTTTCTCATCTCGGTGTACATTGATGGCATAAAATCAATGCTTCGCTCACTTTTCGCGTTTTTCTTCTCGATTAATTAGGAAGAGCAGAGTCGAAACGGCAATAAGGATTCCAGCTAAAACTGCGGTTACAAATATAAAACCAGCCGTCATTGTTCAGCACCTCATTTTTTGAGATTCCACAATTTTGAACTACATCATCGGCGCAGTAAAGCGTAGCTCAAAGACTTCGAACGAGTAAGCTCGTGCCGTTACAAAAAGCTTTCCTACCTTCGAGCCTCTCTTTTTTCATCTCTGCTGGTTAATACTAGCATGACAATGGCGGCTATAGCAACTGCAAATCCCAAGGCGATAAAGATGATTAAGTTTACCGGCATATCAACCTCCATAGATTATTTCAACGACCACAGTTTCCAACTCAAAAAGACAATCAAGAGCAGTAATACGAAATTCAATACTCCCAAAATAATGCCCGCTACCACGGAGACTTTTAGCTGGCCAATCAAAATTGGGACAAAGATGGAAACTAAAAATACCAAAAACGTTTTCTCAAGAAATCCCAACCAAAATTTATAAAACTCCCGTTTGTTTTCCAAGTTTCACTCTTCCGATTTTAGTTTCTCGTTCACAACCTCTTTCACCAACTCCCAGTCAAAACCGCGGTGGATGAGAAAATCGGCCAGTCGCTTTTTTTTCACGCGATCATCTAAATTTCCAAACTGCGGCAGTTTTTTCTGAACCAACTCCCGCGCATACTCAATTTGACTTTTCTCGTTATAAGCCAACTGCAAAACGGCTGCGATTTTATCTTCAGAAATTCCTTTGGTGCGCAGCTCCTGCCGCAGCGCAAATTCTCCCAGCGGTTTGCTGGCCAGTCGGCTGCGAACGAAAGAGTGCGCGAAAGCGGCGTCGTCAATCAATTTCTGCTGTTTTAATTGCGCAAGAATTTCGTCAACTAAATTTTTCTCAAATCCTTTGTTCAGTAATTTTGTCCGCAGCTCTTTTTCGCTGTGCGCCCGCCGCGCCAAAAACTGGTACGCCTTTTCTTTGACGCGCTGCTTTTCTTCCTTGAAAAGAATTTCGGAAATTTGTTCAGCGGTTAGTTGATCTCCCTTTTTTAAGCCGTGCTGAATAACAATGTCAGCCTCCAACCCAAACGCGAATTCATCGTCGAGGAAAATCGAGCAGCGGTTTTTGTTCTTCTTCTGAAATTCGATTTTGGTGATGGCCGCGGTTTTGCGCTCCATGATTCATCATGAGCGGGCCGGCTGCTGCGCCGCGCTTTTTTGTGAGGGTGAGGGTTTCTCCGGTTTGGTCGGCGCTTCTTCTTTCTTCTTCGTCAAACCCAAAGCTTCGCGCACCTGCGCTGAAATTTTTTCCATCAACTCTGAATTCTGCAACAAATATTGTTTGACGTTTTCGCGCCCCTGCCCCAGCCGCTCGTCGCCGTACGAAAACCAGGTACCGCTTTTCTGAATGATGTTGTGATTGACCGCGGTGTCGATGATATCGCCCTCGCGGGAAATGCCGGTGCCGTACATAATGTCGAATTCGGCTTCCTTGAATGGCGGCGCCACTTTGTTTTTCACCACCTTCACTTTGGTGCGGCTGCCGACGATGTTCTCGCCATCCTTTATCGAAGCGGTGCGGCGGATATCGACGCGCACCGAAGAATAAAATTTCAACGCGCGGCCGCCGGTGGTGGTTTCTGGATTGCCGAACATGACGCCAATCTTTTCGCGAATTTGGTTGATGAACACCACACAGGTTTTGGATTTGCTGATGGCGCCCGCCAATTTGCGCATCGCCTGCGACATCAAGCGCGCCTGCAGGCCCATTTGCGCCTCGCCCATTTCGCCTTCGATTTCCGCTTTCGGCACCAGCGCCGCAACGGAATCGATCACGACAATGTCCAGCGCGCCGCTGCGCACGAGAGTCTCAGTAATTTCCAGCGCCTGCTCGCCGGTATCCGGCTGCGAGATCAAAAGGTTGTCGATATCGACGCCTAAATTTTTGGCGTAGCGCGCGTCCAGGGCGTGCTCGGCGTCCACGAACGCCGCCAGCCCGCCGCGTTTCTGCGCTTCGGCGATCACGTGCAGCGTCAGCGTGGTTTTGCCGGAGGATTCCGGGCCAAACACTTCCACGATGCGGCCGCGGGGGAATCCCCCCACTCCCAACGCCGCGTCCAGTGAGATGGCGCCGGTGGGGATGGCTTCCACCTCGGCGGGCCGTTTTTCATCGCCTAAGCGCATGATGGAACCCTTGCCGAACTGGCGGTCGATTTGGGTCATCGCCAATTCCAGGGCTTTTAGTTTTTCGGTTTTTTCCTCACTCATTCTGCAACCCCTCCTTCATTTAAGTTTACAAGTGAGATCTCACGCAAAAACGCAGAGACGAAGCGGCTTGGCGGCTTGGCGTCTTGGCGTGCGTTTTTTCATTGTTTTACGTTCTGAATCCAATTCTCCGCAGCGGCGTGTAAATCGCGCCTTGCGGGTGCAAATCGCTTTTGATGATTAAAATTTCTTTCACATCGAATAGGCCGCCGGCGAACGCGTGGTTTTTTAGTCTTTTGATAAAACGATCGCTCAGTGGAGCCTTCACTCTGCCAATGGTCAAGTGGGGCGAAAACGGTCGAGCTTCCTTCGCGAAGCCCATCTCTGCCAGGCCCGATTCGATCTTTTCCGCAATTTCGAGCAGCGCCGCCGGGGGATTCGGCAACCCCACCCAAAGTACCCGCGGCCGGCGAAAATTCGGAAACACGCCCAAATCCGATACATTCAATCTGAACGCCGGATACTCGCTGGCGATGCCGGAGATGATATTGGCGATGTCATCGATTTTCGACTCGTCGGTGTCGCCCAAAAATTTCAAAGTCAGGTGAATGTTTTCCGGCTTCGTCCAACTTATTTTTTCGCGATCCCGTTTCAACTCTTCCTGCAGCGCGGCGATGTTTTGGCGAACGGCATCTGGAAGATCGATGGCGATGAAGGTTCGTATCAAGGCCAATTCCTAAGAGATTGTTAACTTAAGCCGCTGAATTGCTGGCGCGCCAAATAGATAAACGTTCCTACCACCATCCCGATAACATAACCATACGGCAACCCGCCGGCCATCAACCCGACCATCAATGCAATGGTGAAATTGATTTTTGAATCCACCTGATCGCGCACCAACAGCATAAGCGTAAGCCCTTCAAAAAAAAGCAGCACGCCCAAAATTGGCAGCGGAAAAACGTGAAAAAGCTCATCGAAGCCGCCGCCGAAAAACAGCCCCAGGCTTAAATAGAGTATTCCATAAATCACCACCGAACCGCCGCTGCGGGCGCCGAAGGCATAATGCCCAGCCAGGCCGCCGGAGCCGTGGCACACCGGCGCGCCGCTAAAAAATGGCGCCACGAGATTCATAATAGAATAGGTGAAGCCAATCTTGCGAGCCGTCAACTGCCGATCAGGAAACAGGTCTTCCACAATTTGGCGGGTGGCCAACACCGAGTTTCCTAACGACAGCGGAATTTGCGGCAGCGCCAACACCACGAATCCCGTGAGGACATCGTTCCAGGTCGGCGTGTGAAAATCGGGGAGGCTCAGCCCGGCCCGGCTCGTAAAAGCGGCCAAATCCAATTTGAACGCAAATGCATAAACCACGCCGAGAGCGATGATAAACAGCGCCGCCGGATAGCGGCGATTGCCAAGAAATAAAATCGCAACTACGAACGCCGCCGCGGCCAAACCGTAACCCGCGCCGCCATCGGCGCGGATGTAATCTTTGAGCGCCAGCAAGGCGAGCTGCAATCCCAACCCAAACTGAATTCCGCGAATCACGCACTTGGGAATAACCCGCGCCAGCCAATCGATCAGCCCCGTGAGAGACAGCAACAGCATGACGGCGCCGATGGCCAGACCCGCGCCGTAAAGGAGGCTGCCGCCGAGCCGCTGGGTGATCACCAGCGCGGCCATCGCTTTCAGCGGCTGCACCGGCATGGGGAGGCGATAGACCAGCGCGCTGAAAATCTGCATGAGGCCGAACATGATGAGCACGCTGGCGCTATCCAACTGCGCCGCCAGCAGCATCCCCACCAGCAGAGGGAAGTCAGTGCCAATATCTCCGAAGGCGCCGGCCAATTCGTTGCGATCGAATCGGATTTTGTATGAGGATCGCGGTTGGGTCGGCGGCGCTAGCGAATCCATTTCATCGTCAAGTAGCGGTGTTCTTCGGCGTAATCTATTTCACCTTTTCGGAAATCGACTTGGCCTGCAGGAACAGCAGCAAATAATCCCGGCCGCCGGCTTTGGAATCGGTGCCAGACATATTAAAGCCGCCAAAAGGATGCCCGCCCACCAGCGCGCCGGTGCATTTGCGGTTGATGTATAAATTTCCCACGTGAAACTTGCGCTTGGCTTTTTCAATTTTCTCGCGATTATCGCTGTAAACCGCGCCCGTGAGTCCGTACTCCGTGTCGTTAGCGATCTCGAGCGCGTGGTCAAAATCTTTTGCTTTGATAACTGCCAGCACCGGCGCAAACACCTCTTCCTGCTCCAACCGCGCCTTGGGCGGCACATCCGCAAAGATGGTGGGCTGGATATAATAGCCGGAATCCGGCCCCCTCTCCCCGCCACATACCAACCGTCCTTCCTTTTTGCCAATTTCGATGTATTGCAACGTTTTCTCCAGCGCGGCTTGGTTGATGACCGCGCCCATATAATTGGCCGGGTCGTTCACCGGGCCCACCGTGATTTTTTTCGTGCGCGCCATCAGCTTGTTTAAAAACTCCGCATAAACTTTTTCGTCGACGATGGCGCGGGAACACGCCGAACATTTCTGTCCCTGAAAGCCGAACGCCGAAACTGCCACACCTTCGACCGCGGCATCGAGATTGGTTTCGCGGTCGATGATGATGGCGTCCTTGCCGCCCATTTCCGCCACCACCCGCTTCAGCCAAATATGTCCCGGCTGATGCTTCGCCGCCAGTTCGTTGATGCGCAGCCCCACTTCTTTCGAGCCGGTGAATGAGATGAAGCGAATTTTGGGATGGGTAACGATATAATCGCCGATTTTGCTGCCGTCGCCGGGGATGTAATTCAACACGCCGGCGGGCAGCCCAACCTCCCGCATGATCTCCACAAATTGGTGGCCGATGGTCGGCGAATCGCTGGCGGGCTTCAGCAGCACGCAGTTGCCGGTCACGATGGCTGCGCTGGTCATACCGGTGAGGATCGCCAACGGAAAATTCCACGGCGGAATGACCGCGCCCACGCCCAGCGGTATATAAATCAGCTCGTTATTTTCACCGGCGACTGGCGTGACCGGCTGCTTGGCGCCGTAGCGCAGCATCTCGCGGCCATAGAATTCGAGAAAGTCGATGGCCTCGGCGCTGTCGCCGTCGGCTTCCGCCCAGTTTTTGCCGACTTCGTACACCATCCAGGCGTTGAGCTCCATTTGGCGCTGGCGCATGAGCTCCGCCGCTTTGAACAAATAGCTGGCGCGCTCCTCGGCCGGGGTTTGGCTCCAACTCTCGAATGCCTGCCACGCGGCGCGGATGGCGTCTTCCACCTCTTTGGGGCCAGCTTTGTGGAACGTTCCCACCACCTGTTCTTTATTGCAGGGATTGAATGACTTGAGCAGATTGCCGGTCTCCACGTTTTTTCCGCCAATGTACAGCGGATGCACGCGGTCGAACTGGCTTTCAACAGTTTTCAACGCCGCGAGCATTTTTTTGCGGTTCTCCTCTTTGGAAAAATCGTTCATCGGATGATTCCTGAATTCGGAAATCATGATCGGCCTCCTGGGGGTTTTAATAACTCATAAAAATTCATTAGTGAAAGAGTTAATCCGCCAAGCCTAGATTATGAATTAGTAGGACAAGTTTTGATATTATATCGTGCGAAGTATTCGTCAATTTCCGGACGTAACTCAATACCGACTTGTTCAAATATATCAAGTAACGGTTGGTAAGTTCCTTGTCCACCAAGAAAGTCCCAAAACTCCTCGCCGACTTTTAATTCATTAGGCAAGTCAAGCATTCCTCGCAATGTCCAACGTTGGTATGGTTTGGGTTCGTAGGGGTTATACGGAATTGCAATGAGCGTTTGAATTTTTGCATTTGGATTTGCAGCAAGCGTGGCTGCAACCCATTCTAAGAGTGTTCGCTTGAATTCTTTGAAGTTGCCAATATTCGGTTTCGCGGTTTTCAAATCGATTAGGATTATTGTACCATCTTTTGCAATTAGCTTTATATCAACTTTAGTGAGTTTTACTTTTTTCATTTCACCCTTTTGACAAACTGCCCTTATTGCTTCAGTCTCTCGTGGTTTGTCAGGATTTAAGATCGCGGTAGTCAAGCCGGTCATAATATTTTCTATTTCCAAAAAGGCGTCTGAACTTATTTTTGCTCCAGCGACTTGTTGAGACGTTGCAGACTTAAAATTATTTGTCGCTATTGCCTTTGAAACAGGTTCGAAGATGCTTGTTCCAAAATTCGTGTTGAGCGAATGAATAAAAGAAAATAAAGCCATGCGATCTTTGCCAAGCAGTCTTGTGTGAAATGGCATTGATGCCGGTTCAGGTTTATAAGTAAGGAACTTGTTGCGCAGGCTGTTTTTTAAAACATCCTCTATGTTCTTGGTTTGCAGTTCTGATAGTGCCATCTTTACTTGAGAGTTAAATTTATTGCGGATTCAATTGCATCATACCAATTAATATGGTTGCCAATTTTTCTCTCTAACAATCCAATTTCCTTTTCCGAAAGCCGTCTCCCCAAAACTTCATCAGCAACGGTCTGCAAATCTTCAACTGTAAGCTGATAGATGACCTTGTGGAGATTTTCTGTGTTCATAATTAGATCCCCTTTAAATGAAAGATGCTTTCTGAATATGCGCCTTTATCTTTCTCGGTACGATTTAATACTGGCCGCTTGTATTGATTGACAATTTTCATTCCTGCGTTCTTTGCAATAGTTGGATAGAATCCATACTTATCATTTGCCACTAAGAAAACGTCGTAATCGTCCACCAAGAACCTTTTGCAGTTATTCAAAACATCGCTAATGCCTTGAATGTAGCTCTGCTTTGCTTCCCTGCCCTGCCCTTTGAAAAGGGGTCCAATTTCTAAATCGTCCTTTCGTTCAAAGCCAAACAGATCATAAGCGTAAGCATGTTGTTCGTGATAGTCAATTAGGCCCACATAGGGAGGTGAAGAAAAAATGCCTTTTACTTTTTGCTTGCTTGCCAATTCAGCGAAGGCTGAATTTTTCTTCTTTAGTTCTTCAAAGATGTCTATGGTGCGGCTGTCACCAGTCAAACAAAACTGAAAGGTGTTAGTTCTCAATTGGTCAAATTGCGCAATGCGTTTTACCGTATCTCTCGTGTAGGTTTCCCACCATTTAAGAATCGAAAAAAGTGGCTTGCATAATTTGCCGTGCTTCGCACAGTAGTAAGTTGCCGTGATCGGCTCAACCAATGTTGCAAGGTCAGCATGAGTCGTGGCCCTGCAACTGCGAATAGTTCTACTAAGAATCACGCTGATGATTTTTTTTGTGTCTGTTTTCTTGATCTTCTTGATCTCATTAAACACGAATTCTATTTCATCTCTTATATGTTGAGAATACCACTTGTCGAGGAAACTGTCATTTTTATCTTGACGAAGTTTGATGTTGTAGTCCTTCACGAGTCTGTTGTAAATTGGCAAAAACTCTTTTGCCTTTTCTTCCCCATATTTATTTTCGTCAATCTCGCCTCGGCTCAAACGATATTTGTATTCTGGGACAGGAAAGTATTTGTTATTAAATTCGCAAAGCAGTTGGAGTAATTTTTCATCGAACTCTAAAGTGTGGGAATCCGCAAGAAAAGCTTTCAGCGCTTTTGTGATACGGTTGATTTCAGTCTGAACATCGAACAAATCATATTTTGCCACTTTGCAGTTTCCAATTAGAGCATTGAAAGCAGAAATGTCGATTCCGATAGCGTGCATTCCCAGTTCGCAAGCTTGAACCATCGTTGTTCCACTGCCAGAAAATGGATCGAGGATAATGTCGCCTTTCTTAAAGTAGGTTTGTTTTTTGAAATCGTCCGTATGATTATCAAGAAAATACTCTACAAGTTGGGGAATGAACTTGCCTTTATAGGGATGAAGTCTGTGGACATGTTTAGTTGTTTCGGCTTCTTTGTACTGATCAAACGATAATGCCCAATTAAGATCAGCGCCTAATTGATCCCTCCATGAGTTTTCTCGATACCCGTTGTAAGAATTGTAATACCTGAGTAATTCCTGCTTGGAAACCTGTGTAGCGCCATTGCCACCGTATTTCTTTATTCTTCCGTATTGGATGAGGTAAGAGATGTTTGAGGTTGTCACGGTTTTGCCAGTATACGTAGTGGCCCATTCACTGGCTTCTTTTATAGTTAATAGATTGTCTGTTTCAAACATACTCATTCTACTACCATCCCAAACTCTATATTTGTATTGGCAAGATACTAAACTCCTGCAGAAATTTCAACAACAAATTCCCGGACGTTTACTAAACTTCCAAAGTTTAGTAAACGTGTTGATTCTCTTAAAAAAATCATTAACTTGAAACGGAAAAATCGCGAAGGAGGCATCATGCTCAATTACGTCTGGCTGGCGTTGATGATCATCGCGCTGGTGGTGGGCGCCATCAACGGCAAACTCACGGAAGTCACCAAAGCCGCGTTTGACATGGCGGAGACTTCGGTGAAAATCGCGTTTGGCCTCATTGGAATTATGGCGCTGTGGCTGGGCATCATCAAAATCGCCGAAGAAAGCGGGCTGGTCAACATTCTGGCTAAAGCCCTCAAACCCATCAGCAAGCGGTTGTTTCCGGATATCCCGCCCGACCATCCGGCCATCGCGGCGATTTTGCTGAATCTCAGCGCCAACTGGCTGGGGCTTTCCAACGCCGCCACGCCGCTGGGGCTGAAGGCCATGGACGAGCTGCAAAAACTCAACGACAAAAAAGACACCGCCTCCAACGCTATGGTCACCTTTTTGGCAATGAACACCGCCGCCATCACGCTCATCCCGGCGACCATCATCGGCGTGCGCATTTCGTTGAATTCACAAAATCCGCAGGAGATCATTGGCGCCACCATTTTTGCCGGCGTTTGCGCCACCATCACCGCCATCCTCGCCGCCAAAATTTTGGAAAAGCTGCCCGTCTTCCTGCCTGCGCAGCCAGGAAGAAAGGAGCTGCAAACCGCGGACGTCGAAAAAGGGCAGGAGGGAAAATGAGCGCAGCCAACGTTTTCAGCGAGGTGATGAGGGTCATCTCGAATTTAGCCATTCCGCTGATTTTGTTTTTGATCATCGGCTTCGGATTTTTTAAGAAGGTCAAAATTTACGAAGCGTTCGTGGAGGGGGCAAAAGGCGGATTCGAAGTGGCCATCAAAATCATTCCTTTTTTAGTCGCTATTCTCGTCGCCATCGGCATGTTCCGCGCCTCGGGCGCGATGGATTTTTTTGTAAAAATTATCTCGCCGCTCACCAATTTGATCGGCATGCCGGCGGAGGCCTTGCCGGTGGCGCTCATGCGGCCGCTCTCTGGCAGCGGCTCGTTGGGACTGGTGACCGAAATCATGAAGACGCATGGTCCGGATTCATTTTTGGGACGGTTGGTTTCCACCATGTACGGCAGCACGGAAACCACGTTTTATGTTTTGGCGGTTTACTTCGGTTCGGTGGGGATAAAAAAAACGCGCCATGCCGTGGCCGCCGGACTCCTCGCCGACGCCGCCGGCTTATTGGCCGCGTTGTTTATCTGCAAGTTAATTTTTTGATGATCGCAGCACACTTCGCTTTACGTTCATCCTTAATCCTTCGCGTCTTGCAGCAGACGAGAGACTTCTTTAAGCAGCTCCGGCAGGTCCCAGGGTTTGGGAAAAAAGGGGAGTTTGGCGCGCTCGAGAAATTTCAGATGAGCGGAGTAGCGGGCGTGGCCGCTGGTCAAAATAATTTTGACGCGGTGGTTGCTTTCCTGCAAGCGCTGGTAAACGTGCTCGGCGCCGAGGCCGGGCATCGACACATCTAATAGGATGACGCCGATGTCGTCAAAGTGATCCTCAAAAATATTGAGAGCGCTCTCGCCGTTCTCGGCCAGCAGCACGCGAAAACCCTTGCGTTCGAAAATGCTTTTGGCCAGATCCCGCAGTTCTTCTTCGTCATCCACCACTAAAATCGCGCGACTTTGCTCGTTGCCGGTTTCATCCTCAAGCGGCAGAGATTCCACTGCCGGCGGCTGAGCCGGCGCCGCTGGAATGCGCACGGTGACGATCGCGCCTTTGCCGGGCTCCGACTTGACGAAAATGTCGCCGCCGTGATCCTGTACAATCGCCCGGGCAATCGTCATGCCCAACCCACCAGCGACTTTCTTTTCACGGGTGCTCACAAACGTCTCGAAGATGTAAGGCAGCAGCTCGGCGGCGATGCCGGTGCCGGTGTCGGCGATTTTAAACAGAACATACTCGTCCACCTCTGCCGCTAAATTAGCGCCTTCCGCTTTATCCGAAAGGTAAGTGGCGATAGTGAGCTCGCCGCCCTCGGGCATGGCGTCGCGAGCGTTCATACAGATATGCAGCAGAACCTGGCATAAGTTCGGATAATCTACCAGAACCCTGCGGCCGTGGTGATTGAAAACCGTAGCGAAAGCAATATTCGGCGGAAAGGAGCTTTTGAGGAGTGCGACCACTTCTTCTACCAAAAGTTGGGGATCGATGATTCGCCGCTCATGGCCTTGGGTGTGGTTCGACATGACGTAAATCTGCGAAACCAGGTTGGCGGCGCGTTTGGCCGCGCCTTCGATAATCAGAGCATGGCGGTAAGCGTGGGAGCCTTCCTCCACTTCATCTTTGAGCAACTGCGAGTATCCCAGTATGCCGCCCAGCACATTATTAAACGTGTGGGCAATGTTTCGCACCATGGCGCCGATGGCGCTATAGCGCTGGCTGGCGAGAAAGCGCTCGAGGTTTTGCGGATCCGTTGCTAATAATTCTTTGAGACGTTCGATAGTTGAAGTCAGAGCCAGCCAATTCTTTTCACTCATAGCTGCTTCCTTTCCTTGAAGTCAGGCGAATTTCCTGATTTTACTTCCCAAAATCAAGATCAATCTCTGTTTGCCCATAAAATTCAAATATTCTTTTTGATTATTTCCAACAAATGCTTATTTTCCCTGCCGAATTTACAACAAGGAGATATTAGATGAAAGAAACTTGCACAGTAATTTTACTGGCCGCGGCAATTTGGTTCGGCGCGTGCGCTAAGAATCAGAGCAAAACCGAACTCAAAAGCGACGCCGAAAAAGTCAGTTATGTTTTGGGGCAAAATGTCGGCAGCTCGCTAAAGGAAATAGAGGCTGAAATCGATCTCGCGGCTTTTATGCAGGGTTTGCGCGACACCTTAGAAGGCCGCCAACCGCTGCTGAGTGAGGAAGAAGCCGAGCAAGTGATGCAAGCGTTCAGCGTCAGACGGCAGGCGGAGTATCAAAAGAAGGCGGAGGAATTGGCAGAAAAAAATCAGACCGAGGGGCAGGAATTTCTGGAACAAAACAAAAATAAAGCCGGCATAAAAACCACCGCCAGCGGCTTGCAGTATGAAGTGCTGCAGGAAGGCAGCGGCCCGCGCCCCAAAGCCACCGATCAAGTGACGGTGCACTATCGCGGCACACTCCTCGATGGCAAGGAATTCGACAGCTCGTACAAACGCGGCGAGCCGGCCACCTTCCCGCTCAATCGGGTGATTACCGGCTGGACCGAAGGCGTGCAGCTTATGAAAGTTGGCAGCAAGTATAAATTTTATATCCCGCCGGAATTGGCTTACGGCGAGCGCGGCGCCGGCGACGCTATCGGCCCGAACTGCACCCTGATTTTTGAAGTCGAGTTGGTAGGAATTAAAAACTAACTTGTAGAGGCGTATCGCGATACGCCCCTACATTGCAATCAAACAATTTAACAAAATGACCGAAATCCGCTGGGGCATCATCGGCTGCGGCAACGTCACCGAAGTCAAAAGCGGGCCGGCGTTCAACAAAATCGCTGGCTCGCGGCTGGCGGCGGTGATGCGCCGCGACGGCAACAAGGCTCGGGATTACGCTCAGCGCCACGGCGTCCCCAAATGGTACGACGACGCCGACAAGCTCATCAACGATCCGGAAGTTAACGCCGTGTACATCGCCACACCGCCCGATAGCCACAAAGAATACACCCTGCGCGTTGCGGCGGCCGGCAAACCGGTGTACGTGGAAAAACCCATGGCCCGCACTTTCAGCGAATGCCGGGAAATGATCTTTGCTTGCGCGAAAGCTGAGGCGCCGCTGTTCGTGGCGTACTACCGCCGGCGGCTGCCGGCCTTTCTGAAAGTGAAAGAATTGATTGAAACCGGCGCCATTGGCGAGCCGCGGTTGGTTTCGATTCAACTGATTCTCCCACCGCGCAAGGAGGATCTCGATCCAAAGAATTTGCCGTGGCGGGTTAAACCGGAAATCGCCGGCGGCGGTTATTTTTACGATCTCGCCTCCCACCAGTTGGACGTGCTGGATTTCATTTTCGGCCCAATTGTCTCGGCGAAGGGCACGGCGGCCAATCAAGCGGGATGGTACCCGGCGGAGGATATCATCGCGGCACATTTTCAGTTCAAATCCGGCGTGATGGGTAGTGGCGTCTGGTGCTTCACGGCGGCTGAAAGCGCAAAGACAGACCAAATCGAGATCGTCGGCAGCGAAGGCAAAATCCACTTTGGCACGTTCACTCACGAGCCGGTGCGCTTGCAAACGGCTGCGGGCGTTGAAGAATTCAACCTGCCGCCGCCGGCGCACATTCAACAGCCCCTCATTCAAACCGTAGTTGATGAATTGTTGGGAAGAGGAACATGCCCCAGCACTGGCGTGACTGCGGCGCGGACGAATTGGGTGTTGGAGGAGATTCTAAGTCAATAGCGTTATGATCTCGGTAATGGAATCGCTACAAATCTTTCTGCACAACACCCTCGGCAAATTTATCAGCACCGTTGCCATCATTTTTTTGTTGTCGCTGCTGCGCGCTCTCCTGCTCCGCAACATCAATCGCCACATCGAGGACCTGCGCAGCCGTTATACCTGGCGGCAGTCGGTGAGTTATACAATCTCGGTGATTGGCGTGCTGCTGGTAGTGGTGATCTGGTTCCAGCAGTTCCAGTCCGTCATCACCATGTTGAGTCTCGTCGCCGCCGCCCTCACGGTGGCCCCAAAGGAGCTGATTCTCAATTTTATTTCTCACGGGGTGATCATTTCGCGGCGGCTGTTTGACGTGGGCGATCGCATTCAAATTGGCGGCAACATCGGCGACGTCATCGAGCTCGGTCCGGTCTATTTTACCATCGCCGAGGTGGGCAACTGGGTGAACGCGGACGAGCCCACAGGTCGAGTTATCAAGGTGCCCAACAGCTCTGTGCTGACCCAGCCACTGGCCAACTACACCCGCGGCCTGTCATTAATTTGGAATGAAATCCGCGTGGAACTCACGGTTGGCAGCGATTGGCAAAAAGCGAAACAAATTGCCGAAGAAATTGCCCGGCAGTACACCCACCAATTTTCGGAAAGCGAGCTGATGGAAGTCCGCGACGAGGGGGAGGAATTTATGTTCATGAAAACCGAGCCGACGGTTTACGTGCAGTGGCGCGAAGGCAAAATCGCCCTCGCCATTCGTTACGCCTGTAAATTCCACAAACGGCGATTTACCGAGCAGAAAATTTGGGAAGCGCTGTTGCAACGATTTGCCGAGGAAGAGATTCAATTGTTCGCGATGAAATAGCATAAATTGAGATTGCTTTTCTATTGCCGTTTCGTTATACTCACACCCATGCTCCTCAACCCCGCAACCAGAAAATTTCTCTCCTACGCCAAACCCTATCGCTGGTGGATCGCATCGGCGACCTTCTGCGGTTTGTTGAAGTACAATATCCCGGTGATTTTTCCGTGGCTGTTGAAAGACATTATCGATCATCTGTTGACGGTCTCACCGCCGAAAGCATCGAAAATCAATACCGACATCGGCCTGCTGGCCGGCAGTTATCTCCTCTGGTCGATCGCGACTTTTTATCGATCGTACCTCGCCGATCAAGCCGGCCAGCGCATGATTTTCGATCTGCGCCGCGAGCTGTACGTGCACTTACAACGCATGTCCCTGAGCTTCTTCGAAAAGCGGCAGGTGGGATCGATCACCTCCCGTTTGGTGGGCGACATCGCCGTGGCGCAAAATTTCATCGGCGCGGCCTTCACCAACACCATTATGGATATGAGCTCGCTGGTGCTCATCACCATCCTGCTTTTCTCCATGAATTGGAAGTTGGCGATTGTGTCGCTGGTGATTTTCCCGTTTTATGTCACTCTCAATCGCTTCTTCAAAAAGCGCATTCGCAGCACCAGCAAACTCGCCCAGCAGAAAATGGAAGAGATCAGCGGCGACGTCAACGAAAAATTGGGCGGCATCTCCGTCATCCAATCGTACACGCGGGAGAAGGCCGAGGAGCAGCACTTTTTGCGGGAAAACCGCACCTACCTTTCCTACCGCCTGGCCAACATCAAAAACAACGCGCTGGCGTCAGCGCTGGTGGGATTTTTAACTTCGATTGCGCCGGTGCTGGTGGTGTGGTACGGCGCGCTGCAAGTCATTCACGGCAATCTGACCGTGGGCCAGCTTACCGCCTTTTATGCGTATTTAGGCATGTTCTATCAACCGCTCAATCGGCTCACCGAGTTGAATATTTTGCTGGCGAATTCCGAAGCCGCCATCGAGAGAA
Organism: bacterium; assembly: GCA_037446635.1. GTDB lineage: Bacteria > Zhuqueibacterota > Zhuqueibacteria > Oceanimicrobiales > Oceanimicrobiaceae > DASWHH01. Next base: position 51,704 of record JBBIIG010000030.1, read on the forward strand.
TTTTTGAGGTGTTCAACACGTCACCGGAAGTGAGCGATCGTCCCAACGCTCGTACCGTCGAGTCGATTAAAGGCGACGTGGTGTTTGAAAACGTCAGCTTCGGGTATGACACCGCGCGCATGACGCTTAAAAACATCAACCTCTCGGCGCCGGCCGGCAGCATCATCGCGCTGGTGGGACGCAGCGGCGCCGGCAAATCTACGTTTGTGAAATTGATTCCGCGTTTTTATGACGTCAATGAGGGCGCGATCAAAATCGACGGCATCGACATTCGCGACCTCCCGTTGAAGCAGCTTCGCCGCCACATCGCGCTGGTGCCGCAGGACCCCATTCTGTTTTCTGGGACGATTTACGAAAACATTCTCATGGGCAACTCCGACGCCACCCGCGAGGAAGTGGACGCCGCGGCTCGCTCCGCCAACGCCTTCGATTTTATCCATCAATTTCCGAATGGTTATGAGACCGAAATTGGTGAGGGCGGCCTGCGGCTCTCCGGCGGGCAAAAACAGCGCATCGCCCTCACCCGCGCCTTTCTCAAAAACGCGCCGATCCTGATTCTCGATGAAGCCACCTCGTCGCTGGACTCGGAATCGGATAATCTTATTCAGGAAGCGCTGCAGCGGCTGATGCAGGGGCGCACTACGTTTATTATCGCCCACCGGCTTTCCACCATTCAGTCGGCTCACCGCATCGTGGTGTTTGATGCCGGCCGCATCGTGGAAATGGGAACGCACACCGAGCTGCTGAACCGCGAAGACGGATTGTACCGGCGCTTGCACCAATCGTCGTATCGATCGCGGGTGTTTATGAATTGAAAAATACGTAACCCTGGGGCTGTCCAAAAAGTATGCACGGGATTGCATAGGACCGCCCCAGAAATTTCGC
>JBBIIG010000031.1:0-50267 GCA_037446635.1 bacterium
AGAAGGTCCCAAGGGTTGGGCTGTTCGCCCATTAAAGCGGTACGTGAGCTGGGTTTAGAACGTCGTGAGACAGTTCGGTCCCTATCTGTCGCGGGCGGAGGAAATTTGAGGGGAGCTGCTTCTAGTACGAGAGGACCGAAGTGGACAGACCTCTAGTGCACCAGTTGTCTCTCCAGAGGCACCGCTGGGTAGCTAAGTCTGGAAGGGATAAGCACTGAAAGCATCTAAGTGCGAAGCCCACCCCAAGATGAGATTTCCCTGCCGCTTCGGCGGCACTAAAGGCTCCTCGAAGATGACGAGGTCGATAGGCCACAGGTGTACGTACAGTAATGTATTCAGCCGAGTGGTACTAATAAGCCGTGCGGCTTAACCAATAATTTTTTGGTGAGCAGCAGGTGATTCAGGCTTCGAATAAAAAGGAATTTCGATTCTCGTTCATTTCTCAAATTGAAAATATATTTCCGGTGGCTATAGCAAAGGGGAAACACCTCTTCCCATTCCGAACAGAGAAGTTAAGCCCTTTAGCGCCGATGGTACTGCCCTCGCGAGGGGGTGGAAGAGTAGGTCGTTGCCGGGAATTAAATTAAAAAAGGGAAAAGCACCGCTTTTCCCTTTTCTTTTTGGATCGAACTCTAAACTCAAAAAAAGGTGGAATAGTTTCCCTACCATTCCACTCTTGTCTCATCAGAAACTGTGTTACTTCGCCGATAAAATTTTGTACATTCCCGTGCCGCATTTAGCACACTGTCCCTTGATTGCCGGCCGCCCATTTTTCATAGTTACCTTCTGTGCGTTCGCCATTTCTGATTTGGTTCGACACTTTACGCAATATGCCATCTCAGCCAATCCAATCACCTCCTTCCAGATGCCCTGTTAAATTTTGACGTAATTTCATACTTTTTCTCACCAATGTCAAGGGAAAAATCAAAAACACTGAAAAGCAAAAATGCGTTGCAACATTAAGTGAAATTCTCTATATTCTCGTCCCTTTTTAAAAGTTAAACTTTTTCTCTTACGTTGCCGCCTGGGGAAGGAATAACCCCCGCGCTGGTGCGTATTTAAAACAGTTCAAAAATTTTCATTTTTAAAAATTTGACAGGTTCAGATTATGAAAGCGTTGAGTTCAGTCTTATTGATCTTCGTGATCGCGGTTTTGAGTTTCTCGGCTTTTCAAAGTGGCTGTGCGACTACGAGCCCGGGCCGCACCTTTGAACAACGAACCCTCGGCCTCTATCTGTCTGGCACGGAGCTGTACGAAAAAGGCAGCTATATCCAGGCGCTCTATTTGTTGCGGCAGGCGGTGGATTTTAACCCTAAATTTGCGGAAGCCTACTACGTTCTCGGCCTGACTTATATCAAAACGAAAGATTTTGAAGAAGCCATCAAAATGCTGAACAAGGCCAAAGAACTGAAGCCGATCACCGAAAAGCCCGGCTACGATGAAGCCGAGATTCACTTCAATCTCGGTCTGGCTTATCTCGGCAAAGAAGATTATAACACGGCCTCTGAGCATTTCATCGAAGCCACAACGCTGCGTGAAAATTACGCCGAGGCCCACTACAATTTAGCTTCCGTTTCCGAAAAGCTCGCCAATCCCCAAGATGCAGAAAAGCATCTCCGCAATGCCATCAAAGCCGATCCTAAAATGGACAAAGCCTACGTGGCGTTGGGTGTGCTTTTTAAAAATCAGGGGATGATCGATTCCGCGCAAGTGCAATTTGAAAACGCCATCGAAATCGATAAAGAAAACAAAGCAGCTTACAATGAGTTGGGTAAGATCTTCTACGAGCAAAAAAAATATGAGCAGGCGGCGCGCTACTTCCGCCGCGCCATCCAAATCGACGCCAACTACGTGGACGCCCATCTGAATCTCGGGTTCGTATTTATCGCAACCAATGCCTTGGAGCAGGCGCGTTCCGCTTTTGAGAATGTCGTTTCCATCGATTCAACTTTGCCGGAAGGGTACGTGAATGTTGCGCAGACGTACTTTATGCTGGGGGATACTTCCGCGGCGCTGAGGAGTTATCAAAAAGCGCTAAAGCTCGATCCTCACCGCAAGTTAGTGAATTTTCAAATTGGCCAGATTTTCGACCAACGGGGGAAGGTGAACGATGCCATTGCGGCGTATCGCCGAGAAATTGCCGTCAATCCGGATCACGCGCCCAGCCACTATAATCTCGCCGTGCTGCTGCACCAATCTCAACAAATCGAAGAAGCGCTGGTGGAATACCAAAAGTATCTGGAATTGACGCCGCAAGATGACGCCCGCGCCGCCAAAGTTCGAGCCGTCCTGCGGCAATTGGGAAAGCTGAACTGATCGAAAAAATCATCAGTTAGCGTCAAGGGAAAAATAAAAAAGGGTACCTGCGAAATGAGTACCCTTTTTCGTTTTTGATAGATGAGATTGCTATCCGCCACCTGCCGGGCAATTGCCGCCGGCGCCGATGCCAATTCTGCCGCTGCGAATCCCCGTCTCGATGGCGTTTCTCAAACCCTCGGCCAGCGCGCGCGTATCCGGCGCCGTTCCCTCGATTGGCAAAAATACTCCCGCTGAATCAGAAATTGCCTGGTGGGCAACAAAATTGAAGGACTCCCGCAGCGCGCTCAATGAACTAAACGATGCCGTGAATAGTTCGTGTTTGGACTGAGGCGCGCCGCCGTCCAACGAAAATTTGCCGCTGTTCTCCGAATCGCTCTCGCCGCCGGCGGCTTCAGTGAGGGAGCTGTAATCGACGGCTGTTGGCTGAAGAGGCTCGCTCTCCGCCACTACCTCCAACTCCACTTTGAGCTCGTCGAGGGGACGACCGCTTAACTGCGGATAGCTTGAAAACAACACCCCACCAATCAATATCCCAATGTGGAAAAAAACCGAGACCATCACGGCCTCGCGCATGGTTATATCCGGTAGGAAATTTGATGAATTCTTTTTCGATAACCGCATGGCGCAACTCCTCGCTTGGCTGGATTTTTTGAGTTTCGTCTCAATGTAGGTACAGAACAAATCGCGCCGCTATTCCAAAAATTTTTATCTCAGAACAGGCTCAATTGCGGATTCGGCTCCGGCGCTGCGAGAGCCGTTTTGGGCGCCAGCCGCGTTTCCGCAAACTCCTTCAAACGATTTTCGATATCGTTCAAAAACCGTGACGGCGCGTTCTGCATCTTTTCTCCGAACAGGAAGCGCGAGCCAGCGTGCACCAGAATCAACTTCTCTTTGGCGCGCGTCATGCCGACGTACAGCAGCCGCCGCTCTTCCTCCAACTCCGCTGGCGCCGCCGTTTTGAGGTAGGGAAAAAGATTTTCTTCGCAACCCACAATGAAAACCACTGGAAACTCCAAACCTTTGGCCGCGTGCAGAGTCATGAGCGCGACGCGGTCGCTGCGTGGATCGTATTCGTCGTTGGCTGCGCTCAGAGCTGCCATCTGCAAAAATTCGTCAACTCGGTCTCCGAAGGGCCGCGCTTGCAAAATCAGCCGCTCAAACCCCTCACGTTTTTTTTCATTCATGTTCTCTTTATCAAAAAAGTTTGCGACCACAGTTTCAATTATTTTCGCAACGGTTTTCCCCGGCAGGCGTTCACGGCCGGCCTTGATTTTTTCTACAAATTTGGCCGCCGCGTTTTTTTGCAGAGAAGCATTTGTTAGCGCGCTCCAAAGGCTCACCTGTTTTTCACGAGCCGACTCGATAATTTGCTGCGCGGTGGTCTCGCCAATCCCGAGGTTCTTGTCGAACAACAACTCCTCCAGATGAAGATCGGATTGCGGGTTGTGAAAAAATTTTAAAAGCGTGATAGCCGATTTGATTTCCTCGCGCGCATAAAAAGGCGTTTCGCCGATGATCTGAAACGGGATGCCGGAGCGGCTGAAGGCCTCCTCCAGCAAGCGGCTCTGCGAGTGCAAGCGATATAAAACCGCAAAATCGGCGAAGGACTTCACGCTGACGGCTGGTTCATGTTCGACCACCCGCCCCGAGTCCAACGAGAAATAACTGGTGCCGCCCACCATCTTTTCGATTTCGTGGACGACGTATTCGGCCTCGGCTTTGTCGGTGGGCGCGCGATAAATTTGCACTTTGCCCTCGCGCAGGATGTCTGAAACCAGGCCTTTGGTTTGCGCCTCCGTTCCGGCGGCGATCATTTGCGCCGCGGCCTCCAGGATGAATTGCGGCGAGCGGTAGCTTTTGTCGAGATGGACAATCTCCGCCGCCGGGAAATCTTCGCGGAAGCGCAGAAAGAATTCCCGCCGCGCGCCGCGAAATCCGTAAATCGCCTGATCCGGATCGCCGATCACGCACAGGCGATTTTGCGACGCCGCCAACTGGCGCAGCAGACGATACTGCGCGAAGTTGACGTCCTGGTATTCATCGACGAACAGCCATTGAAAGCGCTGCTGGTATTTTGCAGCGACCTCCGGAAACTGCTCGAACATTTGCGCCGGCAGAAAAATCAAATCATCAAAATCGACACAGTGATTTTTGATTAGTTCGAATTGGTAAGCCGCGTACAACTCTGCAAATTGCGGAACTTCTTTGAAGTCCTCGTGAGAGGAAGACGCCGGCGGAGCGAGCAGCAAATTTTTGGCGTGTGAAATGAGCGACAAAACGCGCACGCTTTCTTTTTCGTTAATCGTTTTAAAAAAACGCGCCCGCTCGCTTTCCCCCAAAATCGTGAAACCTGCGCGGTAGCCGAGGCGGCTTCCCTCTTCTTTCAAAATCAGCGCGCCCAGCGCATGAAATGTTTTGACGGCTATTTGTTCGGTGACTCGCGGTCCGGCCCACGCCCGCAGCCGCTGCCGCATTTCTTCTGCGGCTTTGTTGGTAAAGGTGATCGCCAAAATATTTTCGGGCACAGCACGGTTTTGCTCGATGAGATAGGCGATGCGCCGGGTGAGGGTGGCGGTTTTGCCGGCGCCCGGGCCAGCGACGATCATTAGTGCGGGGCTGTTTGAGAGCACGGCCTGACGCTGTCGGGCATTTAGATCTTTCAGCAGAGGATGGTCGTCCGTTTTTGGAGCTTCGTCTTTTGGCGACGCTTTGTGCGGTCTGTCCTCGTCCGCGGCGGCAGTTTGAGGCGGCGAATAACTTGCAATTTGGTCGTTGATTTTCAGTTCGCCTGCCTGTTCAGACAGGTTCGCGGAAGGTTCAAGCTCGATTTTGTTGGGATCAAAGAAGCCGAGCTGGGTGGAGAATTGCTCGCGCTCATTTTCGGAAAAGAGCCGGATGGTGCCGTATTCGCCGTCGTAGCCGGCGGCAATCTCGATTTCGCCGCTGCGCATGCGGCGGATGCCCTCCGCCAGCAGCGCCCCGCCGTTTCGGGCAATTTCTTCCAACGGGAGGTTTATGAGAATGTCCAGCTCCGGTCCCAATTTCGAAAGCAGCGTCTCGTAAGTTTCGATCACGCGTTTGGTGGCCACGCCGGTGTTATACATTTCCGCCAAAATTTCTGGAAGAGAGATGAGGCTTTTATAGGGATGGCGATTGTTTGGCCGAAAATCATTGGGCCGATCGGCTAATTTTTCCACGCGGTGCATGACGCCCACGGTCACCGGCTTGCCGCAGACGACGCACACGTTGTTATTGCGAATGGTTTCCGCGGGATGCCAGCGTACGCTGCATTTGCGGTGGCCGTCGTAGTGATACTTGCCTTCTTCCGGGAAAAATTCGATGGTGCCGCCGAACGCAACCGGGTCGCTATTTTTTAAAGCTTGGAAGATAGCGGGATACGACAGTTCGGTGTTGAAAATATTGGCCTCGCGGCCGAGCTTCTGCGGCGAGTGGGCGTCGGAGTTGGAGACCAGGGTGTAGCGATCCAGCACCGACAGCCGCCAGTTCATCGGCGGGTCCGAGGAGAGCCCGGTTTCGAGGGCGAAAATGTGCGAAGTCAAATCGTCGAAGCATTCTTCAACGGAATCGAATCCGGACATCGATCCCAGCAGCGCGAACCAGGGCGTCCAGATGTGCGCCGGAATCAAATAGCCCTGCGGGTCGGTTTCGAGAATGATCTCCAACAAATCCCGCGAGTCCAGCCCGAGAATGGGCCGGCCGTCGGAGCGGATGTTGCCGATTTTTTCCAGCCGCGCCTGAAATTTCTCCACCGCGTCGAACGAAGGGAAGAAAACCACGTGGTGAATTTTACGGACTTTATCGCGCTTCTTGTAAATGTTGCTGACCTCGCCGGCGAGCATAAATCGCACGCTGCCCTGGCAGGTTTTGAAAACCTCGGGACGAATGTCGTTTTCGTATTCTTCTTTTAAACAAAACAGCCCTTCTTCGGCGGGCGCGAGTTTGGTTTTCATCTCCGCCAGCCAACCGGGGTGGGCGATATCGCCGCTGCCGACCACCTGCACTCCCTTGAGCTGCGCGAACTTGCTGAGATATTCGAGGTTGAGATTTTTGCTGGTGGCGCGGGAGTAGTGCGAGTGCAGATGAACGTCGGCTATGAATTTCATAATTGTTGAAATCATTTTTTAACCGCAAAGAAGGCAAAGTTGGCGCAAAGACCGCTAAAATTCTTTGCGTTTTCTTAGCGTCCTTCGCGGTTGATTGGCTGTGAGGCGGCGTTTTCAGCGGCCGTCTTCCGCCAGCCGAAAGCCTTTGAACTGCCAGCGTTTGTCCGGCTGGAAAAAATTGCGGTACGTGATGCGAATGTGATCCTGCGGCGTGGCGCACGAGCCGCCGCGCAGCACCATTTGATTGATCATAAATTTGCCGTTGTATTCGCCCAGCGGCCCTTCGCTGCGGCGGTAGCCGGGGTAAGGCAAGTAGGCGCTGCCGGTCCACTCCCAAACGTCGCCCAACATTTGTTGCAGGGAGCCGTTGGCGGATTGCAGCGGAACGGGGTGCAGGAAATTTGCGTCGAGGAAATTGCCGCCGTCCGGCTGCGCGCCGGAAAGCCGCGCCGCCGTTTCCCACTCGGCTTCGGTGGGCAGCCGCTTCTTCGCCCACTGGGCAAAGGCGTCGGCTTCGTAGTAGCTCACGTGGCACACCGGCTGGTTGGGGTTGAGCTTCTGCAATCCGTTCAAAGTAAATTCGTACCACTCGCCGTCGCGTTGTTCCCAATAGAGCGGCGCTTGCCAGTTTTGCGCCCGCACGGTCTCCCAACCGTCAGAAAGCCAGAAGCGGAAATCGCGGTAGCCGCCGTCTTCGATGAATTGCAAATATTCGCCGTTGGTGACCAACCGGTTCTGGAGTTTGAAATCGTGCACGTACTGTTTGTGCACTGGCCCTTCGTTGTCGTAATAAAAGCCGTCGCCGGCGTAGCCGATGTCATACACGCCGCCGGTGAATTCGAGAAATTTCGCCGGGGGAAGTTTCTTCTCAGCCGCGATTTCTTGAGGCCGTCCCTTTAGATAAGCCGGCCGCAATGGATTTTTCGCCAAAATATATTTGATGTCCGTGACCATCAACTCCTGATGCTGCTGTTCGTGGTTGAGCGCCAGCACCACGGTTGCGCTGAATTGCGGCCAGAGCTTCTCATCGATGGTTTCGATGAGGTCGCACATCCGTTGCGTGATGTATTTGCGGTATTTCATCACCTCGGCCACCGTGGGGCGGGAAAGGCTGCCGCGGCTGGGGCGCTCCACCCGCTCTCCAAACGATTCATAATAGGAGTTGAAAACAAAAGCGTAGCCGGGATGAAAGGGCTGGTAATCGCGCACGTACTTGTTCAAAAACATGGCTTCGAAAAACCAACTGATGTGCCCGAGGTGCCACTTGGGGGGGCTGACATCAGTGATGGGCTGCGGAACGTAATCTTCGATTTCGAGCGGCTGACAGATATCTTCGCTGGTTTGACGCACCCGCAAAAAGTATTTGATTAAATCGGCTCGCTGCATGATGGTCTCCGGTTTTTTGATTAGAAATAACTTTGTGAATATGTAAATTATTTCGCGGTTTGTCAAGTGGATACTCGGGTATTGGTGAACTAAAGTAATTACTTGACTTGTTCAAAACGGATTGAGATATTTGACAAATGAAAGCGGTTTCTAACTTAACCAATTGGCAGCATCGTTGATGAATTGTCGGTTCCTCAGACTACCAGGATTTGATCATTTATTTACCAATCAGCTAAGGGAGGAAGAATGAAACTCTACGACCTGTCCCAGCCCCTCAATCAGGAAGCGCCGTTCTGGCCGTACTATCCGCCGTTCGAAGTGAAGTATATCAAGCGCAAAGCCGAACACGGCGTCAACGCGCAGTACATCATGACCTCCAACCACATGGGCACCCACCTCGACGCCCCGCGCCATTTTGTGACCCGCGGCATGACTATCGACGAAATTCCGCTGGAGTGGCTGTACGGCCCGGGCGTCATCGTCAACCTTTCCGATGAAATGGACGAGTTGGCGGTTTACACTCCAAAAATGATCGAAGATCGCGTGGAGGTGCGTGAAGGGGACATCGTTTTCTTGCACACCGGCTGGCACAAGTACGCGCAGTTTGGCTCTGAACCGGACGAGGAGAAATATATTCACTATCATCCCGGCGCACACCCAGCGATGGTGGATTGGCTGCTCAAAAAGAAAATTCACATCTGGGGCGTGGACGAAGTCTCCACCGATCATCCGATGAATTTGCCCATCGGAAGATTTTTAGGGAAAGGCATGCACGGCCACTGCGATCGCGTGCAGGCCAAGTGCGAGAAAAAATTTGGCAAAAAGAAAATGGAAGAGCTGTTCCCGGATTCGGCGTACCAACTCACCCACAACGCCCTCTTCCCTTACAACTGCATGCACGTGGAAAACTTAGGCGGCGACATCGCGGCGCCGGAGCTGCAGAACCGCCGGCTGACCCTCGGGGTGTTTCCGTGGAAATTCCGCGGCGGCGAAGCGGCGTTCTGCCGCGCCGTGGCGTTTCTGGAATAAGCGATTAGTCACAGAGGCGCGGAGGACACAGAGATGGAGTTGAATGAAATAAGTGAGAAAATCATCGGCTGTGCGATCGAAGTTCACCGACATTTGGGGCCGGGATTGTTAGAGTCGGTTTATGAAAATGCGATATGCGTTGAGTTCGAGCGAAAGGGACTCAAGTATGAGCGCCAAAAATTGCTTCCACTTAAGTATAAAGATCAAATAATTGGTGAATTTAGAATCGAGCTCGTTGTTGAAGGCACGGTAGTTGTTGAACTGAAAAGCGTTGAAAGATTTGATCCGGTTTTTGAAGCACAACTGTTGAGTTACATGAAATTGGGTGGCTACAAATTAGAGCTTTTGATCAATTTCAATACACGACTCCTAAAAGATGGCATTAAGCGCTTAATACTCTGAGTTTTTTTCTCCGTGTTCTCTGTATCTCCGTGGCAAATTATGGGACCACTAAACGGCATAAAGGTGATCGAGCACACCACGGCGCTGGCTGGCCCGTACTGCGCACAACTCCTCGGCGACCTCGGCGCGGACGTGATCAAAATCGAGCGCCCGGACGGCGGCGATCAAGCGCGCGGCTGGGGGCCGCCGTTCGTAGGAAAAGAGAGCGCCTATTTCCTCGGAACCAATCGCAACAAGCGCGGCCTCACTCTGGATTTGGGCAAAGAAGAGGGTCGCCAAATTCTTCACCAACTTATCAAAAAGTCCGATGTGCTGATTCATAATATTCCCCGCGAAACCACCCGCCAGAAATTAGGACTCGACGAAGCCACCTGCCGAACACTCAACCCAAAACTCATCTGGGCGTGTATTTCCGGATTTGGCAACACCGGCCCGTACGCCGAACGTCCCGGTTACGACATCATCGCTCAGGGGATGAGTGGCACAATGCACATCACCGGCGAGCCGGGCAGCGAGCCGACGCGCTTCCCCACGCCCATCGCCGATCTCACCGCAGGAATCTACACGGCGCTGGCAATTGTCTCAGCTCTGTTCGCCCGCGAAAAAACCGGGCAGGGGCAAGGCATCGACACCGCGCTGCTGGACTCGCAAGTGACCTGGCTCTCCAATCTTGCCAGCAACTATTTGGCGGCCGGCGAGCTGGCCAAAAAGTTGGGCAACGCCCATCCCTCGATTGTGCCGTATCAGCCGTTTCCAACCAAAGACGACTGGATCATCGTGGCGGTGGGCAGCGAGCGGTTGTGGAAAAGTCTGGTGGAAATTTTGGAATGGCCCGAGTTGGGCGATGATCCGCGATTTGCTGCCAACAAAGATCGACTCGCTCATCGCGACGAGTTAGTGCCGATGTTGGCCAAATGCTTTCGTCAAAAAAGCTCGCAGCAGTGGCTGGAGAATTTGGCCGCGGCCGGTATTCCGGCCGGCCCGATTTTATCCCCCGAGGCCGCGTTGGACGACGCGCAGCTTTTGGCGCGCGGGATGATTGTCGAGCTGGAACATGCGGCGATTGGCGTGTATCGCACCCTCGGCAACCCGATTCATCTCAGCGGCACGCCGGTAAGTTATCGCCGGCCCGCACCGATGTTGGGGGAACATAATGAGGAGATTTTGGGGGAATTGGGGTATCCGCCCAATGAAATTAAACGTCTGCGGAATGCCGGTATCATTTGAGAGTTTCACATCGTTCCCAAACGTGGAAAACTTGGGAACGAGCTGAACATCCCCCTAAATCCCCCTTTGCTAAGGGGGACTTTTATGGCTCGCGCACTTCCGACTCCACGGTAAGATTCCCACTTTTCTCAAATTCCAAAACCAGTGGAAACCGCTCGCCCGGCTGCAAATCGCGTTTCAATCCAATGAGCATAATGTGATGGCCCCGCGGCTTGAATTCGATTTGGCCGCGCGCGGGAATTTCGATGCCGTCGGTCACTCGCTGCATTTTCATGCGATCGCCCACCATCACCGTTTCGTGAATCTCCACCGTTTCCGCCGTTTCGGAATAAGCGCTCAGTAAGCGGTCCGCAGCGCTGCCGCGGTTAATCACCGTCATGAACACCGCCGCGGTGCTGCCCATTTTATCGCCGTTGGCGGCAGCGTGCGCTGGCCACGACCAGATGTTTTCCACGCTGATTTGCGGCGACTTCTCGTTCAGCAGCAAGCGAATGTCGTGCACGACGTCCTCGGCCGGCGATTCTTGCGCGAAGCTCAGCCGCCAGCGTCCGCTGCGATCCAACAAAAACAGGCGCGCGGTGTGATTGATGATGTAGCCCGCGGCGCTTTCGGAGACCTGTTCTTTTTCACGATAAACGCCAAACGCCGAGTACACCGGCAGCAGCTCTTCCAGCGTGCCGGTGAGCCCGATGAAATTGGGGCTGAAAATTGCGAGGTGCTCGCGCATTTTGTTCGGCGAGTCGCGCTCGGGATCGACGGTGATGTAAACGAAGCGCACGCGCGCGGCATCCGCTCCCAACGCTTCCTCGATGCGTTTCCAATTGGAAAGCGTGAGCGGACAGACATCGGGGCAGTAGGTGAATCCGAAAAAAATCAGTGTCACTTCACCACGGCGCTCACTCAATGTGAACGGTTGCAGATTCTGATCGGTGAGCGTGAAATCGATGCCCGGGATGTCCGCGGGCATTTCTGTGCCTTTGAAGGAAGGCGTCGAAGTGTTGCAGCTAGAAAAAGCAACCAAAAGTGCAATTGCAAAAATTTTTACTGAGTGCTTCATTTTATCCTCTTCATTCATGTTGAGGACAAGTTAAAACTTGTCTTACTTTTTTGAAACCACCAACGATCGCACATACCCATAAACCGCCAAAACATCTTCCTCTGTCAGCACGTTTTCCCAACCCATCATTGGGGTGCCAGGTACTCCTTTGCGTATGATTTGCAGCCGCGCCTGCTCGGAGTAAATCGTTGCCGCGACCGGGTTGGTGAAATCCGAAGGATGTCCGGCAAGCCCCTCGGCCACGTGGCCTTTGCCGTCGCCGCGGGGGCCGTGGCAGCCAGCGCAGAGCTGGATAAAAAGTTTCTGCCCGCGCTGAAGCTGGGAATCGCTGGCCGCAGCGACTGGATGATCGTAGCGTTCCCCCAATTCTTTTTCCAAACGCTGCCGGATTTCCATCATGTGCGATAAGCGCTGCGGATCAATCGGTTGGGATTGTTGTTGATAGCAGGAGACAAGAAGAAAAACAACTCCCGAACTCAATAGAAGCGATTTCATCATTTCCTGAATGGCGATAACTTGACTTTCACGGGTTTGAGCCTTAATTTTTCTCGGTCAAAATATAATGGATAACTTGCAAATGGTCAATTCTTAATTTCGCGAATAACAAATTATTGCGAGAATTCAGCCCAGCAAAACAATGAGTAAATTCCCCTATCCCTTGTCGCGCATCGGCATCATTGGCGGCGGCCAACTGGCGAAAATGATGGCCCTCAAAGCCAAGCAAATGGGTTTTTACGTGGCGGTTTTGGATCCCACTCCTAACTCGCCCGCGGGCCAAATTGCCGATCGTGAAGTCAGCGGAGATTTTTATGACCCCGAAAAATTGCGCGCGCTGGCGACCGGCTGCGACGTCACCACCTATGATATCGAGCACATCGACACCGCGGCGCTGAAACAACTGCAGGCGGAGGGGCATCGGCTCATTCCGAAGCCCGAATTGTTGGATATCATTCAGGACAAATTCACGCAAAAATTGGTGCTGCAAAAGCACGGGCTGCCCGTCCCGCGCTTCACAAAAGTCGATGCGCCCGATCCGAAAATGTTCGCGGCATTTGGCTTCCCGCTGGTGCAGAAAGCGCGGCGCGGCGGCTACGATGGCCGCGGCGTGGCGGTGCTTCAAAATCCCAGCGATTTTCCCAAAGCGCTGCAAGCCGCTTCGCTGCTGGAAGAGTTCATCGATTTGGAAAAAGAACTGGCGGTGATCGTGGCGCGCGATCCGAGCGGCAATATCGTCAGTTACCCGGTGACGGAGATGCTGTTCAATCCCGAGGGCAATATCCTCGATTTTCTTCTGGCGCCGGCGCGCGTTTCGGAGAGCGCGGCGGAATGCGCGCGGGCGCTCGCGGTGCAATCGGTGCAGGCGCTGGACGGCGTTGGGGTGTTTGGCGTGGAATTGTTTCTCTCAAAAAGCGGCAAGTTGTTTGTGAATGAAATCGCGCCGCGGCCGCACAACTCCGGGCACTACACCATCGAGGCGTGTGTCACCAGTCAGTTCGAGCAGCATCTGCGGGCGATTACCGGTTTGCCGCTGGGCTCGACGCAGCTCGTGAAGCCGGCGGTGATGATCAATTTGCTGGGCGAGCCGGGGTTTTCCGGAACGCCGGAGATCACAGGGCTGCGGGAAGCGCTGGCGGTTCCCGGCGTGTCGTTTCATTTTTACGGAAAAGCTGAGACGCGTCCGCTGCGCAAAATGGGACACGTCACCATCGTCGATGATTCGTTGGAGGCGGCGCTGGCCAAAGCGCATCACATCAAAAAAATAATGAAGATCAAAGGAACAAAACATGAATAAACCAATCGTAGGAATTATCATGGGCAGCGACTCGGACTTGCCGGTGATGAACGAGGCCGCCGACATCCTGAAAGAATTTAGCGTGCCGTTTGAAATGAGCATCGTCTCGGCGCATCGCACGCCGCAGCGCATGATGGAATACGCTCAAACCGCGGAGGAGCGCGGCCTCGAGGTGATCGTCGCTGGTGCCGGTGGTGCGGCGCATTTGCCGGGTATGGCGGCGTCGATCACGCCGCTGCCGGTGATTGGCGTGCCGGTGCAAACCACGGCGTTGCAGGGGTTGGATTCGCTGCTGTCGATTGTGCAAATGCCGGGCGGCGTGCCGGTGGCGACGGTGGCCATCAACAACGCCAAGAACGCCGGCATACTGGCGGCGCAAATTTTAGGAATCAAATATCCTGAAATTCGTGAAAAAGTGAAGGCTTACAAATTACAGCTTGAGCAGCAAGTTCTGCAGAAGGCCAAAGCGCTCAAGTAGCGTCCGATTTTGGGAAACCGCTTAATAGTTTTTGGGTATAAAGGAGCGCAAATTCTTCAGAATGGAAAAACATAAAGTTGGAGGTGATTTTTAGATGAACACCATGAAAACGTTTTTGTTGATGGCTCTGCTCACTGTTCTGCTCGTGCTGGCAGGCCGGGCGATCGGTGGGCAGAGCGGCATGATGTTCGCGTTTGTCATCGCTTTGGGGATGAATTTTTTCTCCTATTGGTTTAGCGATAAAATCGTGCTGCGCATGTACGGCGCGCAGGAAGTCGATGAACGGCAAGCGCCGGAACTGTACAACATGGTGCGAAGACTGGCGAGCCAGGCGCAACTGCCCATGCCGAAAGTTTACATCATTCCCAGCGATCAGCCTAATGCCTTTGCCACCGGGCGCAATCCCGAGCACTCGGCGGTGGCAGTAACCGAGGGCATCATGCGCTCGTTGAGCCGCGAAGAATTGGAAGGCGTCATTGGCCACGAGCTGGCGCACATCAAGCACCGCGATATTTTGATTGGCACGGTGGCGGCCACCATCGCGGGCGCCATCACCATGCTGGCAAACATGGCGCAGTGGGCGCTGATTTTCGGCGGCCGGAGCAGCGATGACGAAGAAGGCGCCGGCGGTTTGATTGGCGGACTGTTGATGATCATCCTCGCGCCCATCGCCGCGATGCTGATTCAGATGGCCATCTCCCGTTCACGCGAGTATCTCGCGGATGAAGGCGGAGCGCGCATCGCCGGCAACCCGCGTTATCTCGCCAACGCCCTGCGCAAACTGCATGCCGGGGTCCAGCGCATCCCCATGCACGCCACGCCGGCCACGGCGCACATGTTTATCGTCAGCCCGCTGAGCGGCCGCGGCCTGGCCAGTTTGTTCAGCACCCACCCGCCGATGGAAGAACGCATTGCCCGGCTGGAAGCGCTGGCTCGGGGAGGGTACTAAAGGGCGGAAAGTTTTTGGATATTAAAATTTCTACGTCATCATTGTGGATGAATGGAGTACTGGATTAGTGGATCAATGAAAAACAACTTCATTGATCCATTGATCCATTAATCCAGTATCTTTTTTGATCGTTGAAAAGCAGGAGGGGTAAAGGAAGATTGCCTTTTTCAAAAATCAAAGAACAAGCGCCGGAGTCCCTGACGCGGCGGCTGCTTTTGCCGTTTGAAAAATTTGCCCGCCTGGAAGCCAAAGGCGGAATTCTGCTGTTGATATTTACCGCAGCGGCGCTGGCGTGGGCGAACTCGCCGTGGAGCGCGGGCTACTTTCAGCTCTGGCAAACCAAGTTGCCCATTGGATTTGGCGCGTTCAAATTATCCAAATCATTACTGCATTGGATTAACGACGGCTTCATGGCCGTCTTCTTTTTTGTGGTGGGACTGGAAATCAAGCGCGAGCTTTTGCAGGGAGAACTCAATTCACTGCAGAAAGCCGCGTTACCGCTGGCTGCAGCCGTTGGCGGAATGGTCGCGCCGGCGGCCATCTATATTTTCCTGAACGCCGGCGGGCCCGGCGCCGCTGGCTGGGGCATCCCCATGGCCACCGACATCGCGTTTGCGCTGGGGGTGCTGGCGCTCTTGGGCCGGCGCGCGCCGCTCGCGCTCAAAGTTTTTCTCACGGCGCTGGCGATCATCGATGACATTGGCGCGGTGCTGGTGATCGCTTTTTTCTACACCGCTAATATCTCCTGGCTCAGCTTGTTGGTGGGCGCTGGATTTTTAGCGGCTGCCATCCTCGCGAACCGCATTGGCACGAAGTCGGCGGCGATTTACATTGTGCTTGGAATTGGACTCTGGGTGGCGTTTCTGAAATCCGGCGTTCACGCCACCATCGCCGGGGTGCTGCTGGCGATGACCATTCCCCTGCGCAGCGCCGCTGCCGTTGAGGAAAGCCATTCTCTTTTGCAGCGCATGGAAGAGGCGCTGCATCCTTGGGTCACGTTTTTCATCATTCCCCTTTTCGCGCTCGCCAACGCCGGCGTAACATTAGGCGGCGATTTTCTTTCTTCCTTCAACCATCCCATCACAATGGGGGTGGCGCTAGGCTTGTTTTTTGGAAAGCAGATCGGCGTGATGAGTTTCTCGTGGCTGGCGCTGCGTTTGCGCTGGGCATCGCTGCCGGCAGGCGTGAGTTGGCTGCAGGTTTACGGCGCCAGTCTTTTGGCCGGCATCGGCTTCACCATGTCGCTGTTCATTGCCAATTTAGCTTTTGCAGATGAAGGCGCTTTGGTTTTGGCCAAAGTTGGGATTCTCTCCGCGTCGGCGATTGCCGCCGTGGTGGGTCTTCTGGTGTTACGGCTGGGCACTAATGAATAAAGAGCGAAAGCACCGAACATGCTGAATATTACCAATGCAAAGAGGAGGCATTCGTGAAATGGTCTTATAAAATTGCCGAGTTCAGGGGGATTGGCGTTTATGTGCATGCGACGTTTTTGTTGTTGATAGGATTTATCGGGATCAGCCACTGGCTTCAGGGGATAAGCTTAAGCGCGACAGTGGCAGGAGTAGGGTTTATTCTGGCCTTATTTGCTTGTGTGGTGGCGCATGAATTTGGCCACGCCCTCTGCGCGCAAAAATACGGCATCCGCACCCGCGATATTACGCTTTTGCCCATCGGCGGCGTGGCGCGGCTGGAACGGATGCCGGAACAGCCCCTGCAGGAACTGTGGGTGGCGCTGGCTGGTCCCGCGGTCAATGTTGTCATTGCCGCCGCGCTCTTTTTCTGGCTGCAGCTGACGGGCGCCTGGGAACCCTTTGTGAGTCTGGGTGTGGCAAGCGGCTCTTTTCTTGAAAGACTGATGATCGTCAATCTTTTTTTGGTCGCGTTTAACTTGCTGCCGGCCTTCCCCATGGATGGCGGGCGCGTACTGCGCGCGCTGTTGGCCACCCGTCTCGAATACACGCGCGCCACTCAAATTGCGGCCGTCATTGGCCAGGGCATGGCCTTCCTGTTTGGGTTCATCGGCTTGTTCAGCAATCCATTTCTTTTGTTCATTGCATTTTTTGTATGGATTGGCGCCGCACAGGAAGCCAGCATGGTACAGATGAAATCGGCGCTCGGAGGCATTCCCGTGCGTTGGGCCATGCTCACCGATTTCAAAACCGTCGCTCCCCGCGACACCTTGCGCGAGGTCATCGCCCTGGTACTGGCGGGCTCGCAAAAAGATTTCCCGGTTACGGAAAACGGCAAGGTGGTGGGCGTGCTCACGCAAGACAATATGATTAAAGCGCTGGCGCAAAAAGGCCAGGAGGCGATCGTGGCCGACGTCATGGATCGTGATTTTCAGGAAATTCACCCCTTCGATATGATGGAGTCCGCGCTGCTGCGGCTGCAAAATTGCAAATGCCACACCCTGCCGGTAACCGATGGAATCAATTTGCTGGGGCTGGTGACCATGGACAACATCGGCGAACTTATCCGAATCCAATCGGCGTTAGGAGCCGGCAAGCGGCGCATCTAAACAGCAGCATATTATGGATTTGACCATCCTCAGAGAGTTCATCATCATTTTTGCTTTGTCGATCTTCGTGCTGCTGATCTTTCACAAATTTAAAGTGCCCACCATCGTGGGCTTGCTGTTCACCGGCATTCTGGCCGGGCCGCATGGGTTGGGGCTCATCAAGGCAACTCACCAAATTGAGATTCTGGCGGAAATCGGAATCATCTTTTTACTCTTCACCATCGGCATTCATTTCTCTCTAAAAGAGCTGGCTCAAATCAAGCGCCTCGCCCTGGTGGGCGGCGCTCTGCAAATGCTGTTTACCATTTTCGCCGGCGGGGTACTGGCTTATCAATTCGGCCGCAGCCTGCCGGAGGCGTTTTTTCTGGGATGTTTGTTGGCGCTCAGCAGCACTGCCATCGTCCTCAAGCTTCTCGAAGAACGCGCCGAAATGGACACGCCCCACGGCCGCACCGCGCTGGGAGTGCTGATTTTTCAGGACATCATTATTTTTCCAATTATTCTCTTCATGCCAATGCTGGCCGGCGACATGCCGGATTTCACCAAAAGTTTTCTCCTGCTTCTACTCAAAGCCGCCGTGATGATTGCGCTGGTGTTCATCAGCTCGCAGTGGATTGTCCCGAAGATTTTATTCCAGATTGTCAAAACCCGCAGCCGCGAGCTTTTTGCTTTGAGCGTGGTGATGATTTGTTTCGCAGTTGCCTGGCTCACTTCGTACATTGGCCTGTCGCTGGCGCTGGGCGCGTTTCTCGCGGGCTTGATCATCTCGGAGTCGGAGTACAGCCACCAGGCGCTGGGCAACATATTGCCGTTTCAGTATCTGTTCCTGAGTTTGTTTTTTGTTTCCATTGGCATGTTATTGGATCTCCACGTGGTGTTTGAACAACCCATTTTTATACTCGTACTCTCGGCCGTGATCATGGGAATCAAAACCGTCACCGCTGCTTTGGCGGGGCTATTGTTGGGCTACCCGCTGCGAACCAGCCTCGTGCTGGGTTTGATCATCAGCCAAATCGGTGAGTTTTCCTTCATCCTGTCGAAAATTGGTTTATCATTCAATTTGTTGCCAGAGGAAGATTACCAGACTTTTTTAGCCGTTTCTCTTATTTCCATGGCGGCGACGCCCTTTATCCTCGCCGCGTCGAGTCGCATTGCAGATTTTTTTGTGAAGCTGCCGCTGCCCGTGAAAATCAAAAAAGGCCTTTATCTCGCCAGAGAACTTCCCGGACCCTTGAACGAGCGGCCGCTGAAAGATCACCTGATCATCGTTGGTTTTGGCATCAACGGCCGCAACGTGGCGTTGGCAGCGGCCGCGGCTGGCATCCCCTATATTATCATTGAAATGAATCCGGAAACCGTGCGCGCAGAAAGAGAAAATGGCGAGCCGATTTTTTTCGGCGACGCCGGCGAAGAATCGGTTTTGCGCCACGCCGGCATCGAAAACGCCCGCGTGGTGGTGATCGCCATCTCGGACGCCGCCGCCACCAGAAAGGTCACCGAAACCTGCCGCCGCCTGAATCCCGCGCTGCACATCATCGCCCGCACCCGCTACGTGCAGGAAATGTGGCCGCTTTATGAAATTGGCGCGGATGAAGTGATCCCCGAGGAATTTGAAACCTCCATCGAAATTTTCACGCGGGTGCTGCGGCGCTATCTCGTGCCGCGCGACCAGATCGAATCCCTGAGCGCCCAGATTCGCTCCGACAGTTACGAGATGCTGCGCAGCCGCCACTCCAACGCGCTGGTGGTGGGTGATTTTAAAATACCCGATTTGGAAGTGTGCAATTTAAAAATCTCGCCGGCATCGAAGCTTGCGGGAAAAACGTTGGCGGAGCTGCGGCTGCGGCAGGATTACAACGT
The DNA here is from genome assembly GCA_037446635.1 of bacterium. GTDB lineage: Bacteria > Zhuqueibacterota > Zhuqueibacteria > Oceanimicrobiales > Oceanimicrobiaceae > DASWHH01. Next base: position 19,143 of record JBBIIG010000031.1, read on the forward strand.
CAACGTGCTGGGGATTTTTCGCAGCGACCAGTTAATATCCAACCCCCACGGCGAGGATCGGCTGCACGGCGAGGATAACATTCTCGTGATGGGAAAACCGGAAAAAATTGCGGAGCTGGCCGAAGCATTGCGAGCGTGATCTCATTATTGACGATTTAAAGCGTATGATATTGGCTATTAAAAAAAAGTAGCGGGTGGGCGCCGCCTGTGTTGATTTTAGCTTGTTCGACTTGCCCAAGAAAAATCACGTGATCGCCGGCCGCAATTTCATCGGCGATGCGGCATTCGAGGTAACCCAAAGTGTTGTTGAGAATCGGATGGCCCTTTTGGTTTAGGCGGTATTGGACGCCCGAAAATCGTTGTTCGCCCTCCAGTTTAGAATTTGCGAAGCGTCCAGCCAACTCGCGCTGGCCAGCGCTGAGGATGTTCACCACAAACTGGCCGGCTTGCGAGAGGGCAGCCTGGCTGGCGCCGTTTTTTTGGATGCAAATGAGAATCAACGGCGGCTCGAGGGAAACGGCGCTGAAGGCGTTCACAGTCAGCCCATGTAAGCCATCCTGGGTTTTTAAGGTGATGATGGTGACGCCGGTGGCAAACTGGCTCAAAACTTTGCGAAATTGTTCCGCTGAAACCGTCATATTTAGCAGGGATGATTCATGAACGAGCAAAAATATCATTCTCGCCCTTGAAAGTCAATCAGAAAATAACTCGCCGCCTGTTGAACTTTTTTCAAATAATTGTGGTAACAATGACTCTGAAATCATAAATTGGGTTTGATTAGTGTCGATATATTATAAACAAAGGAATTTATGATCGATCCGAAGACTTTCTATCGTGATTTTGATGTCCTGCTCAAAAAAATCCGTCACGAAAAAAAGCATAAGAACTTCATCTTTTCTATCCTGAAAGAGGTTCAGCATAAATTTGGCGCTGCTTTGAAAATCGGCGAATTGCAGATTTATGAGGAGCGCGGCGATGAATTCGTTTTGGTGCACAGTCTGATGGAGAGAAACGGCCGGCCGACGGTTAAAAAGCTGCCGCTCCAATCCGAAGCGGTCCAGCAGTTGTTGCATAACGGCAGTTATATTTACGATAACGCGGAGTTCAGCATCGACCCCGATATGAGAAACCACAACTACTACGCCATCCCGGCGGCTATGGTCATCAAAGGTCCGGAGCGGCGCTGGATTGTGGTGTTCGAGCTGAAAGACGGCTGGGTGCGCGAGGAGGTGTTGTTTTCCCTGAATGCGTTTCGCACGGCGCTGAACTTCCGCCTGTTTTCCGAGGCCATCGAAAATGAGCTGCAGCAGGCGGCGCAAATTCAAAAGAGTCTGTTGCCGGCGCAGCCGCCGGCTATCCCCGGCTATCAAATCGCGGCGCGTTCCCAAGCCACCGAAATCGTCGGCGGCGACCTCTATGATTTTTTTGATTTCGGGGAGGATAATTTCGGCGTCTGCATCGGCGACGCCAGCGGCCACGGTTTGCCGGCGGCGCTGCTGGTGCGCGACGTGGTGATTGGGCTGCGAATGGGCATCGAAAAAAACATGAAGATGGTTTACACGCTTCAGAAGCTCAATAGCGTCATCTATCGCAGCACCTATTCTTCCCGCTTCATCTCCCTGTTTTATTGCGAAGTGGAAAGCGACGGCCACTTGATTTACGTCAATGCCGGGCACCCCGCGCCGCTGATGGTGTACGAAGATCAAGTCACCGAACTGAAAGCCACCGGCCTGATCTTGGGGGCTTTGCCGGAAATTACCCTGCATCGTTCGTACGCCCAGCTCAAACCCAATTCAGTGCTGGTGATGTTCAGCGACGGCCTCTTCGAGCGCGAGAACCCACAGGAAGAAGCGTACAGCATCAAGCGTTTGAAAAAATTAGTGATGAAATATCAAAAGCTCAGCGCTCAGGAAATTCTCGATCACATTTTCGAAGACGTTTATGAGTTTGGCAACCGCAATAAATGGGAAGACGACAGCACGGCGATCGTCGTTAAGCGTTTGTGAACGCTGGTCAAAATAAATTGTGTTTGCATTTTGCTTTTTGGGGTCATATATTTGCCGCTATTACGAAACGCGCTTTTCAATGAAAATTATCGCGATTAGTCAGCTCACTATTCAATGCTACCTGTTTTTTTGCGCCGGGTGGTTGTCGCTTCCCGTGCGAGAACTGGCGTCTTCCGAGCCGCGTTTTCAGCTTCTTCACGACTGGGCCAGCGCTTACGTTTCCTCGTCCCGCAATGACACGCAGATGCCGGAACGGCTCGAGCGCCCGCTGCCATTTGCCGAAAAAAGCTGCCGCTGGCTCTCCGGCCTTTTCATCAGCCGGCAAATTGCCGACTACAACCGCGACAACGATCTCGATTTCAACCTGCCATTGATCTGCTACAAATTTCCCCGCGCCGAACACTCCGAAGAAGGCTGACGGCCTCCACCCACTTTTTATTTTAAATTCCTAACGCGGACTCAGTCTGCGCGCTTGGCGGCTCCACTTCTCCGACGCACGCGGACGAGCCGCTTCCAAAAAAGAACGCACGCAAAGGCGCGAATTTTTGCTTTGCCTGTCTGTGCAAGCAAGCGATCATTCGCGTCTCGACGGCTTGGTATTAACCTTTGGAGTTCAATTATGAATACTATTTTTATGTGGGTGGTTGCGATTGGACTAGGCGGCTTTTTTATCGGGCTGATGTTTTACAGCTTCTACCTGGTGTTGTTTTCAAACAACGAGCAAACGCCGGCGAGCAAGCTCGGTCAAAAGGCCAAGCCGCGACAAAAGAATCAATGATGAGGTAAGGTCGCATCCGTAGGGGTAATTCATGAATTACCCCTACGGATGAGTTATTTTCAGGCGCATGTGGTTATTCTTTGCTTTTTGGTTTGGAAATTTTAATTTGCTAAACGCGAATGCTGCAAAGATTTTTTGGAAAAACGCTAATGAAAATCATCCTTCGAAAAACTCTGGCCTTTTTCTTCCTGGTTGTAGGGGTGCTGGGTATTTTCCTGCCGATTTTACCCGGGATGGTTTTCATTATTCTCGGCCTCAGCCTGTTAGGCGCCGATAGCCGTTTGCGACTCAAAATCAAAAGTCTCTTGCAAAAATTCAAAAAAACCCGTAATCTCGACGAGTCAAGTTTGCAATAGCTGTGTTCTTCCTTAGCCTCATTCACCGCTCACAAACCGCAAAGAGCGCAAAGCCGGCGCAAAGACCGCTGAAAAAAAATTTTCCTAGCGCTCTTTTTGCGGTTTCTTAGCGACCTTTGCGGTTGATATGGCTAAAATTAAGGGCTCGCCTATGAAACTTTATACCAAAATCATCATCGGGATGAGTGCCGGCGTCATTTTTGGTCTGCTCGCGAAACAGTTCGGATTCGGCCCGCGGGCGGCGGCCTGGGTAGAACCGCTGGGGAAAATTTTTATCCGGCTGATCACTATGGTGGTGGTACCGCTGGTGGTGGCGTCGATTACTCTGGGCACCGCCAGCCTCGGCAGCCTCAAAAAGTTGGGACGCATCGGCGCGAAGACTCTCGCTTATTACATGGTCACTACCGCCTTGGCCATCACCATCGGGCTGACGCTGGCGAATTTGGTGAAGCCCGGCGCCGGCCTCGATGAAAATGTCAAAGCGCAACTGCTGCAGGATTACCAGAGCACGGCGCAGGAACAAATAACCAAAAGCGCCAGCCGCAAACCCATCGACTTGCTGCTGAACATCGTGCCCACCAATCCCATCAAAGCCATGGCCGAGGGAGAGATGTTGGGGTTGATCTTCTTCAGCCTGGCGCTGGGCATCGCGCTGACCTACCTGCCGGTAGCGCGATCGCAGCCGGTGCTGAATTTTCTCGACGGCGTCAATGAGGCCATCATTCAATTGGTGCACTTGATCATGAAATTCGCCCCCTACGGCGTCTTCGGCTTGATGGCCGCCGTGGTGGGGAAATTCGGATTTGATATTTTACTGACCTTGCTCAAATATTCGCTGGTGGTGTTAGCCGGGCTGGCGCTGCAAATGCTGCTAATTTATACCCTCTCGGTGCGATTCATCGGCGGCATCCACCCCATTCGTTTTTTTAAAGGGATGCGGCCGGCGCATCTCATCGCCTTCAGCACCAGCTCCAGCAACGCCACTCTGCCGGTGAACATCCAGTGCTGCGAGGAAAATTTAGGCCTGCCCAAAGAAATTTGCAGCTTTGTATTGCCGCTGGGCGCCACCATCAACATGGACGGCACGGCGCTGCTGCAAGGGGTGGTGGCGGTTTTCATCGCGCAGGTTTACGGCATCTCCCTCACCATCAACGATCAGATGGTCATCATGCTCACTGCCACGCTGGCGTCGGTGGGGGCGGCTGGCGTGCCCAGCGCCGGCATCGTGATGTTGACGATGATCCTGCAGCCCATCGGCTTGCCGCTGGAGGGCATCGGCCTCATCCTCGGCGTCGATCGCCTGCTCGATATGTGCCGCACGGTGGTGAACATCACCGGCGACGCCACCTGCGCGGCGTTCATCGCCCGCAGCGAGCGCGTTTCCGGTTTGACCGCTTCCCAAAAAGAAATTCCGAAACCAGAACTGGTTGCCGAAGGTTAGAAGCACAACATATCTCGACAACCTTTTAAAGTGTAGTTAATGAAGGAGAAGATATTGGTTCAATTTCTAAAAAAATACTATTGGCTGGTGATTCTGCTGGCGGCGGTCGCGACCATTGCCGGTGTAAACTGGAGCCGGCAGTTGCGTCTGGAAAGCGATCTCGCTACCCTGCTGCCTTCGGACTACGAGAGCGTCAAAACCATCGAGCGCATTCGCGAGACGGTCGGGGGGCAGGGAAACATTCGCATCGTGCTGGAGTCGCCCAACTTTGAAAAATTGCGCTCGTTCGCGGATACGTTGGCCGCGAAGTTTTACGCCAGTTCCGACTTCAATTTCGTGGACTACAAAAACGACGTGGCGTTTTATAAACGCAACGCGCTGCTGTTCCTCGAACAAGACGAGCTCGATTCCCTTAAAACCGCCATCGAAGATAAAATCAATTATGAAAAGCAAAAACTCAATCCGTTTTATATCGAGGATTTGTTTGGCGACGACGGCGCGAGCTCCGGCGACGTCGATCTCGAAAAGTGGGAAGAAAAATATCGCGGCAAAGAGCCAACCGAATATTACCTCAACGCCGACAGCACGGTGTTGGTGATGGATGTTTATCCCGCCGGCGCCACCACCAGCCTGAACGACGTCAAAATTATGTTTGAAAAAACCCGCGCGCTGGTTGAGCAGGCCAATCCCCAAAGTTACGATCCGCTGTTGCAGGTTTACTTTGGCGGGAACATCAAAAACCGCCTCGATGAATATGAAGTGGTGAGCAAGGATATTTTGGGAACCGGCTACTACGGCTTCACCGGGGTGTTCCTGCTCATCCTGCTCTACTTCCGCCGCATCATGGCCGCGGTGCTGATCACCATCGCCCTGGCTATGTCCATTAGCTGGACTTTCGGAATCACTTATTTAGTCATCGGCCAGTTGAACACCATCACCGGTTTTTTGTTCATCATCCTTTTTGGGCTGGGCATCGACTACGGTATCCATGCGCTCTCGCGCTACTCGGAAAGCCGGCGCGCCGGCGCCAGCCTCGATGAGGCGTTGGCGCTTTGGGTTGGCCCGACGCGCCGCGCCCTCGCCACCTCGGCCTTCACCACCATGGCCGCGTTTCTCTCGCTTTTGCTGATGGACTTCAAGGGTTTCTCGGAATTGGGATTTATTTCCGGCGTCGGAATTCTCTTTGCTTTTACCACAATGGTGGTGCTGCTGCCGGCGCTGGTTGTGCTTTCCGAAAAATTAGGCGTTTTAAAGTTTAAGCCCGCCCCCGCAAAAATCGCCGCCAAGTTGGAAGCGGGGCGGCCGTTTCCATTTTCTAAACCGATTGTGTACGCGGCCTTGATTATAACCCTGCTCTCCATTTATGCCCTCACCCAGTTGCAGTTCGAATACGACTTCAGCAATCTGCGCGTGGAACTGCCAGAACGCCAAACCGTGGGCGAAAAAACCCGCGGCATCTTCGAACTTTCGGAGTCGCCGGCCATTGCCCTGGGCGATTCCAAGAAGGACGTGGATGAAATCGTCGCCGCGGTTAAAAAGATCATCGCCGCCGATACCCTCAGCCCCACGGTTGATGTGGTGCGCTCCGTCTATTCCTTTGTGCCGGAGAATCAACAACAGAAGCTGCAAACCATCGCCGAAATCCGCCGCCTGGTGGAAGAAGAAACCGAGGGCATCCTCAAAGGCGAGGATAAAGAGCGCGTTGAAAAACTAAAAGAGTATTTGCAGGTTGACCGCCCGTTTACGTTGGAAGAAATCCCCGAAAAAATCAAGCGGCAATTCACCACCACCGACGGCGAGCTGGGCAACTTCGCCCTGATTTATCCCAGTGTGGCGCTGCGCGACGGCCGCAACGCCATCGCCTTCCGCGACGACATCGGCAAAATTACCACCGCCTCCGGCAAAACTTTCTATCCCTCCAGCTCCAACATCATTTTCGCGGACATGCTTTCGATTATGATCCAGGAAGGAAAGCTGGCCGTGGCGCTCACGCTCAGCGTGGTGTTTCTGATCGTGCTGCTGGATTTTCGCAGCCTGCGGGAGACGGCGCTGGTTTTGAATCCGCTGCTGCTGGGCATGTTTTGGACTATCGGCTTGATGGTGCTGCTGGGGATGAAAATTAACTTTTTTAACATGGTGGTGCTGCCGAGCATCATCGGCATCGGTGTCGATCACGGGGTGCATCTCTATCATCGCTACCAGGAAGAGGGGCGCGGCTCCCTTTTGTTTGTGTTGAAAAGCACTGGTCTCGCCATCACCATGTGCACGCTCACCACACTGACGGGCTATTCCGGGCTCATCATGGCGCACCACCCAGGGTTGAACTCCATCGGCGATCTGGCTATCATCGGCATCAGTTCGACGTTTATCACCGCTGTGCTGGCGCTGCCGGCCATGCTGCAGAGGCTGGAGAAAAAGGCTCTTAGGAAACGGCAGTGAAGAACGCGGATTTTCAGAAATTATCAGATTAGAAGCACGCTCGTTCGGGGTCGTCCCCAAAAGCCTATCTGGCACTCCCGCAAGTTTTTAGCGGGTAAGCAGGCGCTCAGAGCGAGTTTGGCCTCGAAGAAAGTTAAGTTGGAGGAGTTATGCAATTGAACGGTCGTCTTTTTAAACTCAAAACCAAAATCAGCCAGTTGGTGCTGCCGGATTCGCCGTCGGCGTCCTCGGCGCCGTTTGTCGAATATTTCAAATGGCTGCGTTTCACCTATTTCACACCGGACTATCCCCTTTCCATCGATATCCAAACCAAAAGCGGCTGCAACGCGCACTGCACGTTCTGTCCGGTCGGTAAAGAAGAAAACAAAATCTACGGAAAAATGAGCGACGATTTATATCAAAAAATAATCGATGAGGCGCTGAGTTTTCCGGGGCTGCGGCAAATTAATCCGTATCTTCTGAATGATCCGCTGGTTGATAAATACATGCCCGAAAAAATTGAATACATCACCCGCAAACGCGGCGCCGCTAAAAAGCCTTTGGTGCGCATCACCACCAACGCCGGGATGATGTATGAGGAGATGGCCTACAAGCTTTTGCATTCGGGATTGGATGAAATCAACATTAGCTTTCACTCCATCATCCCTGAGGTTTATGAAGCGATGATGCCGCCGCTGAAGTACGATCGCGTGATGGGGCAGATTCTCAAGCTCATCGAATTGAGAGATAATTTGAAAATTGCGAGGGCCCCAAAAATTACAGTTTGGACCGTGCGCACGAAACCGGTGGAAGCCAACCTGGCGAACGAACGCGCTTATTGGAAAAAACTGAAGGTTGGATTCAAAGCCAGAAAGTTAGACAATCGCGCCAACAGCGGCGTTGAAAGCGCCAACCTTAGCGACGTGCCGTTCGTGCCGGTGTCCATGTGCCCCATCCCATTCTGGCGGGCGTGGATTATGTGGAACGGCGACATGATCATGTGCTGCGTCGATCAAGAGCGCTCCAATCTTTTGGGCAACTGCTCCACTCGTTCCATTCGTGAAGTCTGGCAGAACCCCGCCTATCAAATGCTGCGCGACCGCTGGCGCAAGAAACAGCTCGCGGGGTTGCTGTGCGAGAATTGTAAAGGAACCTAAAGCCGGGGGAAGCGATTATCTTTCATTCAACGGAATGAAAAAAATGGCGGCCATTCCGGGAAGCGTGAGCAAGCACACTCCAATAAAGAACTGCTGGTAACCCAGCGCCGATTGCAGGTAGCCGCTGGCCAGCCCCGGCAGCATCATCCCCAGCGCCATGAAACCGGTGGAAATGGCGTAATGTGAAGTCTTGAACGGCCCCTTGGCGGTGTACATCAAAAAAACCAGGAAGGCCGAGAACCCCACGCCGTAGCCAAATTGCTCCAGCGCCACCAGTCCGTAAATTTGCGGCAGCGTCGGTTCGATGAAGGAGAGATAGACGTAAGCCAGATCCGGTGCATTGAGGGCGATGGCCAAAGGCCAGATGCACTTTCTCAACCCGAATTTCGAGATCAGCCAACCGCCGGCGACGCCGCCGATCACCAGACTCACCACGCCCACGGTGCCATATACAAAGCCAACGGTCTGAGTTGACAGCGCCAGGCCGCCGGCCGCTTTGCTGTCCAACAAAAACGGCGCTGCCATTTTTACCAGCATGGCTTCGCCCAATCGATACAAAACAATGAAAGCCAGGATCGGCGCGATGCGGGGCTGCTGAAAATAGCTTTTGAACGCCGCCAGAAACGATGCGCCGAAATCAGGCGACGCAGATTTTAGTCGGTTCGCGCCTGTATCTGCCGGCGGGCGCGGCAGATAAAACGAATGAAAGAGAAACAACAAAGCGAAGATGGCAGCCGCGATGATCATCGCCAGCATCCAGCTCGTGGGGATGCTGGCCAGCCGGTTTTCCAAAACGCCGGCCAAGACCACCAGCCCGCCGGAACCGGCAATCATCGCCGCGCGATAGAAAGTGGAGCGAATGCCCACGTAAAACGCCTGCTGATTGTCATCCAAAGCCAGCATGTAAAAGCCATCCACGGCGATGTCGTGCGTGGCCGAGGTGAACGCCGCCAGAATGAACAGCCCTAACGTGAGCTCAAAAAAATTCGGCAGATGTAAAACCCCTCCCACCAGCGCAAATTGGGCGGCCAGCAAAACCTGGGTAGCCACAATCCAGCGGCGCTTCGTCCAAAAAATATCCACCGTCGGCCCCCACAGCGGTTTGAGCACCCACGGTAAATAGAGCAGGCTGGTGAGGCCGATGAGGGTGTTGGGCACGTCCATTTTTTTGTACATCACCACTGAGACGGCGTTGACAATCACGTAGGGCAGGCCCTGAGCGAAATATAGGGTGGGAACGTAAAGCCACGGGAAACGTCGGGGAGCGGGTGAATGGGGTTGGTTTGGGTGCATTCGTTAGAAATATTTAAAATTGCATTGATAATAACCGCGACGCAAGAGAATGTCAAGTTATTTTTGAACGCGGGTTCATCGTAAAAAAGCACAGCTTGCATCTTTGAATTAGATTTATAAATTTAACGCCTTCGAAAAGGAATTAAATCAATGAGTGTAATCGTACTGACGTTGTTTTTGTTGGGACTGGTTTTGCTGATCCTCGGCGCCGAAGCGCTGGTGCGCGGGGCGTCGCGGCTGGCGGCGCAAGTTGGCATTTCGCCGCTGGTGATTGGATTGACGGTGGTGGCGTTCGGCACCAGCTCGCCGGAATTAGCAGTGAGCGTGCAATCGGGTTGGAGCGGCCAGGCGGATATAGCGATGGGAAATATCGTGGGCAGCAACATATTTAATGTGTTGTTCATCCTCGGCATCTCGGCGGCCATCACGCCGTTGGCGGTTTCAAAACAGCTCATCCGTTTGGATGTGCCGATTATGATCGGCGTTTCTGCTCTAATTCTCTTGCTGGGTTTGGACGGCCGCATCAGCCGCTGGGATGGGGCGGCGCTGTTTGCGGGAATCGTTATTTACACGGTTTGCTTGATTTATTTGGGCCGCAAAGAAAAACGCGTCGGCGGAAACGATTTTGAAAAGGAATATGGAAAACTTGCCGGCGCGCACCAGCAATGGGCGAGCAATTTGGCGCTCATTCTCGGTGGACTTTTTATGCTGGTGCTGGGCTCGCGCTGGCTGGTGAACGGCGCGGTGGTGATCGCCGAGGAGTTGGGTGTGAGCCAATTGGTGATCGGTCTCACGATTGTGGCGGCGGGCACCTCGCTGCCGGAAGTGGCCACCTCGATCCTGGCCAGCCTGCGCGGCGAGCGCGAGATTGCGGTGGGCAACGTGGTGGGCAGCAACATTTTCAATATTTTGTCGGTTCTGGGCCTGGCCAGCGCCGTCTCGCCATACGGTATTCACGTATCGACTTCGGCTCTGCATTTTGACATCCCGGTGATGCTGGCGTCGGCGCTCGCCTGTCTGCCCATTTTTTTCACGGGCCGGGTGATTGCTCGTTGGGAGGGCTTGCTGTTTTTTGGTTACTATATCGCTTACACCACCTACTTAATTTTGAATTCCACTGCCCACGCCGTCTTGCCCATTTTCAGCGCCGTCATGTTGATGTTTGTGATTCCTATCACGGTAATCACACTGTTTGTTCTGGCGTGGCGGGCGCGGACGCGATGAAAGTGAAATCTATCAGGAAAGACCTTCACGCAAGCCGCCAAGGCGCAAAGAAGTCTTTGCGTGCGACTTAATTTTTATTGAAAGTACCTTAATATGAAATCAAAATACGACGTCGCCATCATCGGCGCGGGAGTGATTGGCTGCAGTTTGGCTTACTATCTTTGCCGGCGCGGCATCAGCAACATTGTTATCATCGAAAAAGAAGCCTTTCCCGGCACCGGCTCCACCAGCAAAGCCTTTGGCGGCATCCGCGCGCAATTCACCACCGCAGCCAACATCCGCATGTCGCTGCTCACTATGAAATTGTTAGAGGAAATGGACGAGGAGATGGCCGCGCAGTCCGGATATATCAAAGCCGGCTACCTGTTTGTGACCGCGGAGCCCAAGCGCTTCGAGCAATTGCAGCAGACCATCGGTTTTCAGCAGCGGCTGGGAGTGACCGTCGCGCCGCTTTCCCGCGACGAAATCGCGGCGCGTTTCCCCTACTTTCGAGTGGAGGATATTCTCGGCGGCAGCTTCGGCGCTCGCGATGGCTTCATCGATCCCGGCGGCCTCACCAACGCCTTTTACTCGCGGGCGCTCAGCCTGGGCGCGACCATGCTTTCGGAAACATCGGTGACCGGCTTATTGAAATCGCACAAGAGAATTTCCGGGGTGATAACCAATCGGGGAACGATCGCGACGGAGATCGTGGTCAACGCCGCCGGCGCCCACGCCGCCGCTATCGCCGGTTTTGCGGGAGTCGAAGTTCCGGTGCAGCCCATTCGCAGCAACATCGCGGTGAGCGGCCCCACGCCGGGACTGCCGCGCGTCATTCCCATGACAGTGGATATCGACGCCGGCCTGCTCATTCGCCGCGAAGGCGAGGGCGTGGGCTACGCCTGGACGAATCCGAACGAGCCGCCGGGCTTTAATTCTAATTTCGATCCGGAATTTATCGAATTCATCGCCCCGAAAATTGAAAAACGCTTTCCGAACTTGATCGACGCCGGCATCAATTTCTCCAAATGCTGGGCCGGACTCTATCCGGAGACGCCCGACCATCATGCGATTTTAGGGGACTCCGGCGTTGCCGGATTTTTGCTGGCGGTGGGTTTTGGCGGGCACGGCATCATGCACGGCCCGGCCGCCGGCCAAGTTATGAGCGAGCTCATCTCCGCCGGCAAACCGGAGAGCGTGGACATTTCGCCTTTCCGTTTGGAAAGATTCAAAACCGGCAAACTGAATTTGGAGCAGGCGGTGTTCTGACTACTTTGGACGCAGATATACGCTGATCAAAACTAATTTTTGTTTTTGTCTGCGTTCACCCAATCTTAATCTCGCCTTTTAGCATAAAGCCGCATACTTTCAAACCCGCTTTTATTAACGCCGCCCGCGATGCATAATTATCGATATTGCAGCGAGCGGCAGGAACTCTGCCGGCAAGGTAACACCTCTTCTTCAACTCCTGCAAGATATAACTTCCCAATCCCTTTTGCCGGCAGTCCTCCCGCACTTCCATATACAAATCCGCGAACGGCAAATTATAATGAAGCGCAAATCCGCCGGTCGCAGTAACTTCGCCGTTCATTTCCAAAACGTACTCGCCAATGGGTTCTACCTGGTGCTCAAAAATGACGTCGCGTTCGTTGCGGGGACGAAAGATTACATCGGGTAAACGGAGTTCCGTCGCCGCGTGGTCCGCAAACAAAACAACCTCCGCAAGGATATTTTGTGAAAACTCAAACAACATCGCCGTTAGCAGCAAGTCATTGCTTTGGCACTCGATGAATTTTGCACGCGAAGCTGCAATCAACTCTCGGAAAATGCGGCTGGCAAGTTTTCTAAAGGGAGGAATTAAATAGAATTCAAAAATGGTGTCGCGATCCGGTATCTTCTGTCCTTTAATCGAGCCGTAACCGATCTCCTCCTCATCGACCGTCAGCAGATAGGAGTCGCTCCAGCCGCGTTCATGACAGGCATGGTAGCGGATTTGAAAATTGGTTTCCTGCAGAAATAAGTTACGAAGCGGCTGAATTGAGCGGAGGTCGGTTTTGTGGGCTTTTAGTTGCATATTGGGTAGAACTTAAAGCCAGCTTGGTGGCAATGTGAGTGAGTTAGTTCTTATAATTGGCATTTTTGACCGATAACAAGCGATGGTATCGAACCGAATCACGATGGTTTTGCCCGGTCAATAATTTCAATCGTGGCGTGATGCACGCGGCCGCGGCGAACCTGCTGAACCGTGAATTGCACCGCCCGTTGCAGATATGACATGCGCGGCCGCAGGGGGCCTTTGATCTTCGTCTCCAGCCATTGCGCCAGCGTTTGGGAAGCTTCTCCGGCATTCAACTTGAGCGGAAATTGCTGCATAAGTAGCTCCATCTTGATTCCGCCTCCCGCCTTCCAGCTCGTCGATGTCAGTTGAACGAGCCCCGCAGGGCTGGAGTCAAATTCATCTTCGATTTCACCGACGATCTCTTCCAGAACGTCTTCCAGCGTGACCATGCCTAATATTTTACCCGCATGGTCTTTCACCATTGCCAGGTGATGGCGGTGGGTGATAAAAAGTTTCAGCATGGTATTCAGGTTGGCGTCGGCGCGCACGTACAAAAGCGGACGGATCAGCCGCTCCAATTTGCAGTTTTCGACGTCGGTTTTAGAGGCAATCATTTCTTTTAAATTGATGTAGCCAACAATGTTGTCCACCGAATCCGATTCACTGATGGGATAGCGGGTATGATAATTGTTTTTCGCAATCTCAAAGTTCGCCGACGCCGGCAAATCCAGGCGCAAAAAGATGATCCATTCGCGTGGGATGATCACCGATTCGACCTTCTTTTCGCGCAGCTTCACCGCATTGAGAATGACGCTCTCCTGCTCTGCCTCAATGACATCCTGAGTTTTGGCAACACGCGTAATAGTTTCGATATCAGCGCGGCTCCACACCGCCTCACGCTCCTCTTTTTTCACTAATTTTGAAATTAGCTGTGTTACGAGAATGACCGGTTTGAACACGACGATGATGAAACGCAGAAACGGCCCAATCAAGGGCGCCAGGCGCTCGTTATAGGCCACTCCCAATACTTTGGGAAAAATTTCGGTTCCGAAGAGAATCACGGTGGTAAACATAACAGAAAACAGCCATAGCCACTTGTCGCCATAAATCTTATCGAATGCGCCGCCGGCGATGGTTGCGCCGCCGGTGTGAGCGATAGTATTCAAAATGAGAATCGCGGCGATGGGGCGACTGATATTCTCCTTCATCTTAATCCATACTGTCGCAAATCCGCGGCCCTGCTGCTTCAATGTCTCCAACCGAATCGGATTGATACTCAGCAGCACTGCTTCCATAAGTGAACACAGAAACGATACCATGATAGCAATCAGTGTACTAACAATAAAAATACTCATTCTCAACTCCTGTTCATCAAACCATTAGTTGAAATTAAGCGAAAGCAAGAAAGAATCAAGAATATTCTTTGACCCTTCTATCCCAAATAAATCTATCACAAACAAGCCTTGCAAAGTTATGAAAATGTTAATATATTTAACAGGAATTAAACTGGCTCAACCCTCATGCAAGTCGAAATCAACGGCGTTCTTCACACCCTTGAAAACGAAACCACCATTGCCGCGCTTTTGGAAGAATTAAATATCAACCTCGAACGCGGCGTCGCCGTGGCCCTCAATGATGACGTTGTTCCGAAAGCCAACTTCGCAGCTACAATTTTAAAAGAGGGCGACCGGCTTGAAATCATTCACGCCACGGCCGGCGGGTGACGGAATTGATTATTGTCTATTGAATATTGATTAATGAAGAATGAAGGAGACGTTAGATGGCCAATGCTTTGATCTTAGGTGGTAAGACGTACCGCTCGCGATTGATACTTGGTACCGGCAAATATCCAAATTTTGAGACGATGGCCACCGCGCTGGAAGTGAGCGGCACGCAGCTTGTCACCGTGGCGATCCGCCGCGTTAATCTAAATGACCAATCCGGCGAGTCGCTGCTGAATTACATCGACCGCAAGAAATTCGATCTGCTGCCCAACACCGCTGGCTGCTACACCGCCAAAGACGCCATCCTCACCTGCGAATTAGCGCGCGAAGCCCTGGGCACGAATCTGGTAAAATTAGAAGTCATCGGCGATGAAAAGACGCTCTTCCCCGACAACGAGGCGCTGCTCGACGCCGCGAAAGAGTTGGTGAAGCGCGGGTTCACCGTTCTGCCTTACACCAGCGATGACGTGGTGCTCTGCAAAAAACTGCAGGACCTGGGCTGCGCCGCGGTGATGCCGCTGGGTGCGCCCATCGGTTCCGGGCTGGGGATCCGCAATCCCTATAACATTCAAATTATTCTCGAGCAGATAAGCATCCCCGTGATTGTCGATGCCGGCGTGGGCACCGCCTCGGACGCCGCCATCGCGATGGAGCTCGGATGCGACGGGGTGCTGATGAATACCGCCATCGCCGGCGCCAAAGATCCGGTGAAGATGGCCGAGGCCATGCGCAAAGCCGTAGAGGCCGGGCGACTGGCGTTTGAGGCCGGACGCATCGGAAAAAAATTGTATGCCACGGCATCCAGCCCGTTGGAGGGGGTGGTAGGAAGCAAAGTGTAAGGCAAGCAAAACAAGATTTAGGAGATCCCGAGAGCAGCCTTTAATTTTCTGTCCAGTTTTTTGAGTAGTTCGGGCGGTGCATGCCCAAGTTTTCGGTTGCGGCGAATTCTTTGTCATTGATTCGGAGCGCATGGTCGGTAGGTCGCAGTTGTCGAACAATGTTGGTCGTAATTAAGGCAACGATAAAATCTTCCTCTGATGCGTCTTCAGGTGAGACAACTATTGCAGGGCGTACTTTTGTGGAGGATAAATCTGAAAAGGAATGTGATCAAGACTATATCTCCACGCCTCACAGAGGCTCTCCGTCCTCCAAAGTGTAAACATCCTGTGAAACGTCGTAATAAAAATCTAATGATCCACTGGCTTCAATAGCGCCAAGAATTTCCTGATCAGAAGCATCATTAGAATGGGACTTTTTTTTAGACGATTTGGAGAGAAGAAAGTCAACGAAATCCAAAACTTCCTGAATTTTACCTTCCGGCAGCTTCGCAATTTTGGCGACAAGTTGTTCTTTCAAATACAGTTGCATTGGTGGCGTCCCCTACTTTTATCTGAGCGCTGCAAATTATTCAAATTATTCTAAAAGTCAAAAAAATTTTAAGAACCCGAGGAGCAAACATGGCGAAAAAAAAGCCGAATTTAGTATCCCAGCGAGACGGGAGCGCTAAGGGTTCTAAGCCTGCTACCAAAAAACGAATTTCCCAACGGCCCAAATCCCAAAAAAAACAGACCGCTCCCCAGCGTTTACTGCGTGAGCTGCAGGTGCATCAAATCGAGCTGGAGCTGAAAAACCGCAAGCTGCAGGAAGCCCAGCAATCCCTGGAAGAATTGCGCAACCGTTATGTTGCTCTCTATGACTTCGCCCCCATCGGCTATATTACCCTAGATCAAAAGGGCGTTATTCGAGAAGCCAATCTTACCGCGGCCACCCAGTTGGGCGTCCAGCGCTCCCGCCTAATTGGCCAATCATTCTTGCTTTTTTTAGTCAACAGTGATCTAAAAATTTTTCGGCAGCATTTGGAGCAATGCCGAGAAACCGACCACCAAATATCCATCGAAGCCTGGCTTAAACCTAAAAATGGCGTGCTGCTGCCGGTGCAATTATTAAGCGCGGCGATCCGACAGGACGAACAACTCTCATACAGAACAGCGATCGTCGACATCCTGGGGCGGCGGCTCGCCGAGAAAAAACTGCTTCAAAGTGAACAGCAATATCGCCTGTTGTTCGAGCAGAACCCGCACCCGATGTGGGTTTATGACCCGGAGACGCTGGCGTTTCGGTTGTGAAAGTGGCGGCGGGGCGGCACGACGGCGATTACCGCACGGAATTTTTTAACATTGCCAATAAATCAATACGGACGCCGGAAGCTTTTCCGGCGCTGGTGCAATTCATCAATCAAAAAGCGCGCTATCGCGATAAACTACCCTTCATCAACTCCTCAGGAAATTGGCGGCACCGTAAGAAAGATGGCGGCGTCATCGATGTAGAGATTATCAGCAGTAAAATCGTTTTTCAAGGAAAAAGCGCCATCCTGGTTTTGGCTAACGATATCACCGAGCGCAAACGGGCGGAAGAAGCGCTGCGGCAATCCCAGCAAAAGTACGAGGCCCTGGTTAATTCCGTTGATGGCATCGTGTGGGAGGCGGACGCCGCGACTTTTCGCTTTTCCTTTGTCAGCCGCAAAGCAGAGCGATTGTTGGGCTACCCGGTCAACTCCTGGCTTAACGAACCCAGTTTCTGGCAGTCTCATATTCACCCCGATGATCGCGAGTCGACGGTGGATGTTTGTGTCAAGGCTGCTAAGGAAAAAAGAGACCACGAGTTTGAGTATCGCATGGTGGCAGCGGATGGGCGCATCGTTTGGCTGCATGATTATGTAACCGTCGCCATCGAAAATAATCATGTCGTGAAGCTGCGCGGCATCATGGTGGATATAACGGCGCGCAAACAGGCTGAAGAAGCCCTGCACGAAAACGAAGAACGCTACCGCCAATTGCTGGAAAGCGTTCCGGACGGCATCTACCGCACCACACCGGAAGGAAAATTTTTAATGGCAAACAGCGCGCTGGCGCACATGCTGGGCTACGAAAGTGTTGAGGAACTGCTCAAGGTGGATATTCCCACCGAAATTTACTTCAGCCCAGAAGAACGCAGCCGCGCGCAGGAATGGTTGCGCAAAAAAAGGCAGCGCCCCAATATTTTCCGGCTTAAAAAGAAAAACGGTAGCGAAATCTGGGTGGAAGATAACGGCCACATCCAATACGACAGCCAAGGTAATCTGCTTTACTACGAGGGCGCCGTGCGCGATATCACCGAACGCAAGCAGGCGGAGGAGGCGCTGCTGCTCAGCGAACAGCGCTTTCGCGATTTATTCGACAACGCCCCGGATGTTTACATCATTTTTGATCCCGAGGGCGAGATTTTGGATTTTAACCAGCGCGGACTGAAAAAATTAGGCTATACCCGGAGGCAGGTTGTCGGCAAATCGTTTCTCGAAATCGTACATCAGGAAGATAAAGAAAAGGCCGCGGAGTTAATCAGACAAATTCAGAAGAATCTGCGCCCGCCGCGCAATATCGACCTGCGGGTGCTGACCAAAGACGGCCAGTTCCGGTGGATGAGCAATGAATTTTCTTTGGTGCGATCGCCGGCGGGCGAGCTGCAAACCATCCGCGTGGTGTGCCGAGATATCACCGAAAAAAAGCAGCTCGAGGATGGACTCGCCCGCTCGCAGCGGCTGGAAACCGCCGGCCGCGTAGCCGGCCAAATTGCTCACGACTTCAACAATCTGCTGACGCCGCTCACCGCTTACCCCGCGCTCATCTTTCAGGATTTGCCCAAAGATCATCCCGTCAGCGGCATGATTTTGGAGATGCAAACGGCTGCGCAAAAAATCGCCGAAATCAACCAACAGCTTTTGGCGTTGGGACGCCGCGGCCATTACAGCTTCGCGGCCGTGGATTTGAACGAGCTGGTGGAGCGCACGCTGTTTGCCCTCAACTTGCCAAAGGAAATCGTGATTGAAAAACACCTCAGCGAGGATTTGTTTCCCATCTCCGGCGGCGCCGCCCAACTCACGCGCGCTCTCACTAATTTAATCATCAACGCCAAAGAAGCGATGCAGGACATGGGCGTGTTGACCATCAGCACGAAGAACGTCTACCTCGAAGAGCCGCTCAAAGGATATCAAACTGTCGCGCGCGGCGAATACGTCAAACTTTCCATTGCGGATACCGGCCCCGGCATCGACCCGGAAGCCCTTGACCGCATCTTCGAGCCGTTTTTTTCCACCAAAAAAATGGACCGTATGCGCGGCTCCGGGTTGGGGCTGAGCGTCGTGCATGGCGTCATGGAAGATCACAAAGGATACATCACCGTGGAAACTGTCCTCGGCCGCGGCGCCACCTTTTCATTGTTTTTTCCTGCGGCGCGCGATCTGGGTTTTTCGGATACCACGCGGACGCGCGCTGGAGATTCACTTTGCGGAGAAGCGCAATGCCGCGGCAGCGAGTCCATTTTAGTCATCGACGACGACGCTACCCAGCGCCGAGTCATCGAGCAAATTTTGAAACGGCTCGGCTACGCTGTGACCGCGCTGGCCAGCGGCGAAGAAGCCGTCGCCCATCTGCGGCGCCACCCCTATGAACTTTTGATCATCGATATGGTGATGGACGGCATCGACGGCGTTGAAACCTACCGCCAGGTTCTGGAATTCGCTCCGCAGCAAAAGGCCATCCTGCTCTCCGGTTACGCCATAAGCCAGCGGGTGCAGCAGGCGCTGCAAATGGGCGCCGGCGCTTTCGTCAGCAAGCCGGTGATCTTCAAAGAGCTGGCGCTCGCGGTGCGAAACGAGCTCGACAAAAATTCAACTTGAGCGCGCCCTTGCCCATCGATTTTCGATTATATCTGATCAGCGACCGCCGTCAATGCCGGGGAGAAAATCTTTTGCCGGTAGTGAAACAGGCGTGCGCCGCCGGCCTCAAAGCGTTTCAGCTTCGTGAAAAAGATTGGCCCACGCGCCAGCTTTTTGAAACCGCCCGGCGCTTGAAAAAAATTACCGACTCAACGCAAACGAAATTATTCATCAACGATCGCGTTGACCTCGCCGCGGCGGTGGGCGCCGCCGGCGTGCACCTCACCAGCGCGAGCCTGCCAGTTGCGGTGGTGAGAAAAATCGCGGCCGCTCCCAAATTGATCGGCGTCTCCACCCACTCGCTGGCGCAAGCGCAGCAAGCGGAGGCGGCCGGCGCGGACTTCATCCTGTTCGGTCCGGTCTTTGACACGCCCTCTAAACGGCAGTACGGCCCACCGCAAGGTTTGGGGGCTCTTGAGGAAATTACAAAGAGCGTCCGCCTGCCGGTGTTCGCGGTGGGCGGGGTCACGCCGCAGCGGGCGGAATGGTGCCGCGCGGCCGGCGCCTGGGGCGCGGCGGTGATTTCAGCGATCATGGCCGCCGACAACGTTCGTGAAAAAGTTCTGGAATTTGGAAACGCCCTCGGAAGTTTATAGTGGAAATCGAAAATAAGAATTGACTTTTTGTTTAGAGAATTCTATCTTGGTTCCGGCTTTTGCCCCGCATCATGGATTCCTCACCGCAGTTATGATTTCAGCGCAATTCTTTGGAGGTGGAAATGGAGTATTTTCGGTTTTGGCCACTGTACCTGAATCACGGAGGAGGACCTAATGCAATTCCAATCCCCACACTACAAGCACTTTAGCAAAGACCTAAACGAGCTTGCCCGCAACTTCGAACTTGACCCCCAAAACCTCACCATCGAGTTTTACATGCCGCGCCATCAAGCCATCGTCGTTGAGCGGCTCGAAAACGAGGCCTTTCAAATTCACATCAATTTGGAGGAAGGACGGATCATTTCGGTGAAACGGCTCTCCGAAAACAGCAACGGCAACGGCGAACATTTCAAGAAAAAATATCGCAAATATATGAAATAACCAGTGGTAGGGGTAATTTATGAATTACCCCTACTGCCAATTGTGCTCAACTTTGTTTATACTTTTACAAGGATTGCTTGAACAGCCGCAGCGCTTCCGAAAAAGGCCTTGCCGTTCGAAAGTATCTTTTCTAAAACTCCGGGGTCTGAAAGACCCCGGAGTTTTAGCTTGTTTTTTAATACCCCTCGCCCTCGGCCGGCAGTTTCACTTTTCCCCGAAATGAATAAAACAGATAGGTGAAATACCCGCTCGCCAAAACAATGCCGATGAACCACCAAACGATTCCCACTTGCATGCCGTGTTCGCCGGTGGCCGCGTTGTAAATCGTTATCGTGCGGGACGGATCAGTGGAAGCCGGCAGCAAGTTCGGATACATCGCAAACGCGGTGGCGGCGCCCATTCCCAAAATAAAGGCGCTCGATGACAGAAACGCGAACTTGTCGTTCATGCGGATGCGGAAGAAAATCATGCCGGCGAGGGCTAGCAGTCCAACAATTGGAAACAGAAAACCCCACGGCTGGTTGAGGTAATTGTCCCAGATGGTTGGACGAATGACGTTGGTGGCGATCAGCGCAAGAATAGAGGTGATAAGCGTGAGCCAACTGGCGCCACGGGCAAACTTGCGCGAGCGCGTCAGCAGATCGTTTTCGGTTTTCATGGCGATAAAATTCGCGCCGTGCGCGGTGAGGGTGAAGAATGCCACCAGTCCCATCAGCACCGTGAACCAATCGAGGATGCCGGCTTCGGGAACGACGGTGAAGGTCGTCCACAGCGGCTCGAAGAAGTAGCCTTCTTCGTTGAGCGGCACGCCGCGCACCACGTTGCCGAGCGCCGCGCCAAAAAAGATCGCCAACAAAATGCTGGCCACGGAGAAGGTAACATCCCAGAATGACTTCCACATTGGATTGTGCACGTGATGACGGAATTCGATGCCGATGGCGCGCAGCATGAGCAACCAAAGCACCATCATCAGCGGCAGGTAAAATCCGCTGAAGCTGGAGGCGTAGAGCATGGGGAATGCAAAGTACAATGTGCCGCCGGCTGCCAGCAGCCACACCTCGTTGCCGTCCCACACCGGACCAATGGCGTTGATGATGGTGCGGCGCTCGCTATCGTTTTTTGCGGCGAAGAGATGAATGATCCCCGCGCCTAAATCGAAGCCATCGAGGATGACGTACATGATGAGCATGAAGGTCAGGGCGATGAACCAGAATGTTTCCATGGGTGAGTCTCCTCTATCAAATTGTCTATTGATTATTGAATAATGAAAAAGTTCGAGATGAAACGAAGATTAGTCAATAGACAATAATCAATAATCAATTCCTTTGAACACTTGCTTGAAAACCAAAAACAAAAACAGCATTCCGAGAATCGTGTACATGCCCATGAATCCCAGCAGGGTGAAAAGCGCGTTGCCGGCGGAGACGGTGGGGGAGGCACCTTCGCTGGTACGCATCAAGCCGTAAACCAACCACGGCTGCCGGCCCAACTCCGCGGTAAACCAGCCGGCGGTGTTGGCGATGTACGGAAATGGGAAGCTCAGCATCAAAATCCACAGCATCCAGCGCGAGGAAAACAGCTTTTGTTTGCGCAACAAAATTGCAGAGACGATCATCACTGCGATGAAGATCGTGCCGAGTCCCACCATGATGTGATAGCTGTAGTAGAGCAGCGGAATGTTCGTCGGCCAGTCGTCGCGGGGAAAGGCATCGAGGCCTTTGACCTCGGCCATCCAGCGATTGTAGGTTAGAAAGCTCAGCAAGCGCGGGATGTGAATCGGGTTGTCCATTTTCAATTTTTCCATGTCCGGCTGACCGATGATCACTAATTCCGCGCCCTCTTTGGTTTCGAAGAGTCCCTCCATCGCAGCCAGAGTCACCGGTTGGTGTTTGGCAATGTTGCGGCCCTGGCCGTCGCCAGTAGGGAAGAGCACGAGAATCGACGCGGCCAAACCGGCGATCACTCCGGTTCGCAAAAAGATTTTTCCGTACTCTTCATCGCGTTTTGATAACAGATAAAACGCGCCCACCGCGCACATGACAAAGGCCGCGGTGATCACCGAGCCGATCATGGTGTGTGCGTACTGCCAAATCGCCCAGGGATTGCCGAGCAATTGCCAGAAGCTGGCGAGTTGCACGCTGCCATCCGCAGTAGCAACGTAGCCAACCGGATGCTGCATCCAGGCGTTGGTGGCAACGATGAGATAGCCGGAAATCCACGAGCCGAGAAACACCATGAAGGCGGCGAAGAAGTGCCCACGTTGGCCCAACTTCTTTTCGCCGAAAATGAATAACCCGAGAAAACTGGATTCGAGAAAAAACGCGAACAGTCCCTCCATCGCCAGAGTCTGTCCGATGACGCCGCCAGCAAAGGCTGAGAATTTCGCCCAGTTGGTGCCAAACTGAAATTCCATCGGGATGCCAGTCACCACGCCCATCGCAAAATTGACGGCAAAAATTTTTGCCCAGAAGCGCGCGGCATGATTGTACTTCTCATCTTTCTTGCGAATCGCCAGTCCCTTCAAAATGACGATCAGCAGCGCCAGCCCCATCGTGAGTTGCGGAAAGAGATAGTGGTACATCACGGTGAACGCAAATTGAAAGCGGTTGACAATCAGTGCATCTTCCATCGGGTCCTCCTCTTTTTAATGTGAGACGGCAAAGGGCAGACGGCAAAAGTAAAAGCAATGGTATTCTCTTAAATGCCAGGCACTTTTGAAGTGCCTGGCATTTGTCAATTTTCACTTCTGCCGTTTGCCGTCTGCCGTTTCACATTTACAATAGGCATAGAGCGCGTCATAAACAATAAACTCTTTTTCGAGGATTTCGTGGTCGTCTTTCAATCCAAGATGGCGAAAGCCCTCGGCGATGGCTTTGAGGCCGGGCGCCTCGGGCCGATGATACAAATCCTCGGCGACGTCCGCGCCGTGGACGATGCGCGCCAGCAGGTGCAGCGCCGGATCGACAATTTGATATTTGGCGATGATGGCTTCGAAGCTGCACTTGCCATCGTGATGGCCGAGCTCGACATCCGGCACATCATAAGGTATGGCGTGTTCACGTTCCGCAATTTGCAAAACTTTCTCCGCGGGCATGAACAAAAACTCCGCGTCTGGATCGACGAAGTTTTTGATCAGCCACGGACACGCAACGCGATCGACTTTGACGCGCTCGCGGGTTATCCATTTCATATTTACCTCCGAGGAGTTTGAAGTGCCAGGCACTTTCAAAGTGCCTGGCACTTGTCAACGTTCACGGGCAAACGCATAAACCAACAATCCAACAACACCAACCGACGCCGCGACGTAAAACGGCAATTGCATATCCATCCGCCACAGCCAGCCGCCAACCAGCGACGCCGGAAACACCGCCAGTCCACGAATCAAATAGTAAATTCCCACGGCGCGGCCGCGGGCGTTGGCATCGGCCAGATCGACGATCAGCGCTTTGCGGGCCGGCTCGCCAACTTCCCGCAAACCGGCAACGATGAACGCCAGCGTCACCCAAACTAAATTTTGTGCGAACGCCAGCGCTGCCGGAAACAGCGCGAAGAACCCAAACGTCAGCAGCACGAACGGTTTGCGATTGAGTTGGTCGGCCAACTTGGCGATGGGAATGTAGATTACGGTCGCCGTCAACATTTGCACGCTGGTGAGCCAGCCGAACTGCACGGCGCTCATTTGCAAACCATCGATAACGTACAACACGATGAACACTTTCGGGATGCCTTCGGCCCAGCGCGCTAAACAGTCGGACAGCAACAGACGTTTCAAGTTCGCGTCCATGTTTCGCCAGATGCTGAGGAAGCTTTCGCCGTCGCGAGTGGTGCGCGAAATTTCTTTGTAGCCGCGGTGGACGATCCACAACCCGAGAAAAGCCAGCCCAATGGTGATGATTAGTCCGATCTTGACGCCATTCGCCAAACCGCTCTGCGCGATCAACCAGCCACCGATTGGCGGCGCGGCGATGATCGGGATGCGTTTCAAAATCGACTGCACGCCGAAGCCAATGGCGCGGCGCTGCGACGGCAGGTTATCGCCGATGATGGCGAAAATCGCCGGCAGCGTCAAACTACTCCACGCCATCACGAAGATCGTGCCGACAAGAATCGTCCGCCAGTTGGGACTGAGCAAATAGATCGCATAGCCGACAATCGCCAGCAGCGTGAACAAAACCAGCGCGACTCTGCGGCCCAAGCGATCGGCCAGCCAGCCGCCGGGGTATTGATAAACCGCGTCGAGCAAATCTTTGAGGGTGCCGTACAGCGCAATCGCCCAGGCGCTGGCGCCCAAGAATTGCAGATATTTTGGGATGAAGCGCTGCCACAGCTCTTCGCCCATGCCGAGGATCATCACCGCGGCGAGCATCACCACAATGTTGCGCTCGAGGCCCAGCGACTCACGAACTCGGTTCATCTATTCTTCACTCGGAATAAAAGTCCTGTCACGCTCGATCGGGACTTCCTATCTGGGCAGGCAGGAATCCCGAGCGCGGATTTGAATGGATGCCGTCATTTTTTAGTTTAAGGAAGTTTGCAGGTCGGTGAGATGGCTTCAGCACGAGCTTCGCTGGCAATAGTTTCTAAATGAGCTCGAACTCGATGGCGCGTTTTGCCGTGCCGCCCGTGTGCAGGTCGGTGATCGTTACATTTATTTTTACAGCGCCGGGCGCCAGCGCCGAGAGGTCGAGACTAATCCATTCATTAATATTTGATGAGTCGCCGCGGTAGTCCGATTGCAATTCGATCTGGCCGCCGGGCTTCTTTCCCAGCAGCGACTTAACTTTCTTCCAGATATTTTGTTTTTCGCTTATCTGTTCGGCTTCATAGGAAATGCGATAGCTGCTGGCGTTGTCCTCGCCGAGCGTCAAGCCATAAATTTCAAAATAAAGAAATAGCGGGCGCTGGCGCTCGACGCGTTGGAAGGGATAGGGTTCGATGGTTAGGCCGCTTTTTGTCGTCGTTTGAGAGTCGGCGTTCGGTTCAATTTGCCGCGAAAGCTGCACGTCGCTCATCAACAGCGGTTGCTGGCGCGCCTCCAAACGCAGCGCGGTTTGCTGGCTGCTGCGGAAGGAGGCGAGCCGCAGCAGTTTTTCGGAATTCAAGTAGAGACCGGGTTCGGCGGCGCCGGTATCCGCGGGCGCCGGCGGCTGCATGGATACGGAGGTGAGCCAGCCGCCAACTTCTCCGCTGACGTAAAAGCTGTCGAGGTGGGTTTTGATGGTCAACACTTCTACCAGCACGCCGAGATTGGAATTGGAAGAATCGTTTTGGGTGAACAAGCCTGGCAGCACAATGGAAGTTTGCGGGTTGGCCGCCGGCCGCAGCGTCGCATCTTCAACGGTGGCCGACATTTTTAGCATCAGCACGTTCGGCTGAATGTTTTCTTTCAAAACCAGATCTCGCCGCCGCAGCCCTAAATAAATTTCCACCCGAGTTGAGCCGTCGCTTTCCAGGAAGCGAGCGGTGCGATACCGCAAAGGCAGCGCTTCGGCGCCTAAAATGGAAGAGACTTCCGTGGGCGTAATTTGGTCGCGGAAGCTGTCATCACGAAAGTCGCTGGTAGTCATTTGGTTGACGGCGATTTGGGTGTAGTACGACGCCGGCAGCGGAATCTGCTCGTACTGCTTTTGCAGCAGCAGAGTTTCGAGCTCGTTAACCCGTTGATGGAAAACGGGAGAAACAATAGCGAGCTGTTTATAGAAATAGATACGGGTGTCAATTTCTGGGGTGTCGCTGATGAGCCCGGGGCTGATTGAGCGGCCGAGGGAATCCGTGATGACCCCTACTCGGGGCGCGTGGGAGCGCCATTTGCTGGCGGCCAAAGCGCCGGTGATGGCCTGCTCGATGCCCTCCACCAGCACGTAGCCGCGTTTGTCTTGCAAATGCACAAATGGAAAATAGAGCTGTGGGTCGATGAAATTATAAAGCCAGACTTCATTGGGTTTGAACGTGTAGTTGCTGCGAATATCGCGGCCGCTGACGCCGGCGGAAGCCACGCCGCTGGGTTTGCCCAACTTCACGTAAATCAAGCCGCGGTCGTCGAAACCGCGCGGCAGACTGTTGGGATAAAATTTGAGCGCGTGTTCCACCCGCTGCAAGTGCTCGATGAGCCGCTCGTTTAAGGGGGTGACCGGGGTGGCGTCTTTGCTGCGCCAGAATTTTCGCAGGGCGCGGCCGGGGGCGTGCGAGCTGGCAGCCAGGCTTTCGTATTCTTTTTGCTGTGAAGGCGAGAGCAGAAACTGGCATTGCTCGTAGAGACGGGTTAAAATCTGGCCGTCGCCGGGGAGGCGGGCGTTTTCCAAAATCTCGTAAAACGACTCGGTCACCCGCTCGTAGTATTCTGTCTTCTGAAGTTGAATGGCCAATTTTACGAACTCGTCGGCGAGAAAAATATCGAAGCGGTTGTGGCTTTTTAAGGTTTCGATCCCCAGCGCGGCCGTATCGAGCGCCGCCTCCGGGCCTTTCGTTTCGATCAGAATTCGGCACAACAAAAACCACGCCGAGCCTTTTTCAGGGTCAACGAAGGTTGGTTGAGTGCGAATCTGTTGCCGCGTACATTGTTCGGCCTGGTCAAATTGCCGGTTGCTGAACAATTGCCAGCATTCCTGAAATTCTGCGCTTTCTTGTGGAAGCGAGTACGCGCGGTTCCCGTTCGCTGGTGGCGCCGGCGCCGCAAAAACAAAAAGCATCACCGCGCTAAACAGCCCCGATCGATTCAAGTACATCATGATTTTCGATTGTTAGACGAAATGAATTTAAAAAAATATTTGAAGAAGTCAAACCTGAATTAAAAGAGACGCAATTAAAAATCTTAAATTTTTTCTTAGCAGTCTTGGCGACAACTTTGCGTTCCTTGCGGTTAAAAGAACTGCGTTTTGTCCCTTTCGCAATTACACTTTTTTGATTTCAAATAATCCCGGAGAACATCACATAATAAAAAAGCCCACAGTCGCGACTGACTGTGGGCTCAATAGAAGGGCGACTTTTTAGAATGGCATGGTGAAGGGCGAGACGCGATTGTCGGCAATGACCTGATTCATATCCACGGCGATAACCGTGTTGTTGCCGTCGAAAGTGAATTCATCGAGGCCGTCGGCTTGCGGGATGTAAGCCGCCACCACCGCCACGGTTCCCGGCGAACCCGCGCTGATGTTGGGGTTGGTTTCGATCTCCCGTTCCATCATCGGCAGGCGAATGCCCAGGTCACTCATGCGCCGGCCTTCAAAGAAGAAGATTTCCTGGCGCAGCAGGTAGAGCGTTCTCAGCAGCTCCACCGGGTTGTTATCCGGAATGGCGTTGATATCACCCGGCGTCAGGTGGGTGGCCGAGACCGTGGGCACCGGTACCGTGTTGCCGGCGCGCGGCAGAATCAAGCCGGCGATGGGCGGCGAGGTGGGACTCGCCTGCACCGTTCCGCCCTGCGGGCGAAAGGTTCCGGTCTGGTTGTCGGGGCGCGGATCCACGTCGCGGAATTGTACGACCGGCCGCGAGTTGGCCAGGTTGATGGCGTTAATCATGTGGGTTTTGGCCTGGCCGAAATTTCCTTGTGAAAGGGCCACCTCCGCCAAAATCAGATGCGCCTCTTCCATTTTAACGGAGTTAATGGGCGAATCCCGCAGGGTGTATTTGGGATCGAGAAAGTCCAAACGCGGCAGCGGTTGGATGTCGTTCAAGTTGCGGCTGACCGCAAAGGTGAAGCCGTCATTGATGTTGAAAGACGCATCATATCGCGCCGGAAAGGTGAATTGCGGGTTGCCGGCCAGAGCCGCGTTGGCTTCCTGCGCCGCCTGCGCGGCGTTGCCGAGCATGCGATACGCCCGCGCCCGCACAATATTGATGCGAGTGGGAAAATCGGCGTGCTGGCTGGTGGCGAGCGCGGCGTCAAAGTCGGCGATGGCCATTTGAATCAATTCATTGGGTGGAATCACCGGGCCATCTTCTTGAATGGGGACGCCGCCGTAGTTTTCGCCGGAGAGCAGATTGGCCATACCGCGGTAAAACAGCACTTCGGCGCGCTGCTGCGCCGTGGCCTGCGCGTCGTTGGGGATCACCGTTTCTAATGTAAAGGTCGCCAGGGCGCGCAACTCCTGCACCTCAAAGTAGGGTCCGTCTCCGCCGTTGAGGGTCAGGTCTTGGGGAACGATCTCCCTGGGGAAATCGGCGCTGGGGGAAATGAAGGTGGCGACATTGTCATAGTTATCCGAGACCACATCCGTGAAGTAAGCAATATTCCCAATGGCGTCGGAGTAGCGAAACGCGATGCCGTTCAGAAACGGAGTGGTGGCGCCGGTGCCGCCGGCCTGCAAGCTTTCTTCGGTGGTTTGCGGGTTTCTCACTTCGGTCGGATCCAAAAAATCGCAGGAACTGAGGGATAGCGCTAAGAAGCCCAGCAGCAGCGCAACCCACAGACCTCGAGTTTTATGTTTCTTAAAGAGAATCATGATTTGACTCCTTAGATTAATGGTTTCAGCATGGCTGGCTTTGATTTAGCGATTGATGCTCAGGGTAAACCGGAACTGGCGCGGCGGCGACAACGTGAAGAAATTGATGCCGCCGACATCCACGTCGCGAGCGGAACGGACGCCGTTGAGCTCGGGATCGAGATCGTCATTGCCAGCGAAGATGATCGCGTTACGGATACTAAAACCAAACGTCAATTGATTGCCAAAGTAGCGCCGCGGCAGCCGGTAGGTCGCGGTAATTTCTCTGATTTTGAAATAGTTGGCGTCCTCGACGAAAACATCGGAAGCGGTTGTGAAGTTATAGCCCGGCGGCACTTTGGAAGCCTGCGGCTCGAGGCCATTGAAGAAACGAATGACGGAGCCAGTATTCAAAATCTGACCGCCATGTTGGCCGTCGCCAAGAATGGAAAGATTCAGATTTTGCAAAATGGTGAAATTCAAGCCGACGCTGTAATATTTGTCAGCAATCGGCGAATGCAGGAATTGGTTTGGCAAGAAATCGCCGTCAAATTGCCCGGTGGTCGGATCCGGAATGGGAACGTTCGTGCGGAACACCCCCACCGGATGGCCTTCTTCGATGCGCAGCGGCAGGAAGGCAAAACCGCCGATGGAGAAAGGCTGCGAGCCGCCCAAGCTGGTGACTTCGTTATCCAGCGTGGAGTATGAGCCGCGCAGCGAGAAGCGGAAATTCCGGCTCTCAATAATATTGGCCGTGAGCCCCAGCTCAATGCCGTTGTTTTCAATGGTGCCGACATTACGGAGTTGGAATCCCAAGCCAGTTGAAGGATCGCTGGGAACGGAGAACAACGCATCCTCGGTTTTTTCATCGAATACGGTAAATTCCAGGCCGACGCGTTCGTTCAAGAAGGCGGCGTCAAAGCCGTATTCGATGGTGCGGGTTTTTTCCGGGCCGAGGGTCGGGTCGCCGGGGTTGCCAAAGTTGGCCGCCACGGTTCCCAAAAACGAGCCTTGGGTGAATTGTTTATCGCGGGTAAACGGGTCGGGGAAACTGCCGGTTTTTCCCCACGAGGCGCGCAATTTTAGGCTCGGCATAAAATTGCCAACGAAGGGGATGTTTTTCCAGAAGGCTTCGTCCGAGATGTTATAAGCGGCACCCACTTTGGGGTAGGATTCCAAATTGACCTCATCGCCGAACGCGGTGTTGCCGTCAAAACGAATGCCAGCCGTGAGAAACAAGCGGTCGCGAATGCCAATTTGTTCATTGAAGAAGAAGCCGCCGCTGAAAATCTCGAAATTGGATTCCTGCGGGGTCAGGTTGGCGGCGTTATCGAAATCGTCGGTGCCGGGCAGTCCAAATTGGCTCGCGGTAACTCGACTGGTGCGGTCTTCCTCACGGAAGCCCTGCGCGCCGACGGTAAAGGCAGAAGTAATGGCGCCGGAGTTAGGGTATTTGAGCGTGGCAGCGTAATCGAGGGTGACGCTTAAAAATTCCCGGTCAAAGCGGTCGATGCCGCCGCCAGGTCGGCTCGCGATTGCTTGCGCAGCAATGGGGATGAAATACCGTTGTTCGTTCTTACGATAATCCGCGCCCAGGGTCAAGCGTGTTGAAAAGAATTGATGCGGATTGGCTGAGGCCGTGATGCCGAAATTGAAACGGTTCACCGCCTCGTCGAGCTGCGGCAGCAGGTATTCTTCCAGCGCCGCTAGTTTTTCATCCAGAGTGGCGTTGGGGTCGCCAAATGGCGCATCGCCGCCTTCGATAGTGGTCATAACGCTGGCGATGGCATTGTCGCTGAACAAGCGCTCAAAATCGTCGCGAATCAAGCCGCCCGAGATGTCGAGCTGGAGTTTCTCGCTCGGGAAAGCGCGAACGCCCATGCGGAACGAGTATTGGGTGTCGCCGTTTTTCGGGACGACCCCTTCCGAATCCATCACATGGCCGCTGGCATGGTAGGTTACGTTTTCATTGCCGCCATCTGCGGAAAAAGCATATTTCTGGTAATAGCCGCTGTCCAACAGGTGATCTTTAGTGAAATCCTCAATGATAAATTTTTTCTCCGGTTGATTGACCCCCTGTTCGGTTGAAAAGGTCCATCTGGTGGGGCCGGCTTTACCTTTTTTGGTGAAAATCTGGATCACGCCGTTGGCGGCTTCAGAACCATAGAGGGTGGATGCCGCCCCGCCCTTGGTGATTTCGATGCGCTCGATGTTGTCGGCCAGAATATCGGAGAGGGCATTTGAGTTGGGCCCGCCAGTGAAGTTTTCCAGCCGGAAGTTGTCGTTGTTATCCACGCGCACGCCGTCCACATAAATAACCGGGGTTTGGCTGACCGTGGCGCTGGTTACGCCCCGCAACCGAATTCGTCCCGCGGTGCCGGGCTGACCGGTGTTCACATTGACCACGCCGCCCACCACTCGCCCCTGCAGCACCTGTTCAATGGAGATGACCGGCGCCATTTCGATCTCTTGCGTGCTGA
>JBBIIG010000032.1:0-38045 GCA_037446635.1 bacterium
AAGAGTTTCTCAAAACCGGCTATTATTCGATGGTCTGGGACGGCAAAGACCATAACGGCAATTTGCTCGGCAGTGGGATTTATTTGGCGAGACTCGTGGTGAAGCCCTCGAAGGACAGATCGCTTCAAGTCTTGACGCATCGACTGGTGATGCTGAAATAGGTTGATGGTGAAAGGCTTAACTTTCTCTAAAAAAAATGTTAAGCCTTTCTTCCAATCTCAATGGAGTGTAGACTATGAAGATCAGAATTCTCTTGCTTTTCCCATTTGTTTTGGCGGCTTGTTCTCACAATCCAGCTGGTCCAGAATCCAACCCGCGCCAATACACTTGGGAAGTAGATACTTTGTTCTACGCCGGCAGCATTCAAACAAGTATGAGAACAATTTGGGGCAGTTCTGCCACCGACGTGTATGTGGCTGGACATAGTGATGCCGGTAATGGCATAATGTACCACTATGACGGTCGAAACTGGCAGCCAGTAAGGTTGTTTTCCGGTGTGGTAACGATATGGGATATTTATGGTTTTGCCGCTAACGATATTTGGGCAGTGGGCGAAGAGTTTTATATCAATCCAGGGCTTCCTTTGGTGTTGCACTACGATGGGTGGAAGTGGCAAAAAGTTACCTTACCGCCGGGTGGTCGTCTATTGGAGTCAATCGGCGGACCTTCACCTACCAACTTGTTTGCGGGCGGCATCAATGGCACACTCTTCCA
This sequence comes from bacterium, assembly GCA_037446635.1. GTDB lineage: Bacteria > Zhuqueibacterota > Zhuqueibacteria > Oceanimicrobiales > Oceanimicrobiaceae > DASWHH01. Next base: position 715 of record JBBIIG010000032.1, read on the forward strand.
TTACGACGGCACGCACTGGCAGCCAGATTCCATTCCCTTTGACATTGAAAGAGAGGCGCTGCCGTGGCACTTCATCCCGGCCATAGCCGGCGCACCAAATTCCAATGATATTTACCTATTGTATGTTAATCAGGTCGGAACTAATTATTTGCTCAAGCGAGAAGGGGGGATCTGGCAAGTAATCTATGATATGCTTAATAATCCGTTCAGCGCTTTATGGCTGAGCCCTTGGGGAACATTATACGGTACCGGTGCCGATGTTCAGTCGTGGGATGGCAGCAAATGGAACCTGTTGTTCGAAAACGAAAACAGGGAGTTTGACACCTTTTACTCTAAAGCCATGATGGGTGCCGCTGACGATAATTTATTTATAGTTGGTTATGACGGCAGCAATGGCATTTATGGGAAAGTGATTCACCACAACGGCGAGGACTGGTATGAATTTAACCAATTTCAATTTCCCGATGTTGAGTTCTGGGATGTGTGGAGCGATGGCAAGGAGGTCTTTGTGGTAGGGTACACGTTAGACTACCCACAAGTTACATTAGTTTTGCATGGCAAGTGAGTTGAGATGAGGCTCAAATAGTGAGATGTATGAAGATTAAAGCTCCGTTGTTGCTTCTTGTCGTTTTAGCTGCTTGTTCTCATAACCCGGTTGGCCCCGAGCCCAACCCGCGGCAATATACCTGGGAGGTAGATACCCTGGCCTATCCCGGCAGCATCCAGACTATTATGAAGGCTATCTGGGGCAGTTCTCCGACTGATGTGTATGTTGTAGGACACAACGACACCGGTAATGGCCACATGTACCACTACAACGGTAAAAGCTGGCAGCCGGTGCTATTGGGTTCCAGGGCGAGTTTCTCGGATATCCATGGCTTTGCGCCGGACGATATTTGGGCGGTAGGAGATGAGTTGGACTTCAACCCGAATCCCCCCCCTGACTATATTGATAAGAGCGCGGTTCTGCACTACGATGGGCGAAGGTGGCAGCAAGTGCCATTGCCTCCAGGTCGTAAGTTAGACTCGGTGGGCGGCACGTCGTCTACAAACCTGTTTGCGGGCGGCATCAACGGCACACTCTTCCATTATGACGGCACCCACTGGCAACCGGATTCCCTTCCCTTTGCTATTGAGAAAGATGCGCTGCCGTGGCACTTCATCCCGGCCATCGCCGGCGCTCCAAAATCCAACGATATTTACTTACTGTATGTCAATCAAGTCGGAACGAATTATTTGCTCAAACGGGAAGGTGGGCGCTGGCAAGTGATTTATGATATGCTGAATAATGCGTTCTCCGACCTTTGGCTGAGCCCCTGGGGAAAGCTGTATGGAACTGGTGACGATGTGCAGTGGTGGGATGGCAGCAAATGGAACCCGTTATTCGAAAATGAAAACAGGGAGTTTGGCACCTTTTACTCTAAAGCCGTCATTGGGGCGGCTGACGACAATTTGTTCATCGTGGGTTATGCAGGTACAGAATACCTCTACGGGGAAGTCGTTCATTACAACGGCGAAGACTGGCATGAGTTTACCCAGTTTCAATTTCCAGACGTGCAATACGAGGATGTGTGGACTGATGGCCGCGAGGTGTTTATTGTGGGCTATCGGTTGGATTTTCCCCAGATTACTATTGTTTTGCACGGGAAGTGAATTTGACCCTCCCCAAAAAAAACAGCCGAAATCAGTTGATTCAAAAATAGCCGAAAATAACAACAACCGCAAAGACGCAGAGACGCTAAGACAGCATTAAATTTTGAAGAAGACTTCTTTGCGTCTTAGCGCCTTTGCGGTTCCGATTTGCGAATTTTAAAAGGAGTCAGATGATGAAAACCAATCGCAAGAAAACCAAAGAACAGTACCGCATGCGCACCCACCTCATCCACGGCAATTTCGAAAGTAAGAAGTGGGATTACGACCATCACGTCAATCCGCCGATGTCGGCTTCGGCCATGTACCGCCTCACTTCGGCGCAGCGCGGCGCGCAGGGATTTTTCGAATTCGCCAGCGAATCCATCGACGAAGCCAAGCATATCCCCATTTACATTTACGACCGCCTCGACGAGCCCAGCCGCGGCATGTTGGAAGAGAACCTCGCGTATGCCGAGGGCGGGGAAATGTGCGTCACCTTCGCCACCGGCATGGCCGCCATCAGCGCGTGTGTGGGCATGCTGTGCGAACAAGGGCACGAGATCGTCGCCCACGAAGTCACCTACGGCTGCACCTACAGTCTCTTTACCAACTGGCTGCCGCGCTTCGGCATCCACACTGTGTGGACGGATATGAACGACGAAGAAAAAGTGCGACGCGCCATCACCCCCAAAACCCGCGTGCTCTATTTCGAAACGCCCGTCAATCCCACTCTGACTTTGATTGACATTGCTGCGGTGCGCCGCCTCGTGGATGGAATCAACTCCAGCCGGCCGCCGGAGCGTCACATCAAAATCGTGGTGGACAATACGTTCGCTTCTGCCTATTGCCAGCGGCCTCTCGAGTTGGGCGCGGATTTTTCCGTGCAGAGTCTCACCAAAGGCATCAGCGGCTTCGGCACCGACATGGGCGGCTCGGTGGTCGGCCCGATGAAATATCACGGCCGTCTCATGCTTTATCGCAAGGATTTTGGCGGGGTATTGAATCCGAAGAGCGCGTGGACATTCTTGGTGTACGGCCTCCCATCTTTGGCCACGCGCTTTTCTAATCAGATCAAAACCGCGCACAAAGTCGCGAAGTTTTTGCGTGAACATCCGAAGGTCGCGAAGGTGGTGTACCCCGGCTTGGAAGATCATCCCCAGTACGAGTTGGCGAAACGCCAGATGACCAACCCCGAAGGCAAATTCGCCCCCGGCAGCATGATCTACTTCCTGCTGAAAGACGCCGAGGTCGATGGCAAGCAGAGTCCGAAGGTGGAGAAGTTCATCGATTATTTGGCCGATCACGCCTACTGCATCACCCTCGCGGTGAGTCTCGGCTACGTAAAAACGCTGGTGGAAAACGCTTACTCCATGACCCATGCCGCGCTGCCGGAGGAAGAAAAGCGTCGTATGGGCATGGAGCCCGGCGGCATCCGGCTCTCGATTGGGCTGGAGGACTGGCACGACATCATCGAAGATTTGCGCGATGCCCTCGAGCAAGTTTGAAGCTTTTTCTCTAAAACCATCGGCTCGCTGAGAATCAAAGTTGTGTGGGGCTTGCGATGTGGAGTGGTGGAGTGCTGGATTAATGTCTTACTTCCTTCCAGAGTAAAACTTGGGAGGGGATGCAGCAGAGCAACGCATCAAGAAAACCGGCGGCATCATGCACGAGGACTTTTGGGAGTCAATCGAGGAATCCAAGTGATGCCGTTCATTCTTAAGCTCCCGAAGGTTAGGGTGTGGAGTGACGGAGCGTTGGCGTGCTGGAACCGATGAACGGCAATTGCTCGCTGGAATCGGAAATATATTTTTCGAGGGTGAAGCGGATGGCGGTGAACGCAATCTCATCGAAGGGCAAATCCGATTTGCTAAACAGCCGCGTCTCGGACGTTTCTTTGTTGGGATGGAAATCGAGGTTGGTTAAATCCGCCAAAAAGATCATGTAGATTTGGCCGATGCGCGGCAGGCTGTAAATTGAAAACAGCCGCACGATCTCCACCTGCGCGCTGGCCTCCTCCAAAGTCTCCCGAATCGCGCCCTGCTCCACCGTCTCGCCCATTTCCATGAAGCCGGCGGGCAGCGTCCACAAGCCCTGGCACGGCTCGATGGCACGCTTGCACAGCAGCACTTGGTCGCCGCGGCGCGGCAGCGTGCCCACTACCAATTTGGGATTTTCATAATGAATAGCGCCGCAGCTCGGGCAGTGAAAGCGCTCGGTGTCTTCTTCGGGAATATATCCAAAGGTCACGGGTTGACCGCAGTGGCTGCAGAAGTTCATGCGATAAAATAAAACAAATTAATTTTGAAAAACAAGTTGGTGAACCACGAATTTCACGAATTCAGGCGAATTAAATTGATTGCATAGCAAAAGCAAATTACAATATTCTCCAAAAATTTGAGTGCGTTATGGCTATACTCAATCAGATTAAGATTGCCCAACTCGAGGAAATGGAGCGCATGAATGGCTGCACCTTTGAGAAATTTCAACAGGAGTTACTTCATACCCGTGAACTGCTGGTTAACCAAATCGAACGCAGCGAAGAAAGACTCCGCACCGAGTTTGACAAAAAATTCGCCGAACAGCGCGCCGATCTTATAAAATGGATGTTCATCTTCTGGTCCACAACCATTCTCAGCATCGTCGTTGGTTATATCTTGAAATAGTAGCGGTCTGTTAATCGCTCTTGCGGGTTGTGTTCAAATCATTCACCATTCACCATTCTCAATTGACAATTAACTGCGGACCAACCACTATTCCACCTTTTCTTATTCCAAAATCATGCCGCTCTGCGTCTGCGAATTCAGTCGCTCTGCGTCTCGTTGCATACTTCGAAAACTTTGATTGGCCGGGACTTTCCTTTTACCTTAATCTCATCCAGAAAGCGGGTTTTGAATTTATTGGGGGTCAATTGCGAGTAGGTGGATTCGGAGATCATTAACTCGGTATTATAGTTTTTGTTAGCGCCTTCCAGGCGAGCTGCCAGATTAACCGCATCACCAATCACGGTGTAATCAAATACCTGGTGCGAACCCATGTTCCCCACAATCATCGCGCCGGTGTTGATGCCAATACGGCATCGCAACTCGGGCAAGTCATCTTGCGCCCAAATGGGACGCAACTCGCGCATACGACGCTGCATTTTTAGCGCAGCCCGCACCGCCCGTTCGGCATGATCGAGCACGGGAATCGGTATGCCAAACTCCGCCATGATGGCGTCACCTTCGAATTTGTCAATGATGCCGCCCTCGGCTAAAATGATTTCCGTCATTTCTGTGAGATAGTGATTGAGCAGTTTGACTAACTCCTTTGGCGGCATGGTTTCAGAAATTGTGGTGAATCCCTCCAAATCGGAAAACAAAACGGTGACGATCCGCTCCTCACCGCCCAATTGCAGCAATTCCGGTTTGGCCAACAACTCGTCAACCACTTTTTCAGGAACGTATCGGGAAAAGGCGCTGCGGATAAACGCGCGTTCTTTGGAAGTCGCCATTTGTACCCCCGCGACCAATCCGAAAAAGAGAAAAAGTGAACTTCCGCCAAGAGCCGCCACCGGGAGAAGAACCGCTTGCGTAATTTGGGTCCAGGTCAAAACGGCAATGGCAACGAGACTGATCCCGCCGACAACATAGAGCAGCCACGAAAATCGCAGACTGGCCGACAGCCCCATGAGCGTCCCGAGTAAAACGATTAAGCTCAGTGTTTTGCCGAAAGACCATTTTCCATAAAACGAATTCGTGAGTAAACCATTCAGCAAGGCCGCGTGCATGGCAATCAAAGGCGTTTCTGTTTCGAGCGGCGTTTGACCTAAATCGGTCGTGCCGGCCGAGACATCTCCAATTAGCACAAACTTGCCTTCAAAAAACTCCGTTAAATTGCCTCGTAAATTTTCATCTTCGAACAGCTCTAAAAGAGTGTGAGCGCCCATCTGCTTAAAATCTTGTCCCCAAAGGTTGGGATAGGGGATAAAGGCCCGGCCGCGCAGGTCGATGGGAATGACCACCTCCTGATCCAGCAGATTTTTGCCATTGGCAGGAATCCGGATTTCCTGGCCCCAATCGACCACCATTTCATCAAGAGCCACGTCAACATAGTCGAGAAACATCGCCAGGCTCAAGGAAGGCAGGTAAAGGGAATCCACTTTGGCAAGCATGACGGCATGGCGATACACGCCATCGGCATCGCTGCGCGCACTGATATGCCCGCTGCCCGCCACCGCTTGTGAGAAGTCATCTAATTGCATGATGGCCCGGGCAGCATAAAAGGGCCGAGGCGTACCCCTTTCAACGGGTTTCTTCAGAAAATCGTTTTTCAACCGCTGATAGGCCGTGCCCGGCTCCCACTTAAAGGGCCGAGCTTGCTCGGAAAGTTCAAAGCCGATGGGCAAATAGACCTTTCCCAGATTCTGGATGGACTCGGTAAAGCGGTGGTCGGAGGTTACGTTACTGGGACGAGAAAAAATGATATCATAGGCCACAGCCTCTGTCCCCAATTGCACCAGGGCGTCGTTTATTCGGGCCAGGTCGGCGCGATCCAATATATTCTTGCCAAAATAGTGGTAGGTCTGATCTGTGATGTAGAGATAAACGACTTGCGGCGAGGATGCCGGGCCATGATGAAACCGAACCGCCTGTTGGTAAAATAGATCAAGTAGCTGATAATCCCATACCGTCCAGACGCTTCCGAGGAGACTCCAGAAGAGGGCCGCACCCAATATCAGCCCCACTGTCGTCAGGGCCACCAGCTTGAGGAATTTCTTATTTCGCAACACGAAATTCGTATCGCTTCAGCACCAAAGAACGGCCGCTGAGAATGGGAATGGCATCCACGAAGGCGGGTTCGGGTTTCGGTTGTCGCACGTTGCCGGCCAGCGCCGGTGGTTTATTGACTCCTTCGGTGAGATCGATTTTGCTCCTCTCGATCAGTTCCTGTTCAAGGGCAGCCCAATTGTCATAAGAGACGTTGGCAGAAGTGAAGATCGTCGAGACTTTTTTGAGTTCCTCCGGACTGCAGATGATAGTAAACAGCTCATGGCGGCTGACGCCATCGATTTGATAGCATTCTTGCGCTGAAGGCAGAATCAACGTGGAATCTTTTTTCACTATCCGCTGCTGCTGGTTATTGAGCAGCGCCACCGTGTCTTTATCGGAGTAAACGACATAAACATAGGAATCCGTCTTCGGAACAACATAGAGTCGCAGTTTATCGCCGGCTTTTAATTGGTCATTCAATTTGGCCGGCCCGGCACGATTGGCCGATATAATTTCGATGCCAATTTGGGCCGACACCCTTTGCTGGGCGAAGCAGTACGTCATAAAGCTTAATGCAAGAAACAGGTTCATTAAACCCATCTTGAAAATTTGGAGGTTCATTTTCATGGTGTTTCTCCTGCCACCGTGGCTAACCCTGACAGGGTTCCAAACCCTGTCAGGGTTTTTAAATTAAATATACTATTTGAGAAAAAAACTGCGGAAGATTGAACATAAAATCTCTCCGCACTTCGAGAATATGTTGCTACATTAATGTTGTCATTTGTGATTCCAGTTCCGGCTCAGCCGGGGTAGGTTGTTTCCGATAGCTCCTGTTGATTTCTTCTTCCGATTACGATTCTAAGAAGCCTGGTTAGAAAGTAATTAACTTCACAAATTCATTGTTCGACGGAGTTCATCCTGACGACATGGGCCTTTTTTTGGTAAGGACAGGAGTTGTCATTCAGGAGGAAACTTTTTAGATAAACAGTACTTACTCAAGTCTAAAAGGATTCCTCCTGAATGACCGTAAGATGATGTCCTTAGAAAGCGAAGTCGAAGGATGTTTACTCGCCAGAGCGGACGTGCCATGCACTTCAAAAGTGCGTGGCACGTAGACTATCAGAAAGGGTAGAATGATGAGACCACACCCGATACCAATCGTTCTATTTTTGTTGGCGTTCACCTGCGCCCTGCAAGGACAGGAGCCTCAGGTCCAGAACGTACGCTTCAGCCAGCTCGCGGATTCCAAAGTGGAAGTGACCTACGACTTGATTGGCAATCCCGCCAAGACATACTCGGTGAGACTTTCGCTGGTAAAATCCGGCTCGCGCGCGGCCTTTCCAATTAGCAAAGAATCTCTCTCCGGATATGTTGGCGAAGCGGTTGCCCCCGGCCGCGGGCTGCGGATTCTCTGGAATCTCCCCAAAGACTATCCCCGCGGTTTGGAGGGTGAGGGGTTTGTGTTTATTGTGGAGGTGTATGAAACGAAGAAGGGAGGGGGTGCCACGCCATGGATTATTGGCGGGACAGCGGTCGGCGGTGGGATAATTGCTTTTCTGCTCGGACGGAATCCACCGCCACCACCGCCACCACCTCCGACAACTGGTTCAATAATTATAGATATTCCGGGTTCAAACTGAGGGTGCACACATGAGGGCTGCGTCATATCTTCTAGTCTCATTTACTATTCTTCTTTTTGTTTTTCATTGTGGGCCAACTGAGCCAGAATCTCCTTACGGCTCTTTGCGGATTGTGATGGAGAAATCGTCTTCGAATGAGCTTTCAAAGACGGCAGATGTTTTGGAGAGTGTACGTGCTATCGTGAAAAAAGGCTCCGTTACAGTTTACGATGGTAATCTAACCAGACAGGGCGGCGGTTTTCATGGCGAAATCAACAATCTTGAACCCGGCAGCGACTATTCAGTCCAGCTATTTGGATACATCAACAGCAGGTTGGTTAGCCATACTTTCAGAAGCGGAATCAGTGTGCAAGCTGGAGAACAAACTACTGCTTCTATACCCTCATGGACAGACTTTTTGACCTCCCCAGTCGAAGGAGCGATAATCAATAATAACACCCCAACCTTTGATTGGAGTGACATAAATGGTGCTATTGTCTACGAATTGATGGTTGACAATAGCACCGGTTTTGAAAGTCCAGAAATACACGAACCGAATTTGAGCAGTTCCAGATACATTGCGACTAATACACTTTCAGATGGTGCTTATTTTTGGAAGGTGCGCGCCCGAGACAGCAACGGTAATTGGGGGAGTTGGTCGGAAGATTGGTATTTTGTGATTCAGACTGAAGACCCGACGTTGTGTGTTTCACCAACATCATTAGACTTTGGCAGTGTCGAGACATCAAAGACATTTGATATTACCAATTGTGGTACTGGTACATTGACTTGGAATATCACCGTTGACAGCAATTGGATCTCAGTAAGTCCCACCAGTGGCAGCACCACTTCTGAGACTGACGTGATAACCGTGACTTTGAACCGCAGCGGACTGAATCCCGGAGATTACAACGGAACGGTGACAGTCAATTCCAATGGCGGGACGGAACAGGTCAGCGTGGCGATGAATGTTCCACCCGTCGTCAATCCGATTTTATGTGTTTCTCCGACCTCATTAGATTTTGCCAACAGTGAGACGTCGAAGACTTTCAATATTACTAATTGTGGAACAGGTGGTACGTTAACTTGGAACATCACTGATGACACCAATTGGATCACAGTAAGTCCTACCAGCGGCAGCACTACCGCTGAGACCGATGTGATCACCGTGACGGTGAACCGAAGCGGACTGAGCCCGGGAAATTACAGTGGGACCGTGACAGTCAACTCCAATGGCGGGACGGCGCAGGTTGGCGTAAGCATGTCTGTTGTTTCTGAGATCGTTTCCACGCCAAATCCTCCCACAGGCCAGATTACCGGCAAAGTGGGTCAGAGTTTATGCTTCAGCACGGGTGGTTCGACCAGCAATTTGGGTCATAGTGTGGGGTATCGCTTTGACTGGGGTGATGGTAACTTCTCAAATTGGAGTTCATCCACACAATGTCATATCGATACCGTTGTCGGGACTTACAGTGTGAAGGCGCAGGCAAGGTGTCAGACTCACACCAGTGTTGTATCAGACTGGTCATTAGGGCAGCCTGTGACGATTTCGGGTCATACGTTGAGTATTTCTGTGAGCCCACCGGGTTCAGGAAGTTTGACTAAAAATCCCAACAAGTCTCAGTACAATCATAACGAGACCGTTCAGTTGACTGCAGGTCCTAATTCAGGTTATCAGTTTGGCCACTGGGAAGGTGATTTAAGCGGCAGTATTACTCCTGAGAATATCAGAATGGACGGAGACAAGAACGTTACGGCGTATTTTATTCCGAACGAGCCCAACAACACGGCAAATGAATGCACAAGCTTGGGTCCAATAAGCACAACACCCATTACCCGCGATGCCTGTATTGATCCAGAAGGAGATATCGACTACTATTGTTTCTCTGCCATAGCCGGCCAGCTTGTTCAAATTCGTACCCAAAACACGGGCTCCAGTAACCTCGATGGCGCAATCTGGCTTTATAACAGCAGCGGAACGCTATTGGCGCACAACGATGACGATGGCAGCACAAGTCAATCACGGGTCGAATATACAATCCAAAATAGTGGTACATACTATATCCGCTATGCTTATTACACCAACAGCGGCAGCTTTCCAAACAGTCCACGGCCTGAGAACCAACCAATAAACAAAACATCATCGATAAAGCAGATTGCCGACCCCACCGGAACTTATCGGCTGACCGTGCAGCAGCTTGTCGGTACACCAAACCTAAACCAGATAGTTGATCTCCTGATTGATGATGACAATATTGGCAGTAGTATCGGTAATGGTGACGGCATCGTTCAAGTTGGAGAAACAATTGAATTGAGGGTAAGAATCCAAAATAATGGAAACGGGACGGCCTATGCTGTATCCGGGCAATTGAGCATAAGTTCTACTGATGCCCCTTATTGTGAAATCACAGATGCCAGTGAGGGTTTTCCTGACATCCCCGCCGGATCGAGCGACTGGAATAGCGCCGATTTCGACTTTAGAGTAACTGGTTTACCTCCGGGAAATGATTTGGATTTTACAGTTACCATGAACTACCAAGATGGCAATGCGAATCCATATAACACTCCAATAGATTTTCCTGTTGCGGCAGACTACGCAGGGCGTGTTGAATTAAAGTCTTCCACTCCGCGGGTTACTGGAAATATGAGTTTTAGTTCTAGTGGGGCAGGATACGATCCTATCAATCCCGATCCCCCGCATTGGAGAATCACAACCATAAATGGATATATGGAATTTCAGTATAATGGATTGTATGACTTCGTTTTTCATGCTTTAGGTTCAACTGTCGATGGAATATCATACTGTTACATTGACATCTATGTGAACAACGTTAGAGTTGTGGAAAGATTTTTTGTCGACAAAAATTGGACCTTATATTGGCTTTCGAAAAATGATTTTGGATTTACGACCGGAACAAACACCGTCAGAATTGTACTCGTTGGAGATACACATTTCTGGTCAGACGAAGCTTATATAGATTTGATTTCCCAATCAAGTGCACATGCACCAAACGCATTAGAAAGGCGTGTCATAGTGTCTCCTAAATAAATAGGGAGGTGGGCCATGTTCAAAAATTTCTCTTTTATGATTTTTGGAGTGCTGATGATTGTTAATCTTGCCAGCGCACAAAAGCGGATCTTCGGATCCAGTCCACCGGGTCGCTTGGGTAAAGTGGCACTCACCCCCGATACCAAACCGCCGGCTATCTTTCTCACCGAAACAACCGGCGTGCTCACACGGGGCGAGGAGTTGCAGGCGGTCAAAGTCCTGCCGGTGGAAACGCGCATCATGATTCGCGGCGTCATCGAGGACAATCAAGAAGTCGTGGGTTTGAAGGTTAACAATCAGATGATTCCGCTTGTTGGAGCGACATCAAGAAAAACGTTTGGGATCAAGTTGCCTTCGCCCACTACTGGCCGAATGAGCAAATATGAGTTCGTAGCGTTCGATCGAGCCGGAAATGAAGCTCGGCAGACTTTCCAAATCAGCCGCCCATCTGCTTATGAAACTCCGGTTTTGGCTTTGTGGGGAACACCTGAAGAAACAACGCCGCCACCTCCTGCGGTTGCAGCGGCTGGCATTCAAACTCAGCCTTCGCCTCAGCCTACAGACACTCGGCCTTTGCCTCCGCCTCAGCCTGCTCCTTCTCCCCAAATTCTTCCCAAAATCTGGCTGTTCGCCATCGGCATTTCCAAATTTCAGGATGCAACCCTCAACCTGAGCTATGCCGCCAGCGACGCCTCGAGCTTTTACGAATTTTTCCGCTCGGATAAAGGCGCACGGCTGCCAAAAACGCAAGCGACTCTGCTTGTCAACAGCGCCGCCACTCGCGCTGAGGTGATTCAATCGCTGACGCAGGCAGTCAAAATTGCGTCGGAGCGAGATTTGGTCGTCATCTTTTTAGCCACGCACGGCCTGCCCGACTCCGATACCGGTGAGATTAATTTTCTCATGCACGATACGGATATTAACAATTTGGTGGCCACGGGTTTGTCCCACAGCGACCTCAGCCGTATCATCGAGCGCTCGCGCTCGAAGAAAATTCTGTTCATCGTGGATGCCTGCCATTCGGGTGAGTTGGGCGCCGGCAGACTGCTGGCCAGCCGCGGCATCACCTTCAGCGAAGTCAATCGCCTGCTCTCCATGCTGGCCAAAGCCTCAGACGGGATAGCCATGCTCACAGCCTCTAGTTCCAACGAGGCGAGCTTCGAGGGCGATCAGTGGAATGGCGGCGTCTTCACTTATTACCTGTTGGCGGGCTTGAGCGGCCGCGCGGATTTCAACAAAGATCAGATCGTGACCCTGCGGGAGGCCTTCGATTATTTGTATCAAACCGTTCCGCAGGCAACGCAAGGTAAGCAGCATCCGGAGTTGAAGGGGCAGTTTAGCAACGAGCTGCCGTTGGTGGAGGTGAATCCGTGATTCCCTCTCCTCGCCGGAGAGGGTTTCCGCCAAGGCGGATCCGCTTCGCGGAAGGGTGAGGTCTGACAATCGATAATCGATGATCGATAATTGACAATTCACAATTTGTAATTCACAATTGACAATTGGCTGATTATCCTTCTGTACATGGGCAAAATGAAAAACTCAAATTACAGATTTCAAAATTCCTTGTTCGATATTTGTAATTCGCTGTTTGATATTTGATGCGCTAGATCGAGCAGGAGACCCAGCCCATAGATCCTGTCAGGGTTACTCCAGATCTGGCAACTCAAATATTTGTAAGCTCATGTTTAGCAGGCGGCGATCGATATAGGTGCCTGTGGAGAGAAGACTTTGGTAGCACATTCGTAAATCATGAATATGTTTTCTACGATAGGATTCTTCCAAAATACCGAGCGTGCCAACTACCCGTAGGTTCTCCCTCTGAGCAAGCTGACGGGCTTTCTTTTCATCGATAATTGCTAAATCGACAGAGAGTTCTTTGGCAAGTAAAATGGTAGAAAGTTCACCGCGGCCCAAACGAAACTGTTTACGCCATTGTGCCAGTAGCGCGTTATCTGTAAGTTCGTGAACTTTGATCCACGGCGTCGAGTTTAGTTCCAGCGCGCTGGCGGGTTGGGCAACTAACTCGGAGTACACCGGGCCCGCAATCAATATCTCTGCAAATAGTTGGTTGAGCAGTTTAAGTTGCTCAATGCGGGCGAGGCTGATAATGGGAGAGGTATTGGAAACAACGATCACGATCGCAAGCTCTTGAAATACTCGCGGTCTTGCTGCAATTCGGTTTGGCCGTAATGCAGCGGCACCTGACGTTTGGCCGAAAATTCCATGAACTCAGCTATGGAAAGACCGCACAACTCAGCGGCCTTACCCAAAGATACGAGTTCTTCACGAAAGAGCTCTAACACCACTAATTTGAGCGTTTCATGAGAAAGCTGATCACGTTTGAGTTTGCCTAACGCAACCAATTCATCCGACAGCTCAAGGGTTACAGTTTGCATAGTTTTCCGTAAAAATTTTTTTAAAAAATACTGTTTACGTTCTACAAAATCAACGAAAAAAACTGAATACCCTTGACAAGGTTTGAAACCCAGTCAAGGTTTGCAAAAGGAGCCACAATATGTTTCAACGAAGCATTTCAATCTTATTCTTGCTCGCAGCGCTATTTGCTTCGATGGGCTATGCACAGCAGAAGTACGCTCTCTTGGTTGGCGTCGGCGATCATATCTATCCACGCAACAATCTTCGCGGGCCGAAAAACGACGTGCCCGCAATGCAAAAGCTGCTCGTCGAAAAGTATGGTTTCAAGCCTGAGAATATCGAAGTTTTGGTGGATGCCAATGCCACGCGCAGCAACATCGTCGCAGCGTTTGAACGCAGATTGATCGCGCCGGTGAGTGAAGGAGATTTGGCGCTATTTTATTTCACCGGCCACGGCACGCAGGTTACCGATTACAGCGGCGACGAACCCGACAAACGCGACGAAGCCTTTTTACCTTATGACGGCAGAACCATCAGCACCCTGCTTGTCGATGATGATCTGGATGAGCTCATTAACCGCATCAAAACGCGCAACGTGGTGGTGATTCTCGATGCCTGTCACTCCGGTACCGGCACACGCGGATTGGCGCGTCCGAAGCGGGTCAGCGCAAAGGATCTAGGGATCGAAGATGCACCGCCACCGCCCGAATCTGCCAACCACAAAAATCACAAAGCCGCAAAAGAGCTGGCCAATGCGCTGGTCATCACCGCGGCGCGCGAAGATCAAATTGCGGCGGATTATCCGTTTCTGTTTCAAACGTTTGACAAAAGCGCTAACCCCAACATGGGTGCGCTCACTTATTATTTAGTGCAGGAAGCATGGAGCGACCAAAGCGACACGCTCGGTTATGAAGCGATGGCCGAGCGCGTGCGCGCCCAGCTGGAAAACAATGGCTTTGGCCAGACGCCGCAGATCGAGGGCGTGAGCGAGAGTCCATTTCTGATGTTGGCCGCGGACACCCCCGCGCCAGCCGTTGCTCACAGCGCAGACTCGGTCACGGTTTTAACGCCCGAGGCGCACGCCGAGGTGGTAGACGTTGACCAGCATCACGTTACAATACAGGCGATTGGCGCGGTGCAGTTGGTGCGCGGCAGCATTTTTGAAACCATTGAACAGGCGATTGACAACGAGCCGAACGCCATCCGCGTTATCGAAGCCAATGGGCAAAACGCGATTGCGGAAGTGATCGCAGGGCGCGTCGAAAAGGGAGACCGGCTGGTTGAGACGTTTCATTTTATCCCGCAATCCAAACTGCGGTTGGCAGTGGTGGGCAACTCGAGTTTAGCGCCGAAAATTGAAAAGAAAATGACAGCGTTGAACTTTGTTGAAATCGTGAAGAAGGATGAATTCCGCGACGTGGAGTTTGAAGTTACAGTTAGCGATAGCTCATTTCGCATCACACCCTATCGCAATCAGCACCGACTGCCGGACATCGAGATCAGCGATCTGGAGAGCGTGGTAACCAAAACACAGCCGTTGCTGGAAAATCTCTTTGCCGTAACGCTGCTCGCGAACTTGCAGAATCCCAATCCGCCGTTCAACGTTGACGTGCAAGTCAATGGCAAAGATTACGACGAAATTCGCATCGGCAAAGAAGTTGCCTTTACGGTTCGCACCGATCGCGATGCTTACCTCTATCTGGTTGACGTTGACCCGGCGGGAAAGATGACTGTGCTGTTTCCCAACATGTACGCCAAAGAGAATTTCTTGAAAACAGGGATCGCTTACGAAATGCCGGCGCAGAACCTCTATCGCTTGCAAGTGGGCGGCCCGGCGGGACCGGAGCTGGTCAAAGCCATTGCCACGACTAAGCCACTGAACCTGGAAGTCCTCTCCTCCGACTCCGGCGAGTTCAATAGTTTAAACGAAAGCGCGGTGGTGGTTGCAAAAGCCATCGTCGAACAGTTGAAGCGAGAGGTCAACCGATTGAGCACGCGCGGGATTTCCGTTTTGCCGGTGGCGCCGGCGGTGGAGCAGCCGATTTCAACCGAAGGTTGGGCCACGGATGAGGTGCTGATGCGGGTGGTGGAGTAAAGGATTCAATAGCCGGGAAATGTTTTAATGATGTTATTAGCTAAGACCCTCAAAACAACTCCCCTTGATGAACGTTCCCCCTGCGAAAATGCTCGATGCTAAGCGCGAACCTTTGCTGGTTCAAGCCATATTTGCGGCAGCAGATTTTGAACATGCGGTTGATGGCCGCGGCGCGCACGCCCTCTCCGCTGAAGCGCGTCCCGAAACGCGGATCGTTGAGCCGACCGCTGCGGGTGTCCTGCACTGTGTGCAAAACTTTTTTGACACGATCGGGATAGTTGTGAGTTAGCCAGGTGAAGAAAAGTTCTTTCACCGAATAGGGCAGCCGCATCAAAATGTAGGCCGCGTGTTTGACGCCGCGGCCCGCGGCTTCTTTGAGAATCGCTGGCATTTCGTGATCGGTCAAGCCCGGAATCACCGGCGCCACGTTGACGTTGGTGGGGATGCCCGCCGCCGCGAGCTGTTCCAGCGTCTCCAGCCGCTTGGCCGGCGCCGAGGTGCGCGGTTCCATTTTACGGGCAAGTTGATTGTCCAACGTCGTCACCGAAATGGTGGCGGCCACCAAATTGTATTTGGCCAGTTCCTGCAAAATATCCAGGTCGCGGAGGATGAGGGCGTTTTTGGTGATGACGCCCACTGGATTGCGAAATTTCAAAAACACTTCCAAACACTTGCGGGTAATTTGTAATTTTTTTTCGATGGGTTGATAGCAATCGGTGTTGCCGGAGAACGCCACCACTTGCGGCCTCCAGCTTTTGGACTGGAACTGTTTTTCCAGCAAACGCGGCGCGTCGGGTTTCACGAGGATTTTGGTTTCGAAATCCAGACCGGCGGAAAGTCCAAAATATTCGTGAGTGGGCCGGGCGTAGCAATAGATGCAGCCGTGCTCGCAGCCGCGATAAGGGTTGATGCTGTAAGTGAAAGAAAGATCGTAGCTGTCGTTTTTGGAAAGAATGGTTTTGGTGTTGTCTAGGAAGTATTCGGTCGCGACTTTGTGTTCGGGTTCGTCCTCCAGCCAATCCAAATCCGTTTCGATTTTGAGGCGCTCGAAGCGGTTCTCCGGATTCAGCGTCGTGCCGCGGCCTTTCAGCGGCGGAGTCGGATCGGCGCTGAGTCGGCCTAATAACGGTTCATTCATGGTCGTTTTCATGATTTGTAGTTAAAGAAACTCGATCAAATTCCCCTTTATAAAAAAATGAGATTAGGGGTTGCCCTTTGGCACCGTCCCATCCGGACAACCCCCTGTGTCCCCCTTTTTTAAGGGGGACTTTACTTCTCCCTTTCGAAGGATTAGAGGTTGCGCCAAAGGCACGCTGAGTCAAAATGCGCTATGCAATCGAAACAGCGGAATGATATCTTCGTTTGAGCGCCCCAAGTCCAGTCGCAGAATCATTTTGTTGTTCCAGTTCAGCCACACACCGGCGCCGGTCGTGGAGTGAAAATCGCTGAAATTAAATTCCGACCAGCGGCCCCAGACGCGTCCGCTATCGACGAAGCCGATGAAAATCAAATCGAACGAGTGTGACCAGAGTTGAAAGCTGCGAAATTTATAGCGCAGCTCGCTGAGGGTGAACAATTTGATTTTATCCTGAAAACGCCGGCTTTGAAATCCCCGCAGCGTGTGGCTGCCGCCGAGGACGTGGGTGTGGCGTTCGCCGGCGATTTCTCCCAGAGCATAGTAGGGCGCGTCTCCAGCCACCGCCTCAAAAGCGATGCGGTTGGCAAAGATCAATCGCCCGGAGCGCAAGGGAAGAAAATGCGCGTGAGAAAAAGTGTAACGATAAAATGCGACGCGGCGGGTGACGCGCGCGGCGCTGCCGGCCGTTGGCACGTCATCTTTCACCGCTGCAAAATTCGGCTCGAAAGAGAATTCTGCGAGAAATCCTTTGAGGGGAAAGACGTCGTCGCTGCGGGTGTCCCAACTGAGGCGAAAACTGAGATAACGGTTTGAACCCCCCAAATGTCCGAAGGGTCGATCTTGACCCAGAAACGAGGTAGCTGCTCCGGCCTTCAACTGCGGCTCCACCTGCTCAAAACCGATTCCAAGCCACAGAATAAAATTTGAAGCGAGTTGGCGCGTCCCGTGAATGACCAGCCGCGGGTGTTTTAAATTGTAAAGATAAAAATCTTCGTGGATGAAGTTGGCGCTGCCGGCATCCGTGAGCTGTTCGTTGTTGCGGCTGCCGTTGCCGATGCCGAAGTAGCGCGCTTCGAGATCGCGCTCCCACTCGCCGCGTACCCGCAGACCGAAGCGCGTGCCGCCGAGCTGCGGATATTCAAAAATGATTTTATGCTTGTGGCTGCCTTTGGTCGAGGCAATGATTTGCAGGGTGATTCGATAAAGGTACGGATTCGTTTGCCGGGAATCGAGGCGCGAGTACAGGCCTAAATTCAGGCCCGTGCGAACATCATAATAGCCAATGGGCAACAGGCTGTAGCGGTGGGGATTGCCCAACAGTCGGGTGCTGCGTTCTTGAAATAGTTTGCGGGTGGCGTCGCCGATAAAACCACCTTCGTCTTCTTTTTCATTGGCATCTTTATCTTTATCGCTGTCGTTTTCGGTTTGCGCCTGTGCGAAATTGAAAGCAAATAAGAAAATCAATAACAGCGCCGGCAGCCGGCGGCGGACGGTTTTCTGAAAACAAATGCCGTAAAAACGCTCGCAAGATTCCATTCTTTTTAATCCCAAAAGTAAGTCCGGCAGGGCAGAGGTCACGAAAATTGTTTTTTGCTGAGCAGCATGGCGTTGCCCAGCGGCAGAGCTCCGAAATTGTTTACAAATGAATTCAACAGATTTTGAAAGCGGGCCTCGGTATCGTGCGCCGGCATCCAGCGGATGACCAGCGCCTCGGCGTTGACTTCCAATCGCGGTAGAATTTCATGCAGAAATTTGAGCAAGCCGCTGCTGAGTTTGTTGGCGTAGCCGTAGTAGAACATCGCGCTTTTGCCGTTAGGATAGTCGAGCAGGCCGTCGCGGATTTTGATTTGAAACAGGCCGCTGTCAGAGGGGGCAGCCGCGTTGATGGCGTCGAGGGGTTTCCATTCACTAAAACGCATGATTGAATGTGCCATTAGTGGTTCATGCGAAGATAAACGCCGGCGCTCTAAAAGTCAACCTTGAATTCTGTTTTGTGAAAACAACAGGGGTTCAAACTGGCTATTTTTTATCTGTAAAAATTCCGGCCATTTCATATCGAAGGCTGCGAGCTGCTTTGCTTTTTCCTCTTGTAGCCCCTGCTCAAACTTGTGGTAGGATTCGCGGCTGAACAACTCGCTTTGCGCCTCCTGTAAAAACGCTTGCAGCGATTGAATGGCCATTTCAGCGTCGCGCCATTTGCCCAGCGCCTGGTGCAGCTCGCGCAGTTTGACGTTGAGCGGCTCAAGTTCCTTTTTCTGAAAACAACCCAGCAGCACCTCCAGGGTGTAGCGCGCCGCCTTTGTGCTGATTCGTATTTGATGAAAATCAACCGGCGCGCCGCCCGGCGGATTTTTGAGGTCGCGCGCTTTTTGCAGCAGGCCGTCGAGCTGGCTTTGCGTTTTGCCTTCAACGAAATCGGCGGGGAGATACTGCAAATAATTTCGCAGCCGGGCCGCGTTGGCGTCGAAAACTTTGAAATCGAATTTCTTGGCCGCTGCTGAAAATTCTGGCCGCAGCGCCATTTCCTTTTGCTTCAAAAAATTGTAGTATTCGCTGAGATTGAGGTTGAGCTTTTTTGACCACGCTCGCGTCGTCTCCTGCTGCACGTGCGCGTCGCGCAGCGGGCCGGCAGCTTTGAACAGCGCGCGGATTTTTTTGAAATTTTTTTTGGCTTGAAAATTGGGATTGATGAATTCGATGAGTTCGAAAAAAGCGCGCAGGCGCTTGATTTCCACCCGCAGCTCGTGCAGGGCCTCAACGTCGAAATAGTTGGCGGCAAGATCAAAATGGCGGCGAATTTTCTGGTGCAGCGCGTCGTAATGATCATAAAAGCAATCAGGAAACATTCACAATGGCCTTTTTGTCTTTTCCGCGAAGCGGATCCGCCAAGCGGACAGGCAGGCGGGCCTGCGCAGGCAGGCGATCCGAGAGGAAATCGTAGAGCTTGTATTGCGAACGAATTTTCGGATGCGCCGGACGGTTGCGGAATTCGTTGCTGAGCTTGCGGTCGAGCACGCGGGCTTTGACGTTGTCCTGCCACTGAATGTCGAGAAAGGTCTGCAGCTCGCGTTGAATGGATTTGTCGTAAATCGGGCAAGTCACTTCCACGCGGCCGTCGAAGTTGCGGGTCATCCAGTCGCCAGAGGAGATGAAATATTTGGGCTCGCCGCCGTTGCCGAAAACATAGATGCGAGAATGTTCGAGAAATCGATCCACGATGCTAATGGCCTCGATGTTGTCGCTCAAGCCGGGGACGCCGGTCACCAGTGAAAACATGCTGCGCACAATGAGCTTGATTTTCACGCCGGCAGCGCTGGCTTTGTACAACTCCTGGCAAATTTTTGCATCCGCGAGGTTGTTCATTTTGAGAAAAATGAACGCCTCTTTGCCTGCCTGCGCATGTTTGATTTCGTTGCGAATCATGCGGACAAATTTCTGGCGCATGTTGTACGGCGAGACGATCAAATGTTTGAATGCGGTGACTTTGTAATTGCTTTCGAAGAACTCGAAAATTCGATGCACCTCTTTGGTCAAGCGCTTGTCGGCGGTGAACAGAAAATGATCGCTGTAGAGTTTCGCGGTCACCTCGTTGAGGTTGCCGGTGCCGATGCAGGCGTAGTGCACTGCTTTGTTTTTTTCGCGGCGCGTGATCAAACACAATTTGGAATGCACCTTCAGTCCCGGCACGCCGTAAATCACCCGCACCCCTTCCTCCTGCATGTTGTTGGCGATGTAAATATTGGTCTCTTCGTCGAAGCGCGCCTGCAGCTCCACCACCACGGTCACCGACTTGCCATTTTTCACGGCGTTGATGAGCGCGTTCACCACGCTGGAATTTTTTGCCACGCGATAGAGGGTAATTTTGATGGCCGTCACTTTGGGATCGATCGAAGCCTCACGCAGCAGATCGATGAAATGATCGAAGGAGTGATATGGAAAGTGCAGGAGAAGATCGCGGTCGCGGATGGTGGCGAACAGACTCTTGTTGGGGTCGATGCCTTCGTGCGGCAAAAAAACTTGCGGCTCGTAGCGCAGCCGTTTGGCGCCCACCTCTGGAAAATTCATGAAGTCTTTGAAGTTGTGGTACTTGGCCCCGGGGATCATCGTGTCGTCCTGATTGACGCCAAGCTGCTTAGTAAGGAGCGCAATCAGCTCCGCGGGCATTTGTTCGTCATAAATCAGCCGCACCGGATTGCCGGCCTTGCGCTGTTTGACGCTTTTGGAAACTTTGCGGATGTAACTTTCGGACAAATCGTCGCCGAGATCCAGCTCGGCGTCGCGAGTCAGTTTGAAGGTGTAAGCGCCGCCGATGTCAAAATTGAAAACCGCGAAAATGTCGCGCAGGCCGTAGCGGATGACGTCGTCCAGCAGCATGATGGATTTTTTGTTGCCCAGCTCCGGCAGGATCAAAAACCGCGACAGCACGTCGGTGGGAATCTCAATCAGCGAATATTTTGATTTTTTAGGCTCGTCGTTCTTGGATAACACCACCGCCAGATAAATGGAGCGATCTTTCAGCGCTGGAAATTTCGTGGCGCTGTCGAGCATAATCGGGATCAGCTTGGGGCGCACTTCGCGGTGGAAATAACTTTTGACAAATTCGCCCTGCTGCGGGCTCAGTTGCGTTTCGTTGACGATGAAGATGTTTTCCGTGGCCAGCTCCGCGAGCAGGTTTTGATAGATCTGGTCGAAGCGTTCGTGCTGATCCAGCACGATGTTTTGGATGCGCTCTAAAATTTTTTGCGGATCCTGTCCCAGAATTTTTTTGCCGCGTTTCCCCAATTTTGAGAGTCGCTTCAAAGTCGCCACCCGCACGCGGAAGAACTCGTCGAGATTGGAGGAAAAGATTCCTAAAAACTTGATGCGCTCGATGAGCGGCGTCGTTGGGTCGGCTGCTTCCTGCAGCACTCTTTCGTTGAACGACAGCCAGCTCAGTTCCTTATTGCGTAATTTGATTTTCATACTTTTGCGGCGAGTCGCCGCTCATTTTATATGCCTGCAATTCTTTCATAAACCGACGCGCCACCTTCGCGCTGAAATTTTGCAGCGACTTTGAACATTTTTGCGCGGCCGCGGCATCGATACTTTGCAAAATGCTGAATGTTTGCTGGTTAATTTTTTCTGCGAGGCGCTCAGTGATATTTTTCGCCGCGCTTGCCTTGGTGGATTTGTGCAGCGGAAACAAGAAAAAATTCAGCGCGCCCGCGCCTTTGGCGACATTTCGCCAGTACTGCTTTTGAAACTTAATCGCGACGACGCCGCAGGTGGGAATGACTTCACTGAAACCGTCGATCAGGTAGTGCGCCAAATCTGCCAACGCCGGATTGTGGCCGAACAGCATCACTGCATGATAATTGTCATCCAGTTCCCGGATCAAACGCAGCATCGCGCGGACGCCGCTGGCGTCGTAAATTTCGTCTTTCAGCATGATCTTTTGCACCGGGTAGCCGAGACCGTCCGCAAAAATATGCGCGGTGAGCAGCGCGCGGTTGGCGGGGCTGGAGATCATCAAATCAACAACGACGCCTTCATCTTTGAGTTTTGCCGCCAGATTGCGGGCGTCGTTCTCGCCGCGAGGAAGGAGCGCGCGCTCAAAATCCGGCAAGCCGAGATCGCGGCTCACTGCTTTGGCGTGTCGAACTAAATACAAAGTTTTCATGGCGATCTCTTGGTGGTTAAAGAACATAAGTTGCGGCGCCATCTGGGCTGGAGTGATGGAGCACGGGAGTATTGAATTTAATCATCCACAGGAATACTCAAATAAGCCATCACTTCATTACTCCATCCCCTCATCCTTTATGGAAGTCCTCCATTTGCTTCAGCATCACCCAAACCTGGTGATAGCGCGCCAGCCGTTCGACGTCTTTCGCCGACAATGTTGGCAAGCGCCGCAAGTCCATGTTATCTTCGAGGTCGGCCAGCTTGACTTTTCGGGCGATTGGATTGGGCTTCAAGCGCTCGATGTAAGTTAGATAATCTTCGCCCTCGCGGCGGGTCAGATGGTCAACTGCCTGTAAAACTACCGCCGAGAAGCCCTCTTTGCGCAGGTCGTCGAGGGTGCACGCGCTGTCTTCGATGACATCGTGCAGAACGGCGGCCATCTTTTCGTCGTCGGTGTTCATGCGCGCCATGACGCGCAGCGGGTGAGAAATATACGGCGCGCCATAGCGATCCAGTTGTCCTTCATGAACCTGGGCAGCGATGCGGATGGCTTTGTCAAGCGTTGACATGAGCTTGGATTTGGATTAAAAAGAAGAACCTAAGGATGTAACCTCTGGTTTGCCTGCCTGCGTCCGCGAAGCGGATCCGCCCAGCGGACAGGTAGGCCATCTCAAAGCGGAGCTTTGAGTTACATTGATCCGTCAATCCATTATTCCAGCACTCCAGCTCTCCATTCTCAGAACTTCCTCATCACATCCTCACACAACTCATGGGCCTCTTTCTCTGTCGGCGCCTCGGCGATGATGCGGATGATCGGCTCGGTGTTCGAGGCGCGGATGTGCACCCACGACTTCGGCCGCACGATCTTGATACCGTCGGTGAAATCCAGTTTTTCGCTGTGATAAATTTTCTGAAGTTTTTTTAGCGCCGCAGCCGGCGACATTTCGCCCAACTCGATTTTGTTTTTCACAATGACATAGTGCGGCAAACTCGCGCTCAGTGCGCTCAGGGTTCCGCCAAACTCCACGAGCTGCTGCAACACCAGCGCAATCCCAACCGGCGCGTCGCGGCCCAAATGCACGTCCGGCAGAATCACCCCGCCGTTGCCCTCGCCGCCAATCACCGCGCTCACTTCGCGCATCTTTTTGGCCACGTGGATCTCCCCCACTTTGGTACGAATCACTTCCGCGCCGTAGCTTTTGGCCACGTCTTCTGTGATCAGCGAAGTGGAAGCGTTGATCACCACCGGGCCGCGCTTGCGGTTGAGGACGTGCTTTACCGCGATAGCCAGCGTTTTTTCTTCGCCCAGCGGCTCGCCTTTTTCGGAGACCAACGCCAGCCGGTCGGAGTCCGGATCCACTGCCATTCCCAAATCGGCGCGTTCCTTTTTAACGGCATCGCACAGTTCGCTCAAATTTTCCGGCAGCGGCTCCGGATTGCGCGGGAAGAGTCCAGTGGGCTCGCAATTAATTTGCACCGTCTGGCATCCCAAATCGCTCAACAGCGCAGGCACAAGATTGCTGCCGGCGCCATTCACGCAATCCAACACAACCTTGAACTGCCGCCGCCTGATGGCCGACACATCGACATATTTCAAATTCAGAATTGCCTCGATGTGATCTTGAATGGCTCGGGAGTAGGGAAGCATCACCCCCAATTTTTCCCAATTAACAAAGGGATGGCTTTTTTCCCGAGAAATTTTCACCACGCGTTCGCCCTGTTCGGCATCCAGAAACAGGCCGTCGGCGCCGATGAGCTTGAGGCCGTTCCACATAATAGGGTTGTGGCTGGCGGTGATCATGATGCCGCCGCGCGCCTCTAATTTTTCCACGGCGATCTGCGTGGTGGGAGTGGGGCACACGCCCACGTCAATGATGTCGCAGCCCACTGAAATGAGACCCGAAAGTACCGCGTGTTTAAACATCTCTCCAGATACCCGCGTATCCCTTCCCACCACCACTTTGCCGCCGCCCAAATAGATTCCAAAGGCCTCGGCAAAATTTATCACCACTTGCGGGGTCAAACCTTCGCCGACGACGCCGCGCACCCCGGAGACGCTGATCATAAGTTTGGACAAAATGAGCTACTCCTCAAGTTTGGAGTCAATAGTAAGAAATTTTCTGATGCAAAGCAAAAAAAATATCACGGTGTCACACGCCGGCGGATTTCCGCCAACTCCTCGTGGGTGTTGATGTTCCACAGGATGCTTTCGTTTTCAATTTGAATTTCTTGGACCAGCTGGGCATGGCTGTGGATGATCTTGGCGGCGGTTTCCGTGACCGGCGCCGCGAGGATTTCGCTGAACAGCGCGCGCGGGAAGATGGTCGGGTGGCCGCGCCGGCCCGCAAAAGTGGGAATCACAATCTTTTGCGGCTCGCTCAAAAAAGCGTCTTTGATCGTTGAAAATACCTGTGCGCCAATTTGCGGCTGATCCACCAGCGCCAGGAAAACACCGGCGGTCTCGGGAGGTAAGATAGCCACCCCGGTTTGAAATGAAGAAAATTGTCCCAGCGAATAATTGTGGTTGATGACGAATCGCGCCGGAAGCGGTTGAAC
The DNA here is from genome assembly GCA_037446635.1 of bacterium. GTDB lineage: Bacteria > Zhuqueibacterota > Zhuqueibacteria > Oceanimicrobiales > Oceanimicrobiaceae > DASWHH01. The sequence continues at coordinate 25,589 of JBBIIG010000032.1, forward strand.
TTTTTCAAGAATATTGACGGCGTCGTGGCCGAGAACTACCACGAGCTTCTCGATGCCAGCGTCTCGAAAGTTGGCGACAATGGTTTCGAGAAACGTTTTCGCGCCGAAACGCGCGAGGGCTTTAGGTTCGCCCATGCGCCGGGATTCGCCGGCGGCTAAGATGATGGCAGCAAGCATTTTTGACAAAATAAGTAAATCCAAAACTCAAATCAACCGCGAACATCCGTTATTTTTTGCTGCGATACCGGCTTAAAGTATTGACATTCCCATTGCTATGTAGTATATTTGCATACATTTTTAGAACCAGAGAGATTGCTTGAAATGAAGACGTTTGTTGTTTTGCTTTTCCCCGCCATTTTAAATGCCTATTCCCCGACCGTTAACGATTCATCTCAAGCCAACGATCACAAAATCGCTCAGGTAGTGAGAAGTGCGGTGCGCCAGGCCGACGCATCGATTTTAAATGTGAACGCCTTCAGCGCCTGGCGTGACTATCTTAAAATCGCCGCCCTGGATTTAGACCCCGTGCTGCAGCCGCTGCTGCTCATCAAATATGACGAAGATATCAGCTTTCGCAATCAGCTCAAAACCTTGATCGATTGGGAAGGTAAATTTCAGAAGAAAGAAACAGAGAATTATCTCTACTATTATCGTTTGGATCAACCTCCCCCGGAGGTGATTTTGCAGATTCAAGACGCCCATTTCAACGAGCTGACAAGATTGTTCAAAATCAAAGCCACTGAAAAAATTCCCTATCGCTATGACCTGAACGCCGGCGAAGGCGCGGTTTATCCTTACAACGACCTGCGCGCCGGCGTGATCTCATCGCAACCCATCGACCTGGAAAAATGTGCGCTGGCGGTTTTCAATTTTATTAACTCGGAAACTATTTTCATCCTCAGGCCTTTGAGCAAAATTTACGGCAGCTATTTTCAGAACCTCGCCACGTCACAGGCTTATCAGGAAAAATGCTGGCGCGAAATAGAGCGCAGCGGTTACGTCGGCGCCGAGACGCTGCTGCAACTTAAAAAATTGACCAACCTATCCAGTCCGGAATGGTTTTCATCCTATGCGTTTGTTTTCGAATTGAGCCAGGAATTTGGCGCGGCCAAGATCGCGCAGTTGTTGACGCGCATTGACGGCGAGACCTCGGTTGCAGAATTTCGCGCCGCCTTTCAAGATATTTTTGAAATCACTCTCTCCGAATTCGAAAAACGGTTTGTGGTGGAAAACAGCGACAAGAAGCTATAGACTTACCTCGCGAAATTCACGTGGATGCCGCCCGCCGGCCAAAACCTGGCGGCGGGCAGGCCAAGAGCGCAGGGATTCCACAAAAAACGGTACGGCTTTCTCAGGTTTCGGGACTACAAGTTTACAAAAATTTGTTTAACCGCAAAGAGCGCTAAAAATTTTTTTCTTGCGCCCCTTGGCCTTTTCTTGGCGAACTTTGCGGTTGATTGGGTTTTTTGCCCGTGCAGGCTTTTTGCCGCGCGAGTCGTCACGGTTAAAGTGAGGGAGAGATGGAGCTACGTCCGGGCCATTTTGTCGCCGTGGTTGGAGGGGCGGTAGCCGGCTCCGAAGCCGCCGCCCGTTTGGCGGAACGGGGGATTTATACGGTGGTGTTCGAGCAAAATCTTCGTCCCTACGGCAAAATCGAGGACGGCCTTCCCAAGTGGCACGTGAAGTTGCAGGCGCAGGAAGAAGCCAAAATCGACGAGAAGCTCAGCAAGCCCAACGTGTTTTTTGTCCCCAACACCCGGTTGGGGCGCGAGCTTGATTTTCGCGATCTGGTGAGCAACTGGGGGTTCAGCGCGGTACTGCTGGCCAACGGCGCCTGGCAAGATCGTCCGCTGCCGGTGGACGGCCTCGACGCATTCATCGGCAACGGCCTAATCTACCAGAACCCGCTGGTGCAGTGGTTTAATCATTACCACGAGCGCAACTACACGGGCGAGCGCTGCCAAATTCCGGACAACGCCGTCATCATTGGCGGCGGGCTGGCCTCGTTGGACGTGGTGAAAATTGTCATGCTGGAAACCGTGCTCCCCGTTCTCAAACGGCGCGGCGTCAAAACAGATATTTTAGAATTGGAACACAAAACTATCCGCACGGTGCTGGAGGAAAATCATTTAACTTTGGATGATTTGGGGCTGAAAGGCTGCACGCTGTATTACCGCCGCCGTAAAGTCGATATGCCGCTGGCGCCGATGCCGCCAGACGCTACCCCAGAACGAATTGAAAAAGTACATCAAGCGCGCGTCAAAATTCTCGAAAATTTTCAACAAAAATATCTTTTTAAATTTTGCGAACTGCGCGCCCCCAGCGCCGCGATCGTTGAAAACGGCCGGCTGGTGGGTTTGAAATTTCAGCCCACCGAAATACACGACGAGCAACTGCTCATCAAAGATGGTCCGGTTGAAGAAGTGCGCGCCCCACTGTTCATCGGCTCCATCGGCAGCATACCCGAGCCCATTCCCGGCATCGAAATGCGCGGCGAGCTGTATGATATTCTCGATAAGGATTCCGGGCAGTACCGTCACGTCAAGCATGTGTTCGCCCTCGGCAACGTGGTCACCGGGCAGGGCAACATCAAAGCTTCGCAGATGCACGGCAAGCAGGTTTCGGATCATGTCATGGAAAATTTTTTGGCGTGGCGCGCCGAAGATTATGAAGCCATCCTCGAATTTTCCACGCAGCGGGCGCGCGATAAAATAGAAAGGATTTCCAATTATCTCGCCCAAAAACAAGTGCTCGACACCGCCGCCATTCAATCCATCGTCGAAAAAATCACCGCTTTGCAAAAACAGGCAAATTACAAAAATGGCTATCGCGAGTGGATTCGCGCTCACGCCGCGGAAAAAATTTCGGATGTGATTGCCGAAGAATCTTAGTTGACATGAAGCGTAGAAATTTTTTGAAATCCAGTTTGGGAATTGGCGGCGCTTATTTTTTGAATGCGCTGCCGTTCAATTTCAAATTCCCAGAGGGCGGCTCGCCAACCGCAAGCTTATCCGTGGGAGAGACGGCGCCGGCCGCGGCGTTTGTATCGGATAAAAATTTGAATCGCCACACCATTCTCGAATTGTGTGCGCGCCAGCCGCAGGCGAAAGTCAACCTGCTTTACATTTATGGCGGACGTGTTCCCAAATCCGAGGATCGACTGGGCGGCATCTGGTGCGTGGATTCGTTTGAAGATTTGCACATTCCGCGCTTTTTGCATCTCAAATACCAGCCGGAACAATTGCGGATTATCCCCATCGCCTGCCCGCCGGTTTACTCCAGCCACAACTACGGCTTCGAGGCGCGCGTCTTTCTCGACGAGCCCGATGACTCCAAAAAATTTCAGGAAAGCGCGGCGGCTTTCATCGACCTTACCGAAAAATTGTTTGTGGAGGGGTATGTGCCCGTTCCCAGTTATTATGATTTGCGATTGCGCCTGCTGTTCAATCGGCGTGAGGATTTGCGGCCGGGGGAAGGTTACGGCGCGGTTCATGAGTGGCAGGGAACCTTTCGCGGCAGCGGGGAGAGCCAGCGCTACGGCACCCCCACCATCTGGCTGCTGGACAGCCGCGGCAAAGTTTTAGCGCAACCCTTTTTTGGAAATCTCTATCACAGCGATCCGTATGAAATTCGTTATACCATCGTCGATGTCGATCGCGCCATTCAACAAAACCTACCGCAGTAAGATCCCCAATCAGCCAATCTCCATGACCCAGCCAAAGGGATCGTCGATGATTTGGAATTGGATGCCCACCAGCAAGTCCCACAGCCGGCGCGTTTTGGCGCTTTTGTCCAGGTGGAAGGTGCGCGTCTTCCCTTTGTAATACAATTCGAAGATGGGGGTGATGATGGCGGCGTTGCCGGTACAAAAGGCTTCGGCGATTCGACGCTCGTCCATCACTTCACTGACGGGAAGCGGCCGGCGCTCCACGCTCCAGCCCTCGCTTTCCGCTAACTTCACCAGCGAGTCGCAGGTGTTGCCGGCGAGGATGGAGTCGGATTTGGGCAGCACCAGCTTGCCGTCGGTGGTGATGGCCACGAAGTTGGCGCCGCCGAATTCTTCGACGTACTGGTTGTGGACGGCGTCAAGATAGAGCACGTCGTGGAAGGGCTGATCGCTGACCTTCACCGGCTTACCGTTGATCCAATCGTAGCCGCGCTTGGCAAGCGCGCTGGGCAGCAATCCGGAGGCGTAGTTGCCGATGGCTTTGGCGTGGCCAACGCCGCCGGGAGCCGCGCGATGAAAATAATCTGTAATCAAAACCCTGATGCCTTCCGGCGGCCAATAGGATTTCACCGGCGACGTGTAAACCATGAAGAGGTGGGCTTTGGCTGGCTTAACGCCCAACTCCGGGCCGTGGCCAAAGAGCAGGGGCCGCACGTACATGCACATGGGGTTGCGGGTTTCCCAATTCCAATTTTCGCGGCGGAACGGCGGGATGAACTCGCGGTTGGCCAACACGGTTTGCACGACCGCCTCCACGAACATCCCCACTGGAACTTTCGGCAGCAGCAAGCGGCTGGCGGTGTGCTGCATGCGTTTGGCGTTGGCGTCGGGCCGAAACAGGACGACGCGGCCCTTGGCGGAGATCAGGGCTTTCGCGCCTTCAAAGGTGGCTGGGGCGTAGTGCATGGCGCAAGCGGCGGGGTGAAGCGCCAGCTCGGTGAGATCATGCAGCGGCCCGTCCGGCAGGGTGCGCCAGCCGGTTTCTTCATATTCATCGGAATAATATTTTTCCCAGCCAATGTCCAGACACGTTTCCGGCCACTGTTTATGCGGGTCTTTCAAATGGCCGGTGGCGTGATAGGCGAGATAGATTTTTGCCGTTTTATAAATATCGAAGCGCAGATTTTGAAAATTGGGAAATTCTAATTCACGGTAGGGAATGTGAATGACGGGTTGCTCGCGTTTGCTTTTGACACGGGGTGGACTGGTCGAGACGCTCATGTTGGCCTCCAAGTTTTGTCGAAGCTCATAGTGCCATTTACAAAATTTTGGGGAGAATTGCAACAAGAAACGGGCGGGAGTAGGAAGTAACTCAAAGCTCCGCTTTGAGATGACATTCAACGAAAGCAACTTTTTGGACAGCCCCGAATCGCAAACCAGAGGTTTGCATTACATGTTTCGCCAACCAGAGTTTGGCGTTACGAGTTACTGCCCGTTGCCGAGCAGCTCGTTGATGGTACTGGCGAGAACATTTTTGGTATAAGGCTTTTGTAGGACCCTGATGTTCGCGCCCTCGGCGCCGCCCTCAAATTCCGGGATTTTGGAATTGACATCGTAGCCGGTTACAAAAATCACGGGCAAACCGGCGCGAATGCTGGCCATCTTTTTGTAAATTTCCGGGCCGTTTTCAAGGGGCATCACCACATCCATGAGCACCAGGTGGATGTTATCGTGCTCGGTTTTAAAAATGCTGAGCGCTTCGGCGCCGTCTTTTGCGATCAGAACTTTGTAGCCGAGACCGTGCAAAATTCTCACCCCCACATTGCGCACGGTTTCATCGTCTTCCACGATGAGAATGGTTTCCCCCTCGCCTAATTTATCATGAACTCGCTTATCTTCTTGCATTGCCACTTTCTTTTCGGGTACCGATGGTAGAAAGATTTCAAACGCGACGCCCTTGCCGGGTTTGCTCGTCACCTGAATGTGGCCTTCGTGCTGTTTAACCACGCCGTACACCACGGCCAGGCCCAATCCTGTTCCTTTACCTACCGGTTTGGTGGTGAAGAAAGGCTCGAAGATGTGGGTGAGATGTTCTTTTTCAATGCCGCAGCCGGTATCTTTGACCGTCAGCTTAACGTAGCTGCGCGCGTTTAATTGATCCAAATTCTTCAACTCTGGGGGAGAGACGTTGGCGGTTTCCAAAAATATTTTGCCGCCGTTGGGCATGGCGTCGCGGGCGTTGGTGACCAGGTTCATCAATACTTGCTGCAGTTGTCCGGGGTCGGCGAACACCGTGTCGAGCGCGGGATCGAGTTTGACTTTGATTTCGATATCTTCGCCGACGATGCGCCGCAGCATTTTGAGAAAGTCTTCGATGTTTTTGTTGAGGTCGAGATAGCGGCGTTTGAGCGCCTGCCGCCGGCTGAAGCTGAGCAGTTGATCGGTAAGGTCGCTGGCTTTGGTGGCGGCTTTGCGGATTTCTGTAAACGATTCGTGAATTTGAGTGCCGGGCCGGCTTTCGTGGAGGCCGAGGTCGGCGTTGCCAATGATGGCGGTGAGCAGGTTGTTGAAATCGTGGGCGACGCCGCCGGCCAGAGTGCCAATGGTTTCCATTTTCTGGGCTTGCAGCAATTGTTCCTGCAAACGTTTTTTCTCGGTTACGTCGCGCAGGATGCCGCGGATGGCCGTGAAGCGCCCCTGTTCATCGCGCACAATGGTGGCGGTTTGGTGCACCATGACGTACTGCCCATCCTTCCGTTTCAACGTCAATTCGTAGTCTTTTACAAAACCGTCCTTTTCAAGTTTTTCGGTCAAAGCCGCATAGTCATGGGGGCGAACCAAGAGCTTGTAGACGTTGTCCACTTGCAGAAGCTCTTCTTTGGAATCGTACCCCAACAGCGCCACGCCCGCCGGGTTGATGTCCAAAAACTGCCCGTCGCGGGTGCTGATAAAAATCGCGTCTTTGGATTCTTCAAACAGGGTGCGGTATTTTTCTTCGGAGCGGCGCAGAGCTTCTTCGGCCAATTTACGTTCAGTGATATCGAGCAGGAAGCCGCTAATCTCCACCAATTCGCCGTCTTCGTTGAAGTGCCCGGCCACGTTCGAGACCACACGGATTTTTTTCCCATCCTTGCGGATGAGTTCCATCTCAAAATTTTCAATTTTTCGCTTTTTCGCTATTTCTTTCAGGTAACCGTTTCGTTTCTCATGGCTGTCATACAATTCATACATATTAGATTTAAGCGCCTGCTCGACGGATTTGAAGCCCAACATGCGGGCAAAAGCCGGGTTGCAGGCCAGAAGCGTGCCGTCCGGCTGCGAGATGAAATGGCCGGAAAAATCCTGGTCGAAGAAACTGCGATAACGTTCTTCGCTGGCCCGGATTTTCATTTCCATCTGGTGTTTGTAGAGCGCCATCGCCAGGGTGCTGCGCAGGTCGCGTTCGTCGAAGGGTTTGATGATGTAACCGAACGGCTCGGTGACTCTGGCGCGCTTGAGGGTCTTGTCGTCGGCGTAGGCGGTGAGGTACACCACGGGGATGTTGTACAACGAGCGCAAGCGCTGCGCCGTTACGATGCCTTGCATTTTGCCTTTCAGCATAATGTCCATCAAAACTAAGTTGGGAGGATTTTTTGCTGCTCGCGCCAACGCTTCTTCGGCGTCGGAAGCGATGGCGGAAACCGAATAGCCAAAGCCCTGCACCATCTCTTTGATGTCTTCGGCCAGGATGTTTTCGTCTTCCACGATCAGGATTTTGGGTTTTGACATAATGTTCTTCGTCCTGCTGTTTGCTGGATTCAACGCGTAGGGGTAATTCATGAATTACCCCTACGCGCGACATGAATCATTAGTTTGCTAATTGGCGCCGGCGCTCGCCGGCCGAAAGATCATCACGGCTCCTAAAATATTGCCGTGTTCATCGCGAATGGGCGCGACGTTGTCTTTGATCTTGGTTTGGCGCCGGCTGCGCTTGGGAATTAACAACGCGTCTTCGGTATAGATAATGTCTTTTTCGGCCAAAGCCTTTTTCACGGGACTGGCTTCGACGTCGCTGCCCTCCTGGTTCATCAGCTTGAGCACCACCTCGCAGTCGAGGCCGAGGGCGTTTTTCATTTTCCATCCAGTTATCGCCTCGGCCGCCGGATTCATGAAAGTGATTTTGCCGTCGGCGTCGGTAACTAGCACCGCGTCGCCAATGCTCACCAAAACGCTCGACAGCCATTTTTTCTTTTTTCTCATCTCCATATCGACTTGATGTTTATAGAGCGCCATCTGAATGGTGGTGTGAATTTCCTGTTCTTTAAATGGTTTGAGCAGATATCCGAACGGCTGCGCTAACTTGGCGCGCTGCACCGTGGTGTCGTCGGCGTAGGCGGTGAGGAATACCACCGGCACGCAGCTTTCTTTGCTGATTTCCTGGGCGGCTTGAATGCCGTCCTTTTTGCCGCCGAGCATGATGTCCATCATAATTAAATTGGGTTTGAGCTTGCGCGCTTGTTTTACCGCCTGCTCGGCCGAGCCCACCACGTCCACCACCTGGTATGAGAAGCTTTCCAAGATATCGCGTAAATCTTCGGCGAGAATTTGTTCGTCCTCAACTACCAGAATTTTGGCATGATTCATTTATGTTCCTTTCTTATGTGAAGAGGGCTGGTCGGAATATTCATGGTTCGACTCCGCTCACATGAAGGGGGTTTAGCTTCATTTTGTCCGCGAAACGGATCGGTTTCCGAAGCGGAGTCGAAGGATGTTTAACTGGCGCAGCTCATTTTCCGACCAGCCCTCTATGGTTTAAAAGTAATTTCAAATTGCGTTCCTTTGCGGCTGCGGAACCTCAGGGTTCCGGAGATTTGTTTTACCAGCGTGTTCACCAGGCGCAACCCCAGGGAGTCGGTTTTGTTGATGTCGAAATTTTTGGGGAGGCCTTGCCCATTGTCTTTGATGACGAGCCGGCCGCGGCGCTCGGGTAGTTTGGATGGGCTGGCGTTTTTTACCGCCTCCAACTCAATGGTGATCACGCCCTTTTTCCCTTTCGGAAAGGCGTGTTTGAGACAGTTGGCCACCAGCTCGTTGACGATCAAGCCGCAGGGGATGGCGGCGTCGATGGTGAGCACCAACGGCTCGAGGTTCATTTTGAGCTGCACCGTGTTGGGGTGAACGTTGTAAACCCGCAGCAGATGCGAGGTGAGGGTGCGGATGTAATCGGCAAATTCCACGCGCGCGAAATCTTTGGAAAGATAGAGCCGTTCGTGGATGAGCGCCATGGAGCGGATGCGGTTCTGACTTTCTTTGAAGACTTCGCGGGCGCGGGGGTTGCTGATTTTGCGGGCCTGCAAATTCAACAGGCTGGAGATCACCTGCATGTTGTTTTTCACCCGATGATGAATTTCCTTGAGCAGCACTTCCTTCTCTTCCAGCGAATCGCGGATGCGTTTTTCGGCCTGCTTGCGGTCGATAACCGTGGCCAGAACATGGGCGATAGACTGCAAAAAACTTACGTCATTTTCTGTGAACGAACGTTTTTCATCGCTGTGGACGCCGAGCACGCCAAAGGGATTTTTTAGTTCGCCGATGATAACGCTGACGCCGCTGACGACGTTGTGCTCTTGCAGCAAGGCCGGCCCCCTGAAGCGCTTCTCTGTTTTTAAGTCGTTCACAACCACCGGCGCCGCCGATTGCAAGGTGTATCCCGCCTGGGAACGTTTGCCAGCGCTGACTTTGGCCTTGCCCACGTAACCTGTTTTCCAACCCACACCGGCCCGCAGCAGCAACTTCGAGCGCTCCGGCAGCAGCTCCAGAATTTTGCAATATTTGACGTTCAGGGTTTCGGCGATTAAGCGGGTGGATTCCTGCAGCAAGGTTTCCAGCGGTTCCCCGAGCAGGGCGCGCTCGCCCAACTTAACCAGCGCCTGCTGCTGGCGCGCGCGGGTGGTGAGCTCTTCTTCGGCGCGTTTGCGTTCGGTGATGTCGTGAGTGATACCCAGGATTTCGCCGATCTCGCCATCTTCATTCAGCAGGGGAACATAATTGGCAATGATGGTGAATTTTTGGCCGGCCAATTCGAGGGTGCATTCCGTGCTTTGCGGCTGCCGGGTGCGCACCGCTTTTTTTAACGTGGGAAGATAGGGGCCTGTAACCTCAGCGGGAAACAACTCTTCGTCCCGTTTTCCCAGCATGGCGTCGTTTTGATACCCGCTGATTTTAACGCCCACCGCGTTCACGAATTGCAGGCGCCGTTTGGCGTCGTAGATGACGAAGGTGCTGGGATAGTTATTCACCGCCATGCGGAAGCGGCGTTCGCTTTCCTGCATACGCAGCTCCGCTTGTTTGCGTTCGGTGATATCAACGATGGAGACCAGAACCCGGCCATAATTTTTTTCATATCCCGGCATCACGTTCCACCGCAGGGAAATATGAATTTTATTTTTTTTAAGGGTATAGTTTTCCGTTTCGATCTCAAAGTGTTTTTTACCCTCGGCGACTGCCATAATGGATTCAATATACGCGGCCGTTACTTCTGTACCGATCATTGGCGCCAATCCTTTCAGCAATTCGTTTTTATCTTTTGCGCCATAGATGGTCAGAGTGGTTTTGTTGATATCCAATACTTTGATCAATTTCAGACAATGGATCGCCTTTTGGGGATGCTGCTCCAGATAGGCGCGCAAATCGCTCGCGCCATTTTTGCGAAGCTGTTCGAGGTAGCTCTGCAGCTCGGAGAAGTCCTCAATCCAAAGCGAGATGGGCGAGTATTCAAAGAGGCTGCGATATCGGTCTTCGCTTTCGCGAATAGCTTCTTCGGCGCGTTTGCGTTCGGTAACATCTTGTTTGATGGCGATGAAATGACTAATTCTGCCAGTGCCATCTCGCAAAGGGGTGACGGTCATTTCCTCGAAGTAATGGCCGCCGTCCTTGCGGCGGTTGATCATCACGCCGCGCCAGACTTCGCCGGCCAGGATGGTATCCCAAAGCTTCTTATAAAATGCTTGATCGTGATGGCCGGATTTGAAGATCCTGGGATTTTTTCCTTGCATCTCACTTAATTCGTAACCGGCTAAACGAGTCGTAGCGGGGTTGGCCCACTGAATATTACCCTCGTGGTCGGTTATGACGATGCTGTTGGCGGCTGCCTCCAAAGCCGTGCTTTGCAAGCGCAGTTGTTCTTCAGCGCGTTTGCGTTCCGTCACATCCACCAACATACCGATGACCGCTGGCTTGCCGCGAAAGATGGTGCGGGCGCCGTGCACTTCGATGTTGATTATGGCGCCCTCTTTGCGCTGGCCGTGGAACTCGTACCGCAGGCTTTCGGTCTCGCCGGCGACGCGGCGGCGGATGTTCTCCAGCACCATCTGCCGGTCTTCTTTGGCTACCAGGCGCTCGACCGGGAAGTGGTTGGTTAATTCCTCCACAGAGTAGCCAAAAATTCTGGCCAACTCCGGATTAACATAAGCAAAGACGCCGTCCTGGATGATATAAACGCCCACCAGCGATTCCTCCACCAGGGTGCGAAACTTCATTTCGCTTTCGCGCAGGGCGTCCTCGGCGCGTTTGCGCTCGGCGACGTCGCGCACGATGGCGCAAATGATCTTTTTTTCCTGCAGCATGAACACGCCAGCGGAAATTTCCACCGGGAAGGCCGAGCCGTCTTTTCTAACGTGCAGCCGCGAATAGAGCCGAAGCTTTTTTTCTCCCGTCGCCGTTGCTATTAAGGCTTGTTTGGTGTCCGCGGGTTCGTCGGAAAGCTGCTGCACTTCCATGCCGTTGAATTCTTGCCGAGAGTAGCCGTACATATTCGAGGCGATGCGGTTGGCGTCGATGATGCGGTGGGTGTCGGCGTCAATCATGAAAATGGCGTCCTGCACGGCGGAGAAGAGCAGGCGGTATTTTTCTTCACTTTCTTTTAAAGCCCGTTCGGCGCGGCGGCGCTCGGAGACGTCCATCACGCTGCCGCGCACTAAATTTCGGCCGGCTTTGGGCAGCCGCACCAGGTGGACTTCGCAGGGAATGTCTTTGCCGGCCGCGTTGACGTGCACCCAATCGAAGTGGGGGACGCCGCCGGCAAGGGCGGCGGCAATTTTTTCGCGCGCCAACTCCTGCGAGCTTCTGCCGTCTGGCTGGTACGGCGGGCTCATTTCCACCGGCCCGACGCCCAACAGGTCGGCGCGCTCCAGGCCGTAAAGATGGGCCGCTTTTTCATTGGCGTCGATGAACTTGCCAGTGTCGGCGTCGAGGATGACGATGGCGTCGGGCGCATACTCGACGAGGGTGCGCAAGCTCGCTTCGCTTTCCCTGAGGGCCGCTTCGGTGCGCTTGCGTTCATTGATTTCGATTTGCAGTTCGGCGGTGCGTTCCACCACCTTCTGCTCCAGCGACTTATTGAGCGTCTCCAGCTCCCGCAGCAGTTTGCGGTTCACCACGTTCAGTTGGTAGCGGGAGATGGCGTGCTCGATGGCGTAAACCAAATGAGTGAGGTAGTCGTCGCGTTTGATGATATAGTCGTACGCCCCCAGGCGCAGGGCGGCGATGGCGGCCTCTTCATCGCCCTGGCCGGTGATGATGATAAATGGAAATGAAAGGTTGAGTTCTTTGGCTTCGTGGAGAAAATCCAACGCGGACATATCGGGCATGCGCAGGTCCACCAGCACCACATCGAAGCTGCGTTTTGTCATCAGTTCGAGGGCCTCGCGGGAGGATTCCACCACCATGAAGTTAAATTGCGGGGCGTGTATTTAAAAGTGCCGGCGCGTGAGATAGATATCCATCTAGTCGTGCTCGAAGTAATGGATCTGG
>JBBIIG010000032.1:38055-49883 GCA_037446635.1 bacterium
CAATGTACTCGCCGGATTCGAGCTTGCGGGTGAAATCCTCAACGGCCTGCTTAAGAATGCCGGGCAGCTTAGCGATATAGTCCTGGCGTTTGGGAACGTAGTTCCACGCGCCGGCCTTGAGCGCCTGGATCGCCAGCTCCTCGTCGCCCAATCCGGTGACCATGACCGCCGGCAGTTTAATTTGGTTGCGGATCATCTCGCGCAGCACATCGATGCCGCTCATATCCGTGAGATGGTTGTCGAGCAGCAGCACGTCGTATTTGTTCTGCGCGATTGCTTCGAGGCAGGCTTCGCCGGAGTCCACGATCTCCAGCTTGAATTGCGGGGCTTCCGCGTCGAAATAGCTTTTGGTGAGATCGGCGTCGTGGGGGTTGTCTTCCGCGTACAAAACTGTGATGCGGTCGCTCATTTTATGATTTTCTCCGGGTAAGCGTTTTCGTTGGTGAGCAGCCAATAAACTTTGATGTTGCCGGCGAGGTCCGCAAACTTCTCAAAATCCACCGAAGCTCGCTGTCAATGCGGACAACCCGGTGGATACGAGCCCCGGCCATAATCCCCCGATGTACGCACAGATGATAATGGGGAAGAGGAACACGATCGGCGCGGGCTCTCCCAGCCCCAGCGCTTTGTGGAGCAACAAAGTTGCGGCCGTTGTTGTGATTACCAGTGGATATTCCACCCACCACGGCCAGCGCCCGGTTTCCCTTCCGCTGCGCAACCATTGTCGATTAGAATTTTCTTCCGTGAGCATGATTTTATCAATAAACTTCACATTGATAAGGCGCGTCCGTAAGAACTGGATTTCCCAACCGCTCATCTACTGATTAAATAAAATAGTGGATACGTGCTCAGGCAGGAATGCGAAGAAACCGGGTCCGGCAGCCATTAAGTCGTTCGCCTCTGCGTCGAATTCTTATCCTTCCCCGAGGGTAACTGAGCTGACTAAAACCTCGACACTAAGATAAAGAAATTTGCGAGATTGCGCAAGAAAATTTATGATGTTAAGTTTATTTAATGTCGATCAGGCAGCAACTCATAAAGCAAAACCCGTCTTAGAGCGCTGGGAAGAATGTTAAGAATGTAGTGAGGGTACTTAACTTGTGAGCTAAAGCTGAAGAAATTGTAATCTTCAAGTGAAGTCGCCTACAGAGGGGTCTTGTCGAGAAACATTAACGCAATCAAAATCGGAAGATAAAGGATGGAAGCATGCAGCACCTGCCGGGCATGGCGCTTGCTTTTTGCCGCGGCTAAACGTATTCCGAAGATCAGAAAGCCAACGCCTGACAGCAGCGCGCCGAAAAAGTAAATGGCGCCCGTTAATCCCAGCAGAGTCGGAAGCAAGCTGACGGAAAGCAGCGCCAGGCAATTGATCACGATGTGCCAGCCGGTTTGTACGCCGGATTCGTCGAGCACCGTCAGCACCGAGAAGCCGCCGCGGGCGTAGTCTTCGCGATAAATCCAGGCAATGGCGAGAAAGTGCGGCAATTGCCAAAAGAAGAGAATGGCGAACAGCACCCACGCCTCGATGGTGATCTCGCCGCGCACGGCGGTCCAGCCGCCCATGGCCGGCAGGGCGCCGGGCACCGCGCCGATGACGGTGGAAAGCGGCGTCGTGCGTTTCAAAGGGGTGTATATGAAAATGTACGATGCCAGCGTCAGCGCGGCCAGCAAGCCGGTGAGCCAGTTGACCGCCAAACTGAGATACGCGATTCCGAGAATTGAAATGCCCGCGGCGAAAATCAAAACTTGTTTGAACGACAACCGCCCCGCCGGCAGCGGCCGCAAGCGGGTGCGTTTCATTTTCAGATCGATATCGCGTTCGATGAGCTGATTGAGCGCGTTGGTGCCGCCGGCCACCAGCCACGAGCCGGCAATGGCGTGAAGCAAAAGCACAAAATCCAAAGGCCCGTGCGCGCCAAGATAAAATCCGCCCAGCACACTGATGATGACCATGAAGGTTACGCCGGGCTTCGTCAGTTCCCAGTAATCCGTCAACTGCGATTTATATAATAGAAGCATGAAATCTCCAAAAGAAAACAAAACGGTTCAGGTCACAAAGGCAGTATGAAGTAGGCAATGGCAGGGTTGGCAACTGCTTACTGCCTTTTGCCAACTCAAGTAGCGCTGGGTTGCTCAACAAAAAAGCCCTCTCTCATTTCAGATTCTTTCGACAAAAACATCCGATGAGCGCGCAGGGTCAACACCAGGCTCGTGCCCAGAATGAACGCGCCCGTCGCCACGTGCGCCGTGGTGGGAAGCATCGCTTTTTTCGTCCAAATGGTCAGCGCCGCAAAAGTAATTTGCACGATCAATGCCAGAACCAAGATCGCGGTGGTTCGTGTCAATTTGGGTTTATTTTTGTGATGACGAAAAATCTGCGCAGCCAACCACAAGATGCTGATGCTAACGATCAGCGCCCCGACGCGGTGCAGAAAGTGCACGGCGACTGCCTGCGTTTCAATTGGCGGGATGATTTTTCCGAAGGCCAGCGGAAAATCCGGGATCGCCAGCCCGGCGCCGATATGCCGCATGATCGCGCCGATGACCAGCTGCGCAAAAACCAGTCCGGTTGTCAGCAACGTCAAACTTTGAATTGATGGTTTACTTGTATCAGTGATTTTTTCATTTTCAAGAAGCCATTCTTTTGAAGTGAACATCGCGATGCTGATCGTGATGCAGAAAAAAGTTTGCGCTAAACAGCCGTGCAGCACGGAGATGGGCGTGGGCAGCAAGTACAAAACGGTGAGCCCACCGAGTACACCCTGGGCAATCACCGCCAGCAGCGCGACGAGGCCCAGCCACTTCATCCAGCGGCGGGGCTCTTTGAGCCACAGCCAGACTGCGAGAATCACCGTCAGCATTCCCACCACCGTTGCTGCCATGCGATGGCCGTGCTCATACAAAATTCCGCCCACCATTTTGGAGAAGGGAAAGGAGAACATGAAATGGCCGTAGGTGGTGGGCCAGTCCGGCACCGCCAGTCCGGAGCCGGTGGTCGTTACTAATCCGCCGATGAAAATCAAAGCAAAAGTGGCAGCAGCCACTACTTTCGCGAAGCGGTGCAGCCAGATGTTATAGCCAAAGTTATTCATAAATTATTAGGAAGCGATGAGGCTATCTTGGATTAAGTTCATGCAGGGAACGCCATAGTATGCGTTCCCTGCGTATTTAAGAATTTTACAATAGTCTTGTTAGTTAATTAAATATGATGGATTAATGCTGTCAGTCAAGAAATAAGATCCATTAAATCTCTGAATTACCAGATTCGGTCATGGCAGCTCCGCCACCGCCTCGGCGGCGTTTTCGGTTTGCGCCGCCTTGGCTTTTTGCGATGCGCGCGGCGTGCTGGTTAAATCCGGCAGCAGGCTGATGATGAGCAGCGTGCAAATTAACAGCGGCGTCAACGCGATGACGCCGAGCGTGCGCTTCTCGAATTTAAGATGCATAAAGTACAGCGCCACCAGTCCGGCCTTTCCCAAGGCCAAACCAATCAGCAGCGCGGCTTGCACAATTTTGGGATACATTGGACCGATGGGAACAACGGCCACCAACAACTCTGCAATCGTCAAGCCGACCAACCACCAGAACACGCCAATGTAATTGGGTTCAAGCGATGCCACGTGCGCATCAGATTTTGCTTCCGAGTTGATATCCGGTTTGTTCATTGGGTTCTCCTTTGAAGTCGCTAAATCAAATAAACAAACGTGAAAACCAGAATCCACACTAAATCGACGAAGTGCCAGTACAGTCCGGCAATTTCCACGAGATTTGCTTTCTCCTTCGTAATCTTGCCACGCAGGCCGCGGAAGACGATCACTCCCAGGTAGATCACGCCGCCGGTGACGTGCGCGCCGTGAAAGCCGGTGATGGTGAAAAAAGTGGTGCCGAACAGATAGTTGCCCCAGGGGTTGCTGCTGAGATGCATGCCGCGATGGATGAGGTGCGTCCATTCGTAGGCTTGCAAACCCAAAAAGATGACGCCGCCTAAAATCGTCAACCCCAAAAACAGGTTCATGCGTTCAACGTTGCCTTGTTTGATGGCGGACAATCCTTTCACCATGGTGACGCTGCTGCAAATCAGCAGAAAGGTCATGAAGCCGGTGAGGGGGATACCCAGCACTTCAGCGGGCACGGGCCAGTCGAGGGCGCCGGCGCGAATGGCGCCGTAGCCGGCGAGCAGGGTGCCGAAGGTCATGGCGTCGCCGGCGAGGAAAATCCACATGCCCAATTTGCCCCAGCTTTCCGGGGTTAAGGGCGATTCGTGCGCTTCAACGGCGTGGATGGTAGCGTGGCTCAAGTTTTGGTCTCCTGTTTGTGGTTATTGAATGGTTTCGCTATGCGCTTTGCGCTATGCTCTCTGCGTTTTACGAACACAATGCTGACGGCGATGGCGCCGAACACAAAAAACGGCATGCCCATCAAAAATAACACGCTCATGTTAAACCCGCGGCCGACGGTGTTGTCCATCGCGGCGTTGCAGCCGGGGCAAGCCTCGCCCACCGCCGGCAATATGGCAACGACAACGAACAGTGCGACTGCGAGGCATCGCCTGAAAACACAGTGGAGTAATGGAGTGATGGAGTGATGGAGTAATGTAAAAACCTTTGATTCATAACTTACGGCACGCCAATACTCCAGCACTCCAGTACTCCTGTTTAAATTTCTAATCATAAGCCAACTAACTCAAATAAACCAAGCCATAAAGCACCGGCCAAAGTACGACAACGAGCAGCCAGTACATCCCAACCAGTTTGATGCCGAGCGTCCGTTTCAGCCCGTAATGTTCTTGATTTCGATGGAACCGGAATACGACCACCAACAGCGCGATCACCGCGCCGAGCACGTGCAGCGCGTGGCAGCCAATGAGCACATAAAACATCCCGCCAAAGATTCCGGAGGAGAGCCGCAGCCCAAAATCAATGAGCCGCACCCATTCGTAGCCCTGCACCAGCAAAAAGGTCAGGCCTAAACCGGCGGTCAGCAACAACCCCTTCAACACCTGTTCCCGATTCCACTCCGCCAGCTTTCGCCACACCAGGATCATGATCATGCCGCTTAATGAAAGAATTGCGGTATTGATTGCCGTTACCTCAAGCGGCAGGCGCGGCTGACCGGGCGGCGGCCAGCTTTCCGCGCCGAAGCGGAAGACCACGAATGCGCCAATTAACCCCGCAAAGAACATCACGTCCGCGCCGATGAACAGCATCATGGCCAACAGCGCGTTGCCGGTGGGTTCACCGGTTTCGCCATTGGTTTCTTCGCCGTCGTCTCCGAAATCCGGCTCGTCGAAAACCGGCGGCGGGCCCTGGCCAAACCCCTTTTCAGCAACTTTCTCGCGGTGCGCTACAACAGCTGTATTTTCCAAAACTGTACTGTTCCACATCAAATTCAAAAACTTATAAACCGCAAAGGCGCAGAGGCGCAAGGTTCAAAATAGAAAAAATTCTTTGCGCCTCTTTGCGGTGAAAGCTTTTAGTTTTTCACCAAAATCGTAACTATTGCCAGCGCGTACAACACCACCATCACGCCAATCAGAATCAAAAGCAGGCGGCGATTACGGGTATTCTGCTCAGCACGTTCCATTAGTGATGCCCGTTACCATGAGCCGCCGCTACAGCTGCGGATTTTTGCCATTGCGGCACGTGGTCGCTTTCCACATTCGGCACACTGTACTCATAGGGCCCGTGATAGACTGTGGGGATTTTCTCGAAATTGCCGTGCGGCGGCGGAGTTGGCGCCGCCCATTCCAGCGTGTTGGCTTGCCACGGATTTTCTTCCGCCTTCTTGCCTTTGAACATGCTGTAGAAAAAGTTGATGAGAAAAATCAACTGCACGACGCCCAGCGTGAAGGCGCTCATGGTGATGAAAATGTTCATGCCTTGAAACTGCTGCAGAAATTCATACTGCAGCGGATTGTAAATGCGGCGCATGTGGCCGCCGACGCCCAAAATGTGCATCGGGAAAAAGGTGCAGTTGAAAGCGATGAACGTCAGCCAAAAATGAATTTTGTTGAGAGTGTTGTTCATCGTGCGGCCGTACATTTTCGGGAACCAGTAGGTGATGGCCGCGAAGATGCCGAAGATGCTGCCGCCGAACACGACGTAGTGAATGTGCGCGACGATGTAGTAGGTATCGTGAATGAAAATGTCCACCGGCGTTGAGGCCATGTAAATGCCGGAGAGCCCGCCGATGACGAACATCGACACGAACGCCAGCACGTGCAGCATGGGCACGGAGAAACGCAAGTTGCCGCCCCACATGGTGCCCAGCCAGTTGAAGGTTTTGATGGCCGAGGGCACCGCAATCACCATCGTCGAGACCATGAAGGTCATGCCGAGCATCGGATTCATGCCGCTTTGGAACATGTGATGCCCCCATACGATCCAGCCGAGGAAGGCGATGGCCGCCATGGCGTACACCATCGCGCGGTAGCCGAAAATCGGTTTGCGCGCAAACACCGGCAGAATTTCCGAGGCAATGCCCATCGCGGGTAAAATCAAAATGTACACCTCCGGATGGCCGAAGAACCAGAACAGGTGCTGCCACAACAGCGGGTCGCCGCCGCCAGTCGGATTGAAGAAGGTGGTGCCGGCCATGCGGTCGAACAGCAGCATCGCGAGCGCCGCAGTTAAAACGGGCAGGGCCAACAGCAACAGAATCGCGACGATGAACAGCGCCCAGATCACCAGCGGCAGGCGCATCCAGGTCATGCCGGGCGCGCGCATATTAATGATAGTCGTAATGTAATTGATCGATCCCATCAGCGAGGACAGTCCGAGAACGATCAAGCTCATGCACCAGAGATTCTGTCCCCAATCCACGCCGGTCCAGGTGGGATCGGCGGAGAGCGGGGGATAGCCAGTCCAGCCGGTGGCCGCGTGGCCGCCGGGGACGAAAAATCCCACTAACATAATGATACCTGAAACGAACGCCACCCAGAACGACAGCATGTTGAGGGTGGGGAACGCCATGTCGCGCGTGCCGATCATCAGCGGGATGAGAAAGTTGCCGAAGCACCCCACGAGAATCGGCATTACCACGAAGAAGATCATGATGGTGGCGTGCATGGTGAACAGCTCGTTATAAAACGCCGGGGTGATGATGCCCACCGGCATTTTTTTCGCCATCCAGTTTTGTTCGGCGTCTGGTTTCGAGAGCCAGCGATCCCACACGCGGTCCATGTAGGTTTGTGCTTCACCCGTATCGCGATAGTGCTGCGACGCGCCAATCAACGGTAGCGGGCGTTCGGGATAGGCCAGTTGCCAGCGCACCAACATCGCCAATCCGCCCCCCAAAAGCAGCATCAGCAATCCCAATAACAGAAACTGCTTGCCGATCATTTTATGATCGGTGGAGAAAATGAAGGTGCGGATGAACCCGTGGTGCGCGTGTTCGAGATGAACCTCTTTTTCTTTGACTGCTGTAGCTTCGCTCATTTTTTTCCTCTGTTCGAGTTGATATCAACGGGTGGAGTAATGGATTAATGGATCATTGGATCAATGGATCGTTGAATTGGCGCTTCTTTTTTTCTCATTGATCCATTAATCCAATAATCCAACGTTCCACTCTGCAAATTCATCTTATCGTTCCTCTAAACGTCATGGCGCCGGCGTCGCGGAATCGCCGGTCGGCCAGGTCTTCGCCTTCCACGCCTCGTACTCCTCCGGCGAATAAACGAAGGCATGCCCCAGCATTCCCGAGTGCCCGAAGCCGCACAACTCGGCGCAGGGGATTTCGTACTTGCCGGTTTCCGTGGCCTCAAACCAGGCGCGGATTTCCCGACCGGGCACGGCGTCCTGCTTCAGTCGCATCTGCGGGATAAAAAAGCTATGGATGACGTCTTTGGATTTGAGGCGGACTTCCACCACTTTGTTGACGGGAACATGGAGTTGGTTATCGACTTGATAATCATCGGCGGTGCCAAAAGTTTGATCGGGGCCGGGGTAGAGCATCTCCCAGTTGAACTGCTTGCCCGTGACCTGTACCACGATGTCCGTGGGTGGCACCTGCATTTTGATTTTGCTCCACACCGGCTTGCTCACCAAAGCCAGCACAATCATGGCGATGAAGGTGGCGCTGGTCCACGCGATTTCCAGCGTGTTGTTGCCGTGGTAGTAGCGGGCTTTGCGGCCGGCCTTGAAACGGTATTTGATGAGGAAGTAAATCATCGCGGCGGCCACGAGATAGAAGACCGCGGCGGTGATATAGTAGATGACGTAGAAAAATTTATCGATCTCACCTCCAAACGTGGAAACATTGGGCGGCAGCCAATCGAGCATGTGATTCCTCCCGGCTAATTAGATTTGTTGGAATTGCTTTACAGAATTAGTACAACGCGAAGGGACTGAATTGCTCTATTCTACTGACAACTGCTGAGTTTAGGGTAAAGCTCTGTAAAAATTATGTGGGCGAATATAAAGAAACGGGTTTAAAGAAGCAAGAAGTTTTTGAGGGGAGGCAAACGACAGGCTTAGCCCTTTTTCTTTTTCACATCTTTGAGCAGTTTCTTTTCGTCGCCCTCCAGCTTGCGTTGTACTTTTTTGACATCTTCGGCGGGCGGCAGGGCTTCGGGTTTGACGCCGCGTTCAATCAGCATCCTGCGCACGGCCTGATTGTTTTCAACATGCTCGCTGGATATTTGATATTCACCCGTCAAGTCCTTCTCAATGACGTTATGGCTCGTAAGCTCGGTGGCGAAATCTTTGGCTTTGATGGTGAGGGTGGGAAGGAAATCGGCCAAGGGCCGGCTGGCGGGAACGGCTAATTTTCGTTTCATTTCATAGGTGGAGTATCCGCCGAACAAAGCCTGGTCGCCTTTTGAGCGGATAATCGCAAAGCCGCGGTCGTCCACGCCGCGCTCGTAAATGATGCCCGAGAGCTTCTTTTCGGACTTGGATAATTTCTCCCGCGCCAAAAGTCTGTCCACGTCCAAAAGCCGCTGCTCGATAATCTCCTGCTTGCGGGTTTGCACGGCGAAATAGGTTTGGGCAAAAGCGATTTCGCTTTTCGCGGGGTCGCCGTTTTGAGCGATTAGATAGCAGGCGTAGCGCGTGAGCGCAAGATCATCGACTTCTCTTTGCCCGCCTTTGCCTATCCCGATCATTTTGTTGATATCAACAAAATGATCGGACACTACAACGCCCGTCTTCTCGCACGCGCCGCAGAGATTACTCATTCAAACTCCAATCGTAATCCGTGTATTTAATCTGCCATTTTTTGGGATCGGCTTGAATGGACGCGGCCAATTCCGTCGGCAGAAATCGGCTGAGGTATTGCAAAAGCTCGGCGTCGTTTTTGCCAAAATCTCCCTGGTACCAATCTAAAATTTTTGACAGATGGGCGACCTTCTTCTCCAGCTCAAAAAAGTTTTTATCCTTCTGACTGAAAAAAAGGCGTCCCTGCTCGTCGAGCTGCTCATCGAGGTGATCGCCTTCAAAGGCTTCGGAGCGCAGGGGCGGGCAGGATTTGGCGGCGCACACCAGCGCAAAATGGATGCGCGGCTCGTTAAATCGCTTGCGAATGATCTCGTGCTCGATCTGATTCAAGGTCAGGCGCTTGCCGTTGATGACGGCAAAGTCTTTATCCCAGACAGTTTTCTTCAGTACCGTGCCGACGATCAATCCGCCGGTGTGCAGGTCGTTGATGCTTTTGACGGGATAGTTGTCGCAAATCACTTTCAACGTGTAGGCGTTATAGGCGTTGATCCAAAAAGCTAACTGGGCCTTTTGGTCGGCGATGGCTTCGGGGTTGGCAGCGGCTAATTGCGCGAGGTACGCCGCCAGCCGGTCGTCGTTGCGAAGCTCGCGATAATTGACGCGGCCATCGTGCACGTAGTCTTGCAAAATTTGTGTGAACAACTCATGGGAGGGATTGTCCACGGAGGAAATAAAAAACAGAGCTGTGATAAAAATAAGTAGGAAGTTCATCATCATCTCCACTTTAAAAATTCTTGATTTCGATTGACCCAACGCGATTCGGAAGGGAAGTATTCCCTTCAAACGTCTTCTACTTCAAAGCGCTGGCCTCTAAAAATTTCAGGGCGCCGCGCCCGACTATTTTGATAGTCCCGGTACAGCGCCGCCAGTTGCGCGGGCGACCTTCCCAAAAGATACTGCAAAATCAGCCAGCCATTGAGGAGCTGACAGCGCACGATGCCTATTTTTAAAAACCGCCGTGCGGAGGTGGTGACGCGAGCCGGAAACGAATGAACTTTTGTGGCCCGCCGCGCCTGGCGCAGCAAGTGCACGTCTTCCAGCAGCGGCCACTCCGGGAAGCCGCCTAGTTTTTCAAAAAAAGATTTTCGCACGACGATGGCCTGGTCGCCGAAGCGGGTGAAAATGGAATCGAAGCGGGTGCAAGCGGTATAAAACCGCAGCAGCCAGTGGGGGTGATCGAATTGCAATCGAAACGTTCCAATTTGAACCTGGGGATTGGCAAAGTAGCGGTTGAGCAGCTCAAACGCGCCGTGGGGAAGACGAGTATCGGCGTGCAAAAAAATTAGAATATCTCCTACCGCCGCCCGCGCGCCGGCGTTGCACTGAATGCCGCGCCCGCGGCAGGCGGCCAGCACGCGTGCGCCTTCCTGGCGGGAAAGCGCCGCCGTTTCATCCGAGCTGCCGCCATCCACGACGATGGTTTCCGCTGCTCCCATTTCGGCGCGCAGAGATCGAATGGTCTGGACGATGCGCTCAGCTTCGTTGAGAGCAGGAATGATGACAGAGTAGTTTAATTGGCGAGCGGGCATTCTTTTTAAATTCATGTCTTTTGAATAAAACTAAAGCTTGTCCCAATAAATTTCAAAACAAAAAAGACTCCCTGAAAACATCCGGGAGTCTTTTGGTCTGCGCGGCGACTCTAAGTCATTTTATGCGGCGGCTTCGAGATAGCCATTCTTGCGGGCGTAACCGTGCAGGGATTTCATCAGCATTTGGCGGCCGCGATTCAAGCGCGACATCACGGTGCCGATGGGGCAATCCAGCAGTTCCGCAATTTCTTTATATTTGAGCTCGTTGACATCGGCGAGCAGCACCACCAAACGGAACTGGCTCGGCAGCTTGTCCAACGCCAGCGAAATGAAATCGTCGAACAGCTCATAGTGGTCGATGAGCGGAATCGTTTTTTGCCTGGCGTCGGCGCGGTCGCCGTTGGCTATTTTCTGCACGGTCAGATCGAAGTCGGCGCGCTTTAATTGCGATTGATTTTTGCGGTAGCTGTTGATGAAATTATTCACCAGGATGCGAAAAATCCAGGCGTGGAAATTGGTGCCCAGCTTGAAGCGATCGAAATAGCGCCAGGCCTTGAGGTAGGTGTCCTGCACCAGGTCCTCGGCGTCGCGGTGATCGCGGGTCATGCGCACGGCGGTATTGTAAAGTTTGGTCATCACGGGCAGCGCCAGAGTTTCGAAGCGTTTCATTCGGGCGTCCAACGGTAGGGGTTGGGCCAGGGCGGGCATGTCTTCCTCCAAAACAGTTTAACTCGCTTTCGCACATACCAATAGTATGCCAGATTTTATTTGGAAAGAAGATAACCGTTTGGAAGACGGCGGTTTATGAAATGCACGGCGCGCGGCGCGACGGTTTCCAACGGCTCGCGGCGATGCTGAAATTTAAGCACGCGATTGTTGTTTACGTCATGTGCTGGCGGCGGGGGAGCTCGCTGCGGGTTGTTTCTTTAAAAAAGCATCGAGCGCCTCAACGAGGCGATCGATGGCGTTCAAGTCGCGGCGATGGCTGGCGACTTCGAGTTCGTAACCGAGGGCGGTGATGTCATTGAAGCCATACGATGCGCCGCTGCCTTTCAGGCTGTGGCCGATCATGCCGATCTCTGCG
>JBBIIG010000033.1:0-48783 GCA_037446635.1 bacterium
CGCAATCACCCGCACATCAACGTTTTGCGCTTTGACACCACCCACGCGCATAAACTCTTTGCCTTCGAGCACGCGCAGCAACTTCACTTGCGTACCGAGTGGCATCTCGCCAATTTCATCGAGGAAGATGGTGCCGGTGTCTGCCAATTCAAAATAGCCTTTCCGCGCGCCCACGGCGCCGGTGAACGCGCCTTTTTCATGGCCAAACAATTCCGACTCTAAAATCCCTTCCGGGATGGCGCCGCAGTTCACCACCACTAGCGGTTTGTCGCGCCGAAGACTTAGCTCGTGAATCGCCTGCGCCACCAACTCTTTGCCGGTACCACTTTCGCCAGTAATCAACACCGAAATTTCCGTCGGCGCCACTTGCTTGATTGTCAACAGAATTTGTTTGATCGCCGGCGATTGGCCAATGATTCCAAAGGATTCTTCCATTCGCTATCCCTAAAATTACTCATAAACCGTAGAGAACGCTGGGCACGCAGAGTTGTTTGTTTTTGATTGTAATAATAAATTTTCAAGAGCCTCAACGCGCACGGTGAACTCTGCGGTGAACTATTTTTGCTTTTTGAAATAATCCACGGTCATCTGCAATCCTTGTTTCAAATCCACTTCCGGCTTCCAACCCAGAATTCGCTCTGCTTTTTCATACGACAAACAGCTGCGCAACTGTTCCCCGGCTTTTGCCGGGCCGTGAACTTCTTCGAGCTGTGAACCCGTCGCTTGCTTCAGCATTTGGAACAACTCATTCACGTCTGTTTCCTGGCCGGTACCGATGTTGAAAACGTCGCTTTTGTCGTATGAAAGCGCCATGACATTAGCGCGCACAAGATCGCCGACGTAAACGTAATCGCGCGTCTGCTTGCCATCGCCATTGATGATCGGCTGGCTGCCGGCTAAAAGCCGCTCCGTAAAAATCGCCACCACACCGGCTTCGCCGTGCGGATTCTGGCGCGGGCCGTAAACGTTGGCGTAGCGAAAAACCACGTACTGTAAATTAAAAACCTGTTGGTAATAAAAAAGATACTTTTCGCCGGTGAGCTTGGTGATGCCATAGGGTGAAATGGGCCACGTGGGGTGATTTTCATCCGCGGGGAAATAATCCTGCTCGCCGTAAATCGCGCCGCCGGTGGACGAGAAAATAAATTTTTTGACCCCGTGCTGCACTGAGTTTTGCAGAAGATTCAACATGCCAAGGACGTTGGTCTGCGCGTCAAAAATTGGATCGGCGACGGAACGGCGCACGTCCATTTGCGCGGCGTGATGGTTGACGACATCGAAGCGATGCTTCGCAAACAGCTCGCCGATTCTCGCATCCTGAATTTGCAATTGATAAAATTGCACTTTGGGGTTGAGGTTTTGTTTGCGGCCGGTGGAAAGATCATCAACCACAACGACTTCGTGACCGAGATCAACATAGGCATCCACAACATGCGAGCCAATGAATCCCGCGCCGCCAGTGACTAAAATTTTCATCAAAACTTCCCTTTCGAGTTAAGTGATGGCATGCTTGCCGCAGAGTTGAATTTGATTACCGTTCGCAATTCACAATTGGCAATTCACTATTCACAATTTAGACTAATTGTGAATGATGAACGGTGAATTGATAATTGTCAAATCATTTCCGCAGATGCGCCAACGCCTTGGCGCCAATATCTTTGCGATAATATGCTTTGTCAAATGTTATCTTTCCTACAGCCCAATAGGCTCGTTCGCGCACCTGCAAAAAATCTTCGCCGAAAGCGGTAACGCCCAGCACGCGACCGCCATCGCTGAAGATGCGGCCCTCGCGATCACTGCGCGTGCCGGCGTGAAAGACGACGATGTCATCTCCTAATTTTTTGTCGAGACCAAAAATGCGCTTACCCTTTTCATAACTTCCGGGATACCCTCCCGACGCCACCATCACACACATGGCCCATTTTTTATGAACATCAATTTTGTTTTCCAACTTTTTGCCGCGGGCGACACGCAACATGATTTCCACCAGATCGCTTTTAACCAGCGGCAGAATCGCCTGCGTCTCCGGGTCGCCAAAGCGGCAGTTGAACTCCACCACTTTCGGCCCGTCGGCGGTGATCATCAGGCCGGCGTACAACACCCCGCGATAGGGGCGATTTTCCAGCGCCATGGCTTTAATGGCCGGCGCGAAAATTTCTTTTTGAACCCGCGCCATCATTTTTTTGTCGATAACCGGCGCCGGCGCATACGCGCCCATGCCGCCAGTGTTGGGGCCTTCATCGTTGTCGAAAATGGCTTTGTGATCCTGCGCCGACGGCAGGAAAGCCAGATTTACGCCGTCGGTGATCGCCAAAACCGACGCCTCCTCGCCTACCATAAATTCTTCAATTATGACTTTATCGCCAGCGGGGCCAAACACCTTTTCAATCATTATTTTGTTAATCGCGACTTCAGCCTGTTCTTCGTTTTGACAAATGAACGTGCCCTTGCCGGCCGCCAGTCCGTCCGCTTTGATGACGGTGGGATACTCAACCTGGTTGAGGTAGCCGCGCGCCTCGTCAAAATTGGTGAACACAATGCAGTCAGCGGTGGGAATTCGATACTTGTCCAACAAATATTTTGTGAACGCTTTGCTGCCTTCGATCTCCGCGGCCTTTTTGCTGGGGCCGAAAACCGACAACCCCTGCGCCTCAAATTCATCGACGAGGCCGTTGACCAGCGGCTCCTCCGGACCGACGACCGTAAGATCGATCCGGTTTTGGCGCGCGAAGTTGATCAGGCCGTCAAAGTCGGACGGTTTCAAAGCAACGCATTCGGCTATCTGGCCGATGCCGGGATTACCCGGCGCGCAGAAAATTTTTTCCGTCAGCGGACTTTGCTGGAGTTTCCAAACCAGCGCGTGTTCTCGCCCGCCGCCGCCGATGACTAAAATTCTCATCGCATCTGTACCTTGCGTTCCTTTGCCTTTGTTGGTCGCTAAAGTTTACCCACGGTTCGCAGCGCAATTAATCCCAATAACAACGCCACCAACATACTAAGCATGGTGCCGGCGAGAAAATATTCAGCAAAGGCGCGCTCCTTTTGCACGCGTTCATAACGAGCAATGGATTTCATCGTCACCACAAATCCCACCGCCGCATACGATTCCAGCCCTACAAGCAAAATGGTTAAGATGCGTTCGAGCGTGCCAATAAAGGCCCCCATTTTATCGGAAGACGCGGTGGCCTCGGGCCGCCACTTTTTAATCATTTTACGAATCAGCCAATTCGTAGGCCAATGCGCCAGCAAACATGCCAGAAAATAAACGCCGATTTTGATGACCAACTTGAGATCGCATTGCGGCATTTTGCCTCCAAATCATTCGTTATCAAAATTTTGATAACCAAAATCAGATTATCAACTTTTTGATAACTCAATCTAACTTATCATAATTTTGATAACTACATTTAGCTTATCATTATTTTGATAAGTCTCCCAGCGCCAGAAAGTTATCTCTGAAAAGCGACCGCAGCGTTGCGGCCAAGTTTTCAAACTCACGAAAATGTGTTACCTCAACAGTACGGCTGACATTGGAAAGAGGAAGGCCTAACTTTTCCGCGGTTTCCGAAATGCTTTTTCCGGACTCCAGTAAATTCAAAACCTCCGTCTGTTTCTGCGTCCAGCGGCTTTTGATGACGGCCAGAGAAAGAAACAACGCATTGATCAGATCATCGCGCAGCGCAGCATCTGTAGAAACGCGCACCTCCCGCAAAATGGATTTTCCGTAAGCCTTTCGTTCTGCTTTTGCGTCTTCCAAGGCCTGGCGCGCGCGATAAAATGCGGGGCCATCGGCGCCGACCGCATATACCCCCAGCGAGGTGCTGAGGCCGCCGTAGCCCACCCCAAACACAATTTCCGTCGGCGTTAACCCGATCTGAATTAGGCGGAGGATCTCGTAGCAGAAATTTGGTTGTTTCAAAATCCCTTGCGCTTCATCGCCAGCGGTGATCAAAAACAGGGAAGCAATTTCGGTTTTGAAATCCTGGTTGACTTTTTTTAAAACGGCCTCGAACCGCTTTTGAACCGCAGCCCGCTCCCCTGCCGGCAGCGCGCGCGACCCCACAAGGTCGCCGATGATGGTCACGTAATTTCGTTGCGCTTTCGGCATTAACTCCACGCGAATTTCTTTTTGCCGGTGAGGCGATCGATTTCATCGCGAATTTCAGCGGCGCGTTCAAATTCCAATTTGCGGGCGGCGTCGAGCATCTCTTTTTCGAGACGGTCCAAAATTTCTTCTTTTTCCAGCGGGGAAAGTTTCTTCCAGTTGCGGGTGTCGATCGCCGCGGGCGCCCCCTTGCCATACTTCGGGGCTTTGGCATCGGCGACGCGGGTGGCGCTCATCACCTGCTCGTAGGATTTGTAGATGGATTTTGGGGTGATGCCGTGCGCCGCGTTGTATTCCGCCTGCAGCCGTCGGCGGCGATTGGTTTCGTCGATGGTGCGCTGCATCGAGTCGGTGATGTGATCCGCATAAAAAATAACTTTGCCGGCAATGTTGCGCGCCGCGCGCCCGGCGATCTGCATCAGCGAGCGTTCGGAGCGCAAGAAGCCCTCTTTATCGGCGTCGAGCACTGCGACCAGCGATACCTCCGGCAGGTCCAGTCCTTCCCGCAATAAATTCACTCCCACCAGCACGTCGAATTCCGCGAGGCGCAAATCGCGCAAAATTTCCACGCGGTTGAGGGCGTCGATTTCCGAGTGCAGATAGCGCACGCGGATCTCCATGCCGGCGAGATAGTCAGTCAGATCTTCGGCCATGCGTTTGGTGAGCGTGGTGACCAGCACGCGCTCTCCGCGTTTCACGCACTCGCGGACCTCGGCAATCAAATCATCAATTTGATGTTTGATGGGTTTTACCACGATTTGTGGGTCCATCAAGCCGGTTGGGCGAATGATCTGCTCGACCACGACGCCTTTGCTTTTTTGCAACTCGAAGTCGGCCGGCGTCGCCGAGACGTAAATCATCTGGTTCATCATCCCTTCAAATTCGGCGAAGGTCAGCGGACGGTTGTCCAGCGCCGAGGGCAGCCGGAAACCGTGCTCCACCAGCGTCTCTTTGCGGGCGCGGTCACCGTGATACATGCCGTTGATCTGCGGAATGGTGGCGTGCGATTCATCGATGATGGTCAAAAAATCTTTCGGAAAATAATCAATCAAAGTGTAGGGCCGCTGGCCTGGGGCGCGCCCGGAAAGGTGGCGCGAGTAATTTTCGATGCCCGTGCAGTATCCCAATTCTTGCAGCATTTCGAGATCATACTTGGTGCGCATTTCTAAACGCTGCGCTTCCAACAACTTGTTTTGCGAACGAAACCACGCCAACCGCTCTTCCAACTCCTCGCGAATGGCAATGATGGCGCGTTCCACTTTGTGATAGGGCGTCACATAATGCTTGGCGGGATAAATGGCCGCCGTCTCCTGCGACGACAAGATTTCGCCGGTCACGGTGTTGACGAGACTGATCTGCTCGATCTCATCGCCGAACATTTCGATGCGCAGCGCCTCCTGCTCGTACGCCGGGAAAATTTCGACGACATCGCCGCGCACGCGGAAGGTGCCGCGCTTGAACTCGAAATCGTTGCGGGTGTAGTAGCTATCCACGAGTTGGGATAAAATGCGATCGCGCGCGATGACCTGGCCGCGTTTCAAAATCAGCAGCTCGTGTTTATAATCTTCCGGATCGCCCAAACCGTAAATGCATGACACCGAGGCCACGATGATCACGTCGTCGCGGGACAGCAGCGAACTGGTAGCTTTCAACCGCAGGCGGTCGATTTCGTCGTTGATGGAAGTGTCTTTCTCGATGTAGGTGTCGGAGCTGGGGACGTAGGCCTCGGGCTGATAGTAATCGTAATAACTGATAAAATATTCAACGGCGTTTTTGGGAAAAAAACTTTTGAACTCGCCATAGAGCTGCGCCGCCAGCGTCTTATTGTGAGAAATCACCAGTGTGGGTTTGCCCACATTGGCGATGACGTTGGCCATGGTGAAGGTTTTGCCGCTGCCGGTGACGCCCAGCAACACTTGATGCTTTTGGCCACTCAAAAGCCCATTGGTGAGCTCCGCAATCGCCCGCGGCTGATCGCCCGTAGGCTTGAAATCTGAAACCAATTGGAAATGCGCCATTTTCTCTTTAGTCCATTAAATTCGCAGCGAAATATACGGAGCGTGCGCCAGAATGTCAAGTGGCTTACCGCCTAGCCCCGAATTTTTATCTATTTGTACAACTGATAAATGATGAATGTAATGGAGTTCAGGAGTGCAATTGCTGAAGTGATGGAGTTTTGGAGTAATGCCTCAATGGATACTATTCACCATTCACTTTTGAGCTTCCCATTGCACGTCTGCCGTCTGCCATTTGCCGTTTAACGTTCTCAAAAAGCCCTTGCATCTTAAGTGAATAAAAATTATATTGCCAGCGCTTAAAAACAAAATCTTGAGGAGATACAAAAAGTTATGGCTGTCATGCAAAGCATGCGCGAGTTCACCAAGACCGGGCTCATCATCCTGGTGTTGGCGTTCATTGGCACAATTGTTTTTGACTGGGGGATGGACATCACCGGCCTGAGCCGCAAACAAGGCGTCATCGGTGAAGTGAACGGGCGCGAGATCACCGCCATCCAGTACGATCGTTACTTCGCCGCGGAGCTGGAGGCCTACCGCAACCGCACCGGCGTGGAAGAAGTTTCGGAAAGCCAGATTCAGAATATTCGCAATCAAGTTTGGGAAAACCTGGTACGGGAAGCCCTCGTGCAGCAGGCCATCGAGAAAAAAGGCATCAAAGCGTTGGACGCGGAAATCGCCTACCGCATTTTCGACGACCCGCCAGATTTTTTGAAAAATCAGGAAGCCTTTCTGAATGAGAACAAACAATTCGATATGGCGCGCTATCAGTCCGCTCTTAATGACGCCAATCTTTCCCAGCAGTGGCGCTCGATTGAAGACTATTTACGCAACACCATCCCCGGGGAAAAACTGGTGCAGCGATTGCAAAGTACGGTGCGCGTCACCGAGGAAGAAATTAGATGGGAATATTTGAAGCAAAACCAGAACGCCGAAGTCAAATACATTTTCTCCGATCCTAACGCTTACCGCGATCAAAATATCGAGATCGACGACGGCATGATCAAAAGCTATTACGAGCAGCACAAAGACGAATTCAAAGAAGAAGAGAAACGTAAAATCCAGTACGTCATTTTTAAGACCACCGCCACCGCAGAAGACAGCGCCGCCCAATTGGAATGGGCGAACCAATTGATCGCACAGCTCAAGGCGGGTGAAGATTTTGCCGAGCTGGTGGAGTTGTATTCCGACGATCCCGGCACCAAAGACAAAGGCGGCGATCTCGGTTATTTTGGCAAGGGCGCGATGGTGAGCGAATTCGAAACCGCGGCCTTCTCTGCTAAGGTGGGCGACATCGTCGGGCCGGTGAAATCGCGTTTTGGTTTGCATATAATAAAAGTTGAAGACAAGCGCGTGCAGGACGGCAAAGAAGAAGTGAAAGCGCGGCACATTTTGCTAAAATTCGAGCCTTCCGAAAAAACCAAAAACAACGCCCGCGACGACGCCAGTTACTTAGCCGCCGAAGCGCAAAAACGGCCGTTTGTGGAAGTCGCCAAAGAGTTGCAGGTTAAAATTGATACTACCGCCTTTTTTGCAAAGGGCACGGGGTTCATCCCAGGGGTCGGCTTGAATGTCAGCGCCAGCAATTTCATCTTCGCCAACTCGAAGGGCAAAACCGGCGACGTGGAGGAGCTTCCGCAGGGATTTCTGGTTTTCAACATCGTGGATATTCAGCCGGAGCGCATCAAACCGCTCGCCGACGCCATCCCAACCATCAAAGACAAGTTGATCGTGCAGAAACGCAAAGAGCTGGCGGGAGAAGCGGCGCAAAAAGTTTACGACCAAATTCAGAGCGGCGCTTCTTTTGATGAAGCCGCCGCCGAAGCGGGACTGGAGGTGAAAACCAGCGGCTCGTTCAACCGCAACGGCTTCGTGGCCGGCGTGGGGCGCGACCTGCAATTCATTGGCGCAGCCTTCGGCTTGAAACAAGTCAACGACGTTTCAAAACCGGTTTCGGGAACCCGCGGCTACTATCTGCTGCAATTGATTTCGAAAACCGAATTCGACGCCAACGATTTTGCCGCCAAACGGCAAAGCATCAAACAACAACTGCTGTTCGACAAGCAAAACCGCGTGTTTAATGAGTGGTATAAAACTCTCAAAGCAAGCGCCGAGATCAAAGATTATCGCGATCAGTACTTCTAAAATTTCATCCGCCGGTCAAAGAACGAAAAAAGCCTCTCATCAAATCAGAGAGGCTTTTTTCGTTGGCTAATTTTATTCCGCTCAATCCAATCAGTAACTCACAACAAAATCCAGCACCCATTTGTCATGCGGGAACCAGCCTCCGCCTGTCCAACTTTAGTTGCGATTCACCAACAGCCTGCCAGGACTAATGCCAAATATTACAACTCCCAACTAACCAAAAGTGTACATTTAATAATCTTCCACGAAGCTGTTCTGCGGCGCGGAGGCAAAATCGAATTGCAGCACGAACGGAAGCGAAGTGTTAAACTTGCGCAGTGGGAGATTTAACCCGAACCCGAAGGTGGCGCCGGTTTCTAAGGTTTTGCCGAGGAGCGTTGCTCGCGTTTTGGGATGGCGCTCTTGATAGCCAACCGAAACACTACGAATTCCGCGCACCGCGCTGCGGTATGCTATCGAGAAATTTTCAGAACAAAAAAGACCGGATTTTGAAGCAGACAAAAGCGCCCTCCTAATATTTTCATCAAACCGGTGTTAGCGCACCAGAGTCATCCGTTTTACGCTGACAAAATCACCCGCTTCGATCTTGTAGAAATAAATGCCGTTGGGAAGCGCGCCGGCGTCAAAAACCACCCGGTGGCGACCGGCGGAATAGAGATCGCCGTTCAAAATCGTCGCCACGTGCTGACCCAGCAAATTATAGACGCGCAAAAAAACCGGCGAGCCTTGCGGCAAACTGAAAGCAATTTGAGTCGATGGATTAAACGGGTTGGGATAGTTTTGCGCCAGCTCAAAATGTTGCGGAGATTTTGGAGAATCAGTCACATCCGTGACCAGGGAAATCACCTCCACCAGATCGAGAAAAAGGGCGTCGCCCAGAACAGCGGTATTGGAGACGTGTTCACGAAAGGCGATAAAAATGTTGGAACCGGCCTCCACAAAATCGGTCAGCGCGAAAGCGTACTTTTGCCACTGGTTGTTGCCGGGACCGCGAAACTGCAGAGCCGCCACCAGGGTGTCGAAATCTGCGATGCTGTCTCCAACAGTGGAAATCAGCACGTCGAGATTGTCGCCGAAGCGGCTAAAATAGCGCAGCGCGAATTTCAAAGAATCGCCTGGCTGCACGTTTTGGATTGGCGGGGTGATGAGCCACTGGTCGGTGGCCTGCCCGGTGTTGAAGTGGCCGTCGGCGTCGCCGCTAGCCCAACTGGCAAAGGCGACAAAACTTCCCCCCGCTGGCAGCGCATCAAACGTGTCATTCACACTGAAACCGGGGACCTGTTCCCCTGTCTGTCCGCGCTGCCAGCCCGAGCCGTCAAAGTTGGTGATTTTCTTCCAGCCCGCCGGCGGGAATTCGCCGGTCTCGAAGGATTCCAACGTCAGCACGCCGGCGGCGCCCGAAAGCGGCGACGACTGATTTCCGCTTGCGGTCAACGGGCGCAATAAATTTTCCCGCTGCTGACTGTAGGCTTGAGTATTTAGCGCCATCAAAACAGGGATCATCACAATAACAATCTTCTTCATCTGTTCTCCTGATTAGCAAATTTTTCCGCCAATTGTTTTAAGGCGGCGGCGTGCATCTCGTGACCGCCGTCAAAAGAAATTACATCAAAGTCGATTTCAAATTCCCGCAAGCGGCTTTCCGCCTCCTGCCGCTTCTGCTGGTCGGCAAACTCGTCGTGTTGGCCAATCACAAACGTCAGCGTCATTCGTTGAAAAATTTTTTGAGTCGCGGCCAACTCCAGATCCGGCGGCAGCAGCCCACCCCACAATATGAGATGATCGATCTGGGAGGCGCCGCTTCCCGCCCAACGACTGACGGTGGCCGTTCCCTGTGAAAACCCCAGCGCGAAAACTTTTACTGACTCGCGGGGTACACTTTCAAAAATTTTGTGATGGACGCGGTTCAAGAAATTCAGGTAGTCCGAAATTTCGTTGAGCCGATCTTCGCGCGTCATCCACGAAGCGCCCACCCGCCCGCTGAACCCCATCCCGGAAAATAGCGACAGCCCCGCCGGCGCCACAATCAAACGATCAGCGCTGGCGATGATGTCGAAGTTTTTCAAAAAATGGAAAGCGAGCTGCCCGTAGCCGTGGCACACAAACCAAACCTGCCGCAACGAGTCGCTGCTCTTGCCGAGAGTAAAAAATCGCGCGCTTCGAGCGACAGTGATGGCATGTTCTTTCACTACCGCTGAACCTCCACGCCGCGCCAGAACGCCACATAGTTTTTCAAATGCCTGGCTTTTTCTTTTGGGTTCGGGTAGTACCAGGCGGCATCGACGTTGACTTTGCCATCGACATCGATGTGATAATAGCTGGCCTCTCCCTTCCAGGGGCAAACCGTATGGGTTTTGCTTTCCTTGAAAAATTCCCGTTTAATGGACTCGGGTGGAAAATAGACATTGCCCTCCACCAATTGGGTGAGATCGCTTTCGGCCAGTAGCTTGCCATTCCAAACCGCTTTCGCCATTTATCGGCTCCCAGATATTACCTGCTTCAATTAGTATCAACGCCAAATCTCAGAAAAAATTTCCGTGCAACACAAAATTCAAATCCAAGATCGCTGGCATCGTCTGGCAACTTTAGCTGTCCAAGATACGTTTATTTTCTACAAATTCCTAAAAAGTTGCCAAAATCTTTTCAAATAAAAAGGAGTGCACCATGTTAACGTTAGGATTTATTCTTTTGATAACCATCATTGCGGCCACCTATGCCTTCTCCCTGCGCCGGGCGGAAGTGCGGCGCCAGGAGTGGCGGCGAGAGTCGCGGGCAATGTTCAAAAGATAATTACTTTCAATTAAGAATGGGTCGGGCCGCGACCCATTTTTATTTCCCATCACGCCCTCACTCGCCCAAACGCTTCAATGTGCCAGGAATTCTTCATGGGTGTTTCCCATTTTCCGGCGCGCATCAGCCCCACCGTCGCGACGGTATTGTCAAACACAATGGTGTCCTCGTTGAGCGCTGCGGATTCGACCAAGCGCTTGAACTCGCTGCGGTCCACGCATCGAATCTCGTGATTGGAATCGCGGAAAAAAACTTTGGCGTGGGCGCCCACAAGATCGATGTTCAACTTTCTTCCCAACTCAGCAAGGTGCCGCACCAGGCTGTCGATGGAACAGCCGGAGGCGCCCATCATTTGCTCGTCCACCGCGATGAAAACAAACTGCTGGAAGTGCAACTCCCAAGCGGCCTTTAGCTCGCGCTTGTGAGCCGTCCACTGTTCGATGAACGAATTCATGCTTGCAGTCAGCAAGTTAGCCTCCGCTTCGCTCAAAGCCCGCTCGCAGCCATAAATCCACAGCCGCGCGGTATTCGGCATCTGGGTGAATTTCACAACGCTCATTTTAGGGGTCCCGTATTTTTTTGTTAAGCAAAATTATACTGAAAACGACTCGGCAATGCAAGCAGAAATTTTCGGAAAAGCCGAAACACGGAAGTATTTCAGTGTGACTGCACAGCGAAAATTTGGCAGAAGTAAAGCGAAATAATTACATTTGCTACTGACACTTTTTCTACGCCGCCGAAAAATCGTAAGGGAAAATAATTTCTGCGTTTACTTTTACTTACGTCTTCGATCAGAAGTCTGGCATAGGCCTTGCCAACGTTCGGGTTGCAAGTTTAAGCATTTTGAAAAAATCAAATTAGAACTTTTAAAAAATGGAGGTGCACTATGTATCTAACTCGTTGGAGTCCGGCTCGTGATTTGATCGGCATTGCCGACGAAATGAATCGTTTGGTTGACACCGTCTTCAGAGGCGACGCCCGAGAAACTTCGCTGTTCAAAGGCGCCTGGAGCCCGGCAGTGGATATCAGCGAAGATAAGGACAATTTTTACCTGCAGGTCGAGTTGCCCGGTATGAAAAGAAACGACGTAAAAGTTAGGTATGAAGAGGGCCTGCTCACCATCACTGGCGAAAAGAAAAGCGAAAAAGAAGATAAGGGCATTAATTTTCACCGGGTCGAAAGAAGCTACGGCCAGTTCGAGCGCAGCTTCCGGGTGCCGAACCGCATCATCAGCGATAAAATCAACGCGGACTTTTCCGATGGCTTGCTCACCATCACACTGCCGAAAGCGGAGGAAATTAAACCGAAAGAAATCGAAGTAAAGATTAAGTAGAGCTTTGCGGAAAGCATTGCAATCGGCTCAAACAAAACGTAGGGGTAATTCATGAATTACCCCTACGTTCATTTACTTCAGGGGTTACTCTTTGGCCGCTTCAATCACTCCGCAGGAAATCCGCGCGCCAGCGGCGCCCGTTGGCTGCGAGGTGTAATCGTCCGGATCGGCGTGCAAAATGACCCCCTTGCCCAAAATGGAGTTGTCGCCCTCAAAGGTCAGCATGGGATCGACGTATTCTTTGTGCGCCACACCGGAGGAATCCGCGCTGATGTTGCCGAGGTCGCCCACGTGGCGCATTGCGGAGTCCGGCGCGGCGTGCGGCATATTGGTGGGGTTGAAATGGCTGCCGGCCGAGCTGGCATCGGGAGCGCTGCAATCGCCAAATTCATGAATATGAAAACCGTGTTCGCCGGGCGGCACCCCTTCGAAGTGGGCAACTACTCGCATTCCCCCCTCTTCTTTAGTGAAGGTAACGGTGCCTTTGGCGGTGTTGCCCTGGGTGGGGTTCATCACCGCGGCGGCGCGCGTGACCGCCGCCTGCTTTTTAGCGCAACCGAACAAAACCGCTCCCACCAACAGCGCAAAAATGAAAATCACACAAACTTTTTTAAGCATGTTCTTCCCTCCACTTTTATTTTTGGGTAAATATATCATTCCGCCCACGAATGTCAACCTCCAATGTGATAATTTTTTTAGGCACATCTAAAATATTTTGATTTAGCTTGCTTTGATTTTCTTTGTGTCTTCGTGCCCTTTTTGGTTAAATCTTTTAAGTGCGTCGTCAAGCTTGTCGAATCCCCCCGACAAAAATGTCGAACCGTTCCTCCACTCTTTGAAACTTCAAATTTAATGAACACACCAAGCGATTGTAATTTTAATATCTTAAAGCTACCGCCTAATTTCGCCAAAAAGAACAGGCACACCAGTTGAATTGAAACGCCGCGAATTTAACTTAAGGAGGACGAAATGTTAAAAAGAATCGGAATATTTGCTTACGGAGCGATTGCTTACGCCGTTTTCTTCGTAACGTTCCTATATGCCTTCGGCTTTGTGGGCAACCTGTTTGTGCCGAAATCCATCGACTCCGCGCCGCAAGGCTCCCTGGGCGCGGCGCTCCTCATCAACGCGGCGCTGTTGGGTGTGTTCGCCGTTCAACACAGCGTCATGGCTCGACAGGGCTTCAAAAAGCTGCTGACGAAAATCGTTCCCGAAGCCGCGGAACGCAGCACCTACGT
Source organism: bacterium (assembly GCA_037446635.1). Taxonomy (GTDB): domain Bacteria; phylum Zhuqueibacterota; class Zhuqueibacteria; order Oceanimicrobiales; family Oceanimicrobiaceae; genus DASWHH01. The sequence continues at coordinate 13,627 of JBBIIG010000033.1, forward strand.
TTTGCTTTCCAGCTTGTGCTTGATCCTGCTGTTCTGGCAGTGGCGGCCGATGGGCGGCATGATCTGGAACGTGGAAGAACCGCATGCCCGTTTGTTCTTACAAGCGCTGTTCGTGTTCGGCTGGCTGCTGGTGCTGGTGACCACGTTTTTGATCAACCACTTTGACTTGTTCGGCTTGCGCCAGGTCTATCTCTACCTGCGCGGCAAAGAGTACACACCGCTGGGTTTTGTGACCCCGGGGCCGTACAAGCAAATTCGGCATCCACTGTACTTGGGTTGGTTGTTCGCCTTCTGGGCAACTCCGACGATGACCGCCGCGCACCTGGTGTTTGCGATTGCCACCACCGCCTACATCCTCGTCGGCATTCAGTTGGAAGAACGCGACCTGGAGCGGATTAACGGCGAGAATTACGCCGACTACCGCAAGCGCGTGCCGATGCTCATCCCCAGTTTCTCTCGCAAGAACGGCGCGGCGCAAACACTCGCACAACCCGAATCGAGCATCGCGTAATTGAATGTCAACCGTAGGGGCGATTCATGAATCGCCCCTACGCATAAATGAAAAGAGGCTGCCATGAAAACTCTATCATTCATCGCGAACAAAATACAACAGACTTTTGCTTTTCGGCTTTATAAATATTTTATCATCGACAGCGTAATCATTGTCAAGAACCACGGCGTCAAAGAACTGGCGCGCCGGCGCGGCAAAAAATTCTTCTACGCGATCATTGGCTACTACACGGTTCGCGACACGCTGGTTTATGTGGTGATTCCATTTTTCATCGCCCGGGGATTGTTTTAGCCGATCGGCAACTTTGAACGGTTGTCTTCGTTTTAAAACCCGTTAAAAAAGGAGACACGGTGACCACCACAGAAAAAATTAAAACCGCGTTTGAGCGCAACGCCAAAGCGGTGGAACTGCGGCCGGGCGTGGGCCAGGGCACGGCGGTAACCAAAGTCAAATTGGGCGAAGGTTTCACCTGCGAGATCACTGACGGTCCGTGGCGGCTCATCGCGGATTTAGGCGAGAAACACGGCGGCAGGAACGCCGGCCCTAATCCCGGAGTTTACGGCCGCGCCGCGCTGGGCAGTTGCCTCGCCATCAGCTACGTGATGTGGGCCGCCAAATTGGGCGTGCCCATCTCGGGGCTCGAAATTGAGGTGCAGGCGGACTACGACGTCCGCGGCGAGTACGGCCTGGCCGACTTGCCGGCGGGCTACCAAGAGGTGCGCTACCTCGTGCACATCCAAAGCCCGGCTTCCGAAGCAGAGATTTTAAAGTTGCTGGATTGGGCTGACGCCCACACCCCATATCTCGATGTGTTCCGCCGCCCGATCCGCGTCCGCCGCGAAGTTGAAATCCAAGCCACGGAGAAATAAATGGAAGCGAAACTGCAAAAACGCATTCAGCGCTACGGCTGGGACAAGGCCGTCGATTACTACGAACGCTTTTGGCAAAAACAGCTTGCGCCGGCGCAAACCCGTATGCTGCAAATGGCGAATTTGAGACGTGGAGAAGCCGTGGTGGACATCGCCTGCGGCACCGGACTGGTCACGTTTCCAGCGGCGCAGCAGGTTGGCAAAAACGGCGTGGTTCATGGAACGGATATTTCCGAAGGGATGATCGAAAGCGCAGGCCAGATTGCGGACAAGCAGGGTATTTCTAATATTGCCTTCGCAAGGATGGATGCCGAGGACTTACTTTTCCCGGATGAAACCTTCGATGCCGCGCTGTGTGCGCTGGGTTTGATGTACGTGCCCGATCCAGTGAAGGCGCTTTGTGAAATGTATCGCGTTTTGAAGCCGGGCGGCCGGGCCGCGGCGGCGGTGTGGGGTCAGCGCAACCGCTGCGGCTGGGCCGACATTTTCCCCATCGTCGATGCACGGGTGCAATCGGAGGTGTGCCCGTTATTCTTTCAACTGGGTACAGCGAACTCACTACAGCAGGCGTTCGAGGCGGCCGGCTTTGTTCATGTTATCAGCGAGCGCATTAACACCATCCTGCACTACGCCACGCCCGAGGACGCCTGCGGCGCCGCGTTTGCCGGCGGCCCGGTGGCGCTGGCCTACTCGCGGTTTGATGACATCACCCGCCGCGAAGCCCACGCCGAGTATTTGGCCTCCATCGCGCCATTCAAAAATGGCAGGGGTTATGAAATTCCCGGGGAGTTTGTGATAACCGTGGGCTATAAATAAAAGCAACCTGTGAGGATTATTGGGAGTGGAGCTGTCCAAAAAGACGCCTGTCATTGCTGCCTGCGCAGGCAGGCGAGCGAAGCGAAGCAATCTCACGATTCTGTGCTCAAATCTTGGGATTGCTTCGTCGCTAGCGCTCCTCGCAATGACAATTTACTTTCTTTTTTGGACAGCCCCATTTCAATTTTTGATTGTCAAGCTGAAGCTTGACACTCCGTCATTTCACCCGCACCACCACCAGTGTCATGTCATCCTTTTGAGAAGCCATCGTCAGAACCTCGCGAGTGGAGGCAATGATGGTGTCCCGCAGATCCTTCGCGCATTGCCATCCATTTTGTTGGAGAATTTCAAGCAGCTTCGTGCCTTCCAGTTCTTCATCGGGTTCGCTGTGGGCTTCGACGACGCCGTCGGTGTAAAACAAGAACGCATCGCCGGGATGAAACGGCACCACCAGCTCCTGCAACTGTTTTTTGAAAAGCTGGCCGTTTTCCAAACCGATGCCGATGCCCTTCGGGGCAATTCGGGCGCAGGATTTTTTGCGCGCGGAGTAATGAATCAGCGGCAGGTGGCCGGCGCGAACGAGATGCAGCTTTCGCTGATTCAGGTCGAAGATGCCGCAGGTGAGGGTGATGAACGAGCTCTCTTCGATGCTGCCAAAGGTGAGGGCGTTCACCTCCGCCATCAACTCTTTTAACGAATGATGAAATTTAGCGGCGGTTTTCAAAATGCCTTTGAGCTGCAGCATGTAGAGCGCCGCCGACGTGCCTTTGCCGGAAACATCGCCCACGACCACGCCGAAGCGGCGGTCCGGAAAGATGAGATAATCATAATAGTCGCCTCCCACTTCCAGCGCCGGAATCGAAACGCCGGCGACCTCGAGCCCGGGCACGTCGGGATCGGTTTGCGGCAGCGAGCTCAACTGGATGCGCCGCGCCACCTCCAATTCTTTTTTCAGACGATCTTGCTCTCGCAGCTCCTCGGTGAGCAACGCGTTTTCCAACGCGATGTTGATTTGATCGCCGAGGGTTTCCAAAAGCTCGAGGTCTTCTTTGTAGTAAGATTCATCTTTTGCCTTTGGCCCCAAACTCAAAACTCCGACGAGCTGATCCTTCGAAAGCAGGGGCAAAACAATTTCGGTTTGCAGTTCGCGCCAGCGCGCCTTTTCATCCGCGGAGGCGTTGAGGTGATCTGGGAAAGGCACAAGATCGAGCAGCGCTGGTTTTTTGCGCAGCCACTCCGTCACCGCGTCGCGGCTGGCAAAGCGAACGAGGGTCTGCGGGTTGCGGCCGTGCTGCGCGCGAAGGCGGTAGTCGGCGCCGTCCAACGATCTCCACAGAATGGCGATTTGCTGAATGTGCATGGTTTCGGAAAAAAAGTTGAGCAGCAAATCCAGCAGCTTTTGCAAATCCACCACCTTTACGAGCTGGTGGCTGAACGCGCGCACCGCCTCGCGATAGATGAAACGGCCGGGGTAAAATTTATGATCGACAAAATTGCGGATGCGATTTTTGACCGGGTTGAACGCCGCCGCGATCAGCAGCGTCGCGATGATGGTTACCACCTGGCTGCTGGAACCGGTCAAATACAGCACCAATTTTCCAACGCCCACCACCAGCAGGAAATAGGCCGCAACCACAAAACCGGAAGTAAGCGCGTAGGCCACGCCGCGCTTAACGATGACATCGATGTCCATGAAGCGATGTTTGATGATGGCGTAAGCCAGCACCATCGGCCACAACACCAGCGCATACAGAAAATTTTCCGAATAGGGAATCGCTTTACCAAAAAGCCGCGGCAGAAAATAGAGGCCAGTGGGTAATGCCAGCGTCAGCATCGTGCCGTAATACATGATGCGCGCCTGGCTGGCCGCGGTGGAAGTGGGCGCTTTGGCCATTGAGCTGCCCAGCATGGTCATGGCGAGAAAAAAGTTAACGGCGAACCAGATGCCTCGCCCATAAAAAAGCAATTGCTCTCCCCACGGCAGACCGCGACTTTCGGCATACAGAAACGGGACGAACAGCGCTATCGAGCCATAACAAATGAACAAATAGAGCCGCGGGCGGCGCTGGAACGTAACTTTTTCAATCGGGAAAATGAGGGTGAAATGCAACAGCAGTCCCACGGCCAGCGGCCAATGCAGCAATCGAATCAGCGTGAACCAGTTGGGCAGTTTTTTGAACAGCGTTTCCGAGCCGTAGGGGAACTCGCCCCACATGGCCAGCGCCCAGAACAACACCATCAAATAAAAAATGTGCGCCGTGCGATCGTGCAGCTTGTTGAACAGCACGAACATGCCGATTAACACCAGCGTGTAGCAGAAAATGACGCTGGGCAGAAATCCATGCACGATGGTTTTGGTATAAACCTTCAGCCGGCTTTCGGTGACAAACGAAAGGACGCGCTGCCGACCATCGCGTTCGAGGGCCACACTCACCCGCTCACCGACTTTCGTTTCGCGAATGGCCTGCAGCAAATCTTTTTCGCCGGCGATCGTACGATTATTGAAACGCGTGATGGCGTCGCCTTTCTGGATGCCGGCGGATTCGGCGGGGCTTTTCGGAACAACATATTCGACGACGAGCTGCTGGCGATCTTTCATAAAATGAAAGGTGATGCCGGCGACGGGATCCGATATCAAAAAATAAATATCGGCGACCGTGGTCGTAACGATATAAAGAAAAGCGTACAACCCCACCAGCAGCAACAACGATATTTTCCAGAGGCGAATTTCCTGACTCATAACGGTTTCATCCCGGCAAGTATCCTAACGCGGACCGGCCAAAGTCCGGCAGGCAACCAAAAAGTGCGCACTCAAAGACGAAACGCAAATGCTGCCCGGATACCCTGACTTCGCAGGTATTCGCAGGCAGGCGATCCTTCCGGCTTTGCGTGAGAATTTCTTGTTTTTATGAGAAGATTTCACTTGTAGCCGATTAACGTTCTGGCCGCCGCTCAGACGGATTGAACAGCGGCAGTGGTGGGACGTAAACTTTTAGCATACTGCCCAAACAAATGCGCCTGCACCACCATGCCCCAAAAATTGGTGAGCGCCGAAAAAATCCCCAATCCCGCTAAAAAAAGAATGCAATTCAGAATAATTGAAAAAACAATGATGGCCATGAAATTACCGAGATCGGTGCGCAAAATCTGAAGGAAGCCGGAGAAGCTAAACGCGGAACCGAAGTTTTCGGTGATCGCCAATTGCAGCAAACCATAACTGATAAAAGCGGTCAGCGCTAAAAAGGTTATAATTGAAATGAAAACGATGAGACTTACTTTTTCAAACTCGGGCATGTAATCGGTGGCCACGCTGTAGATGGCCAAAGCGCACAAGCCGCCGATAATTAGAATATAGAAAAAGCTGATGATGCCGCCCAGCAGTCCGTCAACAAAAAGTTTTCCGAGATCGTTCCACTCCGGCAAAGTCGGCTCAACGTTTTGGGCCACGTTTCGCAGCACGCCAATGTAGTAGCCGAGCACAAAAAATCCGAAAACAAAAAAAATCCCGAGGTAAAAGCTGGCAAATGAGATCGCGCCGCCAATTGCTATCTTCTTTAACCACTTCGGATCGCGGAAGGTAAAGGACACCGCCTCTGAGTAATTCATTTTAGGCTCCTGCCATAGTTAGAAAGTCACAGTTTGCTGTAATTGCAACTCTCTTATACGCAAATTCGAGCAAAGGTTTAGTACTGGATTAATGAAGTGTTTGATGCGTAGTCGCTCTGTTAACCGCAAACCGACTTGCCAGCGGCCAACTGCTCAAAGAAGGCTTCGAAAGTTTTCGCGCGAAACGTTGCCGCCGCTCAGCAGCGCCACCACCTTTTTGCCGGCCGCGGCAACTGTTCCCGAAAGCAGCGCCGCGACGCCCACCGCCCCCGACGGTTCCACCACTAACTTCGCGTGCTCAAAAAGCAGGGCAGTCGCCTGTTTCACCGCTTCATCGGAGACGAGCACCACATCGTCCACGTATTTTTGAACCAGCGCAAACGGCAGCGCGCCGGGCTTGGTGGCCACAAGGGCGTCACAAATTGTGTTCACCTGATCGATGCTCTGCAATTTCCCGGAGTGGAACGAAAGGTACATGGCGTTGGAACCTTCGGGCTGCACGCCGATCACTTTCACTTTCGAATTGCTTTCTTTTGCCGCCAACGCCACGCCGGCCAGCAGTCCGCCGCTGCTGATGGGCACGAGGATGACGTCAGCATCCGGAAGGTCTTCAAGTATTTCCAAACCGATAACGCCGTGGCCGATTATTACCTCAGGAGATTCAAAAGTATTAATTGCGGCGACGCCGCGCTCCGCCTGCAAACGGTCGAGCGTCTCCCAGCGCGCCTCGAAACGGTTTTCGCACAACACCACCTCTGCGCCGTACTGCTGGGTGCGCGCGATTTTGAAGGGCGCGGTTTTTTGCATCATCACCACCACCGTGGGAATGTTCAGCAGGCGCCCCATGTAAGCAAACGCGCCGGCGAAATTTCCGGAGGAAGAAATTGCAGCGCCCTTTTTTTTCTGCTCGGGCGCCAGCCGGTTCAAAATCGTGAACGCCGCCCGCGCTTTGTAGGAGCCGGTGATTTGCAGATTTTCGGCTTTTAAAAAGAGAGCGCAGCCCATCAGATTTGAAAGCGCCTGCGAAAACAGCAGCGGGGTGCGCACGATCACCGGCGGCAGCTCTTTGCCGGCGGCGATGATGTCGTTGAGCGCGATCATCCGCTTGATTTGATCCCAAACAAATTTTTCACCACGTAACCAGCCATGCTCGGATTCTCTTTTAAACGCCGCACTGAGTATTCATACCACTGTTTGCCAAACGGCACATACACTCGCAGCTTGTAGCCTTCTTTCAAAATGATGCGGCGCAGTTCTTCGTCAACCCCCAGCAGCATTTGGAACTCAAACTTGTCTTTGCTCAATTGCAACTCGTCGATCAATTTGAAGGCGGCCCACACCAACTTTTCATCGTGGGTGGCGATGCCGACGTAATTACCGTTACTCAACAGTTCTTTCAAAAGATACTCGAAATTGGAATTGATGATCTGCTTGTCTTTGTAAGCAATTTCCCGCGGCTCGATGTAAATGCCTTTGCACAGCCGCACGTTGATTTTTTTGTGATTGGCCATCTGCGCGCGAATGTCTTGCAAACTGCGGCGCATGTACGCCTGAATCACGAAGCCGACGTTGTCGAATTCTTTTTTCAGAGCGCTGTAAATGTTCAGGGTGTCAGTAGTGCAGCTCGAATCTTCCATATCGATGCGCACGAAATTTTTGAACTCCCGCGCGCGGGCAACCAACTTGCGCATGTTTTGGAGACAAAAATCGAAATCTAGCTTCAGCCCCAACATGGTGAGCTTCACGGAAATGTTGGAATCGAGCTTCTCTTGAGAGAGCCGCTCCAATACCTGCAGGTATTCATTGACCGCGGACTCGGCTTCCTCTTTTCTGGTGATGTGCTCGCCCAACACGTCGATGGTGGCGCAGCAGCCCTGCTGGTTCAAATCGCGAACGACGCGCACGGCGTCATCTAAAGTTGGGCCGGCAATGTAACGGGAGGAAACGCGGCGAACAAAAAATCGGGGAACGAAAGGGATGGTCCAAACGACGAGCTTGTCGAAGATGTTCAAATGCGCTGCCTTTCTTTTTCTGAAAAAAAACCCGGACAGGTTTCGAACCCTGTCCGGGTTAGGTGGCTCGTGACTCCCAAACTTCCGGGTTCAGCAAATTCGCCGGACGCTTGCCGCTCAAGCCGTCCACCAAATTCTGCGCGGCCATCGTCGCCATTTTGGTGCGCGTCTCGATGGTGGCGCTGGCAATGTGCGGCGTGAGCACGACGTTATCCAGTCCAATCAAGTCGGGATGAATTTTCGGTTCTTCCTCGAATACATCCAGCGCCGCGCCGGCGATGACGCCGTTCTTCAACGCCCGCACCAACGCCGCCTCGTCGATGACCGGCCCGCGCGAGGTGTTGATGAGGTACGCGGTTTTCTTCATCAACTTGAACGAGTCGTCGTTAAACAAATGATGAGTGCTGGGGAACAGCGGCACGTGCACCGACACAAAATCCGACTCGCGCAGCAGTTGCTCGAACGGCACTTTTTTCGCGCCGACTTCTTTTTCGATAGTCGGATTGGCAATTTCATCCGCATAAAGTACGCGCAAGTTGAAACCGCGGGACTTGAGCGCCACCGCCGCGCCAATTCGTCCCGCGCCCACGATGCCGAGCGTGCGGCCGGTGATGTCCGCACCTAAAAACATCATCGGGCCCCAGCCTTGGTATTTACCGGCGCGGGCAAATTTGTCGGACTCGACGATGCGGCGGCCCACGGCAAACAGCAGCGCCCACGCGTGGTCCGCGGTGGCGTCGGTGAGCACGCCGGGCGTGTTGGTGACCATGATGCCGCGCGCGCTGGCGGCTTTGACATCGATGTTATCGAAGCCCACGGCGTGGTTAGCGATGATTTTGAGCTGCTTGCCGGCGGCGTCCATCAGCTCGCCGTCGATTTTATCGGTGAGCAAGGGCAACAGGCCATCGCGGCCTTTGACTTTTTGCAGCAGCTCCTCGCGGCTGAGAATGTGATCGTTCGTATTAACTTCCACCCGCTCGATGTATTTATGTAAAATATCCAGACCCGGCTGCGGAATGACGCGGGTGACATAAATGTTGAAGGGTAATTTGGGCATTACTACTCCATTTGTTCGCATCTGCTTTAAGGGCATAACGATCTTTATGCACAAAACACCATCAAGGTAAACAAACGCTTAGTCGCTTTTCTGCCTGTCGTCGGTTTTTTCCTTTTGGGGAGGTGGTGGAGGCGGAGTGTACTCTGGTTTTATCTCCTGATCTCGTGTCGGCGGGTTATAGCCTTCTTGAAAACGTCCCCGTTGAGTTTTGCCAGTATCTCTTTCTTTAGTTTTATTCATGATCCTAGCTCCTTTTCTTTTGCTGTCTTTAGAAACTCTATTGAACTTATTTCAGTTGCATTTACTAAAAATAGTCCATTTCCATTGGCCTTTACCTCCCTTCCCTCGACGACGGAACTTAATCGTTCAACTTGCGATTATTTGGGAGCGGGTTTACTGTTCAGAAACTCGCTTTCAAGCAACTCCTTCACAATCACCGCATGATTGTGCTGCGCATCTTGGTTGCCATAAAGCAGCGTGATGGTGTTGCCGTTCGATTGCTCCGCCAACTCGCGCAGCTTTTGCTTCTTCGCCGAGTCGGACATCAACTCGTTCACATAAATTCTTTTGTATTCATCCCAATTGGAGGTATTGAAATGAAACCGCTGCAAATCGTAGCTGGGCCCCAACTGGTGCAGCCACTCCGTCACTTTGGCGTCGCGGGTTTTTAAGCCTTCGGGCCAGAACAAATCCACCAAAAAGCGTTGGCCGTCTTCGGGAAGAGCCTTCGCATAAATACTTTTAACTTTTATCATTCCCCTGCCCTTCTAACGGAAAGCCGGCGTTTTTCCACGCCTCTTTGCCGCCCTTCAAAGCCAGCACATTGGTGAATCCCAATTTTTGTAGAGTGCGGGCGGCCACCGCGCTCACGCTGGAGTTGGCGTCCTGAGAATAGATCACAATCTGCTGAAATTTGCGGAATTGCTGCGGCGCCGTTTGCTCCAAAGAATTCAGCGGAATGTTCATGGCGCCTTTGATGTGTCCCGTCTGAAAATGTTCTGGGTTGGATACCTCGATCAATTTGAAAATTTCGCCGGCGTCGATTTTGGTTTTGAGCTCCTGCACATTGATCTCGGCCACCATGGGTTCGAGATGGCACAGGCGTTTCTCGGTTAAAATATCTTTGATTTGCATGTTTGAAAGAATGACGAAGAAATTTTTGCGCGGGTTGGTTTCATGAGCCGCGCCAATATAAGAAAACGAAAATATTTGCGCAACAGGAAAGTTGGAAGAAAATTTCATCGCGGAGAAACAGCGGCCGATTGATTTATGATGAAACGGCGATGGTTTGCAAACCCAATTCGATGACCTTGAGCTGCAACGGCACGGCGGCGCTCAATGAAAACGGCTGAATTTGAAATGGATCGAAAACCGGCTGAACCGAGCGGCCAGCCAGTAATTCAGATCTCAGGGCGGGAATCTTTTCAGCAAATTCCAAATACGCCTGCGGCACACCTGGTTTGCGCGGCAAGATTTCTTTGTTGATGACGAACAGCGGCAGCTCGGTGACCAGACACAGCGGGTCGCCGAGGCTGCGGACAAATTCCATTGAGCTGTCGCGGAATTTTTTCGCGGTGGTGGGATCATTGTTGCTCGTAAAAAATTTGCGCATGGCCGCGCCTTCGGGCGTCGTCCAAAATCCGGGCTCGATGTAGTGAAAACCCTTCTCGCCTTTGCGATCGTGGTCGTGCAGCCGCAAGCCGGCGGCGCGCACCGCCCCTTTAAATTGCTCGCGCAGCGTTTGCGTTTTATCGATCCAGCGGCGTTCGATGAGCAGCATCGCGCCTTCGGCGAAACCCATGCCGTGCAAGCTGGCGTGCAAAGCAAACGGCGCGTGCCGGCGCAGAAACTCGGAGACACAGTGGTTTTCCACGCGCATGTTCGGAAAGCCAAATTCGAGATCGCGGCCGGGCGGCTCGCGAAACGCATGCAGCAAATACGCTTCGGCTTCCGGCCATTTTGTGATCCAATTTTGATTGCGGGCTTCGCCGTCGGGATTGATGTGCGGGACGATCACGAATTGGAATTGCTCGAAAACATCCGCCAGCGAATCGCGCTGCTTCAGTCCCTCAATGATCAACGTCCGCAGGGTTTCCGGGCCCACCGGTTCATCGGAGTGAGCGCCGGCAATCAAACTCACCCGGCGAGATCCTTTGCCCATCACCACCGCGTCGATCGGGCGGCCTTCTTCGCTGGCGCCAATTTGCTCACAGGCGGCAAGGTCGGCGTTCTCCCGGCAGATTTGTTGGAGGAGCGGGCGGACGTCGTCGCTGGTGCGGAATTGCGTGTTTTTGACTTTTATAGAAGAAAGCATTTGAGTTGTTCGATTACGTTGTAGGGGCGCATGGCCATACGCCCCTAGACTACGCTCGATTACCGCCACAAAGCCAAAATGGAAGCCATCATCAAAAATCCAACCAGCGTGTAGCCAGAATAAATCAGGTACAGCCGTTTGTTGCGGTCTTCATAAAAATAAGGCGGCGCCACGGTGGTTGCCACAAATCCGAGCCAGATAAAAAAGCCGGTGGCGAGACCAGCCTCCAAAGTATCGGCGCCGGCGTAGTCCACAAACACCGCCAACACCAAGGCCGCCGCCAGCGAACCGATGAAGCTGGTGATGTATGCTAAGGTCGCGCCGCCGCTTTGCTTAATCTGCTCTGCGGTTTTGCCCATGGCCGCTAACCAGGTTTTTGAAAACAACAACGGCGAATACCAGAGTCCACCGAGGAGAAAATAAGCCACACCCGAAATGAGCACCGCAAAATAATTGATTTTAAACGTTGTCTCCATACTCCCTCCATTCAATTGGTCAGTTGAAAAATACGACAATTTTGCCAAAAAATCCAGAACCCGGCCTCGAAAAAAAAGTTGTGATTTATAAGAAATTTCTTAATTTTGCATTCCAACACGAGGGCATGATTGAGTGGAGTTGATTAAAGAAATCGATTCGTTCCAACTGCAGCCGCTGCGCCACCGCGACGGCGTGCAGATGTTTCTCGATTTTTTCCGGCTGCGGCCGTCGGCCCGCGCGGGCAGGCAACTTCCGGACCGGCAATTTTTGTTGGAAATTCTCGAACGCTTCGCCGCCCTGCCCTACGAAAACATCAGCAAGATCATTCGGCTGCACGACAACTGGGACGGCCTCGAAAAATTGCGGCTGCCAGAACAGGTGATCGCCGATCACATCGCGCAGCGGTTGGGCGGCACCTGCTTCTCGCTGACTTTTTTTCTGCAGGCGATCCTGGCGCAGCACGGTTTTGCTTGCTATCCCGTGATGGCGGATATGCGCGCCGGCGCCAATATCCACTGCGCGCTGCTGGTGATGCTGGATGGCAAAAAATATTTGCTGGACCCCGGCTACCTACTCAACTTGCCGATGGAATTGAATCCCCAAAAACCGCGGCTCTATCGCACGGAATTTGCCGGCGTGGAACTGCGCTTCGAGCCGGCGGCGCAAAGCTATCATCTCTTCACGTTCAACCAAGATGAAATGAAGTGGCGCTACCGTTTCACGGATCGCCCGACGCCGGCGGACGAATTTCTGCGCCACTGGCTGGCCTCGTTCGGGCGCAATTCCATGAACGGCATTTACCTCAGCAAAGCCACGCGCAGCGGGTTAATTTACGTGCACAACACGTTCATGCGCGAAACCACATTTACCGGCAAACGCAACGTGAACATCAAAAAAAATTTTCACGCCGCCGTCACCGAAACCTTTGGCATTGCGCCGCAAATTATTGAGCAGGCGCAATGGGCACTGGCGGAAAACCTCGCCCGCCAAAAAAGCCGCGTCTTTGAAAATAACCCTTACTGGAGTTAAGATGAAAACCTACAACGTCGCGATTGTGGGCGCCACCGGCATGGTGGGCCGAGCTTTCATTGCCATTTTGGAAGAACGAAATTTTCCCGTCGGGCAAATTCGCTTGCTGGCGTCGGAGCGCTCCGCCAGCAAACGGCTGGCGTTTCGCGGAAAAGAAATTCCGGTCGAAATTTTGAAAGAAGATTCTTTCAAGGGGATGGACTTCGCGCTGTTTTCGGCCGGCGGCGCCGTCAGTTTGAAATTCGCGCCCATCGCAGCCGAGAGCGGGGCGACGGTGATCGACAACAGCAGCGCCTGGCGGATGAACGAGAACGTGCCGCTGATCGTGCCGGAGGTCAATCCCCACGCGTTGAACAGCAAACACAAAATCATCGCCAACCCCAACTGCTCCACCATTCAAATGGTGGTGGCCATTAAGCCGCTGCACGATGCGGCCAAAATCAAGCGCGTGGTGGTTTCAACTTATCAGGCCGTTTCGGGAAAGGGCAAGGCCGCCGTCGATGATCTCAAACGCGACGCCGCGGCTTATCTGCAAAATTCGACGCAATTCAATTTCAAGCAGCACGCCTTCAACGCCGTCCCGCACATCGATGTTTTTCTCGACGACGACTCCACTAAAGAAGAAACTAAAATGGTGAACGAGACGCGCAAAATTATGGGCGAACCGGAGCTGCCGGTCTCGGCGACCTGCGTGCGGGTACCAGTCGAAAATGGCCACAGTTGCAGCGTCAATTTGGAATTCGAGCGGCCGCTGGCGCCGCAGCAAGCGCGGGAAATTTTGCGCTCGGCGCCGGGCGTGATTGTGATGGATGATCCGAAAGAGCAGATTTATCCCACGCCGCTGTTTGCTTCCGGAAAGAATGAAGTGTTTGTGGGGAGAATTCGAAAAGACCTGTCCGTAAAATTCGGATTAAATCTTTGGGTGGTGGCGGACAACCTGCGCAAAGGCGCGGCGCTCAACGCGGTGCAAATTGCGGAGATGCTGATTTAGTTGAGACCCATCTTTGAGATGAGTCTCAACTGGTGCTTCATTTCATCGCATCGCGCAGCGCCAGCTTCTTTTCGGCCACCAATTTGTTGGCGCGGTAGAGCGACTCGAAGGTGCCGGCGTCGGTCCACCAGCCGTCGAGAATTTCAAAAGTCATCTGGCCGCGCTCGATGTAGGCGTTGTTGACGTCGGTAATTTCCAGCTCGCCGCGGTCCGAGGGTTTCAGCGTTTTGATGATTTTGAACACCTCCGAATCGTACATATAAATCCCGGTCACAATCAAATCGCTTTTCGGTTCTTTCGGCTTTTCGACAATCTGTTTGACTCTGTTGCCTTCTAATTCGGCCACACCAAAACGCCCGGGGTCGGCTACTTTTTGCAAAAGAATTTTGGCGCCGCTGCCCTGCTTCTTGAAATTTTCCACGGCGGCGCGAATATTTTTTTCGATAATGTTGTCACCGAGGATCACCACCACGCTGTCGCCATCCACGTAATATTCCGCCAGGCCGAGGGCCTCAGCGATGCCGCCCTCGCCTTCCTGGTACGTGTAATTAAGATGTTTTAGTCCGAATTCTTTGCCGTTACCCAACAGCCGCAGGAAATCGCCGGCGTTGTTGCCGCCGGTCACAATCAGAATTTCTTCGATGCCGGCATCCACCAGCGTTTGCAGCGGATAATAAATCATCGGGCGATCGTAAATGGGCAGCAGGTGCTTGTTGGTGATTTTGGTGAGTGGGTACAATCGAGTTCCTAAACCGCCGGCTAAAATCACGCCTTTCATAGATTCTTCCTTTTTTTAAATTGTGGTTCGAAGTCTCGACATATTACTTATCGGAGTGAAGCGATTCAACTTTACGGCTGCGCAAAAGCGAATTTAACATAAGGGATTTTCCGTGCAACTTTTTTGATCAACAAAAATCAGAAGCGCTTTCGATAAACAAACGCTGTGCCAGCGCATGCCCGCGCCGGCGGGCGGTTTCGCAAGGAGAAAATAGCTACGAAATTTGGGATTTTAATGAAAGATTGATTTATGAAGAGTGTTTACTATTGAGCGAATGTCCCTCGCTGAAACAAACAAAAAAGGCCCCTTCTGTGGCGAAGGGGCCTCCGGAGTACGGCGCCTCACACAACCGAATCCGCTATTTTCTCACCCAGTGTCCGGGCACAAAATAAAATCCGCGCGGAGTCCTGACCCAGTGTGGCTGAACATAAGCATAATGGCGGCGAGCTTTGATCCAGTGGCCTTCCACCCAAACGTAACGGCCGCGATCATATTTCCAGTGCCCGGCAACCCACACGGCATGGCGATGGGGTTGGGCGGGCCGAACCACCGTCACCGTTCGCACCGGCGGCGGTGGGCCGAACCGCAGATAAACGTGCACCCCGGCCAAACTCTCGGAGGGTGCGGCAAACATGCCTAGCACAAAAATGATGGCGATAACTTTCACGATGTGGCGCATTTTTCTTCTCCTTAGTATTCTCAAGTCATTACTGCACGGCCAAACGCAACGGCTGTGCCACACGAAGCTGGTCGCGTGCTATCTTTTTATGATTATTAGCACTTATCAGTTGCGGACTTTAAATGGTTTTTTTGAAGTAGGTTGTCCGAACGTGCACACGATGTACTCATTCGTCCATAACAAAGTTTTCAAAAGAGCACTTGATTTTATGGGAATGAATAGATTATTTTAGCCCATGACTGAAAAAGACCGTTTAGAGTGGGTCATCGATCAACATTACAAAACCATTGATCGCCACTACAACCAGCGTATCAAAACCAAAAACTGGTGCCTGACCATCTGGCTTGCCATCGTGACGCTCATCGCCTCCGGGAAGCTGCTGGCGTTCAATGCGCAGGGATTGATCCTCAGCTTGCTGCCCATCGTGCTTTTTTGGGTGGTGGAAGCGATGCAGGCCGGTCACATGAAAATCATGGAGCTGCGGGTAGCGGAATTGGAGAAATTGTGGACGGGAAATGCCTCAAAAATCAAAAGTCCGAGCGATCTGCTCTTTTACGGCAGCCATCAATATCAGTCCTCGAAAGTCAAATTCAACGTCTTCATCTTTGCGCTCTTCAAAATGGAGACGGTGTTTGCGTTTTACCTGCTTTTAGCGGTGATGAATTTTGTGGTGGGCATCATTTTTATGTTCACCCAGCCGGTCTAAGTTGACGGTTGGGACTTGTCCAAAAAAGTCGATGTCATGCCCCCGTTACGGCGCCACCCGAAAACGAATTCGCACCCGCCCGTTCTCCCGCACCTCTAACTCAGAATTCGAAAAACGCCAATTTCCGACGTTTGCGTCACGTGCGGTCCGCCGCAGGGCTGCTCATCAAAGTCGCCGATCTTGTAAATGCTGATTTCGGTCGCATCCGGCGGGACCTTCCACAGATCGTACTTTCCCGCCTGCTCGCGAGGTAGAACAAAATTCGCCACCGCATGATTCTTGGCGATCTCCGCGTTCACCAGCGCTTCGATTTGCCGAATATCTCCTTCACTCAATGAGCGCGGAACGTCATAATCGCACTTGGTTTTTTTCTCGCCGAGATGGAATTCTAAGTTGCGCGGGGCATCATAAAATTTGCGCATCACCGCCGAGAGAATGTGTTCGGCGGTGTGCATTCTCGGAAGGACGGACATACTTAATCAAACTTCGCCAGCTCGTCCTCTACCCTTTTTTCCCAATATGAGGGCTCGTCTTTTTTAGCGGAAGTTGTGGAGGGGGAAGCCGGTTGGGTTTTCACAGCCGCGGGGCGGACGATCCTTTTGAGCACCAACGCCACGATTCCTGCGCCAAGCAATAATGCTGCGGCCGCAAACCAGTAGGCGACTTTCCCCAACAACGTTTTTTGCGAGGGGCTGGCAAGAATGCGCTCGCCGTACCTGGGCTGTGAGGTAAAATAGGCGAGAATCTCTTCTTTGGTTTTCCCCTGGTCGATCAGCTCGGAAATTTTTTGGCGCACTTCGCGCGAGGCCGGCGAATCGTGCTGATCGACGGTCATGTTCCAGCAACAGGGCGCCACCAAGCTGCGTTCCAATTCCGCCTGCAGCTTCTGTTTTTCAGAATCCGTGCTGGCAAGCGCTTCGCCAAATAATATCAGAACAATTAGGCTCAGCGCGATCGCTGTGCTGCGTTGGATGTTCATCTTTCACCTCACTTTCATAAATCTAAACGCGGCCTGTGGCCGCAACCAAATCAACCGCAAAGTTCGCTAAGAAAATGCAAAGGAGCGCAAGGAAAACATTGTTTCTTATTAGCGGAGTTTGCGCCAGCTTTTGCGTTTTTTGCGGTTAAAAAACTTTGCTAGAGAGCCGGTCGAAAAATGAGCTAAGTTCAAGAGCAGTAAGTTCCTCCCCCATTTTTGCTTTCTGTCCGCTTCGCGGAAAAATGGAGGAGGTTAGGAGGGGATCCGCTTTGGAGCGCCCCCCTCCCAGCCTCCCCAAAATTCCAAAAGTCGGAATTTTGGGGAGGTGATAGCCAGTGCGACCGACTTTCCGACCGGGCTCCTAGAAAACTGCTTGGTATAACACGGATTTTTCAGAAATTATCAAGATTCGCTAAGCTTAGAAAACTGAAGTTTCTGGCTTGTAAACGCAGGTCTGCTGAAGCAGACTAATTTCACAGTCGGCTTTTAGCCGACTTCCACTATGAGCCTGAAAATTCATTTTCAGGCGGACGCTCAGGCGTTTTAACACGCCTCGGCGCTTTCAGCGCACTCTGCGGTGAATTCTACTGCAACGTCGCCAATCGGCCTTTGGCTAAATTGGCTTCCTGAGAATCGGGATATTCTTTGATCACTTCTTCGAGATAAATTTTGCCCTGCTCGGTTTCCCCGATGCTCAAGTAGGCGTATCCGATTTTCAAAATTGCCGAGGGCGCTTTATCGCCTTTGTGATACAATTTTAGGACTTTCTCAAACTCCTCGATGGCGTTGGGGAAGCGGCCCTGCGCGTAAAAAACCTCGCCGATCCAATACTGAGCGTTATCGGCCAAATCCGAATTCGGATACTGCTGGATGAATTGGCGAAAGCCCTGCAGCGCCAACTGGTAGTTGCCGCGAATCAAATCGCGATAAGCGGTGTTGTACAACTCGCGTGATTCGTCCAGCCCGAGGTTGGCGGACGATTGCGTGGTATCGACGCCCGAGCGGCTGGATTCGATGGGCGGCTGATAAACGCCGCCGGTTTTCTGAGCGGCCGACGAGATGCGATAATTGGTATCCTGCAATTGATTTTGCACCGCCTGCACCTGTTGGCTGACCTCCAGCAATTGCGCGGAGAGATCGGCTTTGGTCTGCTTGATGCTCAACTCCTGCTCCGTCATTTTTTTTTGCAAGTCATCCAATTTGCGCTGAAGCTGAGCGTTGTGATCTCGCAGGTAACGCAGCTCGCGGCGCAGATTATCCAACTCGCTTTGCTGGGCGCGCACGCGGTTTTGCGACGAACAGCCCGCAAACATCGCCAGTGCAACCAACAGCCAAACGGCTAACTCACCGCGCGGCGATTTCAAAAATTTTGAGTTCATGGCTCGCTCTCAAATTAATTCAAGATCACAAATTCGGCGCGGCGGTTTTTGGCCCACGCCTCTTCGTTGCGCCCCGGATCGAGAGGCCGTTCCTTGCCGAAGCTGATGATGGTGATGCGTCCGGGACTGATGCCGTAATTGACTAAATAATCTCGCACCGCGCGCGCGCGCCGTTCCCCCAGCGCCAGATTGTATTCCACGGTGCCGCGCTCGTCGCAATGACCCTCGATGCGAATATAAACCTCGGGGTTCTGTTCGAGCTTGCGGGCGTTCTCCGCGAGAATGGCGCGCGCCTCCGGAGTCAGGTCCGATTTATCAAAATCAAAATTCACGGTCAACAAAATCAGCGGCTCTTTGGGACGATCCGGTTCCACGGGCGCCGGCGGCGGTTGCGGCTTGGGCTGCTCAACCACGGGGGGTGGTTCGGGAAAAGGTTCGGGTGTGGTCTCAATCACTTCTTTCTGGCCACCGCAGCCCAGAACTAAACCCAAAAAAATCGGCAAAAACAGGTAAACCCAAAATTTCGTTCTCATCCTACTCTCCTTTCTACTTTGGAATTTAGAATTCAATTGATTCTCGGCGACCAGGCCGGCATATAGTGCGTTCCGCCGCTGGTGATGGGTTTTTGATCCGAGCCGTCCCAAAACATCGAGTATAGGGCTTTTCTGCCGCTGCGATTGGAGCTGAAAATTAACGAAAAGCCATTGGGCGACCACGAGGGGTCTTCGTTGCTGCCGCTGCTGTCCGTGAGCCGCATCAAATTTTCGCCGGTGACGTCGATGGTGTAAATATCGAAGCCGGAGGCGGTGCGCGAAACGAAGGCGATTTTGTCGCCGCGCGGCGACCACGCTGGCGAATCGTTGTAGCTGCCCTCGAAGGTCAAACGCCGCACGTTCAAGCCGTCGGAATCCATGATGTAAATTTGCGGCGTGCCGGAGCGGTCGGAAGTGAACGCCATCTCGCGGTTCGAGGGCGACCAACTCGGCGACGAATCGATGGCGTTGTTGTAAGTCAGGCGCCGCAGCTTTTTCTTCTCCACTTCTAAAAGGTAAATCTCGGCGTTGCCGTCCTGCGTCAGCGTCAGCGCGATGTTGGCGCCGTCCGGCGACCACGCCGCCGCGGAATTCAACCCCTGAACGTTGGAAAGCCGAGCGAGGGTGTTGGTCTGCAAATTCATAACATAGAGATCGAGATTGTTGTCTTTGAAAGTAGAGTAGCAGAGTTTGCTGCCGTCCGGCGACCACGCCGGCGACAGGTTGATGCTGCGGTTGTTGGTCAGCTCGACGACGTTTTGGCCGTCGTAATCCATCACCGCAATTTCTTTGACGTTCTCGCCCTTCTCTTTGACAAAAGCAATTTTCGTGCGCGCGATGCCGCGCTCGCCGGTGAGACTGTAAACAATGTCGTCCGAGATTTTGTGAAGAAGGTAGCGTTGGCGGGTCACGGCGTCGCTGTAATCATTTTTTAAAATGGTGCGCCCGGAGGCGAGATCGATGACGTGCGGCTGGACGGTGATGTTGTTTCCGCTGGTGAAATATTTGCCGGAGACGGCGGCCAGCGCTCGCGAGCCGGCGGCGCCATCCGCGGCCGGCGCGCCAGATTTCACATTGACTTTAAAAAATCCCGACATCCACAAATCGTTGCTGATGACGGAAGCCATCACTTCTGAAATTTCCGCGCCGCCCTCCGCTGCGAAGGGATAGACGTCGATGTCGATGCGCTGAAAAGTTTTGGTGTAAATGCGCAGATAAACGTCAGTTTGAGAAAACGCGGCGTTTGCAATCCCGAATAACAATGTCAAACAGAAAACAAAGCTTAAATTTTTATGTCTCATCGTGCTTTTAAATTTTGCCTTTTGATTTTTGCGGTTTGAATTTTTAAAACCCTTGTTCAAATTCGAAGTGGACGCCCAGCGCGCGCTCCGGGAAATCGAACGGCAGCGGCGGCAGCGGATTGGCGAGGGTCACCGCGCGCAGCGCCGCTTGATCGAACAAGCGGTCGCCGGAACTGTTCTCGATGACCACATCGCTGATTTCACCGTTGCGCTGAATTTTGAAATAGATCAGCGCTTTGCGGGAGATGGAGCTGCGAGCGGCTTGATAGGGCGGCTCCCAATTGGATTGAATCCGCGAGCGCAGCGCCGCCAGATAATAAGAAAACGGGAACTCGCGCACGTCGAGCCGCACGCCGCCGCCCCCTCCAAAACCCGCGCCGCCGCTCTCCGCTTGCGCCGGTGTCTCCGTGATTTTGGGTTCTTCCTTTTTGGCGTCGTTCTTTTTCGGCTCCGTGTTTCCAGCGGGTTTCTCCGGTTTCAGCGTTTCCTTTTTTGGCGCAGCCGATTCCACCGTGATCGCGTTGGCGTCCTCGGGCTCCGGTTCGGACGCGGCCGGCTCGGGCGCTGTTTCAACCGCGCTCTCGGTTTCTTCCGCCGCTTGCGCCATCGCCGCCTCCGGCGCGTTGAACGCAACCGGGCCAAAGCTCACTAACTCCACCGGCAGCAGCGTGGGGTAACCTTCAAACCTGCTCACCGTCGGCGCCGTAATGAAGAACAACGAGAAAAACGCGGCGTGCAGCAACGCCGATAAAACCGATGATGAAAGCAGATTCCGCTGCGGAGCAACATCGGCTATTTGATCCATTGGGGGTTGATAGTTCAGCAACTTATTCTCCTTAAGTGGGTATAGGGTATAAGTCCCGATGCCCTATACCTCACAACTGCCGCGGTTTTAAAACCAGCCCCAATTTTTCGATCTGCAATTCTTTGATAATGTCCATCACCTCGATGACCCGGCCGTACTGCACGTCTTTGTCGCCTTGCACGAGAATCGGTTTGAGCCGGCCGGCGGCTTTGCGTTTTTCGAGGCGATCGCGCAAAATCTCCAGCGAGATGGGCTCGTTGTCCCAAAACAGCGCGCCCTCGCGAGTGATGGTGATCAGCTCGGCGTGGCTGGGGTCGATCTCTTTGGCGACGGATTGCGGCAGGTTCACCTTCATGCCGGACTTCAACAGCGGCGCGGTGATCATAAATACAATCAGCAAAACCAGCATCACATCCACCAGCGGCGTGACGTTGATTTCCGAAAGCGTGGTGTATTTAGACGACTTCATGCACCTCTCGGCGGGTAAAGGTTTCGATAATGTTGGAGTAGTAAATTTCCAATTCCGAACTGAGGCGCTTGAGCTTGTTGACGAAATAGTTATAGCCCATCACTGCGGGAATGGCGGCGCCCAATCCGGCGGCAGTGGCGATGAGCGCCTCGGCGATGCCCGGCGCCACCACGCTCAAATCGGAGGTGCCGGTAAAACCGATGGCCCAGAATGAGGTCATGATCCCCCAGACCGTTCCAAACAGCCCGAGGAATGGACTAACGCTGCCGGTGGTGGCAAGAAAAATCAGGTGGCGTTCCAGCGCCATGACTTCGCGGGCGGCGGCGGAATCGAACAAGCGCACGATCTCGCTGTGGTCGCGGCTCTTCTGCTCGCGAAACCCCTCCATCCCCAATCCCTGGCCCGGGTTGGGATGATCCTTTTTGGCGAAGACGTAATAAGCTTCTCTAAAAACGGCGGCAAACGGATTGTTCTCAAATTGCTTGGCGGCCTGCATAATGTCGCGCATGGTGTTCCGCTTTTGAAACATCCGCAAAAATTGTTGCGACTCTTTACGCAGCCGCCGAAACGCTCGCAGCTTATCGAGGATGATCCCCCAGGAAATTATCGAAAAAAGCAGCAGAATCGCCAGCACCACTTTAGCGACGATTCCCGACTGGGCGATCAAATCCAAAACGTTGAGGGAGGGATTGATTGGCAAGTTCATGAAAACGGCTCTCCGCTGAAAATAGATTATCGAATTCTGATTTTTTTTACATCGAAGTCGGGGGTAAGTTCCTAAATCGAAAATCGAAAAATAACAAATAGAACACGGATGGAGACGGATTTAAATGGATTTTCACGGATACTTCAATTCCAGACAGTTTTCAGGGGTCAATTTTCACAAATGCCATGTTCCCACCTTCATTAAAATAGATAGGCAGTTTTAGTAACGAAAAGCGGCAATGAATCACCGCTTGCATGAAATCCGTGCGAATCTGTCCCATCCGTGTCATCCAGTGTGCTAAATTTCCGCATCTGGGTTAAACCATGGTCAATATATTTTTATCTCCGTAAAAAAGCAAGCGAAAGATAAACGGCATGAGTTTAGGGTTGACATTGATGCGGTCGCTTTTTATTTTGGGCTTCCGTTCAGATACTTTTAAAAAGATGCCCCGCAAACCAAGACCCTTCAACGTTCGCCGCGGCTGGCTCAGCAGCCGTATTCTCTGGCGGCGCTTTGCCAATTACTTCGAATTCCGCTTCACCGGCCGCTGGATGCTTTACAGCTTGATGATTGGCATTGTAGCCGGGCTCGGAGCGATTTTATTTTATTACCTCCAGGTGTGGATTCAGGAAATCTCCCTGCATGATCTCGCTGGCTACAATCCGCCGCTGCCCGGCGGCGAAGGCGACACCGGAAGTTATAATCTCCCCATCAATCGCTGGTGGATTCTCATCATCCCCACCATCGGCGGACTTATCTCCGGATTTTTGGTTTATACCTGGGCGCCGGAAGCTGAGGGCCACGGCACCGACGGCGTGATTAAGGCCTATCATCAGGAACGCGGCATCATCCGGCCGCGCGTGCCGGCCATCAAAACCATTGCTTCGGCGGTGACCATCGGCACCGGCGGCAGCGCCGGTCGCGAGGGTCCCATCGCGCAAATTGGCGCCGGCTTCGGCTCCATTCTCGCCAGCAAGCTCAAACTCTCGGATAAAGAACGGCGCATCATGGTGATCTCCGGCATGGCCGCCGGCATCGGCAGCATCTTCCGCTCGCCCATTGGCGGCGCCATTTTCGCGGTGGAAGCGCTCTACAAAGACGACATGGAAACCGAGGGGCTGGTGCCGGCAATCACCTCCTCAATTATCGCTTACACCATCTTTGCGTCGCTGTTTGGCTGGCACACCATTTTTACCACCGGCGACTATTTTTTCCGCCGGCCGGTTGAGCTGGTGTTTTACGCGGTGTTCGCGCTGCTGTGCGCGCTGTTAGGAATTTTTTATGTGAAGCTTTTTTACGGAATTCACGACAAAGTTTTCGCGCCGCTGAACATTCCCAAGCACTTCAAGCCGGCCATCGGCGGGCTGCTGGTGGGCATCATCGGATTTTTCTTTCCTTACATTTTGGGCTCGGGCTACGGCTGGATTCAGATGGCCATCAACGGCGAGCTGGCGATCACCTTAATGCTGGCCGCGGCGGTGATCAAAGTTTTTGCGACGTCGTTCACCATTGGCTCCGGCGGCAGCGGCGGCATTTTCGCGCCGTCGCTTTTCATGGGCGCGATGTTGGGCGGCGCGTTCGGCGGCGTGGCGCAGCATGTGTTTCCGGAGGTGGTCACCCAGCCCACGGCGTTCGTGCTGGTAGGAATGGCGGCGTTTTTTGCCGGCGTCGCCAACGTGCCGGTGTCGTTGACGATCATGATCACCGAGATGACCGGCAGCTACGGTTTGCTGGTGCCGCTGATTTTCACCTCCGCCATCGCCTATTTTGTGGCGCGCAAATGGAGCATCTACCGCCAGCAGCTCACCAGCTTCACGGATTCTCCCGCCCACCGCGGCGACTTAATCGTTGACATTTTGAAGGAAATTAAAGTCGAAGTGGCCTATAAAAAAAATCGACACTTGCCGAAGATTCCCAACGACCTTCCCATTCAGCGCATCATGCCCATGTTTGCCAACCATGAAGAAGACTGCTTCCCAGTTGTAAATAAAAAAAACGAGATCACCGGTTTGCTTTCTATGGGGACGCTGCGCGCGGTCATGGGTGAAGAGGGGCTGCGAGAGGTCATCATCGCCGAAGACGTCAAAACTCCACTGGCCACCATCAGCCCCGATGAAAATTTGCACGAGGCGCTGGTGAAATTTCTCAAAACCAAATATACCAGCCTGCCAGTGGTGGACTCCAAAAACAAGAATCACGTTTTGGGAACGTTGAGTTACCGCGATTTGATCCACGCGTACGACGAGGCGTTAATCGAGTGGAGCGCCGCTATATAGATAAGTCGAAATTAAACACTGAAATCGCCGAATCTCGCTTCCTCAATTCGGCGGTATTCCGTGTACTTCAGTGGCCTTCGGTGTTGAATTTTTTACTCCGGCGCCGGCTCAATGGTCGCCGACATCGAGCCTTTGCAGTGGGGGATGCGCCAATCCGGGCCGTAGGCGTGAATCTGATCCCGTTTCAATTCCGCCCGTTCTTTGGTGGTGGTATCCACGATCACTCGTCCCATCGCATCTACTTCGCAGGCCATTTGAAACGCAGTGGCGCGGCTGTGGCCAAAAATCTGCATGAGCATCTCAATCACGTAGTCGTAGGTATGATCGTCGTCATCCAGCAAAATGACGTGGTAGCGTGGAAGGATGAGAACTTTTTTCTTCTCGCGCTTCTTCTTTTTTACATCCGGAAGCACGACGGGTTCGGCGACATCAGGAAACATGCCAAAATATAGCCTGCGATTTCTGAAAAGTCAAGCCAACTTAGAAACCTAAAACACCGTCACAGACATGGTGTTGGCTCTTCCATCAAATTGTGCGGTTGCATTTTTCAACTTCATATTGTAGATTGTTGTCGTATTTTTGGAAAATTCAAAGGAGAGTTGTTTATGTCTAATGCCATTGCCACAGTTGTCAAAATGTTGGAGTCGCTGCCGGAGGCTAAACAAGATCAAGTCGTTGAACATGAGATTCGTACCTATCAACCGGCAGCCTAAGTTTTGTTAAACTTCAAAAGGTTGATGTAACTGAGGACAAACGATATGACCGATTTAGCCCAAAAATTCGCCGACGAAGCTCTTCTTCTTCCTCGTGAAGATAGGGCAAAATTAGTAGAGAAATTATTAGAGAGTCTCAATGTCCCAACTCAAAAGGAAATTGATCGCTTGTGGGCGCAAGAGGCGGAAAAACGGATAAAGGAATATGAAGAAGGAAAAGGCGAGGCCATAGACGGCGATCAGGTTTTTAGAGAAATCAGGGACCGACTTGGATGACTTTCACATTTCATCCGGGAGCAAAAGCCGAGCTAAATCATTCCGTCGATTTTATGAAGAGCGGCAAGGCAAGCTCGGTTTAGAGTTTCTTGAAGAAGTCTATTCCACCATCCAACTGATTATTGAATTTCCCAAAGCCTTCCCAAAACAATCCAAAAATACCCGAAAATGTCTCGTTAATAGATTCCCTTCTGCCGTCATTTATCAAATCAAACCTGACGAGATCTTTATTGTGGCTGTTGCTTACCTGTCCCGCAAACCGGAATTTTGGAAGAAGAGAGCATAAATTGGGCGCACAAGGTTCCTGCTGAGGGTAAAGGGCTGGGAATGATGGATGCCCGACAAAAGCATTGGGGCATGGCAACTCATTTAGGAGTCGAGTTCGGTTCGCGTGCCAGCGCCAGAATATTCGTTGGCAATATCGTCAGGCCTCTCACAATTCACAACCCTGACAGGGTTCGGAACCCTCGTCAGGGTTTTTCATTTTTTCGAGAAATTTAAATTTGCATTTCAGCCTCTTAACTCGTATTATTTAAACATCTTCGCAATTGAGCAATTCCGGCCAGAGGTGGCTATTCCAATTTTAAAACCTTAGAAGATTCTTATTCAAGGAGGCTGTGCCATGGTGAAAAATGCAACCCCTAATGTCCAACCTTCCAATTCCGAATTCTATCACCCATCCAAAGAGATCATTGAAGTCGCAAATATCAAAGAGTACGACAAACTCTATGAACGCTCCATCAAAGACCGCGAAGGCTTCTGGGCCGAAGAAGCCGAAAAATTAGAGTGGTTCAAAAAATGGGATAAAGTTTTGGACGCCAGTAACAAGCCGTTCTTCAAATGGTTTGCCGGCGGGAAAATCAACATCGTGCACAACGCTATCGACCGCCATCTCAAAACCTGGCGCAAGAACAAGCTGGCGATTATCTGGGAGGGCGAGCCCGGCGACGTGCGCACGTTTTCGTATCACGCTCTCAATCGCGAAGTGTGCAAATTCGCCAATGTGCTAAAAAGCATGGGCGTGCGCAAGGGCGACATCGTCACCATCTACATGCCGCAAATTCCGGAACTGCCCATCGCCATGTTGGCGTGCGCGAAAATCGGCGCCGCGCACAGCGTGGTTTATGGCGGCTTCAGCGTGGAGGCGCTGGCGGAACGCATTCAAGACGCACAAAGCCGGGTGCTGGTCACCGCGGACGGCGGCTGGCGGCGCGGCAAAATCACCGACCTCAAAAGCATCGCCAACGAGGCCATCAAACGCTCGCCCACCATCGAGGTGTGCATCACCGTCAAGCGCGCCGGCAATGAAGTCTATATGGAAAACGACCGTGATTTCTGGTACCACGATTTGATGACCCTGCCGATTGCCAACCCCAAATGCGACACCGAGCCAATGGACGCCGAGGACATGTTGTTCATTCTCTACACCTCCGGCACCACCGGCCGGCCCAAAGGCGTGCTGCACACCCACGGCGGCTACGCGGTTTATACGGCAACCACGCATCGCTACGTGTTTGATATTAAGGATGAAGATCGCTGGTGGTGCGCCGCGGATCCGGGCTGGATCACCGGGCACAGTTACATCGTGTACGGCCCGCTCATCAATGGCGCGACCATCATGATGTACGAAGGCGCGCCCAATCATCCGTATCCGAATCGCTGGTGGCAGATGGTAGAGAAATACGGCATCACGATTCTCTACACTTCGCCCACTGCCATTCGTGGACTCATGCGCTACGGCGACGCCTGGCCGCGCCGGCACGATCTCAGTTGCCTGCGGCTGCTCGGCTCCGTGGGCGAGCCCATCAATCCCGAAGCCTGGCGCTGGTATTACCGCGTCGTCGGACAGGAGCGCTGCCCGATCATGGATACCTGGTGGCAAACCGAAACCGGTGGCTTCATGATCACGCCGCTGCCCATCACGCCGCTGAAACCGGGCTCCGCCACAAAACCATTTTTTGGGAACGAAGTGGCGGTGGTGGACGATCATGGCAAAGAAGTAAAAGCCGGCGAGGAGGGCAAGTTAGTGATCAAAGCGCCGTGGCCCGGGATGGCGCGCACGATTTACGGCGACCCGGAGCGCTACAAAGAAATCTATTGGAAGGAATTCGAGAAACAGGGTTGGTACAAAGCCGGCGATTCAGCCCGCATCGACGAAGACGGCTACGTGTGGATCATCGGGCGCATCGATGACGTCATCAAAGTCAGCGGCTACCGGCTGGGTACCGCGGAGGTGGAAAGCGCGCTGGTGAGCCACCCGGCGATTTCGGAGGCCGCGACCATCGCGCTGCCGCACGACGTGAAAGGCAACGCCATTCACGCATTTGTGATTCTGAAAGCCGGCCAAACCGGCAGCAAAGAATTAGAAGAAAAGTTGAAAGAGCATGTCGCCCATGAAATCGGCCCGATTGCCCGACCGGAAGACATCAAATTTGTGGACGTGCTGCCCAAAACCCGCAGCGGCAAAATCATGCGGCGCGTCTTGAAGGCGCGCGCGATGGGGGTGCCGGAAGGAGATCTGAGCACGTTGGAAGAGTAACGGCTGTACGCGCCACGCACTTTTGAAGTGCGTGGCACGGGCGTTAATGGGTAGAGAAGATTGGCCTTGCCAAAAGCGCAAGCACAAGTTATTTTTGAAAGTGAAAATCTGGTATTCAGAGGCTATCATGTTGAAATTAAAACCTGACGCCGCGAAGCGGGGATATGACCCGGTCCCGTTGACATTTCTCAAAAATAAGAACCCTTTTCCACCTAATTCTCAATCATAAGAAGGCCATTCCTCCGGAATATTCTGTCCCTCCAAAATTCGCCCTGACTTTAATCAAAGATAAATTTGTAACTTACAGCCCTCAGATTTTTTCAAAGATTGGCCGATAGTTATCTGGTACAGTCTTTGCCAAATTGAGGTTGAGACAACCAAGCTTAGTGAAGAAGGGAATCGAAGGAGGTCATAGATGCTTCCCGTTAAAAATCCAAAAGCCGATCTCAAGTTGCAGTATCGGCAAACTATTGAGATATCGCTCATCGCATCGCTGCTGATTCATCTGGCGATATTCCATCTGCTGCCGGATTTCGAAAAAAACGCGACCGTTGCAGAAGCCAAAGCCATTGAAATAAAAGTAGAAGACATTCCGCAAACCGAACAAATTCGTAATATGGCCACGCCGCCGCCGCGGCCGGCGGTGCCCATTCCAACCGAGAGCGAACAGGTGCCGGAAGACGCCACTATCGAAGCCACGGATTTATCGCTGGACCTGACTACCCTGCCGCCACCGCCTCCTCCGCGAGAAGATGACATCGAGAACGAATATATTTTTGTGGCCTACGACGAGCCGCCGGCGGTGATTGGCGGCCCAGCGGCCATTCTGCAGAATTTGGTTTATCCGCCCATTGCCCGCAAAGCCGGCATCGAAGCCACGGTGGTGGTGGGCGTTCTGGTGGATGAAAAAGGCAACTCGGTAAAAACGCAAATTCTCAAGGGCACCGGCACCACCCTCGGTTTTGAAGAGGCGGCGCAAGCGGCCCTCATGTCCATCAAATGGAAACCGGCGAAACAGCGCGACCGTGCGATTAAAGTTTGGGTCTCCATCCCCATTCGCTTTAAGCTGCGCGATGTGGAAGCGACAAAACCGGTTAGTTAAATTCGCCCCCTCATTAATCACCTCTGGTTGAGCGGCTGTCAGGGCTGAGTCTGGCAGCCGCTTCTTTTTTTACCTCCTGACTATCGCGCAGTCACTGCTTGACTTTTAGAACCCGAACCGCTATTTTTGTTCACACTGAATTAAGTACGATTGGATTGTCGGATGCCGATCCGCTTCGCGGACTGGATTACTGGATTAATGGATTAATGTTGGTGCCCTTTTCATTACTCCATCCATCCCTGCCTGCGCAGGCATGCGGAACTCCATTACTCCGCGTTGTAAAACAAGAGAAATTTCATTGTCAAAGAGGTTGTTTGAACTTCAAAATCTTGTGAATAATCCAGGAGGGTCATCATGCTCAATGTAAAAAAAATCCTCTTTCCTACCGATTTCTCCCGCTGCGCCAGCCAGGCCTTTATTCATGCGGTCTATTTAACCCAGCGCTACGGCGCGGAAATGCACATGTTGCACGCACTGGTTTTGCACGAGGATGATCCGAATAATCCTCTTCATCATTTTCCGGAGTTGGATGAGGTTATCGCTCGGATGAACGAAAGCATCGACAAGCGTATGGATTCCGAGATCGCGGCCAACCAGGCCGTGGTGTTGAACATCGAAAAAGTTCAGCGCCGCGGCATTTCGCCGGCAACCGTCATTTTGGATTATGCTGAGGAGAACGACATCGATTTGATTGTGATGGGAACGCAGGGGCGGCGCGGGCTGACGCATTTCTTGTTGGGCAGTGTGGCGGAGGAAGTGGTGCGGCTGGCGCGCTGCCCGGTGCTCACGGTGCGCGAGAAAAAGCAGCCCAAACCCATCGAAGATTTTCAGCGCATCCTCGCGCCCATCGATTTTTCCGAGCATTCGAAACAAGCCATTTCCCACGCCAAAGTGATGGCCGAGAGCTACGGCGCGAAATTACAAATTCTGCACGTCATCGAAGAAAACATCCACCCGGCGTTTTACGCCAGCGGCAAAAGCTCCATTTTTGAGTTGATTCCTAACATAAAAGAAAAATCCGAGCAGACGCTGCGGCAACTCTTCAACGACGCGCCCGGCCCAAAAGTGGATTCGGAGTTTCACGTGGTGGAGGGCCGCGCCAATCAGGAAATCGTTAAGTTTGCGGAGAAAAACGGCAGCGACCTCATCGTCATCGCCACCCACGGCTTGACGGGAATCGAGCATCTGCTGTTGGGCAGCGTCACCGAGAAAGTCGTGCGCATGGCCTCCTGCCCGGTGTTCACGGTTAAGTCCTTTGGCAAATCGCTGGTGTGATCATGGCCGAGCCAAAGTTTCTCCCACTCACCGAATACCAGCGTCTGCCGGAAGAAGAGATGAAGCGCCGCGCCGAGGAATTTTATCAGGAGCTGCGCCGCCGCCGCACCGTGCGCCATTTTTCGGACCGTCCAATTGCGAGAGAGATTATCGAGCGCTGTTTGCTGGCGGCTGCAAGCGCGCCCAGCGGCGCCAATCGTCAACCGTGGCATTTCGTGGTGGTAAGCGATCCCGAGGTCAAGAAAAAAATCCGCGCGGCGGCGGAAAAAGAAGAGGCGGAGTTTTACGGCGGCCGCGCGCCCGACGACTGGCTGGAGGCGCTGGCGCCCCTCGGCACCGACGCCCACAAACCGTTCCTGGAAACCGCGCCGTACTTGATTGTGATTTTTGGACAAAGTTACGAATTGGCCGGCGCCGCAAAAATTAAAAATTACTACGTGCAGGAATCGGTGGGCATTGCCACCGGCTTTCTCATCGCGGCCATTCACCGCGCCGGGCTGGCGTCGCTCACTCACACCCCCAGTCCCATGAAATTTTTGAACGAGCTTCTTGGCCGGCCGGAAAACGAGCGCCCCTATTTGATTTTGGTGGTGGGCTACCCGGCGGACGACGCCCGGGTGCCGGACATCAGCAGGAAATCGCTAAGCGAGATCGCCACGTTCATATAGGCAACCACGAATTGCACCAATTACACGAATTTTGTTGCCTGCCTGCGTCCGCCTGCCTGCGCAGGCAGGCGAAGCGGATCCGCCAAGCGGACAAGAATTTTTGAAATGGTGTACATAAACTGCAACGATGATATCCTCAGCTAAGGTGAATTAAATACAACGGATTACTGGATTACTGGATTGATGGTTTTTCATTAATCCAATAATCCATAACTCCACGTCGTAATCAGCAGATGCGTCATCATCATAGAACTGTCCTACTTAAAAAATATCTCGATTTGTGTAATTGGCGCAATTCGTGGTTTGTTTTAAAATGAATTTTGTCGCCTTAAAACCCGGCAAAGAAAAACCCGCACGCCATCATCACCCGTGGATTTTTTCCGGCGCCATCACAAAGGTTGACGGTGCCCCGGAGCCGGGAGACGTGGTGGCGATCCAGGATGCTGCTGGCGAATTTCTGGCGTGGGGTTATTATAACCCGCACTCCCAGATTGCCGTTCGTTTGTTGGAATGGGAAAAATCGGCGGCCATCGACGACGAGTGGTGGCGCAAAAAACTCGCGGCGGCGGTGGCGCGCCGCGGCCAACTTTTTGACCGCAGCGACACGGACGCCTTTCGGCTGGTTCACGCGGAAGCCGATTTCCTGCCGGGACTCATCGTCGATAAGTACGGCGGCTTCCTCGTACTGCAATCGCAGACCGCCGGCTGCGATCGCATCAAACCGATCATCGCGGCGGCGTTGAACGAAATCCTGAAACCCGCCGGCATCTACGAGCGCGGCGATGTGACGGCGCGCAAATTAGAGGGTCTCCAGCACGCAAACGGACTTTTGCTCGGCATTCCTCCACCGGATCTTTTAGAAATCAAAGAGAATGGTCTGCGTTTTCTGGTGAATTTGCAGCACGGCCAGAAAACCGGTTTCTATCTCGATCAGCGGGAAAATCGCCAGCGGGTCGCTCGCTTCGCCAAAAACAAAACCGTGCTTGACGCCTTTGCTTACTCCGGCGGCTTCGGAATTTCTACGCTGGCGGGAGGAGCCGCCGCCGTTCTGAGCATCGACTCCTCCCCGGCAGCGTTGGAGCTGCTCAAAAAAAATTATGAAATCAATGGCTTTTCGCAAAGCGAGTTTCTGCAGGGAGACGTTTTCGAAATCCTGAGAAAATTTCACAAAGAGAACCGTTC
Organism: bacterium; assembly: GCA_037446635.1. Classification (GTDB taxonomy): domain Bacteria; phylum Zhuqueibacterota; class Zhuqueibacteria; order Oceanimicrobiales; family Oceanimicrobiaceae; genus DASWHH01. Next base: position 45,675 of record JBBIIG010000033.1, read on the forward strand.
ATTCGAGATGATCATTTTGGATCCGCCCAAGCTCGCGCCCACCAAAGCGCAGGCGGAGCGGGCGCAGCGCGCGTACAAAGACCTCAATTTGCGCGCCATGAAACTTCTCGCCCCGGAGGGGATTCTCGCCACCTTTTCTTGTTCCAGCGGCGTCACCGCGGAAGCGTTCCAACAAATCGTCTTCTGGGCCGCTATTGATGCAGGACGGGAGGTGCAAATTTTAGAACGGCTCTCGCAGGGGGAAGACCACCCGGTGCGGCTGGGGTTTCCGGAATCGAATTATCTGAAAGGCTTGATTTGCCGGATTCTGTAAACGACAACCCTGGGGTTGTCCAAAAGGTACTGTCATTGTGAGCGAAGCGAGGCAATCTGTTAATTTTGTGCTCAAATCGTGGGATTGCTTCGTCGCTAACGCTTTCTCCCTTTTTGGACAGCCCCAGGGTTTATAAACAAGGAGAGTCACTTGAAAACACGCTGCGAGTGGGCGGGTTCGGATCCGCTCTATTTACAATACCACGATGACGAATGGGGCGTGCCCGTTCACGACGACCGCCATCTCTTCGAAATGCTGATCCTCGAAGGCGCGCAGGCGGGATTGAGCTGGATCACCATTCTGCGCAAACGCGAAAATTATCGCAAAGCCTTCAGCAACTTTGACGCCCGTAAAATCGCCAGATATAATGATAAAAAAATCGCCGCATTGTTGTTCAACGAAGGCATCGTGCGCAATCGGTTGAAAATCAACGCAACCCTGGAGAACGCCCGCGCTTTTCTCGCGGTGCAAAAAGAGTTTGGCAGCTTTGACGCCTACATCTGGCAATTTGTAGATGGCCGCCCCAAACAGAACGTCTGGAAATCGCTCAAGGAAATTCCGGCGCAAACCCGCGAGTCCGAAGCCATGAGCAAAGACCTGCTGAAACGAGGCTTCCGTTTCGTCGGGCCGACGATTTGCTATGCCTTCATGCAGGCCGTGGGCATGGTGAACGATCACGTGGTGGGATGCTTTCGCTACAAAACGATCGCTAGGTATTATGTGGTGGATTTCCAATAGAGCAACATTGTTTTCACCACAAAAAACACCTTGACTGGCAGCTTCTTGAAAAACTATTTTTTCAATTTGTTTCGGGATTCGTTTGTCGTTACGCTTTATTTTAAGTAAGGTATTTGGGGGTTCATTTGAATTGGGCGTCCATTTAAAATCATGCTGAATGAATGGACACATGGCCAAGCCGTCTTTAAAAACCCTGACAGGGTTCCGGAACCCCGTCAGGGTTGGCAAATCTACTCATGCCGTCTTCGCATCGTGAAACTGCTCCTCTTCCGTCGAGCCTTTGAGGGCGGTGGTGGAGGCTTCGCCGCCGGAGATGGTCATCTGCACCTCGTCGAAATAGCCCACGCCCACGAAGCGCTGGTGTTTCACCGCGGTGTAACCGTGCTGTTTCTCCATTTCAAATTCGCGTTCCTGCAGGCGCGAGTAGGCCACCATGCCTTCTTTATTATAAGCATGAGCCAGCTCGTACATGCTGGTATTGAGGGCGTGAAATCCGGCCAGCGTCACAAACTGGAATTTGTAACCCATCTCGCCTAACTTCTCCTGAAACCCGGCGATGCTGTTTTCATCGAGGTTGCGCTTCCAGTTGAACGACGGCGAGCAGTTGTACGCCAGCAGCTTGCCGGGGAATTTCTCGTGGATGGCCTCGGCGTATTCTTTGGCCTCGCCGATATCCGGCTTGGAGGTTTCGCACCACAGCAGATCGGCATAGGGCGCGTATTTCAGCGAGCGGGCGACGGCGTATTCGATGCCGCCGCGCACCCGGAAGTAGCCGTCGGAAGTTTGTTCGCCGGTGAGGAACGGGCGATCGACCTCGTCGTAATCGCTGCGGATGAGCTGGGCGCTGTTGGCGTCGGTGCGGGCGATGAGAATCGTGGGCACATCCAGAACATCCGCCGCCAGCCGCGCCGCAATGAGCTTCTGGATGAACTCGCGATCCGGCACCAACACCTTGCCGCCCATGTGTCCGCATTTTTTGAGCGACGAAAGTTGATCTTCTAAATGCACGCCGGCGGCCCCGGCTTCGATCATCGCTTTCATCAATTCAAAGGTGTTGAGCGGGCCGCCGAATCCGGCCTCGGCATCGGCAACGATCGGCGCAAACCAGTAAACGTCGTTCTTCCCCTCCATGTGGGAAATCTGGTCGGCGCGCATCAACGCGTTGTTGAGACGGCGGCAAAGATTGGGCGCGCTGTCCACCGGATACAAACTTTGATCGGGATACATTTGCCCGGCGTCGTTGGCGTCGGCGGCCACCTGCCAGCCGCTGAGATAAATGGCCTTCAAACCGGCTTGCACCATTTGCACCGCCTGATTGCCGGTGAGGGCGCCCAGCGCGCGCACCAGCGGTTCGGTGTTTATCAAATGCCACAGGCGCTCGGCACCGATTTTGGCGAGCGTGTGTTCGATATGAATCGAGCCGCGCAGGCGCACGACTTCTTCGGCTAAGTAGGGACGGGTAATTCCCCGCCAGCGGGGATCGTTCTTCCATGAGTTGAGCAGTTCAGAAATCTGCCGCTGATCGTGATTGTGGTTATCCATAAAACCTCCATGAAATTAATTGAGATGATTATAGGCATTGAGGGTTAAAAATTCAGCGAAGTTTTTATCGGTGATCAAATCATCAAAAAGCTGGCGCGAGAGATCGAATTGGCCATTTTTAAAATTTTCGGCGCCAACTAATTCTTTGATTTTTGCCAATTCTTCCGGGACGAGTTTTTTATAGAGTTCGGCTGTCGCGTTTCGTCCGTCTGCGAGGTTGGCTTTGTGATGAAGCCACTGCCAAATTTGCGAGCGGGAAATTTCCGCGGTGGCGGCGTCTTCCATCAAATTGTAAATGCTGGCCGCGCCAACGCCCCGCAGCCACGATTCAAGGTATTGAATGCCAACATTGATGTTGTGCCGCAATCCGTTTTCGGTGATGGTCCCGCCGGGAATATTCATATTCAGCAAGTCACCGGCGGTGACGTTCACCTCTTCCCGTAGCCGTTCTTTATGTTGGGGTTTGCTTCGCAAAACTTTGTCGATCATTTGTTTCGCTACTGGAACCAGATCCGG
>JBBIIG010000034.1:0-44155 GCA_037446635.1 bacterium
ATTCTTGAAAATTACAAGTTAAGCGACGACATGCCTTTTCTGCTCCCCCACTATTTCGAGGTGTTGGATGGCACCGTCAATGGCCGCTTGCAGATCACCGAGCGGCGTCTGCCTACTCGCGGCTTCAACATCGCGGGCGGAGTCACTCTCAGCAACGCCCACATGAAGCTCGTCAACGAAAACCTCTATTTCGAGGACATTGTCGTTGACGCCGAAATCAAAGACTGGAATCTCTACATCAAGCGCGCCGCTCAAAAAATCAACGGCTCGCCGACGCTTGTGGAGGGCATGATCCAAAACCTGCTCGCTCCGGAATTAGAATTACGCCTGACCTCGCAGCAGTTCGACGTGGAGACGTTTTTGCGCGAATTCTTTCCCCAAAAGCACATCCCCCTCAAAGGCCTGAGCCAACTCGATATAACTTTTAGCGACTCCTTTGCCCGTCCCAAAATCGCCGGCGCCATCAAAGCGGACAGCCTGTGGTTGAGCGGCCATAAATTTAGCGGGTTTGAAACGAAACTCAATCTGCGCAATCAAGCGCTGGCGTTTGATGAGATTTCGGGCAGCCTCGGCAACGCCGAGATTTCTGGCGCCGGCCGCATCGACTTTATGTCGCCGGAAAAATTGCTCGACTTCGAGATCGCCCTGGCCGGCGATTTCACTCGCGAGCTGCAGCAGCTCGGCGCGCTCTCCGCCGACCACTGTGTGGGCCAGGCGCAAATCAACATTCTCGGACCGCTGGCGGCGCCGGTCAGCCGCGGCGAATTCAAGCTCTTTTTCACCGAGCCATCGGCGCCATCGTTGACCTTCACCGGTTCGTTTACTTACAGCGACCAGCAATTATCTCTCAACACCGCCTCCAGCGATCACGACTGCCGCATCTACTTATCCGCGAAAAACCTTTTCAGCGCGCCGCGTTTCAGCATCGAGGGCACCAACGTCGAAAAGCTGCTGATGTTGTTCCCGACTCCGGAATCCGCTTTCATTCGCGAACATTATAGCTTCAACCTCCGAGCCGAAGGCGCCAGCAAAAAACCCTACATCCTGATTGATGGCTACCGTCGCGATAACTACGAAAAACTTTTTGAAATCGCCACCGACACCACGGCCGAGCGCGCCGCCAACCTGCTGACGGGCAGCCTTTTGCTTTTTCCCAACAGCGGCGGCATTCCGGGAAATTTCGAGATCGATATCTCCCCCCAAAGCTTCAAGCTCCATCGTCTCTACATTGGCAACCGCAGCGACGGCGCAGTGGAGTTGCTGCAGCGGCGCGCAGGGGCGGATGGCGCGGCGCTGCTCATCAGTGGCTTTCAATTTTCTCGCATCAATTCGCTGCTGGGAAATGTTCTGCCGCCGGTGACCGGCAACCTCTACGGCCGGATCGAGGTTGACTTGCAGGATGACCAGCCGAAATATTTTGGCGAACTGTGGCTGCTGAACGGCTTCATCAAAAATTCCGGGCCGTTCAAAGGCGAGCTCAGTTTTGCGGCGGATGCTTCGCAGGTGGTTTGCCGTCGTTTGGCGCTAGAAAAGACCGATGGCGTCAGCCTTCTTGCCAAAGGCTCGTTCAATTTTTCCACCAAAGAAGTGGACGGCGACATCGCCGCGCACAACCTCGACATCAACGAATTCGTTTATCTCGTGACCGGCCAACGTGGGTTGGTGGGAGGCAGCGCCCTGGTGCAGGCTTCGCTAAAGGGCCGCGGCCCCAACGTTCCGATTTACGGCAGCGTTAAAATCAGCAACGCCAGAGTGCTGGTTTTTGAATTTGATCGCGGGCAGTTCGATTTCGGCGGCGCCCTCGCCCCCAACGGCTCTTACCTCTCGCTGGATGCGCTGCAAATTGGCCGCGTCGTCCTGGAAAAATCGGAGCAATTCATTTTAAGCGGTACGGCGCGCTTGCCAATTACCAGCAAAAAGTCTCTGGATATCCACATGACCGGCGACGGCAATTTCCTCTCGCTGCTTTCAGATATCGATCCCTTTTTTGAAAAAACCAGCAGCACGGGCCGGCTGGATTTGCACATCGCGGGCCGCTACATGCGTCCGGATTTTTCTGGCAGCGCCTTCACTTGCCAAAACGGGGTGTTGTATCTGACTTCGGTGACGCGCAAAGTCGAGAACCTCGAGGCCGACTTGCGGGTGCGGCCGCAGGACTATTTTCTCGACATCGTGAAGCTGCAGGGCGCCATCCGTAAAGAGCCGTTCTGGATTTCCAACAGCAGTGTTTTAACCGGCATCAATCACGGCGTCTATGAGCCGCTGCGGGTCGCCGGCGACGATCTCAATCTTGGCGCCATTTTTTTGAGAACCGGGCCCAACGGCGTTCCCCTCAACATCCCGGCGTTGATGGAGAGCGGCGATATCGGTTGGTACGAGTTGGTTGGAAAGGATTCGCTGGAGCAGTTCTTTGTCGCCGGGCCGTGGGCCAACCCGGTGGTGCGCGGCGAAGTGCGCACCCGCAACGCCAACCTGGTTTTCCCATTCGAGGAAAGCTCTGGCAGCGGCGAGTACACCCTGGTGCAAAAAATTATCGACAATATCAATTGGGACGTGCGCGCCCGCTCGATCAAAGACACCCGCTACGTCAAGCAGTTCACCACCGGCGTCTATGTCAATATGGAACTGGACGCCAAAAACAGCAAGCTTGAATTCAGCGGCATTTTGCGGGACTCCACCTTCCGCATCGTCGGCGAAGTGCAGTCCACCCGCGGCGAATTTGAATACGTTGACCTGACGTTTCGGGTGGAGAAGTTCGGCGCGGAATTCGATCGCAACTCCCTCTACCCGGTGGTTTACGGCAAAGCCTGGACCGTGGTGCGCGACACCGCCAACGTTCCCAGCGACGTGTATCTGGAGTTGTACACGGTGGACGACGGCAATCGTGAAGTGAACCGAGGGCGTTGGGATCGGGTCAACATTAGGCTCTCCTCGGAATTTCCCGGCTACGCCCAAACCGAAAAAGATATTATGGCGACTCTGGGCTATTCTTCCGCAACCGTTGAGGAGCAGGCCACGCGCGTGGTGGGCTACAGCACCGACAAATTTCTTTTCCGCCCCATCATTCGCCCCATCGAACGGCAGCTTGAGCGCCGGCTGGGTCTGGACGTGGTGCGTTTCAGCTACGCGTTTGCGCGCAACTTTCTCGACGCCAACCTTAACGACGAGGAATTGAGCGCGTCGCTGGCGCTGCTGCGCAGCAGCCGCGTCGTCCTCGGAAAATATTTGACCGAAGATATTTATATCAATTACTCCGGCGAATTGAAAGCTGGCATCGATTTTCGCTATCAGGATCGCGGCGTCGGTTTGCAGCACGTGGTGGGCCTGGAATATCGCCTCAACCAAAGCTGGCTTTTGCAAATGGAGTACGATTACAACACGCTTTTGCAAACCCAGAGGGATGACAAAAAAATCTGGCTGCGGCACTCGTTTACATTTTGAGAAATGCAAACCCTACCTGTCAGGGTTCGGAACCGGACCGGGTTTAAATAACAACCGAAATAAAATGAACTTTTCACCGGCGAATTTGGTTAGAAAGACTGCCTGATTCGTCCATCACCCAGCAAAGGGTCGCCGTAATTTTAAACCAATTGCGTCGTTAATAAAAGGAGTATTTTTGCGATGTCTCGAGTTGGATTCAATACGCTGCTTTGTGGGATGATCGCCCTCACGATCGTTCTTTTCGCCAACGATTCCCCGGCGCAGCTTGAACGGCGGACGCTCAAGCTCGTCGGCTTGTCGGTGGAAGGCAACCGCACCGCCGACGCCAACTTTATCAAGTTGAATTCCGGCCTCTCCATCGATCAGGAAATCAGCGGCGAAGACATCCAGAAAGCCATCAAGCAGTTATGGAGCTTGAACATGTTTTCGGACATCGAAGTGGCGCTGGATAAGGAAGTAGGCAGCTCGGTCTATCTCACCATCAAAGTCAAAGAATATCCCCGCCTCGATCGCATCGAACTGGAGGGCAATAAAAAAATCAAAAAGAAGGACCTCGAAAAAGAGCTCGACCTCTATAAAGGCCAGGTTTTAAGCCCCCGGGAATTAAGAAAGGCGCAATCCAAGATCAAAAAGCTCTATGAACAAAAAGGTTATTTGCTGGCGGAGGTGGAAGGCCGCGAGCGCCCCGGCCAAAAAGAGGGGCAATCGATCCTGCGACTTAAAATAAAGGAAGGCAATAAAGTCACCATCGAAGGCATCCGCTTTCATGGCAACACTTCATTTACCAACAAGAAACTCCGCAAACAATTAAAAGACACCAAAGAGAACGGCTTCCTCTTTTTCGGCGGCGGCGATTTCGAGCAAAGCAAATTTGAAGAAGATAAGAAAAAGCTGGTGGCCTTTTACCGCAAAGAAGGCTTTCGCGACGCGGAGGTGGTGAGAGACTCCATTTCCTACGGCCCCAACAAACAGGACATGTACATCGACATCTGGGTGCGCGAAGGCACCCGCTACCACTTCGGCGATATCACCTGGGAGGGCAACGAGCTTTATACTAATGAGCAGTTGAACAATCAACTCGATTTTAAAAAGGGCGATGTCTATAATAAAGAAAAGGTCGAAAAGGCTGTGTTCGAGCGCATCGGCAGCCTTTACTACGACGCCGGCTACATCTTTGCACAGATCACGCCGCAAGAAAAGCCGGTCACCGTCGATACCGTGGATCTGCACTTCAAAATCATCGAAGGCAACGCGGTAAAAGTCAATAAAATCCACATCTCCGGCAACACCAAAACCAAAGAGAAAGTCATTCGCCGCGAGCTGAGAATTCGGCCGGGCGACACCTTTAGCCGGGAGGCGCTGATTCGCAGCCAGCGGGAAATTTTCATCCTCAATTATTTTGCCGACGTCCGGCCCGACGTGCAGCCGGTCAACGACGAGTATGTGGACATCAGCCTCGAAGTGGAAGAAAAATCCACCGACACCGCCAACCTCTCGGCCGGCTACAGCGAGCGCGACAAGCTCATCGGCAGCGTCGGCGTCACCATGAACAACTTTTTCGGCAACGGCCAGATTCTCAGCTTCGACTGGAATTTTGGCCGCGCGTTCCGCTCGTTTCAAGTAAGCTTCACCGAGCCGTGGTTCCTCGATTCGCCGACGCTGGTGGGAGTGAGCCTGTACGACACCAAACGCGACCGCCGCTTCACTGGCTACGAACAGCACAGCCAGGGCGCCTCGGTGCGATTGGGGCGGCGGCTGCGCTGGCCAGATAATTTTTTCCGCGCCGATTGGATTTACCGCATCGACCGCACCGACCTGTCAAACTTCATTCAAGATATTATTGATTTGAACCCCAACGGCATCGCCACCCAAAAATGGCCGCTCACCACCAGCAGCGTTACTCAAATCATCACCCGCAACAGCCTGGATCGGCCGGAATTCCCCACACAAGGATCGCGCTTTTCGATTTCCACTGAAATCTCCGGTGGGCCCCTCGGCGGCAACGTCAGCTATCATAAACACATCATTCAAAACGAATGGTTTAATCCGATCTTCTGGAGTTTCGTTTTATTCAATAGCGTGCAGGCTGGATACATCGAAGGCTTTGGCCGTGACCGCGACAACATTCCCTTTCTGGAGTTTTTCTTCATGGGCGGCGAGGGCTTGTCGCGCTCCATCCCCCTGCGCGGCTACAACGACCCGCTCTCCAGACAAGTGACGCAGCCCGGCGGCAAAGTCATGTTCAAATACAGCACCGAGCTGCGTTTCCCGATTTCACCGAACCCCACCATCTTCGGGCTGGCTTTTGCCGAGGCCGGCAACACCTGGGAGGGTCTCAACAAAACCGACCTGTTTGATTTGCGGCGCTCGGTGGGCGTCGGCATTCGCATCTTCATGCCGATGTTGGGAATTTTGGGATTTGATTACGCCTACGGTTTCGACAACATCAATCCCGCCACCGGCGAAAAATTTGGCGACTGGAAACCGCACTTCGTTTTTGGAAGAAGCTTTTAATTTTAAATAAACCAAAATACAATTTAATGGAGGCAAGTGTGATACGTACGAAACCAGCGATTTTTAACTTAATCTTGATGTCGCTCTTCCTGGCCTTTGCTGCCCAGCCGGCCTTGGCGCAGTTGAAGATTGGCTATATCGATTCCGAAAAGGTAAAGTCCGTGTACAAAGAATTCCTCGATGTCGCCAAGAAGCTGCAAGAACTGAATCAAACCTGGGAACGCGAAGCCAAGGACATGGAGAAGCAAATCAAAGACATGCAGGATCAACTGGAGGCGCAGAGCCTGTTGCTGAGCGAAGAAAGAAAGGCCGAGAAACAGCAGGAAATTCAGGCGCTCTACATCAAATATCAGCAATTCCTGAATGAAAAATGGGGACAGCAGGGCGAGGCGCTGAAAAAAGAGGTAGAGTACATGCAGCCGGTGTACGAAAAAATCCGCAAGGCCATTCAAAAGATTGGCCAGGATTTGGGTTACCACTACATTTTCGATATCGTGGCCGGCAATATCGTCTATGCCTCGGAAGATCAGCCTGACCTGACGGATAAGCTGCTGGAAGAGCTCAACAAAGGCATCCCGGCCAGCACCACCAACGCCGCGACCGAAGGCAAAAAGTAATTTTTAGAGCCTTGCTTTTGGGCAAAGAGTAAGCCCAAATCCGAATTCCGTCAGCCAAAGGCTGATCCGCTTTGGCGGAAAAACTCGAAACAAATCGAATATTAAATGACAAAGGTTTTGGGGCATTTGAATTTAATTTTGATATTGTTTCGAGTTTCGTGCTTCGGATTTCGGGTTACGAGGTGCTAACCAAAATCATGGTTAGCACCATCTAATTGCCGCCATCCACAAACAATCTCTTGCATTCCAGATTTTTCCGCGCTATTTTTAAACCATCAAACAAGAAATTCGAGTAGGGAGTGAGAATTGGAACAACCACAAGATCCTGTGCTGGACGCCATCGCCATTCAAAAAATTTTACCTCATCGCTACCCGTTTTTGCTGGTGGATAAAATCATCGAACTGACGCCGCTGCAGCGCGCCGTGGGCATCAAAAACGTGACCCACAACGAGCCGTTTTTTCCCGGCCATTTTCCGGGCCATCCAATTATGCCGGGGGTGTTGATCATCGAGGCTATGGCGCAAACCGGCGGGGTGATGCTTTTGAACAGCGAAGCCAACCCCGGCGGCAAGCTGGTTTATTTCACCGGCATCGAAAACGCCAAATTCCGCAAGCCGGTGCGGCCGGGCGATCAACTGCGCTTCGAGATGGAGATGATAAAATTTCGCGCCCCCATCTGCAAAATGGCCGGCAAAGCGTTTGTGGATGGCGTGCTGGTTTGCGAAGCCGAGTTGTCGGCGGCGATCGTGGACAGAGAATAACAGAACCACGAATTGCACGAATTGCACGAATTTTTGACTTTTTAATTCGGATAGATAGTTTGCCACATATTGGTTGATACTCGATTTTTAAAGCACCTATGCAGGCTATAGAACCCTGGCGTTTCCTCGATACCGGCGCTTGTGACGGCGCCTTCAACATGGCGGTGGATGAAGGACTGGCGCGCGCCAGCAACTCATCGCAGCCGATTTTACGCGTCTATCGCTGGCAGCCGTTCACCATCTCAATTGGTTACCATCAGGACAGCGAAGAGGTGGATGCACAAAAATGCTGGCGCGACGGCGTCGGGGTGGTACTTCGTGCCACCGGCGGCCTGGCGATTTTTCACGCGCATGAAGTTACCTACAGCGTGATCATCCCCAAAGGCCACGGCTGGTTCGCCAAATCGAGCTTATTTGTGTACAATGAAATCAGTGCGGCGCTGGCCCTGGGATTGCAGTCGGTTGGGCTGCCGGTAAAATTGGAAAAACGCCCGCAGCCGGACGCGGATTTTGCCGGCTACCGCCGCCAGTTTGCGTGCTTCGCGTCGTCGGCGCGTTTTGAAATTCATTCTCAATCCAAAAAGTTAGTGGGAAGCGCGCAGCGGCGTTTTGAGAACGCCCTGCTGCAGCACGGCTCGATTCTGCTCGGCGACCAGCATTTGCGTTTGGTTGATTATTTAGCCCATGACAAAAACGGTGAGCTGGCGGCGGCGCGCCAACAGTTGCAAAACAAGACCACGACCATCGAGGCCGTTTTGAATCGCGAAGTGAGCTACGAAGAAATCGCCCGCTGCGTGAAAAGCGGATTTGAAATTTCATTGAACATAAATTTTGAAACGCAGCCGCTGACCGCGGCCGAATTGCAAAGTATTAATCAACTCAAAATACATTACTCTGACTTAAGGAGGAGGTTATGAAACGTTCCCTGTTGGTTTTCCTGGCTGTGGCTTTCGTTTTTGTTTTAAATATCCCCACTTCCCACGCACAGTATTTCAAGTTCATTGACGCCAATGGCAATCCGCTTCCAGACGCTCAGATCGAAGAAGAAGTGGACGCCATTCTCAAGTTCTTCAATTCGCTGGTGGGCGGCGGCATGTTTCACACCGCCGATCTCCACAGCGTCGCCGGCATCGACGTCGGGCTGCGCGGGGTGGTGGCCAACGTTCCGGAAAAATTTAAGGAGCTGCCGGTGTTTTCCGAAGAGAACCTGCTGGGGCTGGCGTTTCTGCACGGCAGCATCGGGCTGCCGGCCAATTTTGAATTGTTCGGGCGATTTTTTTATTTTCCACTGGGCGCCAATCAGGATTTGAACGTCGATCCGCCGCGCGCCGCCGACAGCCGCGGCGGCATCACCCTCATCGGCGGCGGCCTGCGCTACGGGCTGCTGCAGCGCACCGGCATCCCGAAAATTACTGTAATGGGCACCTATCACGCCGTGCTCGTCCCCGATGAATTTGATTTTGGCACTGTGGGCACCTTGAGCTTCAAAGCTGTGGCCAGCCACGCGCTGCCCATTTTTACACTATTTGTCGCCGGCGGAATCGATATCACGCGCTTGAAGCTGAACGACGAATTTTTAGACGGCGAGAGTTTTACCGAAACCACGCCGCACGGCACCGTGGGGATCAAAGTCAGCGTGCTGCCGCTGGTTCACGTCAACGGCTCGTACAGCATCAGCGAATTTAGAAGCTTCTCGCTGGGATTGGGGATTAGCATCCGGTAAATTCAATGAAACGCGTCGCCATTCTCGGCTCCACCGGCTCGATTGGCCGCAATTGTCTCGAAGTGATCGAGCAGCAGCGCTCGCGCTTTCAGGTGCAGTATCTGACCGCGAACGGCAACGTCGAGCTGTTGCTGCAGCAGGCGAAGAAATTTCGCCCGCGGGCCGCAGCGGTCTTGCGGGAAAAAGCGTCGGCATCGTTTTCCACACAATTCAAAGAATTGGGCGTGGAACTGCTGAGCGGCTTCGATGGGCTGCTGGAGATCAGTCAGCGCGAGGATGCGGACATCGTCGTCAATGCGCTGGTGGGCGCCGCTGGCTTGCGGCCGACGCTCAGCGCGCTGAAGCGCCGGCGGCGGGTGGCGCTGGCCAACAAGGAATCGCTGGTGATGGGCGGCCAGTTTGTGATGGCCGCCGCCGAAAAAGTCGGCGCGGAAATTATCCCCATCGACAGCGAGCACAGCGCGCTTTTGCAGTGCCTGGCCGGCGAGGATCCGCAAACCATCGATGCGGTAATTTTGACAGCCTCCGGCGGCCCCTTTCGCAAGCGCGCGGTTGGCGATTTTCCGCAGGTCACCGTCGAGCAGGCGCTCACTCATCCCAATTGGAACATGGGGAAAAAAATCACCATCGATTCGGCGACGCTGATGAACAAAGGGCTCGAGGTCATCGAGGCGCACTGGCTGTTCAAATTAGAGGCGGCGAAAATCAAAGTGGTCATTCATCCGCAATCCATCATTCACAGCATGGTGGAATTTCGGGACGGATCGATCAAGGCACAGCTTGGGTTGCCCGACATGCGCCTGCCGATTCAATACGCGTTGACCTATCCCGAGCGGCTGGCGGCCGATTTCCCCCGTCTCGATTTCCGCAAACTGAAAGACCTGACGTTTGAAGAACCGGATTTCGAAAAATTCCGCTGTCTCAAGTTATGCTATGAAGCCTTGGAAAGCGGCGGCGCGGCGCCGGCGGTGCTCAACGCCGCCAACGAAGAAGCGGTGCAGCTTTTCTTGAATCGTAAGATTGGGTTCCACCAGATTCCACGCATTGTAGAAAGCGCGTTGTCGAAATGCCGGCTCAACAGTCTGCACAGTGTGGAAGAATTGTTGGAATATGATCGCTGGTCGCGAGAGTTTGTTCGCAATCATTTTAATCAGCTTTAAGTGAGGTCGTGATGTTAACCACAATTTTAGCTTTCATTTTTGTCTTGGGCCTGCTGGTGTTCGTGCACGAGCTGGGCCATTTCATCACCGCGAAAATGGTGGGCATCCGGGTGGAGCGGTTTTCGCTGGGATTCCCGCCGCGCATGTTCGGCAAAAAAATCGGCGATACCGATTACTGCATCTCCTGGATTCCGTTGGGCGGCTACGTGAAAATGGCCGGCATGGTGGATGAGAGCATGGAGGCCAGCAACATCAAAGGCGAGCCGTGGGAATATATGTCGAAACCGGTGTGGCAGCGGGTGATTGTGATTTCCGCCGGCTCGATCATGAATTTTCTCACGGCGGTGGTCATCTTCGCTCTTATCTTCTATTTCATTGGCGCCGGCGAAGATTTCGATAAAAGCAGCGCCATTGGATTTATCACCGGCAAACCCGCCGAATCCATCGGGCTGCAGGTGGGCGACGTGATCACCGCCATCAACGGCCAGCCGGTCAAAAGCTGGGAGGAGTTGACCAGCATCATCCACAAAAGCCCGGAGGTGGAAATCACCATTGAATGGCAAAGAGACGGCCAGGCCTTCAGCGCCAAAGTCACGCCGGAACGCGACCCCAACCGCGGCGTCGGCATGATCGGCATCGGCCCCAAAATTATCTACCGCAGCCTGGGTTTTATCGATTCCTGGAAATTCGGCCTCATCCAATCGTTCGTGGTGCTAAAAGAGACCGTCAAAGCGCTCACGCTGATCATCACCGGCGAGGAGCCGGTGCGGGATGCGCTGGGCGGGCCGCTGCGCATCGCCGAAGAGGCGGGGAAAAGCGCCAAACAAGGATTTCAATTTCTATTGCGATTAACAGCCATCATCAGCTTGAATTTAGCGTTCTTCAACATGCTGCCGTTTCCCGTGCTGGACGGCGGACACTTAGTTTTGCTGACCATCGAGGGCATTCGCCGCAAGCCGCTTTCCACCAAAACCGTCCTCATGGTGCACAAAATCGGCATGGTGTTCCTGCTGACGTTGATCGTGTTTATCTTTTACAACGACCTGCGGCGGATGCTGTAGCGGCCTGCTCATTTCAGAAGGGAGGAAGATGAAAGGCTCTCTGATTTTTGCCGACAACTTTGACGCGCTTCAGTATTTGAAAAAAGACTTCTCCGCCGAAGCGCCTGCCTGCGCAGGCAGGGAGCGGCTCGGCCGGCGCGAAAAAATAAGGCTTATTTATATCGATCCCCCCTACGGCACTAAGCAACTTTTACAATTTCGAACGATCGCTTTGCCACCATTAGCCGGTCGAATAATGGCAAAATCGCTTATAACGACCAGCTTACCGGAGAAGACTATCTGCAATTCCTCGCGGAACGGCTGATCTTGATGCGCGAGCTGCTGGCTGACGACGGCTCCATTTATGTTCACATCGATGTCAAGATGGGGCACTACGTGAAAATTGTGATGGATAAAATTTTTGGGCAAAAAAATTTTATTAACGATATCACACGCGTGAAGTGCAACCCGAAAAACTTTGCGCGTAAAGGCTATGGCAACGTGAAGGATATGATCTTGTTCTACTCGAAAACCAAAGATTATGTCTGGAATCATCCGCGGCAGGCAATTGAAATCGGCGAGGACGACGTGCGCTTCCGCTCCGTCGATGCCGATGGCCGGCGATATACCACGACGCCCCTTCATGCGCCCGGCGAAACCGCCAACGGCGCCACCGGCAAAGAATGGCGGGGGATGTCGCCGCCGGCAGGGCGGCACTGCCGGTACCCACCGGCTGTTTTGGAGGAGCTGGACAAAAAGGGATTGATCGAATGGTCTTCAACCGGGAATCCGCGCAAAAAGATCTTCGCCGATGATGTCATGCGGGCGGGCGTGAAAATGCAGGATATTTGGGTCTTCAAAGACCCCCAAAACCCGAACTATCCCACAGAAAAAAATTTGGAAATGTTAAAAATGATAGTCAAAGCCTCGTCCAATGAAGGCGATATCGTCCTCGATGCCTTTTGCGGCTCCGGCACCACGCTTCTCGCCGCCAAACAGTTGCGCAGAAGATGGATCGGGATTGATTCATCAAAAGAAGCCATTGAAATTTGCAAGAAGCGGCTGGATGATTTTGAATTGATTGAACTAAAAGATAATAGGATAATACGCTATGAATCCGTGGGCCCGAAAGACCTTACGCTTGGTTTATGAAAAAGACTATCTCGACAGGTTACAGGAGGTTTACCCACATGAAGAAGGAGCGAATTTTGCTGCTTGCGCCAATAATAGCTTGCCGGTCAGAATTGACACCTCATTGATCTTCACGGTGAAGATTAATCGGTGGATTTTCTTCCGACGTATGTAACGTATGCTACCGGCATGGTTAGCAGAACTAACAATGTCGAGCTCACCAACCCACCAATCGTAGCCAACGCCAGCGAATACCAGATGCTCTCATCCGGGCGGACAAAAAGAACCAGCGGCAACAGACCCAACACAGTCGTGGCGGTGGTCATAAAAATCGGACGCGCCCGTTCCACCGAACCTTGAATCACGGCATCAACAACCGACAAACCCCTCTGGCGAAGCATGTTGATGTGATGTACCAGCAGAATGGCATTATTTACAACGATGCCCCCCAGCAAAATTACCCCAATGTAGGCGGAGCGATCAAAATTGGTATCGGTGAGATAAAAAATCAGAAACACGCCAATGAGCGCCATCGGCACGGTCAACATGATAATGAACGGTTGTTTCAACGACTCAAACAATCCTGCCATTATCATATAAACCAGAAACACGGCCAACATCAGTACTCCGTAAATCTGGCGTTTTTCTTCCTCCTGCAAAAAGAAGAATGAGGCGCGCTCGAGCTTGTAACCCGGCGGCAGTTGTGTATTTTTCACGACGCTTTCCACCAACCGGTCGCCGAATTTCCACGGCCCGCGATATTCAAAACTAATACCGCGCACGTACTGCTGCTCCTGGCGTACGATCTGTGCCAGTACTTTACGCTCACCAATCTGCGCCACCTCGCTCAACCGCACCGGCTCTTTGCTCGAGGTTTGAATAACGACCCGGCGCAAATCCTCGAGGTCAAAATCGGAGTGCCCGGCCATCTTCATCCGGTACTCCGTCTCCTTCCCAGCAATTTTCAGCCGCTGCCAGTCGAGATTTTCCCGCAAGTAATTTTGTACCGCGTTCAAAACTTCTGTGGCTGACAAATGAGCTCGCTGCAACTTCTCTCGATCTACAGCGAGCACCATCTCGAACAAATCATCCTTTTGCCGGAAGCCGAACGAGCTGTTGGTATCCACGTCATGCACCCGCGGACTGCGCGCTAATTTTCGGCCCACTTCCTCTGCAAACCGTTTCACTTCATTATAATTGTAACCTAAGACTTGCAATCGATACTGCGGGGCAGCGCCGCCGCCGCTGTAAAACCCCTGGCCATAGCCATAGACCCCCACCGCTGGTCCACCGATTTGCACCGCCAGTTCGGTGAGCTGCTCTTTAAGTATGAGCGGAAAGATGGAGCGCCGAACCTCTGGCGGAAAGGTGACGTCCATGCGGGCGAATTCGGGCGCCACCGTTGTGAACACCTTGGCAACTTTTGCATTTCCAACAACGCTGGCTTCAAACGTGCGCACGATTTCATCAGTACGCTCAATTTCCGAACCCGTTGGCATGTTGATGAACACCACAATGTACGTGTCTTCACCCCACGACCAGATCCGGCCTTTGGCGACAAATTTCTCAAACAGATAGTAGCTGCCCGCGAACAAGCTGATCGCCAGAAAGATAATGAAAAATCGATGGCGCAGCGCCCAGGCCAACAACCGCGGATAAAAGCCAAATGACGAGTTCTTCAATCCTCCGCCTTCAATCTTCCATCCTCGAGCTTCCTTTCTCTTCATCACCACCGCTGCCAGACTGGGGGTAAACGTAAATGCCACCAACAGCGACGCCAGCAGCGCCAGCCCAACAGCGATAGTAAACGGCAAATAATAAATTCGCAGTTCGCCGGTCGTGTAAAGGAAAGGGATAAAAACCGCCACCGTCGTCAGCGTCGAGGCGATAATCGGCAGGGCCACGTCGCGGGCCCCTTCCTCCGCAGCCGCCGACACGTCAGCGCCGCGTTCATGGTAGCGAGAAATACTGTCCAGCACCACGATGGAGTTGTCCACCATCATGCCAAACCCCAACGCCAGTCCGGCCAGCGTCAACAAATTCAATCCGATGCCGGCAAAATAGAAGAAGTTGATGGTGAGCAAAACCGAGAAAAAAATGGTGGCGAGAATGATCAGCGGGCTGATTACGTTTCTCAAAAAAGCCAGCAGCACGAGAAAGATCACGGCAACGCAGAATAGCGAGCGCGAAGCCAAATTGGTAAGCTCGCGGCGGATTGGCTCACTCTGATCGCGTTCTTTGATCAGCCGCACCGCGGGTGGAAAATTTTCTTGTAGTTCCGCCAGGCGCGCAAAGATGCGGTCGGCCACGAGAATAGTATTCGCGCCGGCTTCCTTTTCAATATTAATCACGATGGCCGGCTGGCCGTCGATGCGGGTTAGGTTGCGCGGCTCGCTGTATCCGGAGTAAACCCGTGCCACGTCCCGCACCCGCACCACTGCGCCGTTGTTGGCCGAGACGATCATCTCCGAAATTTCATCGACGCGGTTCAACGGGTTGTCGATGATGAGATCAAATTGGGTGGAGCCTTGATAAATTCTGCCCGCTGATGCCCGCACGTTAACATCTCGCAGCGCCGCCGCCACTGCCTGCTCCGATAAATCAAGCGCGCGTAATTTCGTGGGATCGAGCTCGATTTGAAGCTGCGGATCCTGTCCCCCCAGAACCTGCACATCGGCGACACCCTCCACGGCCAACAGGGGGCCACGCAACCGTTCCAGTGCAAAACGCCGAATCTCCGGCAGCGACAACGGACCCGTGAGATGGTAAGAAAGAAAGCGCCCGGACTGAAATTCTTTGGGCACATACTTTTGAATCTGCGGCGGCTGCACGCCAAAGGGCAACTCCTCTTTGAGCAGCGACAGTTTTTCGCTCAGCTCCAGCGCGGCAAAATCCATATCCGCGCTGCGGGCAAATTCGATGTTGACGGTAGAGCGGCCTTCCTCAGAGATGGAATCGACTTTTTTAACATGCGCGACGGTGTTGGCCGCGGCTTCAACGGGCGAGGTCACCAACGCTTCGATGGTTTCAGGCGACGTGTTTGGCCAATATGTGGCAACGGAAAGTTTGGGGAAGCTCACATCCGGAGTGAGCTCCAGCGGCAGCCGGCTCAGCGACACGAGGCCCGTGAAAAGAATGGCGAGAAAAAACATGGCCACAGCCGTAGGCCGGCGGATGGCGAGGGAGATCAGGTTCATGGGTACATGGTCTTGAGGTTTCGCAAAAAAATAGAGCCGTTCAGTAAGAAATGCAAATTTTTTCTTGACAAAGTCGGCTTTTTTTTTATGATTAAAAAGTTTGTTGTGCCTTCGCTCTTGCATCCTAATCAAACTAAATCCCAAATCCCAAAAAGAAAGGAGTAGGATTATGCGTAAGAGGCTTGCAGTTCTAGTACTGTTGGTGGCGTGTCTATCTCTCACCGTTGTACCTTTTGGCCAAGTCTGACCTTCATGCTTGCTGCTCCAGGAATCAACTCGTTTCATTGGATAAACCGCAGAATGACAAAACAGATGTTCATCACGGTGAAAAGGTCATCGTTGCTTTTTCGCCGATAGCTTGGGCGTGGTAAAGTCAAAGTTTGCACGAAGTTCCAAACCGGCTTTGATTTTGCTGAACGAGGGTGTAGTCGAAAAAACCGCCATTGTTGGGGATCCCGAACAACTAGATGAAGTGCGAGAAATATTGGAGATTTTTAGAAAACGGCCAGAGGAGCTATGAATACTAATTCGATGTTGCTCTTTTTGTTGCTGGGGAATTTGGGCATTTTTTGTTTGCAATCATGTGCTTCAGAGGAAAATCAGCAAGCAAAGGAAAGCGTTCCTGCTAACAACAAGGGTAAATGGTTAGAGCAAGGATTGAACGTTCATTTGAAAAAGGTCAAAGAGGTAAGGCTGGACACCGCGGGGGATGGTTTTATGATTAGTCTAACTGGCTTAGTCCACAGAAATGACGGGTATTACGCGATTGGAGGAACAATTCCAGAGATCATCATTTATGACTCAACTGGCGCTTACCTAAAGACGATACGGGTGAATCCTTCTCCTGCGGGACTTTGTTCCTACAGGGATATCGCGATGTCGCCCAATGGGACGATTTTTATCAAAGATATTGAAGCATCCGAAATTCTTGAAGTGGATTTGAATGGAGACGTACATAAAAGATTCGCAACAAGTGAGAATGATAGCAATCAAATCGCTTTTGGCGGACTTGAAGTCGTTGAAACTTCAACGCAGACGATGATTTTCTCGACCATATTCCAGTGGCTGGATCCCTCAGAAATATTGACAAAAACCCTAATGGTCGGCCATTTTGATCAGAATGGTAAACTAACGCAACGATTCGCGAACCACGACCCGCTTTACGCTGAATACAATCTGTTACAATTCCAGCCATCGACGTTTACGATTTATAAAGATAGACTGTACTTAATAGAAGAGGCCCTACCGTTCGTAAGAGTTTACTCGCTGAACGGGGAATTAGTCAACAGATTCGGCGAGTACGGGATGCATCAACGGCCTCTAAGGAAAATGACTACAAACATTTCTCCTGAAGAGCAATATGCTCGAGGTTTCAACTATACAAGATATGATGCCGTAGAAATCCTTCCAAAGGTCCTTGGCCATGATGACGCCCTTTTGGCCGTAACGTATCATAACCTTGACCCATCCGAAGAAAATATAAAAAGAAGCGTCGGTCTCCAAAGTGAATCTTATTTGATGGTCTATTCCTTGGAAGGAGAATTGTTGGTTAACGATCTGCAGCTCCCGGGCTTCGGCTATCTATTGGATGTTAACGAAGACTCTGATTTAATCATTCTCCTAAATTACGAGTCAGAGAACCGCCTGCTTGGCCACTTCCGTTTAGCTGTTGAGGCAGCAGAATCGGCGAACACCTCATCCCTCTAAGCTATCTCCCAAATCGCAATGACTATTAGATGCACTGGTTTTTTCTCCATCAGTATTCTCCTTCTGATCGCAAATTGCAGCACTAATAGAACAAACTATCAATTTCTTAAAATTCGCGAAATTCCGATACAGCTACCGCACGGTCAAGCTGTCTGCCGAATTTTCGACATCGCACAGGATACTTCCGGTCGGTTTTATCTGGCGGATTTTTCCTGTCATACAATTTGGGTGGTTAACGGAGAGGGGCACTTCATTAGCCGGATCGGATCACAGGGACAGGGACCGGGTGAATTAGGGGGGCCAGTCAGTATCGCCATAAAAGGAGATACGCTGGCTGTGCTTGAAGACCAGAACGATCGCATATCCTTTTTCGATTTGAAAGGTGAATTTGCTTACTCGTTTCCCCTTTCCGGAGGGCAATTCAGTGGACTTGAACTAAGCCATGGCGACGAGCTGATTGTTAGCGAATCGCTTGGCCTGCAACATTTCGACTTGTATTCCGTGGCCGGCGAGAAACTGACCAGTCGCCCTGCCGTTCCAACAACAGCCGTAGTGATGCCCCTTCAAATTGCCGGTGGACAAATCTCGCTTGCACCCGATGGCAACATTCTTTTTTCATTTTTAAAAAAGTATGAGATTGTCAAAATGAATTGGCAGGGAGAAATATTGACCAGCTACACGGCATCGCCGCCCGGCTATATCGCACCGGACCTGAGCAGCCGTGAGGCGTTGATGAAACAATCCGAGTGGGCCGTAGTGGGATTGCCGTTGCAGGTTCAGGACAAAATACTCGTTCAATGGTCGGCTCGGGATGTCAAAGAAACGGGCGAAACCTCGTGGAAACATTTTGTGGATTTGTTCACGGTAGATGGCAACCCCATCAAATTAGCCATTCCAGCGCCCAACTATTTTCTTATGGCAAAAGACGAGCTTCTATACTCGCTGACAGAAGATTCAGTGTATGAATCTAGTAATCCAGCAATAATAGTATATCAATTGGTAGAATAAAGCACAGATGATAGAGAATAGTAAACCTCCCGCAGGGTTTGACACCTGCGGGAGGTTTTTGATCTAACGATCCCCTCTGAGACCTTTCCGAGCAGCCACCAAACTATACACTACCGGCACCACCACTAACGTCAAAAACGTCGCGGAGAGCAAGCCGCCGCTAATCGCCACCGCCAGCGGACGCTGCAGTTCCCCGCCCGGCCCGAAGCCCAACGCCAGCGGCAGCAAACCCAGCACGGTGGTGAACGTTGTCATCAAAATCGGGCGCAGCCGTTTTTGGCCCGCTACCAAAATGGCGTCGTGCACCGAAGCGCCGCGCCGCCGCTCCTGTTTGATGAAATCCACTTTGATCACCGCATCGTTGTCCACAATCCCCACCAGCACCACCACGCCGATCAGCGACATCACATTGAAACTCTGGCCGGTGACAAACAGCGACAGCACCGCGCCAATAGCCGCCAGCGGAATGGTAGTTATAATAATAAAAGGATGAATAAGAGATTCAAACTCCGCCGCCAGAATCATATAAACTAAGGCGGCGGCCAACAGGATGGCCAGAATTAAACTGCGAAACGAGCGCCGCATTTCCTCGCGGGCGCCGCCAACGGTGATTTGGTAATCATACGGTCGCTCGATACTGGAGATGCTTTGTTCAATATCTCGCACCACCGAACTGTAGCCGCGGTCGCTGACACTGCCATAAAGCGCCATCTGCCGTACCTGATTTTCCCGATGAATTTCGGTGGGACCACGAGACGGTTCGGCCCGAATCAATTCTCGCAGGGGAACGGAATGGTTGCCAAAGCGAATCCGCGCGTTCAGCAAATCGGCCAGCTCATCCCGCGCCGACACTTCGGGGCGCACGACGATATCGATCTTGCGGTCGAAGTCCGTGAACTGGGTGGCAACTGTTCCCCGCATGGTGTTTTGCACGAAATTCGCAACCAGTCGCGCGGAGAGGCCATAGCGGCCAGCGGCTTCGCGGTCAATGGTGATGCGAATTTCCGGTCGCCCTTCTTTGTAGGAGCTGCGAAGGTCAACCAGCCCCGACACCTCACGAACGCTTTCTTCAACTTTCTGGAGCAAACCATTCATCAAGCCCAGATCGCTGCCGCTGATTTTTATGGCTACATCCGCTTCCACAGCGTCCAAATACTGGCTGAGCAAATTCTCGCTGGCGGCCAGAGTGATTTTCGCAGCAGGCATGCGCTCAAACTCAGGCCGTAGTGAAGCCATGACTTCATCGCTGCTTTTTGAGCTGCGCGGATTCAGCCGAACCTGCAGCCGCGCCCGATGGAGCGCCGTCTCCTCCAAAAGCAAGCCGCTTTGGTCTGAAGCCAGCCCAATGTTGGAAAACACCGTCGCCACTTCGGAGCGACGCAATAGCAAGCGCTCCATCTCGCCCACTACCTGGCTGACGCTTTCCAAACTTGTGCCCGGCGGCATTTCAACTTTGATGACGAATTCTTTTTGATCCACTTTGGGCATGAGCTGCCGGTCGATGACCAAACTCAAAAGTCCGGAGATAATCAAACTCAAACCCGTAATCAGGATCACCTTCGCGCGATTGCGCAGCGCCCACTTCAGCAGGGTTTCATATTTTTGGGAAAACAGGTTAAACATACGATCGAATGTTTGCAGCACCGGGCGCCAAATTCGGCCCAAGATTTTCACCAAGCCCTCCAACCAAAAACGAGCCAGCGCTCCCAGCCAACCGCCGAGCCATTTCCAGAATTTTATGAATGGACGAATTGTGAATTCCATGATTTTTTGAGATAGATCCGAAAGGCGAGTTTTGCGGCGCTCGAAAAGACTGGAATAGATGCGAGTTTCTGGCGCGGTTTTGATTTCGTCGCGATCCCTTTTGCGGAAAAAATGCGCGGCCAGCACCGGCAGCAGAGTCAACGAGACCACCAGCGACGCCAGCAGCGCGAACGTCACCGTCATATATTGATCGCGAAAAAGTTGGCCCGCGAAACCCTGTACATAAATAATCGGAAAGAAAACCGCGATGGTCGTAAGGGTTGCAGCCGTGATGGGCATGGCCACCTCGCGAGCGCCCGCAATGGCCGCGGAACGGACATCGGCGCCTTCTTCGCGCAAACGAAAAATGTTCTCCAAAACCACGATGGAGTTATCCACCAGCATGCCCACCCCCAGCGCCAGTCCGCTCAGCGAAATCATATTCAAGCTGATGCCGCCAAAAAACATCATTATAAATGCGGCGAGAATCGAAATGGGAATGACAAGGCCGATGTTGATGGGGTGACGGACATCGCGCAAAAACAGGAACAGCACCACAAACGCCAGTACGGCGCCCACACTCACCGCTTGTTCGACATTGCCGATGGCAGCCGAAATGAACTCCGCCTGATCCGCCGCGACGGCGATGTTCACCTCCGGATGCTCACGCCGCAACTGCTCCAGCACCGCATGAACGCGCCGAGATACTTCCACCGCATTGGCCTCGGCCTCTTTGGTGATGATCACGCCAATCGCCTCCTGCCCGTTGAAGCGGGTGATGGACTCGCGCTCGCGAAAGCCGTCCACTACCTTGGCGATATCCTTCAACGTGATCACGGCACCGTTGCCATTATTGGAGATCACCACGGCTTGCAACTCTTGCGTATCCTGAAACTCGCCAAGAGTGCGCAAGGCATAACGGTAGAGGCCCTTTTTGATCGTGCCGCCGGGCAGGCTGCGATTGGCGTTGGCGAGCGCTGTTGCCACCTCATCGAGCGAAACGCCGAGCGCGGTGAGTTTGCGGTTGTCGACCTCCACCTGAATTTCCCGCTCCAGACCGCCGGTCACCGCCGCCAGCGCTACTCCCTGAATTTGCTCGAGACGGCGTTTGATCACGTTGCGAGTGAATTCTTTCAATGGCACGAGGTCGCCGCCGGTGACGGCCAGCGACATTACCGGCAGGGCGCGGGGATCGAGGCGTAAAATCGTGGGGCGTTCGGCTTCCTGCGGCAGCGTCCAGCGCAGGTTGTCCAATTTCTCCCGCAAGTTGAGCGCGGCGATGTCCATGTTCGTGCCCCACAGAAACTCGAGGGTCACCAGCGACACGCCTTCTTTTGAAACCGACGTCACCCTCCGAACACGCGGGACGGTGCTTACCGCTTCCTCGATGGGAACGGTAATTAACCCCTCGACTTCGATGGGCGGGACATTGGGATAGGAGGTCCAGACGGTGAGCCTGGGATAGGATACATCCGGCAGCAAGTCCACCGGCAGGCGCGTGAGGGACACCACACCTAACATGATCACCGCCAGAAAAAACATGGTGGTGGCGACGGGCCGGCGCACTGAGATTTCGGCTAAAGACATGTTTGAATTTTAGGACTCGTCTCGCAAAAAATAAGAGAAGCGCGGGGAAAAAGCAAAAAATTCTTGACAAAAGCTGTTTTTTTATTTTTATCTTCAGTGTACCAACTATTGATCATCCTCGCCAAGTTCAGAACTTTTCGCAGTCCAACAATCAACCAAGCTAATAACCAAAAAGGAGGCCATCATGGCAAAAAAAACAGCGCTCGTTCTAATATGCTTAGTTGTACTTCTGCTGGGTAGTACCCTCTATTACGTGATCGGCAACAAAACCGCCAACTCAATTTTTGTAAAAGACGCACTGGCTACTGCTAGAGATCCTCATACTCATGAGGGCAGACTTACTGTCTGCTTCAATATTGTCGATAAGGCGTGTGATTCGTAAATCATACTGATCGGTGGGTGGAAATTACCGACAATAATCTCCACCACCACAATCTGTCAAATTCTGACATTAAACTCTCATCAAATCAGTTCTTGGGCTATCAACAGGAGGCAGAACAAAGGTGAACGGCAAATGAAATTTTTTGAGGACAAACTGATGTGGGGTTTGACTGGAATCCTGTTCATAACTATGGCGATAACATCACTATTTTGGGGCCGCCAATTGCACCGTCAGCAGAAACTAATAAGCCAACTAAGTACAGAAGTAGATGAACTTCGATCCCTAAAAGAATCATCTGATTTAGAAGAACGGCTTAGAGGAAAACTTTTGCCATTTAATGAATTGAAAAGCCTGACGGAAGAAAGTTCTCAAAAAGGGTTATTCAGAAGTAACCTTTATACGCTAGTTTTGGTCGTTTCGCTTTCAAATTGTTCGAGTTGCAGGGACGAAGAGATTCAATTATGGCAAGAGTTCTATAATAGCAGGACCAGTACAAAATGCGAAATTGTAGCTGTTTTCTCTGAGTCAGTAATGACTGAACAAGAAAGGACCATAGTAAAAAAATATGTCCAAAGCTTTGACTTGACTATGCTATGCTTTCTTGATCAGAACAATAAGATCTTAGAGTTTTTGCATTTGAAACCCGAACAAACACCTGTCGCTCTGCTAATCAATCGATTTGGAAGGATTATTCTTGTCCATCAAGCGTTGGCACAAAATCCTGAGAAGACAGTCCGGTTTCAAGAATTAGTGTATCGGCTCTTTGAGGGTTTACAACAACCTGAAACTGAAGAAAGTTGCTCCCCCCGTGTCCATCTCTGAGAACACAGTCGTTTGCATAATAGTAATCGCGTCCGTCTTGGCGCTGGTATCCTGCAAATCGCAGGAGTCGGAAACCATGACAGATGATTCACCGAGGCTAAGCATCGCCGGGAGCGCCTCTTCTTTTTCTGAGTTGGGCTTTCATGAGGAACTGCCGCTGGTTACAGAGAACGAGTTCATTGCACGAATCGATTTTCTGAAATTTGCAGGAGACCACATTCTGCTCGGAGATTCTTTTTTCGGGCAACAATTGTTGCTTTTCAACACCTCCGGCACATTAAGACACAAAATAGGCAAGCGGGGCCGAGGCCCTGGCGAATATATCAATCCACAGGCCAGCGGGATATTTGATAAAAAAATTTATGTCGCCAGCTCGGGAACTCAACGTATGGAAGTCTTTGACTTGAATGGCGCCTATTTGCGAAGCTTTTCCTTGGCTGGTCAAATGATCATGTATGATATGCTATTCGGCTCATTCGGTCATATTTATATACTGAATCCAACTCGTTATCTAAAATACTCTATAGCGGTCCTTGATACCTCGGGGAAGAAACTCAACGAGATATCGGAAATAGACGAGGAATTCAAACATGCGTTTGACACCTTCAATCCACCGAGTAGTTTCGCCATCAATGTGCGAGACGAGTTGTATCAAATATTCATTCATCGGTATGAAATACGAGTTTTTGACAAAAAGGGTCAAGCCTTACGAACGATTCGCTGCAGCAGCCCTTTTTACAAAGCGCCTGATTATGAAAAAGCCAAGACGGTTAGGGGAATCGATCATGAAAAACGTTTCATGCTCACTTTTACTCACCTGCGCGGCATTTTTCTACTTAAACCAGACCTCATTGCCGTCGTGCTGAGAAATTGGGAGTCGTTGGACGAATATCGGGAAGTCATTGAATTCTGGGAAGCCAGCGGAAAATTTCTTACGCGTTACAAAGTCGAAGAGGACGAAAAACTTGTAGCGACACACAATGAATATCTGGAATTTTCCAAAGAAGGCCCGGTTGATGAATAGGGTTTGTATGGAAATCCTAGCTTGATATGGAGAACATTTCCAAAAAACTAACGCCTTCCTGGAAAACCGACAATACTAGCCGAATCCGCGGGACGGTGCTCACCGCTTCCTCGATGGGAACGGTTATCAACCCCTCGACTTCGATGGACGGGACATTGGGATAGGAGGTCCAAACGGTGAGCTTGGGATAAGAGACATCCGGCAGCAAGTCCACCGGCAGGCGAGTGAGGGACACCACGCCTAACATGATCACCGCCAGAAAAAACATGGCGGTGGCGACGGGCCGGCGCACTGAGATTTCGGCTAAAGACATGTTTGAATTTTAGGACTCGTCTCGCAAAAAATAAGAGAAGCGCGGGGAAAAAGCAAAAAATTCTTGACAAAAGCTGTTTTTTTATTTTTATCTTCAGTGCATCAACTATGATTATCCTCTCGCCATCTCAGAAGCTTCATGGTCTACAATCACCAAAACAAATAACCAAAGGAGGTTAGTCCTATGCGAAACGAAAAGCTTTCCAAACTCTTTTTAGCGATCTTCTCCATCATACTCCTAATTGGAGTATTCACAGTTCTAAATACCGAGTATGCACTTAATTCTCTATCCTTGCCACAAGAATCAAAAGAGGTTTATTCTCTTTTTTATTTTGGGGCAACCAGTTGTACTTTTTGTATTGTACCACAGAATATTGAAAATATCAAAAAACTCAGAAAGGAGTTTTCTGAAAAATATAACTACTTAACCATCAAATTTGTGATGGTTTGCATGGATAAGAATATAGAAGAAGGTTTGGAATATGTTAAGAAATACGGTGAATATTGGGATGAAATTTCAATTGGAAACTTTTACGAAAACGAATTAGTAATGAACAACCTTAACAAGGCCAATACCCCAGGGGTACCTCACATAATTGTTTACAGGGATACACTTATTAGGATGACAACCCCAGTCATCAAAAGTAGAAAGGTTGTAGTTGACTTACTTGGCGCGGATCAAATACAAAAATGGATAAGGAGTGGTTATCCTTTGTTACGAGATTAGCTGGCACTTTTCCAATCACTGTTTCTCTGCTCGACATGGGGAGTTTTGTATTTCGCCTTTTCATTCTCACTCGTAAACTTCTCGGTCTTATAGTTCGACAAGACTTGACATCCATTTCAAGTTTTCTTCTCAGCGCGCTTTCCCTAACGCTTATTCCCGTTGAATCCTTACCCGCGCGTCATGCACCAGAGTATAGTGCCCGGAAGTAATCACCATTTCCCCGGGCTTTAGATCAAAACTGGAATTTAGAATCTCTGCGAATTCGTCGTTTTCCAGCCCGGTCTCCACGTAGCACCATTTCGCCAAACCGTCGCGTACAATGAACACGAGCTTGCGCTGGTCGCGGGTGAGCACCGCCTCTTTGGGAACCAGCAGCCGGTCTTTAAAAATCTGCGCCTCCAATTTCGCATAGGCAAACATGCCCGGCAAAATCCGCCGACTGGGATTCGTCAACCGCACCGCAACTTTCACGGTTTTGCTTTCGCGATCGACGACAGGATTTATGGACGTCACCCGGCCGTGAAACGTCTCGCCGGGATAAGCGGGAAACGTCACCTCGGCTTTCCGCCCCTGCTCGACGAGGCCAATCTCGCTTTCCAGCACCTGCACCGCTACTTCCATTTGCGACAAATCTACTAGTTTAAAACACTCCTGCCCCGACGAAATCTGTTGCCCAGTTTCCACTTGTAAATCTGCCACTACGCCAGAAAACGGCGCGCGTATTTCGGTGTAGCTGAGATTCAATTCGGCACGTTGCAGGGCTAACTCGGCCGCCGTCAGGCCCGTCCGGTGCGCTAATAACTCGTCACGCCTCTTGCCCGCCAACACTTGTGCAGTTTCATACTTAAGCTTCGCCCGCAGGAATTCATCTTCCGAGATCTGCCCGCGTTCGTGTTTTGCTGCTATCTCCGCGAATTCGTCTTCGGCCCGCTTCAAGTTATCCGCCGGCACATTCTCCATCTTCCCTATTTCTCTATGCCCTATTTCCTTATCTGCTTCCCCTTGTTTACGCTCCACGCCCTTCGCTCCACGCTCCCCGCTATCACTCCGCTTCTCCTCACGCTGCAGCATACCAAAATCCACCTGCGCTCCCAACAACCTATCCTGCGCTTCCGCCAGCGCCAGACGATACTCTCGATCATCCAACTTGAGCAACAGGTCGCCTTCGCGAACCGATTGCCCCTCGCCAACAGCAAGCTGCGCAATAGCCCCCCCAATTTTAGTGGACATGACAATCTCGCGCAGCGCCCGCGTTTGTCCCGTGGCCGAGATGCGCATCACCAAATCACCAATCCGGGCAGGCATCGCCGCCACTGCGACAGCCGTTTCCTGCTGAGCTGTAAAATCGGCGGCGTCAGGTTCGTTGGTCGAACCCGAGGCCTTACCGCTGAGCCGTGGTTGAAGCTGCCAAAACATTACCAAAGCAATGGCCGCGCCAACCAAAGTTATGGTGAACATTTGCAGTTTTCGACGCGATACCACGCGCTTTTCTTCTATCACACTTTTCATTCTTCGCTCGCAAAATTTTTTAGATTATTTTAAAAAATTGTGGGAGAAATGCAATATAAGTTTGTCTATACAGAATAAAAGGTCTCATCGTTTCGCACTTCCTCTCTGTGATATACTGGCAATCTCAAAGTCGGGGAGAAATCATGGATGAACTGTCTGTCTGTTTTTCTGCACTCAAGCGCAGTTCAGACTTCCTAAGGGCGACGTTGCAGAACCATTTCAAAACCATCACGATAAACTCCGACAGCGAATTATGGGCTTTCTTAAAGACTCATCACCTGTTTTCTCTAGTTATGTCTACCCGCCTCCACAACAAAAGCGACATGCGACTAATTAGAAACCTTTGTGCTGCCATGCCACGGTTGCCCACTGTTCTCTACGGCCAGGTAGGCAGCGAAGAATTGGCGTTTCAACTGGCCAAAACGGGCGTCGAGCATTTTATCCCCGAGGGCAACCTGGACGAGCTGCTCGCTACTTTACATCACTTGAAAGAACAAGCCACCTTTCGCATTGACCTGCGGGACTTTGGGATTGACCTGAGCCAGAGTAACGACTACTGGGTGCGACAATTTTTTGATGTGCTTTTGAAAGAGCATCGATATATTCATCTTACTACGGTGCAGCAGATAGCCAATCAGCTCGGCATCACCCCCGTTCATCTGGATCGCTCCTTTAAGAAAGATGGTTGCCCGATGACTCCCAAACAAATCCTCCTGTGTTTAAAAAATTATTACGCCGCTTACCTCCTCGACACCACGAGCTGGTCCACTCAAAAGATTGCTCAGTGCTGCGGCTTCAACAGTGAACATGATCTTTACAAATCCTTTGCGAAGAGAACCGGTATAACGGTGAAACAGTTTCGCAAAAGCAAGGTTTGGAGGGAGTATCCCCAGATTATCACATCGCAATATAAATCATCATGAATCCAAAAGCCAGAATCCGACCAAATTCATGCTAAGAAATGGCACAAATGTTAAGCAATGACATTGACAAATGTCATCATTTTTAAAATATTTCCACTAAAGGTTATGACCGAAAATGACATCCGAAAATGACATCCTGGATTAAGAGAATTATAAACAAAACAACATACAGACGTAGTTTATGGTTCCATTTTATATCAAAGCCTATTCCCATTCTCTATCAGCGATCATCTTAAGCGGTGTCTTTTTCCTAAGTGGTATTTCAAAAATCCTCTATTGGGGAGATACCACTATTGCAGTGCGAAATCTTGTTTTCGATAAAGAGATGGCACTTGTAATTTCCGTCGTAATTGTTGTTTTAGAGCTTTCGTTATCTGTGCTATTGCTTAGACCTAAGTTTTGGAGATTGTGCGGCATCATCAGCGTGAGTATGTTAATTGCTTTCACTGTGGTTGTTTTTTGGGGTAAATCGCAAGGTCTTATAACTCAATGTCCCTGCTTTGGAAAGCTGTTTGGTGCAAAAATTGGTGGAGCGTTGATTGTGAGAAATTCGATTTTGCTATTATGCGGGATTTCCTTGCTTACTCAAAAGGTCTTCTTTCAGGATAGTGATTCGACCATAGATTCACTTTTTAAATCAATGACGGTAGCAAACTTTTCACTGCTTGTAATCAATGCCGTCTTGTTTGGAAAATTAGTAGGAACCTTTTTTTAGTTACCGAAAGTCTATGCTCAAAGATAAGTATAGAAACGTTGCACAAAATTTTCTATTCTTTCTTTTGATTGGATTATTAGGCGGTAATTTGTGGCTACTGAAAGGTAAGCAGTCCAACGATAGCAAAAGCAAAAGTGCCCGCTCACCTGCAAAATGGACTCCGTCTTACATCCAATTCCCGGAGCACCTCACAGATGCAATGACTGGAGACAGCATAAACTTGGATCCTATCATAAATAATCGGATTAAGGTGTTGATTCTTTTAAACACTGGCTGCTATCGATGTATTGAAGATCTGCCGAAGTGGGAAGAGTTTATAGGGGAATTTCCGAATCAAGATCAAATACAGTTCGTTTTTATCGCGCAAGCCCCTACACGTAAATATCTGGAGTATATGATAACACGTCGGGCGCAAATTCATCAGCCGGTATTTTATGATTCACTGAATTTCGTCGGAAGAACAAATCATATCCACGAGATTCCCACGACTATGTTGCTCGACCAAAAGAACAAGGTTGTCCTGGCCGGATCCCCCATTCTGCATCCAGAGCTGAAAACAATGTATCACGACAATATTGAAAATCTTCTGTATAGAAAGGATGGGACTGAAGCCTGGTGAAATTAAAATCCTTGCGTTTGGCGACGGCGATTCTCCTCGTTTTTTCTAACTGTGCCGATAGAGAAAATGATTTGCCGACGGTTGTAAATGAAAACAGCCCTCTAAGCAGGATATCCCTTGAGTTAATCGATTCGATTGGTTCCGATGATCCGGCCAATGAAGATTACATATTCGGCATCATCTATAGCCTACAAGTTGATGACAGTGGTAATTTATACGTTTTAGATCGAGCCTTCAAAAACATCAGAGTCTTTGCTCCCAATGGAAAATTTCTTCGCGGTTATGATTTGCCCAAAGGAAAGGGGCCGGGTGAATTCATGAGGCCAGTATCTATGGCGTTATCGTGGGATAAAAAGCACATCTATGTTGCCGATGCTGAGCTAAGAAAACTAACCATACTCGACCTGAATTTCAATTTTATTTACTCCTTTGCAGTAAACAACTACTACTTCGAAGTCTTCGGTGGGCCGAATAACACCGTCATCGTTGTGTTTGACCAACTTTACTTTAAAAAGAAGGATATCATCGTACATATTGTAACCGAAACAGGCAAAGTGATTGCACAATTTGCAACGCCGCACAGGGATATGGTCAAACTGAGAGATAGGAGACTTCAATTTGTGACATATACTTTTTTTGTCCCATCAGATTCTCTGCTTTTCCTTGCGCATAGCTATCCCTATGACATAAGTGTATATGAACCGGGTGGCAACCTTAGACATCGCTTTGCGCACAAGCTGCCATTTTGGGGGGAGGAGATCAGGAAAGGAGAATTTCTTCTTCCGAGACGGACTATAAGCGGCTTGGCTGCCACCAATGATTCATTGCTGCTCGTTTTTACATTCGACAATCAGACCGAACAATCAAATCTTTATGCGTACGACTACCATGGAAGAAGCCGGGGAGAAATACTGCTTTCCGATTTCAAAATCGGTAGGCTTCCATTAACTGTAATGTCGATAATTTATGACGATCAAATTCTCTATGTGAAAACTGACGCTCCGTTTCCAAAGATACTTAAGTTCAAAATCTCCCAACAACTCCAAATAACTAATCAGGAGGTGAACTAATGAAAAAGAAAAAGCTGTTGGTAGGCCTTGGTCTCATTGGTCTATGTTTTGTACTAAGCTTGGTTTGGGAGTACACCAATCCGGCATTAGCCGCCGTCGATTGTTGTACAAGCTGTACAGATTATTGCTTCTGTGAAAACAGCAACCATGCCTATGCATGTGCGACCTACCCCTGTGGCACGCCTCCCTGCATTGGGGTCGGTACCAAATGTTGCCTGCCCTGGTACCCTAGTGGCGGTGGTGGTGATGACGGCGGCGAAGGCGACGATGAATGTGATGTTTACTTTCCTCCACCCCACTGCGTGTAAGTTACGTCCACAAAGAGTAACCTCCCATAGATCTCAAGCCTGCGGGAGGTACTCTTTGGCGGTTTATCCCGAAAAATGGTAGCTGCAACATTATTCGCTTTATCGAACCTTAATCTATCTGTCTCCTCTGAGACTTTTTCAATCAGCTAATAGTCAAGTAGCATTTAATTGGTAAGAGAAGTAAATGATCACCTTAAAAGAGATTTTCCATGCGCAAAGGACCCGTTGTCAGTTTTAAGGTCAGGCAAGCCAAACCGCTTGCTCCAATATTAAAAGGTCTATCGAATATCAGTAAATTTCTTTTTGGTAGAATAGATTTTTCTTCGCAAACCAGCTCTGCGATTTTGAATTCACGGGAAGAAGCTTTCCTTCGTGGAAACGATGCTATCCAGGTAGAACATATACTCTTCTCCCTTCTCAAATTAGGAAAGGGAAACATAGTCAACGTTTTAGAAAACCTGAACTGCGACATAAATGCCTTACAGCAACAAATTGAATGGCAGATGGACAAGTCTCATAAAAAAGAGAAACACTCCAATTTGCCATTCTCAACTCATGCTAATAATGCCATTAAATCTGCGTCATCAATTGCAAATGATTTCAAAAGCAAAGAAATTGAACCCGAACATCTACTTCTGGGAATCGTGAAAACGGCAAGTGGTGAGCTTACATCAATCTTCCGACGATTTAATCTCACGTATGACAATTTGTATAGCGAGCTAAAAAAGATTCAATCCAACTAAGCCCGCAACTATCCAAAAATCTTCGGATCGGTCGCATTGGCAAGAGCTTCTTCGCGGGAAATGCGGCCTCGTTCGAGGAAGGTTTTGAGCGCCTGATCCATCGTCTGCATGCCGTAAGCGCCGCCGGTTTGAATGGCGGAAAAAATCTGGTGCGTCTTTTCTTCGCGGATAAGATTGCGCACCGCCGCGGTGGCAATCATAATTTCGTGCGCGGCCACGCGACCGTTGCCGTCTTTGGTGGGTAGCAGCCGCTGCGCCACGATGCCCTGTACCGCGTTGGCAAACATGGCGCGAATCTGTCCCTGCTGCTCCGCCGGGAAAACATCGACGATGCGGTTGACGGTTTCCGCGGCGCTCATGGTGTGCAAAGTGGCGAAGACGAGGTGGCCGGTTTCGGCGGCAGTGAGCGCCTTTTTTTCAACATCTTCAAAGAGTTGTTTCCTTGAAATCTTTAATTCTTGCATGGGCCTGCCTTTGTAGATTTCAAGCAGTTTCTCCCAAATCATTATAAGAAGCGCCCGGCGGCGCTCCTGTTTGAGTATCTTTGCGTATATCCTCACCGGCCTGGTGACAGCGTGGGTTGCCATCATTGCGATATGGGCCGAACTTTAAGATGGTGGGCCGCTCGGCTTCCGGTGGCAGCGTCCAGCGCAGGTTGTCCAATTTCTCCCGCAAGTTGAGCGCGGCGATGTCCATGTTCGTGCCCCACAGAAACTCGAGGGTCACCAGCGACACGCCTTCTTTTTGAAACCGACGTCACCCGCCGAACACGCGGGACGGTGCTCACCGCTTCCTCGATGGGAACGGTAATTAACCCCTCGACTTCGATGGACGGGACATTGGGATAGGAGGTCCAAACGGTGAGCTTGGGATAAGAGACATCCGGCAGCAAGTCCACCGGCAGGCGCCTGAGAGACACCACACCTAACATGATCACCGCCAGAAAAAACATGGTGGTGGCTACCGGTCGGCGTACCGAGATTTCAGATAAAGACATATTGGGATTTCAGGACTGGTTTTCGCAAAAAATAGGAGAAGTGCGCGAAAAAGCAAAAAAATTCTTGACAAAAGCTGTTTTTTTTTTTTTTATCTTCAGTGAATAAACTATTGAAAATTCTGTCGCCAACTCAGAATTAAAATAAAAACTAAATTCCTTAATGAGGAGAGTCTAAAATGAAAACGTTTAAAATATTAACTTTATTCATTTTCATGTTATCATTTATATTGCTGTTATACCCCATTGAGCCTGTCTATGCACAGAATCCTTGCGCTTGTGTATATTGGTGTTGGTCGTGGCCTGACAGGTGTGAAGGTCGTCATCCTAATTCGTGCTGGATTGGAACATATAATGAATATCAATGTCCCGGTATTTGCTTCAACAATTGTTACCCCGTTTAACCAGAAAGTTCAACATCGCCAACGCCATTATGTTATGCTCATAGAAAGTGGCGGGGCGCGTGTAAACATAAAACACGGGTGGTAAGAACAACCAGTACTTTAAACGGTTGAGATATAATTCTGTGAAGTCAAACAAAGTCTGGATTACAGGTTTTATTCTATCTTTTCTATCAATAATCCTCGTCATTGCCTATAGACTAGGTTGGCTAAATCTCTTCTCCTATGGGGTACACAACTACAAGAAAGCCAAGCAGCAATTGATTTCAGAGGTCGTTTCCCAAACCTTTCCGGATTTTCAAGTGTACACTGAAAATGGGGATTCACTTGGAATTTCTGAGGTTATGGACGAAAAAATAAATTTGATACTTTTTTTGGGACCGGGTTGCATACCGTGCAATAGCCAAGTCATTGAAACAGTAGCAGAATTTCACAAAGTGAATCATGAACCGAAGATTGTCGCCCTTGTGTACAAAGGAGAGCATGAATTTGTCCACCTACGAACACTGGCTGAAACCAAGTTCAAAGGCCTTGTAGCAAAATTCAGTTCCACCAATAAGTTTGTAATACCCACTTTTCCTTCAGTTTATCTCTTTGACAAAGAAAGTCGGAAGATTGTTGACGTGTTTTTTCCAGATGCTAACCGCATTGAAGATTTTCAAGATTTTCTAAAGAATGTGACTGAGCATACTCACCGAAGTTATCCCCAAAAAGTCACACCACAATTTGCTGCTAATCGTGATTATTCAAGAAAGAGAGTCGAAACCATAAACCAGATGTTTTCTAGAAAGAAAGAGCAGCTCACGCTCGTTAAGAGAATAAAATTGGAGTATAACTCCGAAAGCTTAATTTCGGATGTCAGAGCGTTTGAAATCGGGAAAGATGGCGAAATCTTTATTGGGCACAGTTCCGGACAAAAAGTCACTATTTTTGGCTCGGAGGGAAATTATATGAAGACCCTTACCGTCGAAGATATTTATGGCCCGGGTAGAACAAACGCAGACTGCTCTCGAATTTTTTCTGTTGGAAAATCCCAAGTGGGTTTTCTTTTTATTGGATTCGTTACAGATTTGCCCCTTTATGATTTGCAGAAGAGCGAATTCAGTTTTATGCCATTGAACAATGTAACAACTGATCTTATTTTTGTTCCGGAGCTAAGAAAGAAAAGGCTTCCCCGTAATAGCCCGGTGCTGGATGCGACTTTCGTTGATGACGACCATGTTTATCTGCTGAGTTTCCCTCAGCGAGTACTTGGGCAGGAAGGTTCGCCTCAAGTATTTGAGCTAGAAAACAATACCATTGTGAATAGTTTTGCCGCGTTTCCCAATTTACGGTATCCAAACTTTTCCCAACGCTATGCCCCCCAGCGTGCTCGCATCATTTGGTATGATAACATCTTGTACACCTACTGCCCTCTCGAAAATCGAATTTACCGATTTGATGCCACAGGGAATCGTCTAGACGATTTGGTTTACCCGATGGGCTTCATCAACCAGCCCGATGGTGATGCGCCAAATGATCCTCGTGAATGGCACAAATATGAGATTGGAAACGCCGACCTTTTCAATGGCATCTTTCCCACAAAAATTGAGAACAAGGCCTACGTGATTATCGCCCGGCAGAGGGACAGGTCTTTCTTTCTGGATGTGTTCGATGATAAGGATATGCTTACGGAGTCGATCGAGATTACCGGCTACTTCGAAGAGAATCGCATTGCTGAACACAACGGACACTTTTATGGCTATATGTGGCCGGAAGTTGGTGTTCAGCGGTTCGAGGTCACGGGTAACCCTGAAGTTGTTATTTACTCTCTAAAATGAAATGAATAAGGTCAGCCCCATGTGTCGATCTCCCGAAAACAGCGCGTTTGTACCGTAATGATTTCGCCCGGCCTCGAAACGTCTCGCCGGGATAGGCGGGAAACGTCACCTCGGCTTTCCGCCCTTCCTCAATTAGACCAATCTCGCTCTCCAGCACTTGCGCTTCCACTTCCATTTGCGACAAATCTACCAACTTAAAGCATTCCTGACCCGCGGAAATCTGCTGCCCAGTTTCCACTTGTAAATCTGCCACTACGCCAGAAAACGGCGCGCGGATTTCCGTGTAGCTCGAATTCAACTCAGCCCGCTGTAGGGCTAACTCGGCGGCGGTTAAACCGGTGCGGTGCGCCAACAGCTCATCGCGTTTCTTTCCCGCCAACACCTGTGCGGTTTCGTACTTGAGCTTCGCCCGCAAGAATTCATCTTCCGAGACTTGCCCTTGTTCATATTTCTCTCTTATTTCCAAGAATTTGTTCTCGGCGTCCTTCAACTCATCGAGACGGACATTTCTTTTATTCCGTTCTTCCTGTTCGCCAACTTCCGCCGTTGATTCCGCCGGCATTGGCTCCACGCTCTTCGCCTTGCGCTCTTCGCTCTCTCCACCTCGCTTCTCCTCACGCTGCAACATGCCGAAATCCACTTGCGCTCCCAACAACCTATCTTGCGCTTCCGCCAAAGCCAGGCGATACTCCCGGTCATCCAACTTGAGCAACAGGTCGCCCTCGCCAACCGATTGCCCCTCGCCAACCGCCAGCTGCACAATAGTCCCGCCAATTTTAGTGGACATGACAATCTCACGCAGCGCGCGCGTTTGCCCCGT
This sequence comes from bacterium, assembly GCA_037446635.1. Taxonomy (GTDB): domain Bacteria; phylum Zhuqueibacterota; class Zhuqueibacteria; order Oceanimicrobiales; family Oceanimicrobiaceae; genus DASWHH01. The sequence continues at coordinate 34,820 of JBBIIG010000034.1, forward strand.
GGCCGAGATGCGCATCACCAAATCACCAATCCGGGCAGGCATCGCCTCTACTGCAACAGCCGTTTCCTGAGCTGTAAAATCGGCGGCGTCAGGTTCGTTGGTCGAACCCGAGGCCTTACCGCTGAGCCGTGGTTGAAGCTGCCAAAACATTACCAAAGCAATGGCCGCGCTGACAAGGCCGAAGGTGATTAGTTGCAGGCGCCGGCGGGATGATCCCCAATTATTCTCGCCTCTCATTTCTTACGAAGCAATTTTCTCGACCATTTTAAAGAATCCTAACATGCATTTCAAGTCTCTTCTCAGCGCATCCCTGTCCGAACATCTTTAATAAATAGCAATGATGCATTCATCTTTTATTCACCAACTCAAACAACCGATTCGGACTCAGTGGAATCTCGCAAATCTCCAACTTAAACTCTGGCAGCGCATCCTCGATGGCCTGCGCGAACAGCGGCCCGACGGGAATCGCGCCGGCCTCGCCCGCGCCTTTGATGCCCAGCGGATTCAGCGGCGACGGCGTCTCGATGTGCGCGGTCTCGATCGGCGGCATGTCGAGCGCGGTGGGCAACAGGAAGTCCATGAACGAGGCATTGAGAATTTGGCCGTTGTCATCGAAAAAAAGCTGCTCGTAAAAGGCGTTGCCGAGCCCCTGCGCCACGCCGCCGTGAATCTGTCCCTCCAAAATCATCGGGTTGATGACTTTGCCGCAGTCGTGCACCACCACGTATTTGTGCACCTTCACCATCATCGTTTGCGGATCGACTTCCAAAATCATGGCGTGCACGCCGCTGGCGGTGCTGCCGCGATCGGGACCAAAATACGCCGAGGCCTCCAACCCCGGCTCGGTGCCGGGTTTCACCGCGCCGCGCAAGGGGTTGGCGCGCACCGCTAAATCGCCCAGCGTGATCATTTTCTCCGGCGCGGCCTGCCCGCCAGAGGCCTCAGGCAGGCGGGCTTTCACAAACACTTTTCCGTCAGCGAGATCGATTTCATCTTCGGAAACGCCCAACGCGGCGGCGCCGTGTTTGAGAATTTTCTTGCGCACTTCGACGGCCGCCGCATGCACCGCGTTGCCGGCCACTACCGCGCCGCGACTCGCGAAGGTGCCGCAGCCCCAGTGAAACTCGCGGGTGTCGCCGGTGGTGACGCGAATGTCGCTCACCGGCACGCGCAATTGCTCGGCGGCAATTTGCGCGAACGAGGTGAAGTGCCCCTGTCCCTGCGTGCCGACGCCGGTGGCGACATTTACTTTGCCGCTGGCATCGACGCTGACTTTCGCGCCCTCATACGGACCGATGCCTGTGCCTTCGACGTAACACACCACGCCCACGCCCACGCGCCGGCCCTCCGCGTGCAGCTTCGGTTGCTCGTGCTTGATGAAATTTTCGTAGCCGATCATCTCCGCGGCTTTTTCCAGGGCGGGTTTGTAATTGCCGCTGTCATAAACCAGCGGCGCGAAATCCTGATAGATGATGTTGTTGTCATGGGGAAAGGCATCAGGCGGCAGAAAATTTTTGCGGCGAATTTCGAGGCGGTCGATGCCGAGCTCGCGGGCGGCGAAATCCAGCAGCCGCTCCATCACGAACACGCCGTGCTGGCGGCCCGCGCCGCGATAGGGCGTAACGATGGGCTTGTTGGTGAACACCGCTTTGAATTCGCTATAATAATTCGGAATGTTGTAGCCGCCTAACAGCGTGCACTGGCTGTTGATGGGCACGGTGAGTCCGTAGGGATCGTAGGCGCCGGTATCGTGGAGAAACACATCGTGCACGCCGAGGATGCGGCCGTCGCGAGTGAGGGCGATCTCGGCGTCGTGGAGTTGGCCGCGTTCCTGCGTGGTGGCGAAAAAATTTTCGAGGCGATCTTCCGTCCATTTGATGGGACGTTTCAGCTTCATGGCGATCCACGGGATGAGCATCTCCTCGGGATAGAACATCATAATTTTGGGGCCGAAGCCGCCGCCGATGAACGGCGCAATCACCTGCACCTGCGACTCGGAGAGGCCCAGCATGCTGGCGAGTCCATTGCGAATGGGGATGGGCGCTTGCGTGCTGTCCCAGATCATGAGCTGCTGGGTTTTGTCATCCCAGTTGGCGACGATGCCGCGATTCTCCATGGCCGCGGCCACGCCGCGGTCGTAGAAGAAGCGGCGCTTAATGAGCACCTCGGCCTGATCGCGAATGGCCGCATAATTTCCTTTTTCTTGAATGACGTGCGCGGCGACGTTGGAGTCGAGATCGTCGTGCAGCAGCGGCGCATCGGGCTGCAAGGCTTTTTCGAGATCGACGACGGCAGCGAGCGGCTCGAAATCGACGACGATTTCGGCCGCAGCGTCTTCGGCGATGTAGCGACTCTCGGCAACGACAACGGCAATCGGCTCGCCGACATGACGAACTTTATCTTTCGCCAGCGGCACTTGTGTGCGCTTGTTGAAGGTCAGCCGTTTGATGGGCGGCGGCGACACCAGCAGCGGCCCGGGCTGCCAGTACGATCCGAGATCATTCGCCGTGTAAACCGCGACGACGCCTTTGTGTTTTCTTGCCGCCGAAACATCGATGCCCTTGATGCGGGCGTGGGCGTGATCGCTGCGGTGAAACGTGACGTGCAGCATCTCCGGCAGGTGGACGTCGTCCACAAACAAAGCTTGGCCGGTGAGAAGACGGTAGTCTTCATTTCTTAAAATGGATTCGCCGAAGTATTTCTTAGCCATACTTAGTCCTCTTTGAGATTTTGGCTTAGCCTGATTAATTTTTTATTATGATAACCGGATGTTTGTTAATTGGGAAGCCCACCTGTCAGCAGGGGCGGATCCGCTCCGCTAAAAAGTTTCCTCCTAAATGACAGGCGCACTCAATGTTAATGAAACAAAAAATTTCATTCAACCTTTATTCTACTCGCCCACATCACCGCCCAGCTTCGGAATTTCATGTTGTGCACCAGATGCCAGGGCAGCGTTCGCCCGCAGGATCGAACCGGATGCGACAGGAATTGATTGATGCGCGTTTCATAGACAAAGATACCGCCAGCCGCCAGCACGCGGGCAATTTCTTTCAGCGCCTTGAGCCGATGGCTGATGTGATAGCAGGTGCCGAAGTCAATCACGATATCGAACGACTGATCCGGGAACGGCAGCTTGCGCACATCCTGCACGTACAACTCCGCCGCCACGCGCCGCTGCCGCAGGCGCTGCTGGGCAGATTGGATGAGGCGGTCGTCAATATCAATTCCCACCAAGCGCTTCGGTTTGCACCATTTGAACAGCGGCGGCAGGGCGATGCCCTGGCCGCAGCCGACTTCCAACATCCGCTGCTGCCGGGGCAATGCCATCGCCGCCGCCATCGCCGGCACTTCTAAAAATTCCTGCATGAAATTCCGGCGGGGGACGTCGTTGAAGCCCACGTAATCGCAATCCAAAAACTGGGAAGTCGCTGTTTGGGGCGGGGTTTGAATGATGGCAGCCACGTTTCCACTCCTCGTTTTTTAAATTCTTTTGGCTGCCCTCGCAAGCGGAGTGCCACAAATAAAACAGCCGATTCGACAGGGGCAAATCGGCTGTTTTTACTCAAGTGAAAGCAAAACCCTCACTTAAAGACGCCAAGGCGCAAAGATCGCCCTGTGCACGCAAGCCTACTTTGCGCCAGCAACGGCGTTGACAGCAAAACCACCAGGCCAACCAGCGGCGCGATTCTCCGGGAAACGACAACCGAGGTTTTCATTGGGGTTCCTCTTTCATTTTAAGTGCACGCCCAAATGGAGTCCGAAGACGAAGTCGATGGCTTGACTCAAATCATCATCAAGGGGAAAACGGACGTGAACACCAGGGCGAACCGTCCCCAGGTTTAAGCTGGCCGCCGCGCCGAGCTGGTGAACCGTGCGCTCGCCCAAATCGAGATCCTCCTCGGAAACAATGAGGCGGCCGGTGAACCCGCCTATCAAGCTGATGAGCTCGCCGTTGTATCCAACCTGAGCGCTATAATCGAGAAAAAATTCGGTTTCAGCGATGGCGTCGCCGGCGTCCAGCCACAGGGTTGGGCCGCCGCGCAATCTGAATACGATATTCGATGCGCTGGTTCGATGATAATTTACTCTTCCTAAAACAGTAAGTACATCTGGTATGTAGGCTTCGGCGCGATCGAAATCCGTGATCAAACCGACCCCCAGCGCGCCTATTTTATCCACGTCATTCGAAGCCAGGGGGGCGCGCAACCCTAACTCCGCAAAAAGTGGGGTATCTGGGTTGTGAATTTCTAATCCAACGTACGGATTCCCAAACGCGCTCTGAGAATCATCGAAGTCCTCAAAGCCGACATGCGCAAACGGCACCTCGCCCACGAAGACCAGGCGCTTCGATAACGGCAGGCGGACGGAAAAAAAAATCGCCGAGGTTGCAAACGTCGTATTATCTTCGCCGTCGAAATTCGGTTTTAAAAATTCAACGGCAATGACCTTGTTCTCCTGCCCCTGATTAAGCCAGATGCTTTGCGCCGATACCGGAACGCTCACACTAATTAAAATAACAGCGCTCAACGCGACAACAAACATGAAGCGATACATGGTACCCTCCTTAAAAAAAGTTTGAAAAAACGGCGGGGAAAATTATATCCCGCGACGTTTTATAATAGGACAATTTTAAAAGGCCTTATATCTCAGACGGCCCAGAAAAATAGAGCCGCATCTATAAAGGCAAGCTTAATGCCACTCGGTCTAAAAACCAAACGGCTTGATATTTTTGGAAATCTGTGAAGTAAGTTCCGGTTGGGCTGGAAAGATGGTTTACAAACTCTACTCCAAACTGTAGCGCTCGATTTTGTTGAGCAGTCCCCGCCGGCTGAGGCCCAAACTCTCGGCAGCCTTCGTGCGGTTGCCGCCGAATTTTTTCAGCGCCTCCACCACCAGCGCGCGTTCCAATTCCTCAACGGCTTGCAAGAGGGTTGCTTCGCCGGGTGCAAATGGTTTATTTACGATCTGGGTCACGCCGCGAACTTCGTCCGGAAGTAGAGTTGCGTCAACCATTCTTGCCTCCGCGTCCGCCAGCGCCGCACAGCGCTCAACCACGTTCACCAATTCGCGGACGTTCCCCGGCCAGTGGTAACGCTGCAGAAGCTGAAGCGCTTCTTTGGAAAATCCTTGCAGGGATTTGTTCATCGCGCTGGCGGACTTTTTCAAAAACTGGACGCTCAGCAGCGGGATATCTTCTTTGCGTTCACGCAGCGGCGGCAGCTTCACCGTGACCACTTTCAAACGAAACAGCAGCTCTTCACGAAACGAACCCTGTTTGACCGATTGGCTCAAATCCTGGCTGGTGGCGCAGATGATGCGCACGTCGATCTTAATCGGCTGGGTGCCGCCCACTGGCCGGATCTCGCTTTCCTGGATGGCGCGCAGCAGTTTGGCCTGCAGCGCCGGACTCATGTTGTTGATTTCATCTAAAAACAGTGTGCCGCCGTCCGCCGCCTGAAACAGGCCCTTCTTGCTTTCGCTGGCGCCGGTGAACGCGCCTTTCACGTGGCCGAACAGCTCGCTTTCCAAAAGCTGTTCCGGCAGCGCCCCGCAATCGATGGCCACGAAGCGTTTGCTTTTGCGCGGGCCGTTGTAGTGAATGGCGCGCGCAACCAGCTCTTTGCCGGTGCCGCTTTCCCCTTCGATGAGCACCCGCACGTCCGTGGGAATCACCTTCTCCAGCAGCCCGAACACCTTCGTCATCGCCGCACTCTGTCCGATGATTTCCTCAAAGCGATAAGCGCCCTGCACTTCTTTTTTTAAGTGAAGATTCTCTTCCTCCAATTCGCGGAAGCGGCGGGCGTTTTCCAACACCTGGCCGGATTGCGAAGCGATGATGTTCAGCAGCCGCAGATGCTTTTCGGAAAATCCGCCGGCGCCGCTGTGCAAAACCAGCACGCCCAACACGGCGCCGCGGTTTTGAATGGGAACGGCCAGCAGGGAAGCCAGCGGGCAATTGGACAGATTCATGGTTTTGAAGCGGGCGTCCTCGCTGAGGTTGTTTATCAAAAGGGATTCGCGCTGCTTCAAAATCTCAACCGCCGCCCGGGTGGCAATTTGTTTGATCACGGTTTCGTGCTCGCTGGCGCCCTTGCGCACCAGAGTGGTGAAGCTCTGCTCGTTCTGATTTTTCATCAGCAGAATTGTTCCCTGGCGCGCGCCGGTGAGCGCCGTGGCTTCATTCAAAATCGTGTTGATGATGGCGTCTAAATCCAGGGTGGTGGAAATGGCGAGCGCGAGCTTGTTGAGCGCTTGCAACTCGCGCAGAGATTGGCTCAGTTCCTCAATTTTGGGATCGGTTTGAACTGGCATAATGCTTGCGAACCTTGGTTTTGGGTTGCACGTGCGGACGGGCAAGTTGAATGTAACAGCTTGTGAATGGATTGTCAAGCCGAAAATAGTTGTTGCTTTTAAATTTAATTCAAGTAACTTTTTCAAAAAGTTATCCGGAGGGATGACAATGAGAGAGGAATCCCCAGTTACTATTTCCCTTTTAGTCGCCCTTCTTGCACTGCTCCCTTCCTTTGCCTTTGCCCAGCGCCCGCCCACTCCGCCCATCGACTTCAGCTATCTTGAGTTGGATTTTGCCCGGCCCGGAGCGCGTTCGGCGGCGATGGGCGGCGCCTTTATCGGCGCAGCGCTCGATGAAATCGCGGTGCTATTCAACCCCGCTGGCATGACTTACGTGAGTCGGCCCACGGTTTCAGCGCATCTGCGATCTTTCAGCCGTATCAACCGCGTTGGAGGCCAAGAGGATGAAAACGACCCGTTTACGGTGGCGGTGGTCGTACCAATAAAAAAGCTGCGATTTGGATATTCCCGGCATCAGCTCCTTTTTTGGATCAGCAGCACTGGATCAGACCAACAGCTCAATATCGACCCGCCGCTAACCATACGCCAGGTGTTAGGTGGGTTGGGAAATTTTCCGGGGAAGCTTATTCATGTTAACTGGCGGACTTACCGAGACAACTTGTCCCTGGCTTATGAGTTCTCCAAAAAAATCAGTATCGGTGTCACTTGGCAGAGCTATAATTTCGATTTAGTTCTTTTGGACGAGATCTTCTTGGATCCACAGGTGATGGATGGGAGCCTCCCAAGAGGCCTCAACGCCGCCACGCGCTACGCCACCACTAAAGTCAATTACGTATCTCGCGGGATTCTAGGAGGAACCGTCGGCTTGATGGCCAACCTGATTCCTGATCGTCTATTTGTGGGCATGGTGGCCACTACGGGCCCGTCTTTTGATGGTATCGAAAGCAGCACCTTTTTACCGGAATATCACGTAGGTACCCAAACCTTCCCGGCCGAAGACCGCATCCAAAATCTTGTTTTCAATGTTCCGGATACTTACGGGATAGGTTTCTATTATCACTCCGGAGGACGTTTCAATCTAACGTTTGATCTTTTCCGAATCGAATATTCCGATCAACTTTCCGGCAACGATTTGAATGTGCCCGCCGATGACGAGCTTAACGAAAGTGGGATTTACGTAGATCCAGACGGCCGGCCTGATTTAGCAGTCGAGGACGCCACTGAAATTCACATTGGCCTGGAATGGCTTTTCCGAATTCAGAAATTGGGATTCCTGCTGCCGCTGCGAGTTGGTTTTTATACTGACCCCGGCCACCGCATCCACGCGGTTTCAAATCATTCCGATTTACAAAGGCGCTACCCCAAGGCCGACGATCGAGTGCACTTTACTTTTGGCAGTGGGTTCGTATTCAAGTACGGTAAGTTTGACGCCGCCTTTGATTTGGCGGAGAATTATAACCAACTGTTTTTATCGTGGACGTTGAGGCTGCCGTAAACTCACCAACTCAATTCATTTCCAGGCGATCTGCTTTCATTGACAGAAGCCATCTCCTCTAAAGGTTTTTACAATAGTCCAGTACTTGCTTCCCGGCACAAAACTTCACAGTTGAAACGAAATTGTTCTTGATTCTGAAATGAATAGCATTAAATTAGCCATTACACTCAGGTACTCTTCTTGCACGGTCTCGCTCAAAACTTAGACGCAGCGGGAGGAAAAAATGCGAGGGAGCTTCCACGCTTTGCAATTTATTTTGGTTTTGGCGGCAGCCGTTTTGTCCAACCCCGTCGCTGCCGGTGCCCAGTGTGCGCCCACGCTTCCCCTCAATCTCAGCTATCTGCGCATCGATTTCATTCAGCCGGGCGCGCGGCAGGCGGCGCTGGGCGGCGCGTTCATCGGCGCAGCGCAGGATGTCACTGCCGCTGCCATCAACCCGGCCGGACTGGCCTATTTGCGCAATGTCGAGGCCACTCTCCAGCAGCGGCTCGGCCATCATGAATTTGACGTCGCCAACGGTTTAGGCCGCGACGATGAAATTACCGTTGGCGACCACAATTTCGATCAAACGCTGGCGGGCGTTTTCCTGCCGGGCGTTTTTTTGCCGTCGCGGAGACTCTCGTTTGCGCTTTTTCGGCAAGCCGCGATCGATACTTACTACAATTTCGAGACCCGGCAATTTCTTGACTCCACATTCACTGGCACCCCCGAATTGACCTTGGGGGGCCGGGGCCACTACCCCGGCAGACAGGTCAACTTCGATTTTGAGCTGGTGCACGACGCTTTTTCGGTGGCGTTCAAAGCTACTCAAACGTTAAGTGTGGGTGTGACCGTCAAAAATTCCACGTTGAATTTTAATTTACAAGAACGACTGTTTTTGGATCCACAAGTGCTCGATGGCCAGAGGCCGCGCATCAATTCCGATACTACCCTCTATTCCATCAACACCATTCACACCCGCAAGAATAAATTCAGCTATAGCTTCGGGTTGATGAGCAACCTCCTGAGCGACCGTTTGTTCTTCGGGGCGGTCTTCAACTTCAACCCCACTTACCAGCTTGAAAGCAATGTTTATTGCCTGGCGAGCGGCCTTGGTGTAAACGATTTGCCAGCTACCACCGAGACCCTTCCTTTCAAGCTTTCAATCCCGGATAGCTACGGCTTCGGTTTCTATTTTTTACTGAACAGCCGGGTGCGTTTCAGTTTAGACGTGCAACGGATTGAATATTCCGATTTGCTCTCCGGCCATAATGTGGACGTCCTGCCTGATTCCGGCGGCGCCTCCCGCGACATCACCGTTAGCGACGGCACCCACTTCCACACCGGGGTGGAGTGGCTGTTCATCCTTCCCCAGTTGCGACTCAGCGTGCCGATGCGGTTCGGCGCGCATCTCAACCCCGGCCACCAAGTCCACCGAGTCAACGCTGAGGACGAATATTTGAATCGGCTCTATCCAGACGTTGGCGCCCGATTGCACTTCACCTTTGGCACCGGCTTCACTCTAAAAAATCTTATGTTCGACAGCGCGA
>JBBIIG010000035.1:0-5035 GCA_037446635.1 bacterium
ACATGCGCGACACCGGAATACCCGTCCAGCGCGAGACAATCTCCGCGATGTCTTCTTCAGTCACTTCCTCTTTCAAAAGAGAGCCGCCTTTGTGCAGCTCGGCAAGTTTGTCGTTCAAAGCCTTGAGTTGTTTATCCAACTCCACCAATCGGCCGTAGCGCAGCTCGGCGGTTTTGTTGTAATCGCCTTCGCGTTCGGCTTTTTCCGCGGCGGTTCTGGTGGATTCGATCTGTTCCTTCACCGCGTGAATCTGTTTGATGGTGTCTTTTTCCACCTGCCACTGCGCCTTCAATTGTGCGGACTTTTCTTTCAAATTGCTGAGTTCTTCTTTCAGTTTGGAAAGCCGCTCTTTGGAAGCGTCATCCTTTTCTTTCTTCAAAGCCACCTGCTCGATCTCCAATTGCTTGATGCGGCGTTCGATTTCATCGATTTCCTCCGGCATCGAATCGATCTCGGTGCGCAGTTTGGCTGCGGCTTCGTCGATGAGGTCGATGGCTTTATCCGGCAAAAAACGCTCGGAAATGTAACGATGCGACAGCGTGGCCGCGGCGACGATCGCGCCGTCGGCGATGCGCACGCCGTGGTGCACTTCGTAGCGCTCCTTCAATCCGCGCAAAATCGAAATCGTATCTTCCAGCGACGGCTCATCCACCAGCACCGGCTGGAAGCGGCGCTCCAGCGCTTTGTCTTTTTCGATGTGCTTGCGATATTCATCAAGCGTCGTCGCGCCGATCATGCGCAGCTCACCGCGCGCTAACATCGGCTTGAGCATGTTGGCAGCATCCACCGCGCCTTCGGCGGCGCCCGCACCCACCATCGTATGCAATTCGTCAATGAACAAAATGATCTGCCCCTCGGCCTGTTCGATCTCTTTTAACACCGCCTTTAACCGTTCCTCAAATTCGCCGCGATATTTCGCGCCAGCGATCAGCGATGCCATCTCCAACTGGATGACCCGCTTATTTTTAAGCGACTCCGGCACGTCCCCATTGGCGATGCGCTGCGCAATGCCTTCAACAATCGCGGTTTTGCCCACCCCCGGATCGCCCACCAGCACGGGATTGTTTTTCGTACGCCGCGACAGCACTTGCAGCGCGCGGCGGATTTCTTCGTCGCGGCCAATGACTGGATCCAATTTTCCGCGCCGCGCCAGCTCGGTAACATCGCGGCCGTAACGTTCGAGCGCCTGATATTTTCCCTCCGGATTTTGATCGGTTACCCGCTGGCTGCCGCGGATTTCCTTCAGCACTTTGTAGATATTGTCTTTGGTGACGCCCTGGCGTTTGAGAATATTCGCCGAGGCGCCGCCCTTTTCATCGGCGATGGCTAACAGCAGATGTTCGGTGCTGACGTATTCATCTTTGAGTTGCCGCATCTCCTGCATGGCGTCGTTAAAAAGCTGATTCAGTCGATTGGAAATGTAAATTTGTCCAACCGCGCCCGGCCCAGAAACCCGCGGCATCTTCTGAATTTCTTCTTCCAATTGCTTCAGCACAAAACCGATGTTTGCGCCCAACTTTTTGAGAATCGCAGCTGGCACGCCTTCGGAATCGGCCAACAACGACTTCAACAAATGCTCGACTTCAATTTGCTGGTGTCCGCTCTCGGAAGCAATCTGCTGCGCCTGCGCCACCGCTTCTTGGGCTTTCAGGGTAAATTTGTCCAATGTCATTTTGACGTCACTCCAAACTATTTTAAGCAATATAACATAAGTTTATAGATAAAAAAAAGCTCTTTGAGGTCTCGCGTGTGAGAGGGACCATCAAAGAGCTTCCAGCATGAAAAGACTCTCCGGGGTTTGGGCGACCCCGGAGAATTTGAGTTTAACGGATTTCAATGGCTTTCGGCTTTGCCTCTTCTTTCTTTTTGATGGTCGCGGTCAACACACCGTCTTTGTATTCGGCAACAATCGAGTTTTCATCAACCGAGGTGGGCAGCACAAACGAACGATAGAACTTGCCCGTGAAACGCTCGGCGACATGATATCTTTTGTCCTCCTCGTCCCGCTTTCTTTCGCCGCGGATCGTGAGAACGTTGTTCTGAATGGTTACGTTCACGTCTTTTTTGTTCATTCCAGGCAGATCCACTCTCAAGATGTAGGCGTCATCGGTCTCTTCAATATCTGCCTCTGGATGCCAGTGCAGCCACTCCAAGTCGGTGGTTTCAAACAACGACGGTGCCCGCAGCAAACGGGAGACGGGCATACGCCAGAGTTCATCAAACATACGGTCAAAGTTGGCCCAGCTGCTGTCCACGGTTGCTAAATCCTGGGTTCTTTTAATGAGATCGGTCATTTGAAAACACCTCCTTATTTTTGAATTTGCTATTTTCGCAGTTTTCGCTTTACAAACTTCGTACCACACATTTGATCAAAATGAAAGACGATGATTTTTCAAAAATTACGGCGCGTCCTCTAAAAAATTCGGGTTGTGTCAAAATTAAATTTGATCATGTCAAAAAAATTCAGTCCTAAGAAAATTTGTCATTCAGAACGCAGCTGCCGGCGACGGCAGGCCGGCACATTAAATAATAAATCTCCGTCTTGTCGATGTCCTCCCATCCGGGGTGGTGCGCCGCATCGCGCCCTTTGTGTTTTCGTCATGGTTTCCTTATTTCCGATTGTAGCTCTCAATCACTTGCCGGATGCTGTGCGCTTCGGCATCGTACGGGTTCACCTCCAGGTAGCGCTGCAAAAGCCGCACGCCTTCCTCGCGGCGATTCATTTTGTAAAAGTACAACACTGCCAGGTTCTTCAAAACTTTATAGTGGTAGGGATTCCACTCTAAAGTTTTTTTATAATAATGCTCGGCTTTGGAGAAATTACCCGCCTGCTCAAATTCAAAAGCCAGCCGGAAAAAGGGCTCGGCATAAATCTGCTTGATTTCGAATTCGAAGCGCGTGCGCGGATAGGCGCGATCCCGGCCGCGCATTTTGAATTTTGAATACAGCGCGTTGAGGCGCGCCTCCAATGAATCCGCGATCATTGCTTTGAATGGCGGGTTCACCTCATAAACCAATCCCCGCGGCTGTGCCAGAAATTCCTCCTGATAACTCTGCTCTTTGAAGTCCATAAAACAAACCGGCAGCTTGCGGATATTGGCCATAATCAAATGCTGATTGCGAACCTGCTGGCCATCGTAGCGCTGGCCGAGCAGGCGGATTTGCGGGAAGCGAGATTTGGATTGTGCGTAGTACCACTCGTAAGTAAGCTTGGCTTGATCTAGCGCGATAACATCCAGGCGCTGGCCCTCGACAAGCTGCAGATAATCGACGCCGATGGAGGCGACGTCGCCGCTGACAAAGAAGAGCGCATTTTGCGGCAGGCTCAGCAAAATATTGTGCGCAAAATCCTCGGCGAGATAATTCTCGCGGAAATCGGCTTCCTCAACATTGGAGGTGAATTCCCAAATCAGTAAGCCGAGGGTGACCACGACGGGCGCGGTTTTAAAAATTTTCGGATATTTCTTTTTTTGAATCCAAAGAATGATATTTTCCAAACCGAGTCCAATCCAAAATGAAAAAATCACCGCCGGCATGATATAAAAACGGTGCAGCACCCCCAGCAGCAGTGGATTGTTGATGGCGACGTTGGCGTACATGACAAAGAAAATGCCACTGAAAAAGAACGCAAGCCACAAATAAATTTGCGGAGTTTTGTAGCGCTTGAAATTGAGAATTCCCAGAATTGCCAGCGCGATGCCGAACGCAGTGAACTGCTGATAGAGCCCTGCAAAGAATGCCGGCAACTGCGAGACGCGCGAGATGGCGGCTTTCGAGGCGTAGGGCGAGAAGCCGCCGTAGTCGGCGCGGGTGAGCAAGCGCCAGAGATTTTCGAGAGTCACTGGATTGTCCCAGTTGATGGCCGGGTTGTGTCCTGCCGCGATGGGCAAATAAAGGTACGGCGTGAGTCCGACGAAAAATAAGAACACGGCGATGCCGAGGGTTTTGCAGTCTTTGAGAACTTCCGGTGACGATCGCCAGAGAATCCACAGTGCCGCCGGCGCGAGCAAAATTATTGTGTGATGATTGGTGAGCGCGAGGCCGAAAAGAAAGCTGAAAATCCAGAACAGCTTTGGATGGGCGGGGAGCGCAGAGCGTGGAGTATCCAGCGCGGTGCGGTTGGAGTCGTTGGTATTTTGCAGAATGAGAATCAGAACGTATGTTAATAGCGCGGTGAAAAAATTGTTGAGGGCGAAGACTTCCGCGACTTCGGCGTATTGCCAGAAAAATCGCGACAGCGCCAGACCCCCCGCGGCGGCCAGCGCCGGCCAAACGCGACCGGTGATTTTGTGCAGCGAAAGATAAACCAGGAAACAGGTTAGCGCGGCAAAGATTGCGGAGGTGAGGTTCACGCGCCACGCGATAGAATTGACTGGCAGATAAGTGAACACGTGGCCGATGATGGTGTACAGCGGATAGCCCGGCGGATGCGGCACCCCCAAAATTTTCGCGGCGGTGATGAACTCACCGGAGTCGCCAGCAGCGATGGTGGGGCAGAGATAAGATAGGTAAACGAAAAGCGGCAAAAGAAAGGCGGCGAGTTTTTGAATCGAAACAGATGAATGATTTTTATTTGGCATTACGAAGTAGCTGAAAGTTTAGAATTCAATAATAAAGCAGAAAATTGATTTTTGCAAAAATAAATTTCAGCAGAAATTTCTTGCAAAAGATTGGAAAAGGTGTATCTTGAAAAAAATCGAAGGGAGGAAGGCTTATGAAAAAGGGTGATCAAGAGGTGGCAACAAAAAAAGACTTGGAGGTTACGAAGAAAGAGCTTTTAAAACGAATTGCCAAACTGCCTACGAAGGATGATCTAAGAAATTTCGCTACCAAAGAGGACATTAAGAAATCTGCCACTAAAGCTGATCTGAAGAAATTCGCTACTAAAGCCGATCTTAAGAAATTCCCTACAAAAGCGGATCTCAAAAACTTCGCTACCAAAGCCGAGATTAGGAATTTTGCCACCAAGGACGATCTTAAGAATTTTGCCACCAAGGACGATCTTAAGAATTTTGCCACCAAGGACGATCTTAAG
>JBBIIG010000035.1:5296-42483 GCA_037446635.1 bacterium
ATCTCAAGAGTTTCGCCACCAAAGAGGATCTCAAGAGTTTCGCCACCAAAGAGGACATTAAAGACGTTAAAGACGATCTCAAGAATTTCGCTACTAACGATGCCCTCGAAAAAGTCAGTAGGGAATTAGTTAATATTAGACAAGAGATGGCTACCAAAGCCGAACTAAACGAAGTTAAAGAGACCGTTCAACAAATTTTAGTGATTGTCGATGGCATGGCAAAAACACTGGAAGATTTTCGAACCGAAAAAGTTGCAATCGAGCATACTTTTTTACGCCATGAGCATCGACTCGACGACCACGAAACCCGCATTAAGGCCTTGGAAGAAAAGGAACCACTTTAAAAATCTCTGGAACGCTCTTCACCCTCCACTACCGTTCGCGTTGCCAACACGGCACTGGATCTCCCAGGTCCTAAATTTTTAGTCAGCCAATGAAAGCGCCAGTTGTGTAAAAGCGCCGCGGCTGTTAACCCAAAGATCAACCCTATCCACAATCCCTCCGCGCCCCAACGATACCACACCCCGAGCACATAGCCAGTGGGCAGGCCGACGAGCCAATACGCCACCACATTGACCAGCGTCGGCACGCGCGTGTCTTTCAACCCCCGCAGCGCGCCGAGACCCCCCACTTGCAGTCCGTCGGAAATTTGGAAAATGGCGGCATAGAACAGCAGTTTGATCGCGAGTTCCTGCACTGCAACATCTTTGGTGTAAACCTTCACGATGAGTTCCGGTAGAGTCAACATGATGAGCGCCGTCGCGGCCATCACCAGACCGCACAACGTCACGCCAATGAATCCGATTTCGCGGGCTTGGTGGAGATCGTTTTTCCCCACCGCGAATCCCACGCGCGCGGTGGTGGCTAATGACAACCCCAGCGGCACCATAAACGTGAGCGATGCAAAATTGATAGTGATTTGATGCGCGGCCACGGCGTTCACCCCCATCGAGCCGATGATCAACGCGGCAATGGCGAACATCGACACCTCGATGCAAATGTTGACGCCATTAGGCAGGCCGATGTGCAAAATTTCTTTTTGCAAATTCCAAATCGGCCTGCGGAAATTCTCGGCAATCTTGAACTCAGCGCGGTTGGCTTTGCGAAAAGTGAACATCGCCATGAGGCCTCCCATGAGCCACCACACGATGGCGCTGGACACGCCCGTGCCCACCGCGCCCAATTGCGGGAATCCCCAGTAGCCGTACATGAAGGCATAGTTTCCAATAATATTGGCGACAAACGCGATGAGGGCAATATACATGCTCGGCTTGGTGACCGTTAATCCCTCGTTGAAATAACGCAGCGCGAAGTAAGCGTACGCGCCGGGTAATCCCCAAGAAATCGCCTTCAAATAGCCAACGGTGATTGGAATGATTTCCGGCTGAATGTTGAAAACGATCAGCGGCGTTTCGGAGTAACGCACCAAAAACCAGAACGGCAGCGCCAGTATCTGGCTCAGCCAAAAAATTTGCCAGAGATAGCCGCCGATCTGAGCTCGTTTGCCAGCGCCCATTAACTGGGCGACAATCGGGTTGATGACCATCAGCGTGCCGAACACCAGCACCATGATGGGGCTGAGGATGCTGGCGCCCACGGCAATGGCGGCCAACGCTTGGGCGTTGAGCTGGCCGGCCATGACGGCGTCCACAAATCCCATGGACATTTGCAGCAGTTGCGCCGCCACCAGCGGCGCGCCGATGCGGATGGTTTTGCGGCTCTCGTAATAAAATTTTTCTAATATCGTTGACACGGACATTTTCAGTTGAATTCAACGTAGGGGCGTATGGCCATACGGCCCTACGCTTTCCGCTGCTTCCAGCGGCCGCGGCGGAAAACCAGCACGCCCAGCACGCCCACCAGCGACTCCGCCAACGTAATCGCCAGGAAGACGCCGCTCTCCGCGAACCCCAATTGCATGGCAAGCAGCCAAGCCAGCGGAATTTCAAACAGCCAGAAGCAGAAGAGATTGATGATGGTGGGCGTGGTGGTATCGCCGGCGCCGTTGAACGCTTGCACCATCACCATGCCGTAGGCGTAAAACAGGTAGCCGTAACTGAGGTAGCGCAGACAGATCACGCCCACTCTGATCACTTCGGCGTCGCTGGTGAAGAGGCCAATCAAGAATTCAGGTATCGCTAAAAAGATAACAGCGATTCCGCCTAAAAACAACATGTTGATAAAAGCGGAGAGCCACACCGAGCGTTCGGCGCGTTCCGGTTTGTTGGCGCCTAAATTTTGTCCCACCAGAGTGGCGGCGGCGTTGCTCATTCCCCACGACGGCAGGATGGAAAAGATCACCACGCGAATGGCGATGGTGTAGCCCGCCAGCGCTGCGCTGCCAAAATTGGCCACGATGCGGTAGAGGCCGATCCAACTGGATGTGGCGATGATGGATTGGCCAATCCCGCCCAGCGACAGTTGCAGAAGTCGCAAAATGGTTTTGGGCTGCAGCTTCAGATGGTGACGGCTGAATTGGATGCGACCTTTGCCGCGATAAAGCTGCAGCAACTGGTAAAGCACGCCCGTGCCGCGGCCAATGTTGGTGGCCACGGCCGCGCCGGTTACACCTAATTCCGGGAATGGTCCCCAGCCGAAAATCAGGCAGGGGTCGAGAATGATGTTGATGCCATTGGCCAGCCACAGCACCCGCATGGAGATGGCGGCGTCGCCGGCGGCGCGAAACACCGCGTTGATGATGAACAGCAGCATGATCACCAGGTTGCCGCCGATGAGCGTCGCGGTGTAGCCCGCGCCTATTTCAACAACGCGGCGCGAGGCGCCCATCAATCTGAGCAGCTCGGGCGCAAAAAGAATCGCCGCGGCCGAAAATGGTCTTGAGATCAATACGCCCACGATGATAGCCTGCAAGGCCGTGTTTCGCGCCTCAGCGACATTTTTTTCGCCGATGCGCCGCGCTACCATGGCCGTGGTGGCCATGCTGAAGCCAAACGCGATGGCATAGATGATGGTGAGCATCGATTCGGTCAGCCCCACTGTGGCCACGGCATCCGCGCCCAATTTCGAGACAAAGAAAATATCCACCACCGCGAAGACGGATTCCATCACCATTTCGAGGATCATCGGTACGGAAAGCAAAAAGATCGCGCGCCCGATGGCGCCCTCGGTGAAGTCCTGCTCGCTGCCGGCAATGGCTTCTCGAAGATCCTTCCGGAATTGGCGAAAGCGATTGACGGGTTGCGGTGTTAAAGGAATCGCTATTTCCGTCAATTCGTTATTGAGTGCAGTCATTGTCATTCTCACGAATTTAGATTAATGAAACTTATACGAAAGACCCCAAAAAGGTCACAAAACAGAACAATAAAAAATGAAGATGAATTGCGTTGGAAGACGGAAGGATAATTCGCAGGAAATGCTTGAGAGCGAATGAAGGAGGTAAATCTGTAGTACGTTCTCACTCGATTCTTTTTCGCGAAGCGGAGCGCTTATCTGCTCGGGCAGGGTATCCGAGAAGCCGCGAGAGGCGGGCGCAATTGAATCGAGTTTCAGCAAATCCGCGAATCATCTACTTCCGACCAAATCGACACTGACGAAAGTAGGTCGCATGTTTCTCTCCTTAAAATTTTTGGTTCAAAAATATGATTGGCTATTTTAACAAAAAATTTCTCAAAAGCAACGAAAAATTTTCCATAGTAAAAGTATTTTTGATTTAGTGTAGTTCTCGAATCCAAATGGTACTCAAGCGAGCGCCATCCAAGCTGCAAGTGCGGCCATCTTCTCATCCACGCGCCATGACCCACTCCAGGAGCGGCCAAAATCTAATACCGCGCGTTTTAATTCCTCCTCCGATCGCGATAAAACTTCCGCGGCCCTCGAGTAGCCGTTTCGTTCCACAACAACCAGACAGGACAACCCACAAGAACGGAGGGCGTCCTCAAGCATGGTCCTGAACAACTGCCCCTCAAGAGCATGTGCGCGTATGTGGGGATTCTTGATCAAAGTCGGATCGATTTGGCTACCAACAATCAGACCCGCGCCGCTGATATTGTAACCCGTTTCTTGATAGTTTTTGAACAGGCTCGTCACGGACTGCATAGTAACCCGCTGGACGATCCTCGTTCGCCGTTTTATTACGGAGCTATCCACTTCGAGCTTTCCAAATCCTGCATGATACGGCTGCCTTGATTCGGGAACGGAGGGATCGGATAGCTCGATGACGCGAACATCCAGCACTTTGGGCGACTGCACTGGACCAAGCAACAAAACGGTCGCGGCCCAACCCGATTTCACACGGAACCCAACGGCCGCCTTGGCCGATTTCGTTACGCGCGGCACTGTTTTACCTTTTAGCAAGTAACCTTAATTTCCAACCCCCGGCGCGCCATTTCCGCGATATACCTTTCGGAATCAATCTCTCGTTCCAAACGAATGCTGCCAGCGGGCGCTTCGCCGTTGGCCAGCATGATGCCCACCATCGCGGCGCCGAAGCCGGTGGTGCGCTGCATGGCGGTGAAGCCGGTGGCGTCGTCGTAAAAATCCATCAGCTCAAAAACCATTTTTTCGGATTCCCCTTCCACTACTACTTTTAAAACGACCACGTCTTTTGGATCACCGGATTCTAACTTTGGGCCCGCCGCCGCGTGGAACACCTTTCGTGGCACAACATATTTGCCGTCCACTTTCACCGGTTTCAAATCCAGCAAACCGAGATCGTAAATGGTTTTCATTTTCTCATAGTGCCCGGGATAGCGTACGGTCTTTTCAAAATATTCGTCAAGCTTTCCTTCGAAGGTCCACGGGCAGGTGGAGGTGCCGCCGTAGGTGGTGAAGGCCTCGCACTTGCCGACGGGCGGGGGGAATTCGATCTGCTCCAACTCGGTGAAGGTCTCGGCGACGGTGAGCTTGCCGTCCCGCAAAATGTGCGCTTTGCCAAAATACTCGTTGGTGAGTCCTGCAATGTTGAAAAAAAGCCGGTAGCCCAGTGGCGGCTGAGGATTTTGCGGCAAGCCGCCGACGTAAATTTTTGCCCGCTTGGGATTCTTGAGTTGTCGAATGCCGTGGGCCGCCAGAATGTTGGCCATGCCCGGGGCCAGCCCGCAATCCGGCGCGATGGTCACGCCGGCTTTTTTCGCGGCGTTGTGGAGCTTGTGCTGCTGCCACACCACGTCGGTGTTGCCGCCGAGGTCGCAGAAGTGGCAGCCGGCCGCGATGGCAATGCGCGCAAGTGCAACGTTAAAATAATACGGCACGGCGCTCAAACAGACGTCCGCGCTTTTCAAAAGCTGGCGCACTTGCCGTTCGCTCTTCACGTTGATTTTGACGTGGCGAACGATTTTGGACTTCAGCAGCTTGTTGAGCCGGCCCGCGGCTTTTTTAGCGACGGCTTCGTTCACGTCCGCCAGCACAATTCGGCCGGCGTCGCCGAAGCGTGCAAAATCGTAAGCGGCGGCCGCGCCCTGCAGGCCGGCGCCGAGGATGACATAGTTTTTTGTCATTTTTGTTCTTCGTCCTTCTCTCACGCAAAGCCCGCTTAGGAGCGGCAAAGCAGTCATGTTGCTCAGGATCGCGAAGAAAAAATCTTCACACTATCTTTGCGTCTCTGCGTCTTTGCGTGAGTCTAGTTGGGTTGCCTGCCGGTACATACTCAAAGTTTAACTAACGCTAATTTGACGTGCCGGTTTTATACAAATGAATCTGGCCGGCGTAGAGAGTGAGCCGCAGCCCCATACGCAAGATCATATAAAATTGCTGCGTGAAAAACAGCAAGGCTACAATTACCACGGCGGGGGCCGCCAGTAAATTGGCGACGGGATTGTAAATCGCCAGAATCGATCCGCCGATCACAAACAGCAGCGCCGCGAACCCAAACGTGCGTTTGAAATTTTCGAACGCAAACCGGAAGCCGCGCCAGAGGGAGGTGCGCATATTGCGCTCATCCGTCAAAACCGTGTGGATGCGCGCGTAATCCAACACCATCCCAAAAAGCAGAAAGCTAACGAACCCCAAACCCAATTGCAGCCAGCGGCCCCAATACGTGATGTACTGATACGGGTCGCTGCCAAAAAACAGCCGCTGCAGCGCCTTCGCCAGCAAAGGCAGGGCAAAGAAAACCGCCAGCAGGGGCAGACTCCAAATTGCCAATCGGATAAAGCGGCCAAAGAATCGCCCGCAGTTTCCCCAGAAAATTGGTGAGGAGTATTTTTCGTTGTGTGCGAAAATCGCCAACGCCCCGCCGGATAAAAAGAGCAGAAAGAGCCAATAAACCGCCGGCACGAAAAGAATCAATCCTCGCATCACGTCTAAAAAGGAATCTTTGTGGAGGAGCAGCTCGAACAAAAAATCCATGTCGAGGCGGTCGGCAAGCTTGGCGCCCATCAAACGGTAACCCACGAACTCATCGATGATGGCGCGCAAGGGCAGAATGACGATCAGTCCTAAAATCAAATTGGTGAGATAAAAAATTAAAATCAGTCGTTTGTTGGCGAACGTTTTTTGTATTGCAGATTTCAGGCTGGCAAGGATCATATTTTTCCTTTCATTTACTTGCGGGCAAGACACATCGCCAATCAAAGCACGTCCCTGAAAAGCGAATAGAAGTTTAGAACTTCCGGCTGCTCCATTAGAAACTGCATCCAGAACAGCAGCCGCGCCGAAAGCTTGTTCACCCCCAGGCGCTGCTTTTTGACGGTCTTGCTGTTGTTGGTGAAGTTGATGTCCAGCAAAATTTTGTTGTCTGGATCAACCGCTGCATAAACCAGTCGCGCCGGTTTGCGGTAGCGATATTTTTTCCATAACTCCTGCCCGTCCCAGTGTTCACGAATCGTGTCCCCATTCGCAAACACCACTTCGATTTCCACCGGCATTTTGAAATCCCCCAGCCGGCGCACGGTCACCGTGCTTTCAAATTCTGCTTCCGTCGAACTCTTTGAGTCCGCATCTCCGCCGGCCGTCGTATCTTCATCGCTGTTCATCATGAAATCAAATCCGCGCGGAGATTTCACTTCCCGCGTCGAGCTCGCGGCAATGGTGTAGTCGATGTGAGCGTTGCTGTAAAACGCCGGCTCGATGAACCAACTCATGTCCTGCCCCGCAACTTCGTTGACGATGTCGAAGAAATCCTGCGACTTGGGATGCTTGAAGCGCCAGCGCACGAAGTAGGTGCGCATGATTTCGCCCATGGCTTGTTCGCCAAGATAGTTTTTCAGCGTTATGAGAATCAGCCCCGGCTTTGAATAGGAATTGGTGGCGTAGCTGCCGGTGGAATAATACTCCCAGGCGCGGCGGATGGTGGGATCGCGATCGTAGCCGCTGATGTAGCGCGCGCGATGAAATTGTTGAGTGTTTAATTTGACGCCGAGAAGATCAATCATGTCGCCGGCCGGGCCGTAGAGGTCGTTCATAATTTCAATTTCACTAAACGTATTGATGCCTTCGTCCAGCCAGCTTTCCTCGAATTCGTTGGAGGCGAGCAGGTGGTACCAATAATTATGTCCGAACTCGTGAATGATGACCAGCTCCGGCAACCTCAGCCTCTCGGGCATGCCGTAAACCGTGCCGGCGGTGATGAGGGTGGGATATTCCATGCCGGCGGAGCCCATGGCGCCACGCCGCGGATCCACCACCGTGAGATTGGGGAAGGGATAATCGCCATAAAAATGCTGGAAATATTCTATAGAAAGGATCGCCGCTTCCACATGACGGCGCCCCTGCTGCGCGTGGTCGGGCTGCATCAAAACCCGGATCTTTGTGTCGTGAGTCTGGCCTTTAAATTCTACAAATTCCGGGCTGGTAGTCCACGCAAAGTCATGCACGTCTTCGGCGTGATAAAAATGAGTGGCCGTGCCGTCGCCATTTTTCGTTACCGAAACTTCCACGCCGGTGGCGCCCACGATGTTTTTTTCGGGCACGGTGATCCAGACATTGTACACCCCGAAGTCCGCAAAGAATTCGGAATTGGCGTGGAACTGGTGGGTGTTCCATTTGCCGTCGATGTAAACCCCGACTTTTGGAAACCACTGGCCGATCATAAAATATTCTTCCTTCGCTCCGGTGCGGGCGAACGGCGGGGTAGGAAGCTGCGCCAGAAAATCGATATGCAGCGCGATGAACTCGCCGGGCGGCAGCGGTCGCGGCAGCGGAATGCGGAACACGGTTTGGTCGTGCACGTTACTGTCGTCGGGTTGAATGAATTGCATCTGCTCAGTGACCTCCACGGCTTGGGCGAGCAACTCCGGCGCTTCGCTGGGATGAACATCTCGCAATCTGTGCAGCAAATCTTTGTCGTATACAACAGCGATCTTTTTGACCTCCGAAAAACCCCAGCCGCCTTTCTCAATATAGTGGCCGCGCAATTGGCCACCAGACTCTTTCATGAAGGTGGATTCGCTGTTGCGAAAGGCGTTGAGGTAGAGGTGAAACTGCAGCTCGGTGATGACATCGGAGCTTTGGTTGTGCCAAATGAGGACTTGCTTGCCGAAGAGTTTTCGCGTATCGGCCTCCAACCGCACATCGATGTTGTAATTGGCCATGCGCGGACTAAGTGGCGGGTCAAAGAGTACTGGGATGTTTTGCGAGAGTGCTGGTTGATAAAATAACGTCAGTAACACAATAACAAGTAGCGCGCGAAAGCCTTGTACTCCAATCATCTCCTCCTCCGAATGCGGTGTGATTTATTTCTCCTTTATAAATTTTATCAACCATTTGCCTTTGCCAGCGCCACCAATTGATTCACCGTTTTCCAATTGCGGGTGGTTGCTTTTACCTGCAGTTTGCTTTCAAAAAAGGTATTGGAGAGTTTGCTGGTGCCGTAACCGTTTGGACAATACAAATAAACTTCCTTTCCCAGAATGATGAATTTGTCCGCGCTGTAATCAAGATCCTTTGTGAGTTTGATTCTATCGGCGCTCGGAGCTTCTTCGAGAAACGTCACGTGCAGCTTTTCAACGTCGATGTTTTTTTCTTTTAGCAGCGGATTGGCCGCGAGCACGTTCTTCATTTCATCAACCGTTCGGATGATCACCGGCACCTCGAAACCATATTTTTTGAAAATCGCTTCTTCGATTTTTTGCGCGAGCTGTTTGCCGGCGAGCGGCTTTCCAGTGTTGCAGATCACGTTGCCGCTTTGGATGTAGGTGGTCACGTTTTTAAATCCCAGCCCTTCGTATAGGGCCTTCAAATCTGTCATCAGAATTTTCTTTTGCCCGCTGACGTTGATGCCGCGCAGAATTGAAATGTAAGTCGCCAATTTATGATGCCTGATTTTTCCGTTAATGTTAAGCGCAAGCGGCGCATTCTAAAAATGAGGAGAAGCGGAAGCAGTTTACAATTTGCAGAGACATTTGTCAAATAATTTTTGTGTTCGTGAAAAAATACTGGCATTTTTGATTTGAATCTCCTATCTTTGCTTTATCAAACAGGAATATGCCAGCCCTCCATAACTGCTGATAAAAGATCATCCCGCTTATTTCTGCCCCCGATTTTATCCGCGTTAATGTCTGACATGTTTCTTTTTGTTGCTGGGTTTACCAAAAAAAATTAGGAGAAAATCATGTCACAAGCGAAATTAGGCGACACCGTTCGCGTCCACTATACCGGAAAACTGAATGACGGCAGTGTATTTGACACCTCATTTGACGGCGAGCCAATTGAATACAAAATCGGCGAAGGACGGCTCATCGCCGGCTTTGAGCAGGCGGTCATTGGAATGGAACCTGGTGAAACCAAGATCGCCGTGATTTCTGCGGATGATGCCTACGGGCAGTACCGCGAAGAGATGGTAATCGAAGTTGAACGAAACCAACTGCCATCGCATTTGAAGTTAGAGATTGGTCAGACGCTGCAAAGCGTCCAGCAGGACGGCCAGCTCATCCGGTTTCTGGTTACCGACTTAAACGAGGAGACCGTTACACTGGACGCCAACCACCCGCTCGCCGGCGAAGTGTTGACCTTTGATATCCAATTAGTTGAGATCGTTTAGTTTTAATAAATCACAAACGCAGAGGTTTAAATCATGAACATCTATGTCGGCAACTTATCAATGGATGTAACGAAAACCGATCTTCAGCAAGCCTTTGAGGCGTTCGGTAATGTTTCGTCCGCAACCGTTATCCGAGATAAATTTAGCGGTGAATCCCGGGGATTTGGGTTCGTGGAAATGCCGGATCAGGCGGAGGCGCAAGCGGCGCTGGCTGCTTTGAACGGCTCGGAGCTGATGGGGAAAAACATTGTGGTGAGCGAAGCTCGTCCCCGTTCCGAGGGACACCGGGGCGGCGGTGGCGGTGGACGGCACGGCGGCGGTGGCTATCGCGGCGGCAGTCGCGGAGACGGCGGCGGCCGACGACGCTTCTAAATACAAACGGTTTTATATTCCCACACAGCCTTGATTGGCGACTCAACGAATTCACCCGCGAGATGGATTCGTTGAGTTGCTTTCGTCCCGATTAAGATGTCCATCACTATTTCTGCAAAATTCCCAAATTTTAACACCGAGATCACCGAAGCCCACCGAACCATGTCGAATTGGTTATAAAAGTTTATGGAACCATACAAAACGTTTTGATTGAGTGACTACAAAAAAAATTCAACGTCCTTCGATGAGCTTTGGTGTTTTGTCAGTGTACTTCGGTGCTTAATTTCAAGTGTTTATTGGGGAGGGAAAAATCGCTGTCGAGTTTCAAATGATCGCCAAAACCTTTTCCGGAATGGAAGAGGTGTTGGCCGCGGAGTTAAACGCGCTGGGCGCCCAAAATATTCAGGCCCAGAATCGGGCAGTGAGTTTTTGGGGCGATCAGACTCTGCTTTACCGCTGCAATTTGTGGCTGCGCACCGCTCTACGGGTGTTGAAACCCCTTCATCAATTTCACGCCGCGAACGAACATCAACTCTATCGCGGCGTTCAGGACATCGATTGGCGTTCGTATTTGGGTGTGAACGATACTCTTGCCGTCAACGCCGTCGTCCACTCGCCCCATCTCACCCACTCACAATATGTCGGGCTGAAAGTCAAAGACGCCATCGTCGATCAATTCCGCCAACACACGGGACGGCGGCCTTCGATTGAGCCGGCCAGCCCAACTCTGCGCGTGCACGTTCATATTGCAAACGACCAGTGCACGCTGGCGCTGGACAGCTCCGGGGAGTCGCTCCACAAGCGCGGCTACCGCTTGGACAAAAATGAGGCACCCCTCAATGAAGCCCTGGCGGCGGGATTGGTGCTGCTGACCGGCTGGAGCGGGCAGAGCAATTTCGTCGATCCCATGTGCGGCGCCGGCACCATCGTCATTGAAGCGGCTATGATCGCGCATAACATCGCGCCCGGCCTCAAGCGGAAATTCGGTTTTATGACCTGGAAGGATTTCAATCCAGAAAACTGGGAGCGCGCTAAAAATCAAGCGTTGGCGGCGGTGCGTCGTTTCGAATATAAAATCGTCGGCGGGGATATTTCTCAAACCGTTTTGCGCGCAGCCCGCAAAAACGCTCGTCAGGCCGGGGTAGAAGACAAAGTCGAATTTGTCGTCTCGGCGTTTGAGGAGTTTGTTCCTCCGGCGGGCGGCGGCGTACTGGTGATGAATCCCCCTTACGGCGAACGGATGAAGAAAGCCGCCATCGAGTCATTTTATAAAATGATTGGCGATGGCCTTAAACAGCGCTTCGCCGGCTACGAGGCCTGGATTTTCAGCGGCAACCCCGATGCCTTGAAACACCTCGGGCTGCGGCCGTCGCAAAAACACACTCTGTATCATGGCGGCCTGGAGTGCAAGTTTCAGAAGTTCGCCATCTACGAAGGCAGCATCAAAAGCAAATACTCTCGCCTCAAGCAAAGTTGAGTCCCCTCTATTTTCTCCTGCGAATTCATTCGTAGGGGTAATTCATGAATTACCCCTACGGGTGATGTCATTGCGATTATCGACGAAGTCGTTCCTGAGAGCGAAGCTATCTCCTGGTTCTTCTTCCGGTGCAGACCAGTGCGCAAATTGTCATCGCCTGCCTGCTGCAGGCAATGACAATTTCCTCCTTTCCGACAGCCCCTCTCAAAATTATTTTGTAAGAATTGAAACTTAATGGGTGGTCGGAAGTATATACCACCTGATTATTTGACTCAAAAGTCAGAAAATGACCAGTTAGTCATGTCTTCAAAGGAATCTCAATTTGGAATCGGAAGTCTCGCTGAGCCGCAAAGAGCGCGAGCGTCTCGCCCGCCAGGATGAAATCCTCAACGCCGCCCGCCAGGTTTTTTCCGAACATGGTTTTAAAAACGCCACCCTGGACGAAATCGCCGAAGTGGCGGAATTCGGAAAAGGCACGCTGTACAACTACTTCAAGAGCAAAGAGGAACTGTTTGTTTCGATTATCCTACGCGGCATCCATCATTTCCAGCAATTTGTGGAAGAAGCGGTGAACGCCAAAACCTCGCCGCGCGAACGGGTCGAGGCCTATATTGACGCTGCCTTCGAGTTTTTTAAAATGAACCGCCAGATTTTCAGCATCCTGGTTTTGGAGCGCTCAACTCTCGCGCGCAGCTTGAACGGCGATCTGTTCAATCAGTTTTGTTCCGAGGAAGCCGGCCTGCTGGATTATTTGGCTCGTCTCATTGGCGACGGGGTTAAAAAGAAAGCGTTCAAAAAATTCGATCCCGCCAAGGCGGCGGAGGCGCTGTTCGGTCTAATTCACTCCATTTTTATCCACGCCGTGATGCAGCCCGACGCCTACGATTTGAACGGCAATATTGAAGTCATCAAAAAAATTTTTTTTGAAGGAATTGCAGCGAGTGCATAAACGATTGAGCGGCGTGAAAAACTTAAGTTTTTCACGCCGGCTTTTTCCAGAAAACGACTTGGTGGATGCCGGACTTTTACAATAGTCTTGAACCAAAAAAAGAGGAGCCATGAAAGTTAAGTTTGAATTTTTGATGGTGATTTTGCTTTTGGGTTTTGCGGCTTACGGGCACGGCCAGGAAGTTGCTAAAAAACTTAATCTCGAAAGCGCCATCGATTTGGCGCTGCAGAACAACGAGCAGATTCTCATCTCGCGCAACGAGGTGCAATCCGCGCGCGCCCGCATTCGCGAGGCCTGGGCGGACGCCCTGCCGGAAATCAATTTCAACGGCGTTTACACGCGCAACTTCAAACGCCCGGTCATCTTTCTGCCCGGCTTCTTTTTCCCCGACGGCAGCCCCGACGAGCAGGTGCCGGTGACGGTTGGTGCGAAAAATACTTACAGCATGTTGTTTACGTTTGACCAGCCGCTGTATCAGGCTGGCAAGGTTTCCGCGGGAATCCGCGCCGCGCGTCTTTTCAATCGGTTTTCCACGGCGGGTTTTGACGCCGCGCGCACGGATCTCGCCCTCGCGGTGAAAAAGGCGTTTTACACAGTGCTGCTGAATCAGCAGTTGCTGGAGATCAACCGCCAATCGCTGGAGCAGAGTCTTGAGCATTTGGTGAACACCCGCAAGCTTTTTCTGCAGGGGCAGGTTGCGGAGTTAGACACGCTGCGAGCTTGGGTGGATTACACCAATCTCCAGCCGCCGGTGATTTGGGCGGAGAACAATCTCAAAATGTCGGAGAATCAATTGAAAGAGCTGATCGGCTTGGAACTCGAAGATGAAATTGTTCTCGACGGCCAATTGGAATTTGGGCCTACCAACGGCATCACCTTCGAGGAATATTTGCAGCAGGCGCTGCAAAGTCGGCCGGAACTCCGGCAGCTCGAATTGCAAACCGGCATCTACAAAGAGAACATCGCCGTCACCCGCTCGGACCTGCTGCCGAAGCTTTCTTTTCGCGGCGTGTATCAGTACGACGCCCAGTCCGAGCGCTTTGATTTTGGACCGGGGCTGCAAAACAGCATCAGCGCGGCGGTCATCCTGCAGGTGCCGATTTTCAATGGCTTCCGCAGTTACGCTAAAATTCAACAGGCAAAATTGGATTACGCCAATTCCAGACTTCAGGTGGAGCGGTTCAAAGACCAATTAAAAATCGAAGTGGAATCCATTTTATTAAATCTGCAGGAAGCCGCCCGTAGGGTTTATGCTCAGAGTCAGGCTATTGCGCAGGCCGAGAAAGCGCTGCACATGTCCGAGCTGCAATATAATGAAGGCGTGGGCACGCAAATAGAACTGGGCGATGCGCGGCTGGCTTTGAATGTGACAAAAACCAACTACATCCGTGCGGTGTACGATTACAAGATAGCGCTGGCTGAATTAGATAAAGCGATAGGGAGAGAGTAACATGACCGCTAGAAAATTAACTGCGTTTGCGCCAATTGTTTTGTTTGCGATTTTGCAACTCAATTGCGGCGAAGAAAGTCTCGGCGAAAATGGCGCCAACGGCGTTGCGGAAAAGGTCACCGATGTCAAAGTGATGACCATTGAACCGCGAAGCTTCGTTGATTACATCGAAGTGACCGGCTCGGTGATCGCGGATATCACCACGGTGGTTAGCGCCGAGGAGAGCGGGGTCATCGAACGTTTTCTCAAGGAAAAGGGCGACCGCGTGAGTAAAGAGGAGGTGGTCGTTAAATTAAACAACAAAGTGCTGAAGGCCAGTTACGATGAAGCCAAAGCCGCCTATTTGTTGAGCGAAGCCACGTTCAAACGGCAGGCGAATCTTTATAAAGATAACGTCATCTCCGAGCAGAAATATTTGGAGGTGAAATACACCAACGAACGCAACGCGGCGATCTACGAGAATCTCAAAGCGCGTTTGGAAAAGACCGAGATCAAGAGTCCTATCCCCGGGTACATCGACGAGCAGTACGCGGAAATCGGTGAATTTGTGCAGCCGGGAACGCCGCTGTTTCGGGTGGTGAAAACTGACGTCGTCAAAATCAGCGCCGGCGTGCCGGAAAAATTTGTGCCGCACGTTAAGTTCGGTTCGCAAGCCGATATCACCTTCGACATTTTGCCGGATGAAAACTTTGTGGGGAAGGTGACGTTTATCAGCCCCAGCATCAACAAAAGCAGCCGCACCTTTCCCATCGAGATTCAGTTGGACAATCGCGCCGGCCGGCTCAAACCGGAAATGTTTGCGCGGGTTAAGATCAAACGCGCCGAGTTAGAAAACGTCGCCGTGATTCCCCGCGACGCCATCATTGAAACCGAAAACGGTAAGTTCGCTTTTGTGGCCAATGGCAATTTGGCGCATAAACGCATGGTGACCATTGGCGCCTCGTATGAAAATGAAGTTTGGGTCTCGGCAGGGCTGAAGCCCGGCGACCAGCTCATCATTGTGGGGCACCGCGATTTGGTGGACGGCGAGCGCATTGCTGTCGCCGGCGGCGAAAGCGCGGCTGTGCCAACCGAGTCCAATTAAAATGTCGAAGGATAAACGATGAGTCTCACCCATTTTTCCCTGAAACATAAACCCTTTGTCTCCGTGTTGGTGATGGTTTTTGTGATTATGGGATTGGTTTCCTACATCACGTTGCCGCGGGAATCCGCGCCGGCCATCACCATTCCCATTGTTTTGGTTTCGACGCCCTACTTTGGGGTGGCGCCGTCGGACATCGAGACGCTGGTCACTCAGCCCATCGAGCGCAAGCTGAAAGAGATCGCCGATGTCAAAGAAATTCGCTCCACCTCCAGCGAGGGCATGTCCACTATCGAAGTGGAGTTCGAGGCGGACATCGACATCGATGTGGCGCTGCAGAAAGTGCGCGACAAAGTCGATCTCGCCAAAAGCGAGCTGCCGAAGGATGCGGAAGATCCCATCATCAACGAAATCAACCTTTCTGAATTTCCAATCATGCTGGTGAATATTTCCGGCGATTACGATTTGGTGAAGCTCAAAGAAATCGCGGAAGATTTTGAAGACCAATTCGAAACCATCACCGGCATCCTCGATGTGACCATCACCGGCGGTTTGGAGCGGGAAGTCAAAATCAACGTGGATTTGGAGAAACTAAAATACTACAACCTCGCGTTCAAAGACGTCATCGAAACCATTCAAAACGAGAATCAAACCATTCCCGGCGGTTCCATCGAAGTGGGAAATTTGAATTATCTGGTGCGCGTCCCCGGAGAATTTGAAGACGTCGAGATCATCCCGGAGTTGGTGGTAAAATCTTCTGGCCACACGCCCATTTACATGAAAGACATCGCCGACGTGGAGTACGGCTTCAAAGAGAAAACCAGTTTGGCGCGCGAGGGCGGGCGCAACTGCGTGACCCTGAGCGTGAAAAAGCGCTCCGGCTACAACCTCATTCAAATCGCCGATGAGATCAAAAAAATCATCGAAGCCGAAAAAGCCAAACTGCCGTCGGGCACGGTGGTTTCCATCACCGCCGATCGCTCCAAAGATATCCGCACCATGGTGGCCGATTTGGAAAACAACATCATCTCGGGTTTGTTTCTGGTGGTGGCCGTCCTGTTCGCTTTTTTGGGATTCCGCAATTCGGTGTTTGTAGCGGTGGCGATTCCACTGTCGATGCTGCTGTCGTTCATCATCATTCAAGCGCTGGGTTATACCCTCAACATGATTGTGCTTTTCAGCCTGATTCTGGCGCTGGGAATGTTAGTGGACAACGCCATCGTTCTGGTGGAAAACATCTATCGCCATCGCGAGGAAGGGTATTCACCCTTTCAGGCGGCGTTGAAAGGCGCGACCGAAATCGCCGCCCCCATTACCGCTTCCACCGTGACCACATTGGTGGCGTTTGCACCGATGATCTTCTGGCCGGGCATCATGGGCGAGTTCATGAAGTACCTGCCCATCACGTTGATCATCACCCTCTCCTGTTCGTTATTCGTTGCCCTGGTAGTGAACCCGGTGCTGTGCGAGGTGTTCATGAAAGTGGGCAAAAAGAAACATGAACAAAAATTTTTTCGGAGATTGGTCGCGAATTATGAGAAGGTTTTGCGCTTTGCATTGAATCACCGCGGCGCCGCGATCGCGGCCGCATTTGGTACGCTGATGATCATTTTCATCCTGTATGGTTTTTTTGGCCAAGGCGTGGAATTTTTCCCGAAAGTCGATCCTGCGCAGATCATGATTGAGGTCACCGCGCCCACCGGCACTCGCTTAGAGGAGTCCGATCGCATTGTGAATGAGATTGAAAGGCAGATGCCAAAGTTCCAGCAGGATGTCACCAGCTACGTCGCCAACGTGGGCACCGAGGGCAGCGGCGGATTTAGTTTTGGCGGCGGCAGCTCGCCGCACATCAGTTGGGTGACCATCGAATTTGTCGATCGCCAGGAACGCCATCAATCATCGAAGAAAACCATGCAGGAAATCCGCCACGACGTGGAACGTATTCCGGGAGCGCGCATCGAAGTGCAGGAGCCAGATGTGGGGCCGCCCACCGGACCGCCGGTTAACGTTGAAATTTCCGGCGACGATTTTAAAGTTCTGGGAGAGTTGGCGGCAGCGGTGCGGCGCGAGATTAAAAACATCCCCGGCCTCGTGGATTTGAAGGACGATTTTGACCAGGGGCGGCCGGAATTGAAAGTTCGCATCGATCGCAAGAAAGCCGCGATTTACGGCGTGAACACGGCAGATATTGCCGCCACGATTCGCACCGCCATTTACGGCACCGAAGCCTCCGACTACCGCGTTGGCGAAGATGAGTACGACATCACCGTGCGTTTGAAAAAGAGCGCGCGCAATCGTTTGAACGTGCTGGAAAATCTCACGGTCTTTTACGAAGGCACGCACATCCCGCTGATCTCGTTGGTTGACTTCGAATACGCCGGCGGATTGACGGCCATCAAGCGCAAAGATTTGAAGCGCGTGGTCACCGTCTCCGCCAACGTCGAAGGCCGACTCGCCAACGACGTCTTGAAAGACGTCCAGGCGACGATTGCCGGCATGGCATTCCCGCCGGGTTACATGGTGCAGTACACCGGCGAAAACAAAGAACAGGAAGAAAGCCAGCAATTTTTGAGTCGTGCGTTTATGGTGGCGCTGTTTCTGATTTTTCTGGTTCTGGTTTATGAATTCAACTCCGCGGCCATTCCGTTCACCATCATGGTGTCGGTGATCCTTTCTTTGATTGGCGTGTTCTTCGGATTGATGGTGCTGCGCATGCCCTTTGGAATTCTTATGACTGGCATCGGCGTCATCAGTCTCGCCGGTGTGGTGGTGAACAACGCCATCGTGTTGATCGATTACACCCAGCAGCTTCGCGAGCGCGGCCTGGCCAAAATGGAGGCCATCATCGAAGCCGGCAAAACCCGTTTGCGGCCGGTGATGCTCACCGCCATCACCACCATCGTCGGCTTGATCCCCCTTTCCACCGGCCTCAATTTTGACTTCTTCAAATTCCGTTTTGACATTGGCGGTGAAAGCTCGCAGTGGTGGGGGCCCATGGGCGTGGCGGTGATCTTCGGGTTGGCCGTGGCCACATTTTTGACGCTGGTGATCGTGCCGGTGGTGTATTATATTCTTGACGGCTGGAGCGAGCGGGCGCGCACTAAATTTGCGCTGGAAGAGAACGGGAAGGAGAGAGCGCTGGCCGTCGCCGAATTGGAATAGAAAATCCGCAAGGAACGCAAGGCCGTCGCCAAGACCACTAAAAAATGTTAGATTTCCATTGCGTTCCTTTGCGTTTTCTTAGTGAACTTTGTGGTTAAGTTTGGGTTTGTACTTCCGACAAATCATTTGCTTGCAACTCTCGATTTTTTTACTTTCCCGCGTCAGAAATCCTGAAGCGGACCATCCGCAAAAATCAAATTAAGTGCACTCAAAGGCATGAAGCAGTACGCGATTTTCTTTACTCGATCTTCGCGGCTTCGCATCTTTGCGTGAGAGTTTTCATTTCAAAAGGAGGAACTATGCGCAGAATTTTCGTTACCCTCGTTCTGATGTTCGCCCTTCCGCTATTCTCCCAAAACGGCAGCAAGCGCCCCTTTGCCATCGCCGATCTCTACAAAATCAAAAACATTGCTGAGCCGCAATTCTCGCCCGATGGCAGCAAGCTCGTGTTTGAAGTCACCGAATATGTTTTGGAAGAAGGAAAAAGTAATGCCGACATTTATTTGATGGATGCGAATGGTAGTAATTTGCGAAGGCTCACCAACGACCCGGCTGCCGATACCCGGCCCCGCTGGTCTCCCGATGGCAAATCGATTCTGTTTGTTTCCACGCGTGAAAATGGCGCGCCCGCCCGCGCGGGCAGGCAGGCGTGGCTGTTGCCGATGACCGGCGGCGAGGCGCGAATGCTCACCAACATCTCCACCGGCATCAGCAATCCGGATTGGGTGGATATTCAGCGCTTCGGATTCTCCAGCGAAGTTTTTCCGGAATGCGCGGACAACGACTCGTGCAATAAAGACATCGCCACCAAAATGGAACAGGGCCCAATTCAAGCGCATCTCGCCGACGCGCTACTTTTCCGTCACTGGAATTTCTGGAAAGATGGCAAACGCACCCACACCTTTTTGTTTGATATCGAAAAAGCAACTCACCTGGATTTGACACCCGGCGATCACGACGCTCCGCCCTTCTCCCTCGGCGGCTCGCAGGGCTACGCTTTTTCTCCCGACGGCAAAGAGCTGTGCTTCGTGTCCAATCGCGATCCCAATGAATGGGAGACGACGAACAAAGATTTGTTCCTCGTCTCCAGTACTGGCGGCGACGCAGTGAACATCACTGATGATAACGAGGCGTATGATGCCGATCCCGCTTACTCGCCCGATGGCCGTTATATCGCTTACATTATGCAGACAATTCCAACTTATGAGGCGGATCGCTTTCGTCTCGCCATTTACGACCGGCAAAGCAAACAGAAAACCGTGCTCACCGAGGCGTTCGACAACTGGGTGAACAGCTTCCAGTGGGCGCCGGATTCCCGCAGCATCTATTTCCTCGCCGACGTGCAGGGGCACGTGCCGCTGTACAACGTGGACATCAAAACTCAAAAGATTCGGCAGGTGATCGATGCCAAAACCATCGATGCGTTTGATATTTCTCCCGATGGCAAATGGGTGGCGTTCGTGCGCCGCTCGGTCGGTGAGCCGAAAGAAATCTGGCGCTGCACCACCGAGGGCAAAAATCTCCAAAGGCTCACCACACTCAACAAACCAGTTGAAGACGAAGTAGATATACGTCCCGCCGAAGAAATGTGGATCGCCTCGCCAACGGGCAAAAAGATTCACACGTTCATCGTCAAGCCGCACAATTTTGATCCCGCGAAAAAGTATCCGCTGATTTTGAACGTGCACGGCGGCCCGCAGTCACAGTGGGCGGACGCCTTCCGCGGCGATTGGCAAGTCTATCCCGGCGCGGGCTACATCGTGGCATTTCCGAATCCGCACGGCTCCACCGGCTACGGACAGGAGTTCACCGCGGCGATCTCGAAAGATTGGGGCGGGAAGGTTTACGAAGACGTGATGGCGGTGGCCGACTCGCTGGCGAAGCTGCCCTACGTCGATGCCGAGCGCATAGGCGCGATGGGCTGGTCGTACGGCGGCTACATGATGATGTGGCTCGAAGGCCACACCGACCGCTTCAAAGCCATCGCCGCGATGATGGGCGTGTACAATCTCACCTCGATGTGGGGCAGCACCGAGGAGTTGTGGTTCCCGCAGTGGGACTTGGGCGGCGCGCCGTGGGAGTCGGACTTGTACGAGAAATGGTCGCCGCACAAATTCGCGCCCAATTTCAAAACCCCGTGTTTGGTGATTGTGGGCGAGCACGACTATCGCGTGCCCTACACCCAGAGCCTCGAATTCTTCACCGCGCTGCAAAAAATGGGCGTACCTTCGCGGCTGATCGTTTTCAAAAATGACGGCCACTGGCCGAGTCACGTGAAATCCATGCCGCTCTATTACAACGCCCACCTCGACTGGTTTCACAAATATTTGGGTGGCGACCCCGCGCCGTACGATGTGAAAAAGATGGCGCGCAATCAAGTGTTTGAATAATTTGGGACTGCGGAAGCTTGCTTACGCAGTGTTTTGGAGTGCCAAGCTTTCTTGCGCTGCCAAGGCTGAAGCAAGGCTTCAGCAATCCAAAGTTTTGGACTGCGCGAGCCCTGCTCGCGCCTTTGGTTTTGCACAAACTCGCTGCGCCGTGCAAAGCTGAAGCAGGCTTCAGCAGTCCAAAATTTTTGGAGTGCACGAGCCACACTTGCGCCGTAACTGAAGGAAGATGACGATGATCGAAGACCCAAAACGCTGGCACCACCGGCCAGCGCATCTATTTGTGCCAAACACCATGTACATAGTCACCGCCTCTACTTTGCACAAGCTGCATCATTTCAGAGGTTCGGAGCGTCTACGACTTTTGCACGATGCGTTATTGGAGGTTACCGAAGCGTTCCAATGGATGCTGCAAGCATGGGCCGTGTTCTCCAACCACTATCATTTCATAGCGCAATCGCCCGCAGATGCTAAAACACTGAAGCCAATGATTCAGCGGCTGCACTCTCAGACTGCCCGCGAGGTTAATCGACTTGACGGCGTGACCGGTCGTCAAGTCTGGTTTCAATACTGGGATACCTGTCTGACATTTGAGAAAAGCTACTACGCCCGATTGAACTACGTGCATAACAATCCGGTTAAACACGGATTGGTGCCGGCGGCCGAGCAATATCCGTTTTGTTCTGCCGCGTGGTTCAAAAGTGAAGCCGAGCCCGGCTTTCGAAGAAAGGTGGAGTCGTTTCGCTACGATCGCGTTAACGTTCCGGACGACTTTTAACTTTGGAGGGCGCGAGCCATGCTCGCGCCCAGCTGAAGCAAGGGCTTCAGCAATTTGGACTGCACGAGCCCTGCTTGCGCCTTTGGTTTTTGCACAAACTGGCTGCGCCGTGCAAGGCTGAAGCAAGGCTTCAGCAGTCCAAAATTTTTGGAGTGCACGAGCCCTGCTTGCGCCTTTGGTTTTTGCACAAACTGGCTGCGCCGTGCAAGGCTGAAGCAAGGCTTCAGCAGTCCAAAATTTTTGGACTGCACGAGCCCTGCTTGCGCCTTTGGTTTTTGCACAAACTCGCTGCGCCGTGCAGGGCTGAAGCAAGGCTTCAGCAGTCCAAAGGTTGTCCAAAGGTTGGGGGAGCAGCTCACGGCTAGTTTAAATTATGCGCAAAGTAACCTTGGGGAGGAGAATTCACATGAAATCATTCTCTGCCACAATCTTCAAGCTCGGCATCAATCCCTGCGTAGATGTGCCGGAGAAAATTATGAACGAGCTGTTCAAAGCCAGCGGCAGAACCAAAGGCCCCATTCCGGTGCGCGGTAAATTGAACGGCAAAGAGTTTACACAAACGGTGGTGCGCTATCAGGGCGCGTGGCGATTGTATCTCAACACCCAAATGCGGCTGGATGCCGGCATCGACGTAGGAGACGAGGCGCAGGTCGAGCTGGAATTCGATCCCGAACCGCGAGTGGTTCCCATGCATCCAACACTCAGCCGGGCTTTGGCAAAAAACAGTGAGGCTAAAACGGCATTCGAAAAGCTCAGGCCGTCTCATCAAAAAGAAATTCTGCGGTATCTTAATTCTTTGAAAAGCAAGGAATCGGCGGCGCGCAACGTTGAGAAAGTTATTCGACAGTTGCTGGGTAAGGGTCGGAACGTTTTTTAGCGCCCCCATTAACGGGGTTCGGAGGGTGTTTTCCACGCCAAAAATATTTGAGGCGCTGTTTCAACGCTTCAAGAAATGACGGCGGCCGTTCCGTTAAAAATTCATAGATGATCTCCGCCATCTCCGTGGTGCGCAAGTAGCCGTAGGATTTATGATGATTGCGCACCCCCTCGAATTCGTAATCATTGTTGACGATAACGTCCTGGGGCCCAACGCCGCGCGAGTTCTTGGCGAAATCATCGGCGAGGTTATAATTGATGGCGATGTGATCGTTCAGATCGGATAAATTGTACCACGCCCGACGAATATTTTCCGGAGTCGGCGCCTTCTTTTCAACCCGAAAATCTTTTTTCAACTCAATCAAAATTTTTTTGATAATGGCCGCCAGTCCCAAGGGCGAACCCAGGGTAACCAACGAATGAATTTCGACGTTCGGCGCTTCGTGCATCAAAACATCATACGCCACGATGGAGCCCATGGAATGGGCGATGAGCAAAATGTCGTCGCGTTTGTGCCGGCGCAGGGTTTGCGCCAGCGCGCGCCGAATCATCGTGCGCGCATGAAAAGCGCGGCGCCTGCCGCTCACATTGGTGTCGTGATAATAGAGATCGAGGTCGCGGAATTTGCTGCGGATGATGAGATCCGAGATGAAATCGACATTGATGAGCCGGTGTTCGGAGAGAAAAATTTTATCTAAAATTTTTTCCGTAAAATCCAATAACCTTTTGCGCAAACGGCTGGGGGCGGTTTTAGCGCTGCGGGGTTGGCCGGGCACATAGGGGTCTTCCACGTAAAGGGGATGGCTCTTGTTTTTGATTTGCAACTGCTGCGGCTGCGAGTAAAGAAGATGCGCCCAATAAACCAGCTCAAAATGAAATTTCAGATCCGGGCGGCCAATGCGGTTCAGCCCTTCTTGAATGGATTTTTCCCACCAGGTTTTTAAAACCCGCTTGGGCGGTTTATTGCCCACGCCATGAATTCCGATGATGACCTGCTGTCGCTTTTTCCAAAATCGCCGCATAGTCGTTTGCGTTACAAGTAACTCAAAGCTCTGCTTTGAGAATTGGCCTGCCAGCGCAGGCGGGCAAACCAGAGGTTTGCGTTACGTGCTACCAATGGGCAACTGGACGCTAAACGTCGAGCCGTGATGGAGCTGGCTTTTCACCAAAATGCTGCCGCCCAAACTGTGGACGATGCCGTAACTTACCGTCAACCCCAGGCCGACGCCGCTGGCTTTGGCTTTGGTGGTAAAGAACGCGTCGAAAATTTTGTCGAGATGCTGGGGCGCAATGCCGCAGCCGCTGTCGCGGAAATGAATCAAAAGATTTTGGCTTTGCTTTTGGGAAGAAATTTCGAGGCGGCCGCCGTTGGGCATGGCGTCCACGGCGTTGAGGATGAGGTTGAGAAATACCTGTTTGAGTTGATCCGGCGTGGCGCTGAGATCCACCACGTCGTTGCCCAACTCGCAGCGGACCGCAATGCCTCTTTCATCCAACATCTTCTCAGAGGTTTTGAGAATTTCGCGGATAACCCGGCCGACGTCGATCTTTTGTTTCGAGCTCACTTGCGGCCGATAGAAATCCAGCATCTGGCGAATGAGCTTGCCCATGCGCAAAACTTCTTCGTACGCCAGGTCGATGAATTCGCGGCCTTTGTTGCTTTTGGCGATTTTGCGCTGCGCCGCCTCCAGGCAGCTTTGAATGTTGTGAATGGGATTGTTCAATTCGTGAGAAAGCTGGGCGGTGATTTTGCCGGTGGTCGCGAGCTTTTCAGAACGAACCAGCTCCGCTTGCGCCGCCTCCAATTTTCTGAGCGCCTCCTGCAATTCGAGGTTCTGCTGTTTGAGCTGCGCCATTTTCTGCTGTAGCGACTGGCGCATTTCATCGAACTTGTTGGCTAAATGCCCCAGCTCGTCGCGCGACCAAACCGCGATGGAATGATCGTAGTTACCGGCGGCGACCGCGTCCGTGGCGTGCACCAATTTTTTCACCGGCTGAATGACGCTTAATGAAATGAATCGGCTGATCAGCAGCGCCGCGAGAATGGCAGCCCCGCCGACAAGGATCATGGTATTTTGAATCGGCTGCATGATCGGCTTAAACGCCCGATCCACGGATTGCAGCAGAAGATAATTGCCGTCCTTGCCGGCAAATTCAGATAAAAATTCTTCTTTGTTAATTTCCACTTTGAAGCGCCCGTCTTCACCAACTGGCGCGGGGATTAAATTTTCTCCACTCAAATTGGCGGAGCTGAATTGCGGATGCGTGGAAACCACCAGCCGGCGTTCGTGCAGAAAAACCACTTCGCAACCTACCAGTTGTTTCAGTCCGAAGAGATAAGCGCCATCGATGAGCTTGCCCAAAAGCACTCGGCCTAAAAAATAGACGCCGGTGATTTCATCCAACGCCAGAATGGGAACGGTCACCACTTGATAAAACTGCGAGTCTAAATTCAGCAGGCCAATTTCTCCCTCCGGTAGTTTTTCGTGAATCAAAAGCGAATCGGCGTGAAACTTCGACGCGGCCGGGTTACCAAGACCCAATTGCGCGAGGATGTGATGATCTTCGCTAGTGATGATTAAAATATCGCTGCCGCCGGCTCCGAAAAATTCTTCGGCGACCCGCTGCACCGTGGTGGAGTCGCCGGTGTCCACCGCCGCTTTGAGATGCGGCGCCTGCGAGGTGACCTGCGCGCGCTCCAACAAAAGTTGCCATTCGCGTCCCTGCAGTTCGGTGAAAAGGCGGCGCGATTTGTCGAGCTCGCTGGAGACGCTGGCCAACACTTGCCGATGGACAACCTGATTGACGATAATCAGAGCCGCCAAGATCACCGCCAAAATCATCACCGTGACCGGAATGACGACTTTGATTTTGAGGCTGACGCTGCGCATTTCAACTTCAAATAGCTGGGGACGACTTTGCTTCGTTTCCTAAACGGAATCGTAATGATGGTAGAGGAGTAATGGTGTGCTGGATCGATGGATCATCAGTAATTGAATAATCTCCAATTTTTGCTCCAATACTCCAATACTCCAATACTCCAATACTCCAATACTCCACTCCATTACTCCTCTGCTCGCTGCCATTACTCCAAAAATCCATTTACTCTCATTTAAAGCACTTTGGTATGCTCGGTTTTCACAGGTCAAAAGAACACCACCGCTTGCAGCGCAAAAAGATCGTCGGCTGGCTCGCGAGCGACTTCGCGGGTGCGGTTAAATTGGCCGGCTGCTTTAATCAACGCGTTGCGGTTGATGCGCCAACCCAGGCCCACTTCCCACTGCTGCATATTGTACTCCCACGATTCGGACGCCGCGCCGTCGGCGTCAACATCCTGCGGGTCGGCGACGTCGCTGAAATCGATCAGGCTGAAGCGCGCCGCCAGAAAAAAGCGGGTGAGAAACGTGTACTTGCCTTCTAAATAAAAAGCGCGGGCGTCGAGATTTTCAGCAATAAAGGGCGACTGCCAGCGATTCAAAATCAATTCCGAAAAAAACTGCACGTGGGCAATGCTGTAACTGAGATCGAAGCCCAACGTGGTTTGCCGGAAATCTTCTGCGCTTTTACTTAACGGCTGCAGTTGAGAAGTTACGGCGCTTTTGTCGAGATAGACGCCCCACGAAATGGACGAACCCAAATCCAAACCGATCACCGGAGAAAAGCCGGCGCGGCCATGAATCTGCACACCGTTGCTGTTGTTGAGATCCGCGGGGTTGGAAAGCGCGCCGTTGGCGACGCCGGCGTAGTAACGAAATCGTCCCGCCACGCCAAACACCTGCGCGCCGGTGAGATAGACTTCCCGCGACAGAATGCGTAAGCCGCTGCCCGGCTGCGGAATGTGCCCGGAACGGATTTGCGGCGCACCCGAATCGGCGGTTGGTTCCGGGTGATATTCAACTGTGCCGCCGCGTCCGCGCGCCCGCAAAAGCTCGCCGTTGTTCGCCGGCAGATCGAACGCGCTCAACGCGGTGGTGAATTCATACATCAATGGAAACCCAATCAAGGGGTTTTCGGAAGCCCAGCGCCGTCCCAGAAAAGTGCCAAAGGGCGCCAGAAATTTTCCCACCTCAAAGTTAAGGTACTTCCAGCGCGGGGGACGGTAAATGGCCGAAAGCCCGTAATTCACGAACGTGATCCCCCGCACCGTTTGAATTTCTGCATATAGAGAAATGGACTCGTTGATCTCCGCTCCAAACAGCAGCACCCAATCGTTGTTAAACGAGCCGTCGCCGTCGTTGACCACCAGCGGCGATTCTCCGGATTCGCTGTTTTTGTAATTCAAAGCTAAGATCGAGCCGATTTCAATTTGGGGAGAAAGTTGCGCCTGCGCCGGCCGGCCATTGACTACCGTTAAGCAGAGAATGAGCAAGAAACATCTTCTCGCCATTGGCATGAGTCCTTTTAGGTTATTCTCAAAGTCGAATTAAACACCGAGTTACTTTATGGAAACACAAAATCGACTTTTATGATGTCTGAATTTTTAACGACGACCGTGGCCGATTTTTCGGGCCAGCGGCCGTACCAGGCCTTCAAGGTGTACGTCCCCGGCGGCACATCTTTAATGACGAAATTTCCGTCATCATCGGTGGTTGCAAAAAAGGGATTTTCCAAAACCAGAATAAAGGCGCTCATGTGAGTGTGAATATCGCAGTAGATTTTCACCACCCCCGGCTTATCGAAGGTGACGCTGCGGGACTGGCCTTTGGCGTAGCGCCCGAGATCAAAGCTTTTGGCCGGAGAATAGGAAAAGACATTGTGATAAACGTCGTCGCTGTTTAAAAACTTTACGGTGGCGCCAACCAGAATCGGCAGCACATGGGGAACGAAATTCTCGTGGGTTTGATCGAGCACCGCCAAGCCGCCGTCGCCGCGCTGCTTATTCCACGATAGGCCTTCGATGTAAACCACCACCGAGGGCTGCTGCTCACGCTCGTGGTGATCGTCCCGGCGGCGGTTTTCGTCGTAATGCTGGCTGCTTTTGGTGACATATTTTTGAATCAACGAGCGGCTGACGATTTTCGAGCTTTCCTCCGCCGGACGTTTGATGATGACTTTGCCGCGAATTTCGCCAGCAGAGACAGCAACTGCCCATGAAAGGCACATCATGGCAATCAACAAAAAACTCAAGACGCCAGAATTTTTATTCCGTAGTAAAAGCGCCGAATCCCGCTCAGCGAGGCTTGGTGGGACGCCATCAAAGTAATTCGGTTTACCGCAGTGGGTTTCGGTGTGCAATTTCGGATCCGGTTAAATATGAGCGAGAATTTGAGAAAGAATCTTTTTGCTTTTCTTAAGCTGATCTTCCGGCACAAACAGCAGCGTCTCGGCCCCGCCCATCGCCGTGCCTTGTACGCCGTAGGCCGAAGCCAGCGCATCGGTTTGTATCAAACACGGAATGCCATTTTTTTCTAACGCGCCCTTCACCATCTCCGCATAAACCGGGCCCGGCAGCGCATGCAGCGGCGCCCATTTCACTTCGGGGTGGAATTCCTCCGGCAGCTCGTCCACCAACTCCACCAGGCAATCCGCGCACTGCTTGACGCCGGCGACAAATTCATATTTGCATTCGGGACAGAACGGCATTCCATACCTCCATCTTTTTAAAATGTATTTGTCGGGGAGAGAAATCCGGCAACGCGCCCATTCTGCTAAACAGATTTCAACTCGTTGAAGTAGTCGGTCAACTGCAGCTTATACTTCCCGAGACTGCCGGCGAGATAGTTCTTGCCCATCCTATAAAGGATGACGCTCACACCAATTCCTGTTATCAGCGCCAGTAGAATTTGCCACCACGCCCGCGGCGATTCCGTTAAGAAAATTACTTCAGCAATGATTATGCAAGTTACACACATCACCATG
The DNA here is from genome assembly GCA_037446635.1 of bacterium. Classification (GTDB taxonomy): domain Bacteria; phylum Zhuqueibacterota; class Zhuqueibacteria; order Oceanimicrobiales; family Oceanimicrobiaceae; genus DASWHH01. Next base: position 33,625 of record JBBIIG010000035.1, read on the forward strand.
TAAACGATGAGATATACTTTCATGGTGGTACTCACTTTGCGGATCAAATGCCCCAGCGAGTCGCGAAGATTCTCCGTGACTTGCACCCCATGAACCTGTTGTGATGCGAAAGCAAGGATGCCGACAACGGCGCCAAGAATGAGAAAGATGAAACCGAGATATACCAGCCGTGCGATGGCAAAATTCGACGAGTGCAAAATATACGGCACGAAAATCGAATAAGCCGCCAACGCCAGAAAAATGGCAATGTACCAGGATATCTCCTTTTTGAGGCGTCGCAGAAAACGATCGCGAGTGTTCATAATTTGCGGTTGTAAGAGTTGCATAAGCTCCTCCTTCGAAAGTTGTTGAGCGGCGACCCAGGGATCGGATTGCCAGAGCTGTTTGAGATCCTCGAGTTCCATCATTGCACCGTTTGAACGATTTTCTGCAGCTTGTGTTTGATGTGGTTGAGCTTGAATCCGACATTACTTTCCGAGAGACCGAGAATGTCGGATATTTCTTTGTAGCTCACACCATCAAGGTAAAGCATAATAATGGCCTTGTCAATCTGATTGAGTTGATTAATGGCGCGGTCCAAAAGCTCCCGCTGCTCTTTTTGAGCGAAGTCATCAATGGCGAAAAGCTCCTCTTCGACCTGATCAAAATTGACATGCTGAAAGCGGTTTCGTTTCCTCAGACGTGTAATGGCCGTGTTTAACGCGATACGATAGATAAACGTACTGAATTTCGCTCCACCACGAAATTGCGGATAGGATTTCCAGACCTGATACAGAATTTCCTGAAACAAGTCTTTGCGCTCCTCCGAATCCGACTCATAAAGCGTGCAGACTCGATGCAAAATGTTCTGATGCTGGTTAACCAGCTCAAGAAATTTCGGATCGACTGGTTGTGATTTCATTAATCGAAATTCATGTTCTCAGTTTATTAGTCGCGGAGAAATCGAAAACCTTAGAGAGGAGCGAAAGTAATTAATGATGTTCGTCTTCTCATTAATCCATTAATCCAAAACTCCATTACTCCACCTTGCCAGACTTCAAAATTTATGAATTATTCATAACGCTGGATCCAAATAAACCCACCGCAGTTTCACATCCACATAAAACAAATCCTCGGCTACTTTGAAATCTTCCGGATTCATCTCCTTCAAATCGATGGTCTGCCATTCCGTCGTCGGTGTGATGAATTCGTATTTCTTGGATGCAGTGGTTACTTTGATGGGCATCCGAAAGTCTGCCATGTCGGCGTTCCACTTGTAACGCGCGGTGACCGATTTTCCTTTTTTGCTGGTTTCCACCACGAGCTGCGGAATCTTAGTGTGGCGGAAATATTGGTCGAAAAAGTAAGTTAGATCCTTTTCGCTTTTTTCGTTGATGAAATTGAAAACGTCGTCCGCAGTGATGGTTTGATATTTGAACGTCTCCGCCAAACCGCGAATGATCGAAAACCACAGCGCGTCATCGTCGAGCACGCTGCGCAGGGTGTTCAACACCAACTGGCCTTTGTCGTACATGTCGCCGGAGCCGCGGCGATGAACGTTGTAGGTGCCGATGATGGGGCGGTCATTCTGCACATTGGGTTTCTTGCCGTTGATGTATTTCAGCGACTCCTCGCGGCCCCAACGGCACTCGATGAACAGCGCCTCGGAGTATGCGCCGAAGCTTTCGTGGATCCACATATCGGCAATGTCTTTGGAGGTGACGCTGTTGCCCCACCATTCGTGCGCGGTCTCGTGGATGATGATGAAATCGAATTTGAGTCCGACTTCCGCCCAGGTGCGGCCGCGATAGCCGCCGAGATAACGATTGCCGTACGCCACCGCGCTTTGATGCTCCATCCCCGTGTGCGGCGACTCCACCAATTTGTAGCCGTCGCGGGGAAACGGATATTTGCCAAAAAATTTCTCGAAGCACGCCATCATCGGCTGCACTTGTTTGAATTGCGATTTGGCTTTGGCGAGATTCTCCGGCATCACATAATAGTCCAGCGACAAACTATCTCCGCCGCTCCCGCCTGCCAATCGGCGGGCAGGCACGTACCATTCGCGGAAATGGGCGTACTTGCCAATGTTGATGGTGACGTTGTAATTGTTGATGGGATAACTCACGAACCAATCGAAGCGCGTCCAGCCGTCGGGCAAGACGGTGCGGCCCCGCAGCCGGCCGTTGGAAATGTTTTCGAGGCCCGGCGGCACGGTGACGCTGATCATCATGCTGTCCGGCTCGTCGGCCTGGTGATCTTTGTTGGGCCACCAGAGACTGGCGCCGGTACCCTGACACGTAACCACCACCCAGGGGTTGCCAGCCTGGTCGCGCTCCCAGGAGAAGCCGCCCTGCCACGGCGGCCGCTGCGCAACGATGGGATTGCCGGAATAATAAACCGTCACTGAGTGCTGGGAATCTTTGCGAAGGGTTTCGGGAAGCTGAATGAACACGGCGTTGAATTCCCGCGTGGAGGCCGCGGGCTTGTCGTCGTCCAGCACAATTTTTTCGACCGTCATGTTGTCGAACAAATCCACCTGCATTTTCTCGAAATCTTCGACCACTTTGAACACAATTCGGTTGGAGCCGCTCAGCGATTGCGTCGCCGGATCGATTCGCACGTCGAGATGATAATAGGTGATGTCGTAGCAGGTTCGCAGTGGGGTCAACATGCCGCGCAGGGAATCGGCGCGAGTGAAGGAGTTGGTTTGGCTGTGGGCGGTTGGAGAATAAATAAGTGCGAAAAACAAGCTGAGAAAAATCCAAAGATATCGAGACATGGTATTCCTTTCTGATTTGAGCGTAAGATTAACAAATTCCTGCAAAAGATCAAGCCCCCATTCCTCCGGCCCGAGGCGTTGGAATTGATACTGATATAAATTTTTTAATTCCGGGATCATTTTCCGGGAATGATTCTTTAGGTGGTTCTGTTTCAGTATTTTAGAAATTGCTAAAATATTTTACTGGAGATTCCTATGAAAAAGATTCACGTCAATGGCAAGCTCTGTATCGGCCCAAATTTTTCTGCCGCCGAATTTGCCCTCATCAAACGCAATTTGGCGAACCAAAAAGGTTTGGAAACTTTGGCCGAGCTACTGGCCGTGGCCGGCAATAGCCAGCGCCTGAAAATTCTCTATCTTTTGCACGCGCACCACGAAATGTGCGTGTGCGATCTGGCCGAAGTGCTGGAAATGAGCGAGTCCGCGGTTTCGCAGCATCTGCGCAAACTCAAAGACAAAAACCTCGTGAAAACCCGCCGCGCCGGCCAAACCATCTTTTATTCGCTAATGAAAAATATTTTTATCTCCAACTTGGAAGACATGTTTGTTATGGATGAGACCAAAGAACATCATGCTTTTCTCATAAATGAAAGGAAATAAATCATGCAGAAAGCCACTTTATCATCTGTCGGAAGCATCGTAGCTGCAGTAACTGCTTCGCTGTGCTGCATCGGACCGGCGGTGTTGGCGATTCTCGGCGCGAGCAGCCTCGGCGCGTTTGCTGCTTTTGAAACATATCGCCCGTTCTTCATCGGCCTCACGGTGGTTTTGCTGGGGCTGGCTTTTTATCTCACTTACCGTAAACGGGAGGTGGTGTGTGAAGACGGCAGCTGTAAAATCGAGGCCGCTGGTAAATGGAATAAAATACTGCTATGGCTGGCGGCGTTGCTCGCTTTGATATTTTTGTTTTTTCCACAAATTTTAACCCTGCTCTAATTTAATAAGGAGGTTTTGTTATGTTCAAAAAAGTTGTGAGCATCGGGCTGGTTTTCTTTTTGGGGGCGGTTCTCCTTTTTTGCTGCGGTAAAAATAATTCCAACGAAACCCCAAAGGCGACGACTGTGAATATTCAAAAAGTGAAGTTAGACGTACAGGGGATGACCTGCACCGGCTGCGAATACGGGGTGGAAACCGCCCTGAAAAAAATTGCCGGCGTAACCAAAGCCGAAGCGGATTTTGTCAGCGGCTCCGCGGAGGTGGAATTTGATCCGCAACAGGTTACCGTGGACAAATTAGTAGAGGCAGTAAACAAAACCGGCTTCACCGCCAAAGCACCACAATTAAACTAAGGATATGAAAAACATTGGGCCATTACTTCTTGCGGCGATCATCGCGAGCATTTGTTGCGGCGGACACGTAATCATCGCTCTTTTGTCTACTCTCACCTTGAGTTGGTTTATGTCATGGCCGGGACTGGCTTTTGGCGTGATGCTTAGTTCCGTAGTTGCGGCCGTGGTATGGTACCGTAAACGCCAGACCAAAAATTGCCCATGCGACGCTGTACCAGACCAATCAAATAATCAACCATGAATACCAAGGTAAGCACGATACGTCACTGTTGTTCTGAAGCCATCGACCCCTTCTGTTGCGGCGAACCGTAACGCGCTTGGTGGATTTCGTTTTTTTATTTCCTCGCCTGCCGCTTGTAAATGAGGTGAGGTTAGCTCAATTATCAACACTTCACTTTGACAGAAGGAGTTTAACCATGATGAAAAAATTTATTTCATCCAGGGGAATTTTGTCTCTGATTGCCGCAATCTTGGTGGCTTTTTTTAGTGTGCTTTCCTATGCTCAAGAGAAGACAGGCATACCAGAGCGGATTGACAAGGTATCTACCAAAGATTTTGACGCCACCTTTAAAGCCATCGAAAAAACCCTCAAGGCAAAAGGTTTTATGATTGTCGCAACCGTTGACCATCAAAATATGCTGACAATGGTTGGCATCAAAATCAAAGGTTCAAAGACCATCGAATTCGGTAAGCCGGATATGGGCAAGATGCTGTTACCCATGGCGCCGGAAGTTGGACTCGAGATGCCGGGTCGTTTTTACATTTGGGAGCGTGGCGACGGCAAAACCGTGGTCAGCTACTACCGACCGTCTGTGGGTTTCAGCAAGTATGGCAACGAGATGATCGCAAAGATGGGTGCTGATATGGACGGCATGTGGAGCATGATCGTGGACGAAGCCCTTAAGTAACCATTGCGCTCAATGGTCTCATGGTGCATCTCTGATTTCAGGCGCATCTGATCATGATTTGGTGCATACGAGATGCACCCTGAGCAACTTGCAAACCAGAGGAGAATGAGAGATGCTTATTACCATAATAGACATTCTTTTTGTCCTCGCCGGGCTTGCAGGTATTACCGTGGGATTTCTCCGCCAAAAAAGCGTCCCTCCAATTTCCCCGGTACCGGTAAGCTCGACAAAGGAGATAATTCTCACCGCTCTGGCATTGATTCCAGCAGCGGTGGGTCCAAACATTCTGGTGGTTGCTCTGACCCCAGGCATGCCAGCGATGCCGGCTCTTACGCAGTATCTGCTCCTGCCTTCCATCGCACTCTTAATTATAGTTTCAGAAGTTGCACACCGTTTGCGGCTCGAGCGGCTAACCAATCGAATTTGGACCGGCGTCTGGGTGGGCGCCGTCTCAACCGCCGCCTTGGATGTGATTCGCCTTACCGGCTTTTCACTTGGTTGGATGCCGGGCAACATGCCAAGAATGTTTGGGGTGCTGATTCTGGACCGGATGGCATTAGGTCCATCCCACCTTTCTGACATTATCGGGGGACTGTATCACTATTGGGTTAGCGCCTGTTTTGGTTTGACCTATACCCTGCTAATCGGACGAACGCGATGGTGGGGAGGTCTCATTTGGGCCCTCATCATTGAAGTGGGAATGATGACTACCCCCCCGATGGTGGTTGCCATGGACACCGGATATTTTGGAGTGAAGTTCGGCTTTGGATTGCTGGGGGTGAGCTTGACTGCCCATATTGTTTATGGTCTCGTGCTCGGATGGTTACTTGAGCGCTACACAAGGCATCACGGGGGGATAGTACCACTGGTAAAAGAAACTTTGAAAGCTACTTACATTTTAAAAACAGCAAAGGAGTAATATATTGACGGGATGACCTGTTTGACCTGTGCTCGCCATGTCACGGAAGCCCTCGCAAAAACAAAAGGTGTGAAGGACGTGGAGATGGGCGATTGGCACGCTGGCCAGGCCCTCGTGTATGCCGAACCCACTGTGGACAATCAAGTCCTTATCAAAGCCGTGAAAAACGCCGGCTACCGAGCGACTATCTTAGAACGACAGGGTTTGGAACGAGAACTGAAAACGCACCAAAGCGATGGCCATGAATTTGATCTCATGATCGTTGGCGGCGGCTCCGCGGCGTTTGCCGCCGCCATCAAAGCCAGCGAGCTTGGGGCCAAAGTTGCGATTATTGAATCCGGCACCATTGGCGGCACCTGTGTCAATGTTGGCTGCGTGCCTTCCAAAACCTTGATTCGGGCGGCGGAGCAGTGCTTTAAACGATCCTCGCACAATTTCAACGGCTCGACCGCCTGCGCTCCGCCGGAAGACTGGCCGCAAATCATTCAGATGAAAGATGAACTGGTGGCCGAACTGCGGCAGGAAAAATATATCAATGTCGCCAAAGCTTATCCTAACATTTCCATCCTTCAAGGGGAAGCCCAATTTCGAGATGGGCAGAGTCTGGCCATCGATGGTAGAACTTATACCCCGGGCAAAATCCTCATTGCTACCGGTTCCCATCCGTGGGCGCCACCGATTCGAGGCTTGCAGGAAAATGGCTTCCTCGATAGCACGGCAGCTTTGAGCCTTTCGACATTACCGAAAACCATGACCGTCATCGGGGCCGGCTCCATCGGCCTGGAACTGGCGCAAATGTTTGCTCGCTTCGGCGTTAAAATAACTTTGTTGGAGGTTCTGCCGCGAATTGCTCCAGCGGAAGAGCCGGAAATTAGCGAAGCCTTGACTCAATACCTTCAGGAAGAAAAAATGGACGTCCATGCCGGGGTGGTGATTGAGCGGGTGGAAAAGAAAAAAGAGGGGTATCATCTGACGGTTGAGATCAATGGCAAGACAGAACGGCTCAACTCTGAGCAATTGCTGGTGGCCACCGGCAGAAGGCCAAACACCTCCCGGCTCAATCTCTTGATCGCCGGAGTGGCGGTGGGTAAGCGTGGGGAAATTGTTGTCAATGAATATTTGCAGACCACCAATCCCAACGTTTATGCCGCGGGTGACGTCATTGGCGATCCCATGTTTGTTTACGTTACGGCCTATGCCGGTGCCCTGGCCGCAGAAAATGCTCTCAACCAGGCTCGCAAAACGTATGACCTTTCGGCTCTTCCCCGGGTGACGTTCACGGACCCGCAGATCGCCAGCGTCGGCTTGACCGAAGCTCAGGCCCGCGAAAAAGGCTACCCGGTAAAGACCTCCATCATTTTTGCCAAAGACGTGCCGCGGGCGCTGGCCGCCCGGGATCCCCGCGGTCTGATTAAACTGGTGGTGGATGAGAAAGATGGCCGCCTTCTGGGCGCACATATTCTGGCGGCTGAAGCCGGTGATGTGATTCAGGAGGCCACACTGGCCATTCGCTTGGGTTTAACTTACAAAGACCTCGTTCAAACCTTCCATCCCTATTTGACCTGGGTGGAAGGAATTAAACTCGCGGCCATTACCATCGAGAAAGATGTGCACCAGCTTTCCTGTTGTGCGGCGTAGTTCTGCGATGCCTTCGACCCGCTGGCCGATAAGCTCACCTACAAATGGCAGGTCAACCTGGGAGATTCCGGTCTATCGAAACCTGAAAGGCACGCAGCTCTCCCTAACGAACAGCGTGGGCGTGGACCTGCAGGTGGCGTTTAACTTTCGAGGGGTTCCAAAACTGACTCTATAAATTAAGAGTCTTCTTTTGAAATTCTTACTTAATACATAGGAGATTGTTATGGCCTTTCCAAAAGTAATCATTTACACCCAGACGGATTGACTGTTTTGCAACTACGCGAAAGAGTTTCTTTCGGAGAATCGGGTGCCTTATATCGAAAAGAATATTACCAAAGACGAAGCCGCTTTTAAAGAGCTGACCGAAGACTTGGGTATCATGTCTACCCCGGTTATAAAAATAAATGAGGAGATTATAACGGGTTTTAATCAAACAAAATTGCGCAAGCTGTTGGGATTAAAATGATCCCCTGGTTCGTTAATCATCGTGAGAATAACTGGAGAAAAAAATGAACTATCTAAGCATACTTTTACTTTTTCTATTTTTGAATACGGCATCTGGTCAAACCATCCCTGTTGGCAAAGGCCCGGATGCTCTTTTCTTAACGCCAAACGAACAGTATCTTTACGTCGCCAACGTCGAAGACACCTTCATCAGCGTCATCGATACTCGCACGGATAAGGTGGTGCAAACCATCGATGGCGTGGATTATCCCTGGGGCTTCACCCGCCTGGGCGAGACGAATTTAGTGGCGGTCAGCGGTTGGGACAAAGGCGTCGATGTCATTGATTTCACCACTCATAAAATTGTGCGATCCAAACGCTACGAGCACAATTTAGGCGGCATCACCTCGACCAAAGATGGGAAGACCCTGTTCGTGGTTGCTACGGATGCCAACAAAGTTCTGAAAATTGACGCCAGCACGCTGGAAATTTTGTCGGAGTACCAAACCGGCAGCGGCCCGGATGGGATTGGCATTTCCAAAGACCAGACCAAAATTTATGTCACGAACACCAAAGACGGCAGCATTTCCGTCATAAATCTGGCCACGAAAAAAGCCACTGTCATTAAAACCGGCGGCAAGCCGGAACTCATTCACGGCACGCCCGACCATTCTCTGCTCTTTATTAGCAATTTCAATGACAACAAAATCCACATCCTCGATACCCAAACCGACAAGATCATTCATGAAATCACCGGGCTGGATGGTCCGGAAGAAGCGGTGCTGTCCAAATCCGGGGAGACGCTGTTTGTGGTGAATTTCAATTCTGCAAAAGTGTTCCGTTACGATGCCAAGAGCTACAAGAAGCGGCCTGAGGAATTCGCCGTCGGCAGCAAGCCCA
>JBBIIG010000036.1:0-41185 GCA_037446635.1 bacterium
AATCGGGTCGGCGATGATCACGATGTGCGCCTCCATGGTGCGGTTGTTGGCGTCGATGATGGAATCGAGGGTGGTGCTCTTGCCGGAGCCGGTGATGCCGGTGATCAGCACCAGCCCGGATTTTTGATATTTCAAGCTCAAGGTTTTGGCCACCTCTTCGTGAAAAGCAAATTTGCTGAACGGGATGATTTGATCGTTGATGCGCCGCATATTCACCGCTAAATGCGTCAGGTCGAAATATATGCTGGCGCGAAAACGCGTCCACAGGTTTTTCTCTTTGTCGAAAACGCGATACGAGATATCGAGAAAGCGCTGTTTGAAAAGCTGCTTGCGCTCGGATTCGGTGAGCAGGTTCAAAATCAGTACGTCGGTTTCGTTGATGGCGTACTCGCCGAGCGCCGCGTCCGTGGCTTTGTTGCCAAAGACGCGAAACCAGATGAAATTGCGGCAGCCCGGCCCGCCGAGATCGATGTCCGACGCCTCCAACTGTTTCATGCGGATCAGAAAGCTATCAAAGTGCGTTTTGAGCGCGACCTTAACCTCATCGGGCTGATCCTCCAACAAATTGCTGATGAACAACCAGCGATTTTCGCCCAGCAGATGCGGGGGGATCGCTTGCGAAACTCTGGCGACGATATCTCGTGTCGTTTGAAAATCCATGCGAATCTAAATTTAGTTTGTCCTCCTTTCCTTCCCCCAAAGAAGGAGCGCGTTAGTTAAAAGAAAATGCAAAAAAGCAAAATGAAAAATTTAAAGTGCAAAGGTATCCTCGTTTCCACGCGTGGCAACGAACGCTTTTGCTCTGATTATTGACCTCAACCTGACTCTCACCTAAGAGGAAAGGGAACTAAAATCCCTTCTCCTCTTAGGGGTCTGTGCTTTTCACTATTCACTTTACCTCTCAACCTCTGCCGTTTGCCTCTACCCTTTCACGTTCACCATTCCATCGTCGCCGACACGATCTCCTGCATGGTGGTCATGCCGCGCTTGATGCGTTCCTTGCCGGAATCCCGCAGCGACATCATGCCGCGGGTCGCGGCCAGATTGCGAATCGCCTCTTCGTCGATGTCGTCTTTGGCGCCGAGAATTTCCCGCCGGATCTCTTTGTTGAACAGCAGCGCCTCGCTGATGGCGATGCGGCCTTTGTAGCCCTCGTAGCAGGCGCCGCAGCCCACTGGCTCATAAAAAACTGTATCGGCGATTTCCTGCTGTGTAAATCCCAAACGCAGCAGCAGCTCCGCATCGGGATTTTCTGTTGGGCGTTTGCACTCGTCGCACAGTTTGCGCACCAGACGCTGCGCCATCACCAGGTTGATGGCATTGGCGATCAAAAACGGCTCTACGCCAAGCATGTACAACCGGGAGATGGCGCTGGGCGCGTCGTTGGTGTGTAACGTTGAGAACGTTAGGTGCCCCGTGTTGGCCAATGATATTGCAATCTCCGCCGATTTCAGGTCGCGAATTTCTCCCACCATCACGATGTCCGGATCGTGGCGCAAAATCGAGCGCAGCGCCTGATCGAAATTCAATTTGGGATTGAGCTTCACCTGCCGGCAGCCGGGCAGCAGGTATTCCACCGGCTCTTCGACGGTGAGCACGTTCAAGCTCGGATCCATCACATGATTGAGCGCCGCCACCAGCGTGGTGCTTTTGCCGCTGCCGGTGGGGCCGGTGAGAATCACCATGCCCTGCGGTTGCTCGATGGCTTTTTTGAAATCCAGCAGCGCCTGTTCGTGCAGCCCGAGCTTGTCGAGGTTGGTGATCACTTTGCGATCGTCTAAAATACGAATCACCACGCTCTCGAAGCGGCGCTCGAATTCCACGCCCACAATTGGAATCACCGACACCCGGAAGCGGATGTAGTAATTGTCAATCTTCCTTTGAATGTAGCCATCCTGCGCCGACGAACGGTCGAAGCGATCGATGTTGATGGCGCGGTCTTTGATCACCGCCACCACGGCCTCCGGTTTAATTTCCACTTGCGAGTACCAGCGCTGCAGTTTGCCATCGATGCGGAAGAAGAAATCGGTAACGTTGCCCTCTTTCGGGATAACGTGAATGTCACTGGCGCCTTTGCGCACCGCCTCCACCAACATGCCCTCGATTAAATTGACCAACCGGCTTTTGTTGATTTCCGCGTCCAGCGCTTCTTCATCGATTTGCCGGTTTTGATCGTCGAAGACTTCGACCTCCTGCGACTCCTCGAATATTTTTTGCAGGAACTCGTTGTTTGAATAAAAGATTTCGTGGATCAACTCTTCGATGCGCTCGACCGGCGCGTAGGCGATGTCCACGTCCGCTACTTCCAGCCGTTTGCCGTAATCATAAATTTCCTGATTGGTGGGGTCGCCGGTTACCAAAATCAGCACGTTCTTTTTGTACTCGTGCCATTTGTACGGCAGGATTTTCTTGTTGAGCAATTCGTTCGAGACGTCTTCCGGCATCGTGTAAATGATTTCTTTGATGAACTCGATGCGATCGCGATCGACGTTCTCTTTGGAGATGTCGATGATCTGAAAACCATACAGCTTCGCCATCTCCACGTAAATCGCATTGCGGTCGACGCCCAAATCCTGAATCAGGATGTCAATTAGCTTGCGCTTGGTCGAGCGCGGCTCCCGGCTCTGAATGTCCGCAGCCTTCTGGATCATCGCTTCCGTGATGATGCCGCGGTTGATGAGCGCTTCCGACAACCGCCCGAGTCCCTTGCTCTGCGGCTTGATGTTGATTTCTGCAGTGATGGTGCTTTTGTCGCGTATCATAGTTTGTTCAAAAAGCTACATTAAAACGATTACTCATTTACTCGTTCCCACGCTCTGCGTGGGAACGGGGTCAACGTCTGCCGTCTGCCGTCTGCCATTTGCCGTCTCACATCTCACATCTACCTATTCAACGGCGACGGCGGACTGACAAACCCAATTTCTGAGGACACCAGCGTCAGTCCGACGATCAGCAGCGTGATGATAACCGAAATCACAATGTTTATAATATCCACCAGCGCTTTCATGCGGTGGCTGGTTTCTTTTTCATAGTAGTTGGCCAATTGCAGCGCGGCCTCTTTGAGCGTGCCGGACTCCTCGCCCGAGCGCAGCCGCCGCACCGCGTTGAGGGTGAAGCAATTCGTTCGTCCTAAACACTCGACGAAACTTTTACCCTCCCGCAGCATCGCCGGAATCACCAGCGTGTTGATCTGCCGTTCGATGTAGGCGTTGCGGCACGACTCCGCCGCGATGCGGATGGCGTTGATGTTTTCGCCTGAGGTGCTGTAAAGCGCCGAAAACACCCGCGCAAAAATCTCGATGCTGATTTTGTGCAGCACCGGGCCCACCACCGGTATCTGAATGATGGTGCGATCGATAATGTAGCGCCCGCGTTCGGTGCGCGCCCATTGAATGAAGAACCCCAGCGGGATGACGATCGCCGCGATCATCAGCACGTAATAATCCTGTAAAAACTCGCTGAAAGCGATGGTGGCTTTGGTCATCGGCGGAATTTCGATTTTAAATTTCACCAGCATCTTCGTCAGTTTCGGGAAGATGTACATCACATAAAAAATCGTGGCGGCGATCATCGACAGCACCACGACTACCGGCATCACTAAAATCGAGCGCAGGTTGCTTTTGAACTCGGCGTCGCGCTCCAAAAATTTGGCGGTGCTTTCGTAGATGGCGGCCATGTTGCCGCTGGTGGAAGCCACCGCCAACATGTGCGCGGTGAACCGTCCCAGCACTTCTTCGTGTTTGCCGTAAACCGTGTGGCCGTCGGCGCCCGACTTCAAATCTTTTTGGATGTCTTTGACGGTCTCGCGCAGCCGGCGGTTCTCGGTGTCGTTGCCGATCAGCGTGAGAATTTCGTCGTACGGAAATTTCTCCCGCAAAAGATCAGCGCAAATGCGAATGAACAGCACCAAATCTTTGGTGGGAACTTTCAGCCGGAAGTCAAACAACTTTTTGCGGACATAAATCACCCGGTAGCCCATTTTGGTGAGGGCATTGAACAGCTCCTCGCGGGTGAAGGCCTTCTGCTCGCCAGTGATCGGCTTTTCCGATCCCCGCTGAACTTTGTACAGATAGACCGATTTTTTCTGCACCGCGTCGATGCGGATGCCTTTGGTTTTGCCCAGCTCTTTGATTTTGGACTTAACCGTTTTTTCATCCGGGCTGAACACCACCCCCTGGATGGGCTTGCCGCTGACGCTGACTCCGACGTATCGATATTCTGGCATAGCTTTATTTTGCTTGCATCGGGTTTTTAGAAAGATCAAACACCGTTTCAAACGGTGTTTGATCGGTAAACAATTTCTTCAAATCTCACAGCTAAATCAAAAGATCAGACACCGTTTTAAACGGTGTCTGATCCGTCTTGCAACTGTGTCAGCCTTGCGACTGTGTCAGCAAGTAGATTGCGAGCCAACTTGCCGATCGGTGGTCTGTTACCTGTTAAGAATCACGGTTGAATCTATTGTTGCTGAGCTGGCATAAACCACAACCGTAAGCGGAGTTCCATCACCGTCGCCATCTTCTATTCCAACGCCCTGAATTGTGATTTGGCCGGCATTAGGAGAATTCGGCGTAACAGTGTAAGTGCCGTTGATAGTTGTGGCTGGAAAGTTGACCACACCAGTGCTGTCAAGCCCGGCCCAATCCCGGCCGCCGCCGCCCATTTGCGTGGGTTTCCGCCACCATTCTTGTGCTCGTGATGCGATGGTCATGCAGTCCTGGGTGACAGCATCAAGATTGCCTTGCACCGCACCCGATTGGAACATGTTCAATCCCACAATGATGGCAATGCCAACGATAATGGCGCCCAAGACAATCAGCAGAAGTTGTTGTTGACCCATGAGTGTTACTCCTCAGAATTAGGTTCCGTATTCAGTTAATTACCTGGTTGAGTTATGAATTCCCCCGGATATGTCTTACATCACCTCCTTGCCGGCCCGGCGGCCGCCGGATGTTTATGGTTGCTTTCTTTATTCGATGTTTATCTTATTTGCTTGTTCGATAATTAACAATTCGCAATTGACAATTCACCATTGACAATTGTTAATTGTGAATTGCCAATTGCCAATTGCCAATTGTGAATTCTGGACAATCCCATAAATCCGCTTTTGCTAAGGGGGACTTAGGGGTCAATACGAATCTCTTGCCTGCGCAATTTGATAACTAAAATTCGAGAACAAGCTGCCTTCGAACGTCTTTTTCAACAGCGTCACCATTTGCTCGACGGATTGAAAGCGCTTGTCCGGATCCTTGGCCATGCACTTCATGATGAACGACTCGCAGAATTGCGGCAGTTGCTTGTTGATCCCCGAAGGCGGCGGGGGCGTCTTATTCAGAATTGCATGTGTCAAGTCGTCTATATTTCTACTTGCAAACGGATAAACTTGCGTTACGAGGTGATACAATAAAACGCCCAGTGAAAAAATATCGCTGCGGCTGTCGCCGGCGGCGCCGCGCGCCTGGCCCGCGCCGGCGCGGAGGCGTTCCGGCGCCATGTAAAAAAGCTGCTCGTGATCTTCTTTGAAATTTTCGAACTCGAAAAACAAGCTTTTGGGAATGTGGAAGTCCATGATTTTGACTTCATCGTTCACGCCCACGCGCACGTTGTTGGGCTTCAAATTAAGATGGCAGAAGCCGAGGCGGTGGCTGAATTGCAGGCCTTTGCAAATCTGGTACATTAACTTGACCAGCCGCTCGGGGGTGTAGCCCTTGCCGCCTTTGAAAACGTCGATGAGCGGCACGCCCTCCACAAATTCCCGCGCCACGTAGGTCAGCCCCTGATCTTCATCCACTTCGTAAATGGTGGTGATGTTGGGATGATTCATCTGCCCGAACGATTTGGCGATTTGATAAAACTCCATCTTCTGCTGGTTGTTGGGCGGCAGCGCGTTGAAGGCCTCCGACTGAATGACTTTTAAAATCACGAAGCGCTGCAGCACCGAATCTTTGGCTTTGAACACTTTCACCGCGCCTTTGTTGCCCACTTCCACCAGCAGATCGAATCGCCCTAATCTTTTGATGAAGCCGAATTTGAGATCGTCGATGGGGTTGCGCCACGCCACTTCGCTGAGGCTGATGCTCTCTTTCAAATATTTGAGCTTGAACTGGCCGATGGTGTTCACCTTGAAGCGGTTGGAACTTTTGACTTCGCGATAAGCTTTGCTGCTCAGAAAAATGCGGTCGGTTTTCTGAAAGATCTTGCCGTATATGGTGCGGTCGTCGGCGGAGAGATCTTTGTCGCTGACGATGCCCACTTTCAAGCCGAGGCAGAGGTCTTTCAGCGCCTGCTCGTCGTCGCTGGCAAAATCCTGCCGCCCGTGATGAATGCCAATCGAAAGATGAATCTGCTCGTTGGGTTCGTTGACGAAATTGTTGCGGTTGAGGCGGTTCAAAATTTCCACGGCGATGGCGACCGCCTCCAGCAGATCGCTGGAGAAATAAACCAGCCCGTTGGAAACGGCCCAGATGTGAAAAATTTTGTTGCGCTCCAGCACTTCGGTGAGCATGACGAACAGCTTGTTGCGCATTTGCTGCACCTGTTCCATGCCGAAATTCTGGCGCAGAAAATCATAGTTGGTGAGCTCGATCACGGTGATGATTTCGGCGTTCTCCGGAATGTTCAACACCGTGGCCTCGCCGGCGGGGGCGGAGAAGATGGCGGCCGCGCCCTGTTTTTCGAAATCCTCGTAGGTCAAAGTGGAATGTGCGCCCGCGGCCCGCGCCGCCAGCGGCTCGAACGGGCTGAGCTTGTTGACGATGCTTTGCGCCGCGCTAATTTTTTTGCGGCCGGCGCCGCTCTTGACGGTCGCTTCGCCGGCGCCGACGGCGGCCAGCTCAAATTCGGAGGCGCTTTCTTCCGCCATTTCCGACGGCGCCCAGAAATTCCAGTAATCCTTTTCCAATAAAAATTTTTTGAGCTCGAGATAGAAACACAGCTCCTGCAAATCCTCGAAGCCGGCGCACTTATTGAGGTAGTCCAGCACCAGTTGCCGGTCGATGTAACTGAACCGCGCTTGCTGGCTGCTTGATTCTGCATGAAAGGCTTTTTCGAGATAAGTGATGCAGAGGTATTTCAAAAGCATGGTATTGTTTTCCGTGACGTCGATTAATTTTTTCAGTTGCTGAATGGCCTCGTTAAAACTAGCCACGAACCAGCAACAGCGCAAAAACATGGTGAGCGCTTTCGGCTGGTAGCCGACTTTGTTCAAAAGTTTTGCGGTCACGTCTTTGCAGCGGTTGAAGTCTTTGTGTTTGAAATAAATGTCTCCCAGGCGCTCGGCCAGGGTCTCGAACATGGCACTGTCGTTTTTCAAAGCGATCTCATAAATTTCCACGGACTGGGCGTCTTCGCGGTTTTCGCCGAGCAGGGTCGTCGCCAGTGCGCTGTAAAGTTCTTTGTTGGTTTGATCGTACTGAATCGCTTTTTGAAAAATTTCAATGGCGCGTTTGTCGAAGCGCTTCAGGCCGATATAGGCCTTGCTCAAGTTGGTGTAGAGATGGCGATTCCCCACTTTGAGGTCGAGCAATTGGTGGTAGCGTTTCGCCGACTCAGCATAGAGTCCTTTCTCCAAATAGGCGTCTCCCAGCGCCAGGATCATCAGTATCAGATCTTTGTGTTTTTTTAGGTCGATTGCTGGCATGTTCGTCAGTTTCAAATGTCTCGAGTACTAAGGCATAAGGCATAAGGTATGGGGAAATAAAGGAGATGCAACCCACTATATTTCCTTATACCTTATACCCCGCTCATCCTCGCAATAGTTTGATCTCCCTGTCAACCGCCTTTTCAATGAGCTTGATGGCTTCCGCGTCCTTTCGGCCCTCGATGATATAATATTTGGCCACGTCGGTTAGAATTTCGTCTCGCCACTCGAAGGGAATTTTGAGACGAATGATGATTTCGAAAATTTTCAGCGCCTTCTTATCGCGGCGATTTTCCAAATAATAAATTTTCGCCAGTTTGCGATAGAGGCTGATCTTCTCCGGGTTTTGTTCGATCAAGTACTCAAAAATTTTTCGCGCCCGCCGCAGTTGGCCGCGCCACAGAAAAAAGTCGCCGCGCAGCTCCGGCGAAAACCACACCACGCCAATGCTGAGAAACACCGCCAAAAAAACGATGGGTACGATGATGAGCGTCATTCTCTCTTAGCCACATCTGGCAATTGCAGCCCGGCGGTTTTCCTGATGACGTTGTTGGAGGAATCGATCAAGAAGATCGAGAACGTCCCCTGAATGAGATCGTGGCCATCTTGGGAAAATGGCGACATGAGATCGAGGACGGCGGCGCGCTCGTCCAGGCGAGCGGCGTCGTAGTCGCGTTTGCTGTTAAAAAAAACGATCGCCAGTTGCGCGTCTGCGCTCACCGCCGAGCGCAGGATGACCGGCGGCGCGCTTGCTGCGGGCTGGCTGCCGTTTTTAAAACTCGCGGTTTGCTCCGCTCCCGGATGTTGAACCGCCGCCTCGGAAACCGGCGGCGCCGGCTGCAGGTTCATCCCCAGCAAAAAGCAGAACACCGCCGTCACTAAGATGGCCGCTGCGAAAATGAATCTCTGATGCATCATATTCAACATTTGAGTTTTGTTGGTAATGGACAGTTTAGTGGAACCGTATTTTTCTAAGATAAATTTGTCTTCTTTGATGACGATTTTTTCGTCTTCCTCAGCGATGGTGGCAGAGACGCCCACTTGCCGCGTCTCGGCGCTGTTCTGGTGGATTTGCGCCAGCGCCGCCGTGATGTTGTCGGTGCCGTCGCGCTTTTTGGCCTTTTCGATCAGCTTTTTGACGACGCCCTCCAACGAATCGCGATTCGTGAGGAGCATTTTTTTGATATCCTCGCAAGTTAGCGAGCCGTGCATGCCGTCGGTGGAGAGGAGGTAGATATCGTCCTTTTTGAACTTTTCGCAATGGATATCCACGCGCACGGTGGGGCTGGTGCCGAGGGCGCGGGTGATGACGTTTTTTTGCTGAAAGGTTTCGATCTCCTCCTCATTGAGCTCGTTGTCTTCGATGAGTTCGTTGAGCCAGGAGTGGTCTTCGGTGAGCTGCACCACTTCGCCGTCGCTGAAACGGAAAATGCGGCTGTCGCCCACGTGCACCATGGTGGCAAAAACGTCATCGAAGGTGATGGCCACGACGGTGGTGCCCATCCCGCGCAGCTTGGGAATTTTTGTCGCGATGCTGAAGAGGCGACGGTTGGCCAGCCGCACCGCGACAATCAATCGTTTGGACGACATGGCGAGGCCGGGATCGAGATCTGGGGCGAGCTTGAGAATCAACTCGTCCTTCAAGCCGTGAAACACGTCCTTGATGGTTTCGACGGCGATCTTGCTGGCGAGGCCGCCGGCAACCTGGCCGCCCATGCCGTCGCACACGATGAGCAGCCGCTCGTCTTTAGACACGTAGTAGCTGTCCTCGTTGGCCTTTCGCACCGCGCCCACATCGCTCAACGCCGCGGTTGAAATTTTCAGTTCAGAGTTTTTCATGAATTATGCACGCGCCAAGTCCCGCCGTTTTTTGCGGAGAAAATAGTTGCCGGCCAACACGGCGGCCATCAGCAGGATGGCGCCGATCATGGCGGCGTAGTAGATGCGAATGTCCTGACGTTTCGGGACGACGCTGTTGGTGTTCTTGCTGTTGCCAAATATTTGCGTCCAAATCGGCACCGGGCTGGCGGTCACGGAATTGCTGGCCAATTTGTAAACCTGGCCGTCGGCTTTGAAAACCGCGATATCCAGGCGGTGATCGTGGTCGAGATCGGCGATAAGCGGCGGCCCGATGAGGCTGGCGCCCTCCA
Organism: bacterium; assembly: GCA_037446635.1. GTDB lineage: Bacteria > Zhuqueibacterota > Zhuqueibacteria > Oceanimicrobiales > Oceanimicrobiaceae > DASWHH01. The sequence continues at coordinate 9,790 of JBBIIG010000036.1, forward strand.
TGCCGTTTTTCCACAACATGTCGCCGGTCGCCCCTTCGATGATGTAGAGTTGTCCGCTGATATCTGAAGTCACCACGTCCAGCGCGCCGTTTTTGTTGAAGTCGGCGAGGCTGGGAAACGTCGAGTAATAGGTATCGCTTTTTTCCCACAACATCATTTTGCGATCTTTGCCCTGGCCGTTGCCCTTGAAAGCGCGCAGCCGGCCGCCGGGCGTTCGCACCATCACGTCCAGCAGGTTGTCGCCGTCGAGGTCTCCCAACAGCAAATTTTGATTAAACTGATTTTCGACTCCATCGCTGGTATCGGGCAGGTCGTACCACAAGCGTTCGAGGGTGGCGCCATTCAAAGTCATCACCCCCCCTTGATGAGTGAGGACGACGATGTCTGGCGTGCGGTCGCCGTTGAGTTCGCCAATCGCCGTCGGGTGGCGAATTTGGTGAGTGAGTCCGAAGCTGCCGGTGGCTTTGCTGAATTCTTCGTTGATGTTGATCTCACCCAGGACTTTTTGGCTGCCGCCGTCGATGAAAACAATTTTGCCGGTTTCGGTGCCGACGATAATTTTGGGGGCGCCGTCGCCGTAAAGGTCGGCCGTGGAGACCACGCTGCGAATGGGGTCGTCGATTTCCAACTTAAGCCAGCGTGCGTTGCGCAGGCCCGAGTAGCCGATGTAAATGGCGTTGGCTTCCGAGGTGATGGCAATATCCTTCAGGCCGTCTTTGTTAAAATCACCCACGGCCGGCGGCGCAATCAACGGGCCGGCCAGAATGGGACTTTTCGAGATTTCGATCCCCAGGCGGCCGTCCAGGGCGCGCACCCGCAGGTCTTTGGAGACCACGATGATGTCCGGGCGGCCGTCGTTGTTCAAATCCTCAACGGTGATGGGCGCGCCCGCGCTGACCTGAAAATCGCTGACCGTCCACGCCGGTTTCTGAGCCTGGCCGTCGAAACAACTCAGGGCGCCGTTGGCATCGGCGTAGATAAAATCCATGAAGCGATCGCCATTAAAATCGGCGATGGCCGGCGCGCTGAGCGGCAGCGCGTTTCCCGAGCTGTCTGCCGCGGTTTTGCCGGCGCTGGAAAGCCAGACGGTCTGGCTGATCATCAGCGGTTCGGGTTTGTCGGCGATTAAATTTCTGGTGGTGAGCGCCTGCAAAAAAACCAGCGCGCCGAGGGCCAGCAGCGCCAGGGAATAAAACCCAATTAATTTCAAACGATGCCGAACATGCCAGGGGCCGGCCTTGCGCGGAAAAGAGAAATCCCAGTCGCCCTCGGCAACCATGCGCAGGATGTGGCTTTGGCGGTCGCTGACGATTTCAATTTCGTCGCCGGGCTGGATTTCGACATTGTCCGACGGCTCGAGCTTACGCTGATTGAGATACGTGCGGCTTTTGCTGCGTTTATCTAAAAGAATGTATTTGCCGTTGCGATAGGAGATGGTGGCGTGCCGCCGGGAAACGCTTTGATCGATTTTGCCGCGGGAGTTTTTTTTGATGACGATGTCGTTCACTTTGCGGTCGCGGCCGATGCGCGTGTCCGGGTAGCGCAGGCGAAATTTTCTGCCGAGGTAATAACCGTTGATTCCAATCAGATAATGAATTCGGGCCGGGGTCTGCTCGTGAATGGCAGGCGGCTCGCTCAAATCCTGAACTCGCCGGCCGTTGCTCTCCGCGGCCAACTTGGGAGGGGCATCCAAGGGCGGCCGTGTTATGTTTTCGGTATCGAAATCGAGGATGGCCTCTTTGCGATTGTTGCTTTCCACGAACGTCAGTTGTGGATTCGTACTGGCGGGCGGCTTGGTTTCCAAATAGGTGAGCGTTGCTTCCGCGCGCGGCGCGGGGATGAAATCCGCCGGCGCCTCCTCGTCGGAGGCGCCGTTGTTTTCAACATCGAAATCGGCTTTTTTGTCGAAGGCCTGGTCGTCATCCTTGAGCCACGAATTCAAATTCGTCAAGTTTGGCACGCCAGCCATGCGCTGCTCCCATTTTCGGGAGTCGTGTTCCACGCCTTCGTCTGCTGCCAATCCGCTTCCCGGGTAAGACTCGGTGATGAAGCGGCTTTTGGTTTCTCCCTTGGGATTCAAAAAGGTCAATTTGTGAATTCCCAGACCCACCTCGTCGTGGTCATGAATCGAGGTTCTGCCGGAAATTTTTCTGCCGTTGACAAAAGTGCCGTTTTGGCTCTGCAAATCGCGCACGTAATATTCGCCGTTCTGTTTTTCGAATTGCAAGTGAAAGAACGAGACTTTATCGTCCTCGACGAGAATATCGTTTCCCTGCTCGGAGCCAACGGTGAACGCGAGCACATCTTCCGGTATGGAGATTTTCTTCACCAGAAGCTGGTTTTTTTTAATGATAATTTTAGGCATGACGCCGGATTAGTTTGACGGATAGAGTTTAAATTCCAAAGCATTCGCTTCACCGGCGCGCGCTAACAGAGTTTTGAACAGCGCGCGGTATCCCGTCTTCTTGACGGTGAACACGTAATTGTCTGCGGGCAATTGGCCAAGGCCCTCGCCGCGCGCATCCGTGCGCGTGAAAAAAATATCGATGGTACGAGGCGTCTCTAAATAGTTGTAATAAATTTCCACCTCCGGAATCGCCAATCCGGAGAGGGCGTCCACCACTTTGATTTCAATTGCGGCGCGCAGCGGTTCCATCGCCACCTGCACCAGCTGCTCGTCCGCGCCAATTTGCACTTCGGTGCGCTGGTAGCCGTCTTTCTGCAGCACGGCGGTATGCGGGTAAGCCGACAGCGTCATCTCAAATGGGGTCGTGCGGCTGGCGCGCAAAACGTTGTTGCTGCCGCGGCGCAAGATCACCAACTGCGCCCCGAGGTCCCGGCGGCTGGGGTCGCCCTCGTCGTAGGCGCGAAACTGCACGTTGCGCGACAACACCGCGGAGACGCTGCCGCGGAAATTTTTATCCACCTGCACGCTCACCCGCTGCGAAATGAAATTGCGTTTGCGCAGCTCGAGGTCGTGTTTGCCGGCGGAGAGCACCAGCGGCGGCCCGCCGCTGACGCCGAGAACGGTGTTGGTTTTTACATCGACGATTTCAACGCCGGTGGGCACGGTTTCAAAAACCACCGGCTTGCGAAAAATGCCTTTTATCGAATAGACGGTGATTGCGTCGTTTAAAATTTTCATTTCCCAGAAACGGCGGTCTTCCACCACGTCGAAACCCTCTAACGTGTTGAGACTGTAGCCGCTCAAGCGCTGGAATCCTTCATACTCCATCTCGATGGAAATGGGGTTGCCCACTTCCCAGGTGACGGCGCAGGGAGTTTTTTGCGTGTAGCGGATACCGTTGATAAACACCGCGGCGTTGGGTGGATCCGAATCGAGTTGAATATCCGTATTGAAGCGGAAGAGGTAACTGGTCTGGCTGCCGTTTTGCGCTTCCCCCTGAACCCGGATGGCGCCTTCGCGCGGCACAAAAAGCGATTTCACGATGGGCTTGTAGCCGGCAAGCTGCAATTCCAATTTGTGGACACCGGGCGCGATCTTATCGAGGGCCACTGGCGACCGTCCGGAAATTTCCTGGTCGTCGATAAAAACCTGCGCGTTGGGAGGCACGGTGACGATTTCGATGGCCGGCGGAAACAGGCGATCGTACATCCACACGCCAGCGCGCGTCCAGCCTTTCATAGTGTCGAGCACGCCAAAGGCGGCGACGCCGGCCAGCAGCGCCGCCCCGAATTGAATCAATCGGCGCTTGTTGTTGCGGGCGGAGATGCGGATCACGTCGATGACGGTTTTCATATTATCTTCGTCGTCGCCATCACCATCGCCGTATTCGGCGGTGACGATGGGCCTGAGATTTTCGGTGCGGATGATGTTCGCCGTGCGGCTGATGCTGGCGGTGCGATTGGCCGGTGTGAACAGCGGCTGTGAAATTTCCGTCGAAGTCGGTTCGGGAAGGGTATCTCCGCCCCAACGATTTGAAATCGTCGGACTGGAGGGGGCGGAGGGCTCCGAAGTCGGCGACAGGTCATCCAGGCGATCCATGTAGGGCGTCGCCGCCATCGGCGCAGGTTGGATGCCGCCGGGGGTGACGGTTTCGTTTTGAAAGAGCTCGTTGACAAAATCGGCCAAGCTGTCCATCAACTCGCCGCTGATGTCGCATGAAATCAAATATTGATAGAGATCGATGTACATGTGATTGGCGCTCTGGTAGCGCTTGCTGAGATCGATTTCCAGCGCGCGTGCGAAAATTTTTTCCAGAGCTGAAGGCAACTTTTTCCCTTTCAAAGCTTTTTTAAGCCATTTGGGATTTTTACCGGCAGCGATCACCTCTTCCTGCGAGTTGAACAGCCGCTCGCCGAACAGAATTTCGTACAACACCAAACCCAGAGCAAACAGGTCGGAGCGATGGTCGGGGTGATTGCCCATGATCAACTGTTCGGGGGACATGTAGGGGATTTTTCCGCGTAATTTGGTGTCGCGCTTTTCTTTGGTTTGATGGCGCTTCACTGAGGCGATTCCGAAGTCGATGAGCTTCACGCCGCCGAAGCGGGAGATCATGATATTGGAGGGGGAGATATCCTGGTGCACGAGATTGAGGGCTTTGTTGGTGAAGGCGTCGCGGCGGTGGTGGGCGTAGTCCAGCGCCATGCAGACCTCCGCGATGACGTAAACCGCCAACGGTGCGGGAAATTTCAAGCCGCGTTTTTTGATGACGCGCAGGACTTTTTCCAGGTCCTTGCCGTCGATGTATTCCATTATAATATACAGACGGCCGTCGGAGGTCTTTTTCAGTTCATAAATGTGAACGATGTTGTTGTGATTGAGCTTGGCGATGTTCAGCGCTTCTTCTTCGAACATGTCCAGGTATTTTGGATCTTCGAGCAGGGAGGGCGCGATTTCTTTGATGGCCACCGGCTTGTTCAGTTTATTATCAACGCCGTAATAGACAATTCCAAAACCGCCTTGTTTGATTTCGTGAATGATCTCATATTTATCGTCGAGGATTTTTCTGTTTAGAAGAGCCATCGTAGATGCTGACCTCAGGTTGCGTATGAATTGATCGCGGAGTAGTAGCACGACCTGCCTATAATGCGCGTGCCGAAAGCAACCGCTATGCCATGCCGGCAGCCCACACTTTTGTCTTCAATATATCCTCTTGCAATTACGTGCGTTAAGTTTAAGTTGCGTATTTCATAATGAAAAATTCTCATTGTGCCGTTTTGATTCACTTGTCCGAAATTTGAACAAAACGAGTTAGCCTGAATAATTCACGAAGCGCCTGTCATTCAGGAGGAATCCTTTTAGCAAACAGTAGGATAGCGCAATAAAAAGACTCCTCCTGAGTGACATAACGATTCTCGACACTCAACTTAAATTATGAATTCATGAATTAATCAGGTTAGAAGAAGCGGCTAAAAAATTTCGGGGCAAAGGCATCCCAGGCAGGGCTACTATTTCTTTTTTTTTATTGCATTTGAGTCGGGATTATCATATCTTTTTATTCACATTTTTGCCCGTAAAACCTGAGACTCATCTATTGCACATGGCAAAACTGCATCCAAAGGCAAGCGAATCCCCACGACTGAATCGAGTTGAGGAAGCGACAACTTTGCGCCGCAAAGTTGATGAGCTGCGCAGTCTTATCGAGGTCAGCATCATCATCAATTCGGCCAGCGATCTGGACGAGCTGATTACGCTGGTGATGGAAAAAGCCCAGAGCGTGATGAAAGCGGAAGCCAGCTCGGTGATGTTGATTAACGAAGAAAAGAACATTTTGGAATGCACCTTTGCCCGCGGCGAAGTGGGCGCGCAGATTCAAAATAAAATTCAATTGCAGATTGGAGAGGGGATAGCGGGCTGGGTGGCCAAACACGGGCAGCCGCTCATCGTTCCAGACGTTTCGGTGGATCCCCGTTTCGCCTCGAAAGTGGATGACTCTACCGGTTTCCAGACCCGCACCATTCTCGCCGCGCCGCTGATGGTGAAAGATAAAATCATCGGCGTCGCCGAAGTCATTAACCGTATGGACGGCGAGGCCTTCAACGAAGACAACCTCGAGCTCTTTTCCACCTTTTGCCGGCAAGTGGCTATGGCCATTGAAAACGCCCGCATGTATCAGTTAAAAATGGAAAAGCAAAAAATCGAGCAGCAGTTGGAAGCGGCGAAAACCATTCAGCAGAGTTTTATGCCGCAAACCTTTCCCGACGGCCCCGACAAAAAATTTTCCATTGCTGGCAGAAGCCTGCCCGCCGTCTCCATCGGCGGCGATTTTTTTGATATTATCGAATTCGACAACAACCACATCGGCATTGCGGTGGGCGATGTGACCGGCAAAGGCATTCCGGCGGCGTTATACATGGCGCGCTTCGTGAGCGATTTTCGGATTTATTCTCGCAATAACCTCAACCCGTTGCCGGTGCTCAAAGCCTTAAATGACAATTTGGTCGAACGCAGCCGCCGCGGTATGTTTGTAACTTTCCAATACGGAATTTTGAACGTGGTAACGGGCGAATTTATTTACGCCAATGCCGGTCACATTCCGTTCATTCGCATCCATGGCCGCACGCACACCATCGAGTTGCTCAAAGAAGCCAAGAGCATTCCGTTGGGGATTTTGCCGGAAATCAACCTTAAAGAAGAGACCGTTCAATTAGCCCAAGGCGATGTGGTCGTTTCCATCACCGACGGCATTATCGAGGCCAAGAATAAAGCGGGAGGGGTGTACTCGTTGGAGCGGACGCTGGACATTCTTTCGGAAAACAACCGCTCGGTGCAGGAGCTGGTGGATGACTTGCTGAAGTCGGTGCAGGACTTTGCAATTGGCGTTGAGCAGTACGATGACCTGACGGTTTTGGCGCTGAAGTGGCGGTGACGCCGTCGAGCTGGTTTAGGGAGAAACGAGGTGAATGAGATTGAGCTGCGATTACCGAGCGATCCCAAACTGTTAAAGATTGTTCGCGCCAGCGTTTCCATTTTGTGCGAGCTTTGCGCTTTAGCCGATGACGAGAGAAACGCGGTGACGCTGGCAGTGGATGAAGCGGTGGCCAACATCATCAAACATACTTATAACGGCGCGAACGATAAACCGATCTTGATTTCATTTCGAGTCTGCGAAGATTCTTTGCAAGTGGTTTTGCGCGATTTCGGCGATAAGCTGGATTTGAGCAAAATCAAAGCGCGCGATTTGGATGACATCCGCCCCGGCGGGCTGGGCGTTCATTTCATCAAGAGCGCGATGGATGAAGTGGATTATGACAACACGTTGGAAGTCGGCAACCAATTGACGCTGACCAAATACTTATCCCCCAAGAAGGAGAAATAATGGAAGTTCGAGTCACCGATCACGATTCCATCAAAATTGTGGAGGTAGAGGGCGAAGTCGATCTCTATTCTTCGCCGCAATTGCGAAAGATACTGATTGACTTGACCAAAGAGGAGCGCAAATCCATTTTAGTGGAGCTCGGCAAAGTTAAATACATGGACAGCTCCGGCATCGCCACGTTGGTGGAGGCGCTGCAGCAAATCAGCAAATACAGCGGCAAGTTGAAATTAGCCAACCTGCGCGACGCCGTGCGCGATGTGTTCGAGCTCAGCCGGCTGGACAAAGTGTTCGACATTTACCCAACCATTGACGACGCCTTAAAAGCATTTTGAAAGATGGATTTCGTACTCAGAATTTTTAGCGGCATCGGCCGCGCCGCCTTTAATTTTCTCACTCAGATCAGCCGCATCTCGTCGCTGATGGGGCAGACCTTTTACTGGACCTTTGCCGCGCCGCTCAAAGGCCAGAAATTAGGCGTGCGCAGCACTATCGAACAGATGGTGCGCATCGGCTACGAGTCGATTCCAATCGTCGGGTTGATTTCGTTTTTCGTCGGGCTGATCATCGCCATGCAATCGGCCTATCAGCTGGCGCAATTTGGCGCCACCATTTACGTGGCGAATTTGGTGGCGGTCTCCATCGTGCGGGAATTGTCGCCGCTGCTGACGGCGATCATTGTCACTGGCCGCAACGGCTCTGCCATCACCGCGGAGATCGGCACCATGAAAGTCTCGGAAGAGATCGACGCTTTGCGCACCATGGGCTTCAACCCCGTCAAATTTTTAGTGGTGCCGCGCACCATCGCGATGTTGATCATGCTGCCCGCGCTGACCATTTTAGGAAATTTTATCGGCATCTTCGGCGGCTACACCATCGCCATGGCCACCCTCGATATCACCAGCACCCGCTACATCAATCAAACCATCTCGGCGCTGGTTTTCAAAGACCTGTTTAGCGGGCTGGTCAAGAGCTTCTTTTTTGCGGTGATCATCGCCACCATCGGCAACTACGAGGGCTTCAACGTCGAAGGCGGGGCCGAAGGCGTGGGGAAGTCCACCACCAAGTCGGTGGTCACGTCGATTTTTTTGATCATCGCCGCCGACGTGTTTTTCACGGCGCTGTTTTATTCAACCTTTTGAGTTATGCAGGAACCCATCATTCAGGTTAGGGATTTGGTTGTCAAATATGGCAACCGCACCGTCCTCGACGGCATCAATTTGGACATCTATAAAGGCGAGTCCATCGCCATTTTGGGAAAATCCGGCTGCGGCAAAAGCACGCTGCTGCGTCACATGATTGGTCTCTCCAAACCCACCAGCGGCCAAATTCTCATCCGGGGAAAAGACATCATCCCCATGAAGGAGGAGGAAAAGATTGAGATTCTAAAGAAGGTCGGCATGTTGTTTCAATCGGCCGCGCTGTTCAACTCCATGAGCGTGGGCGACAACGTGGCGCTGCCGCTGCGGGAACACACCTCGCTGGAAGAAAGCACCATGCGCATCATGATCAACATGAAATTGGATTCCGTGGGCTTGGGGGGATTTTATGATTACAAGCCCTCCCAGCTTTCCGGCGGTATGAAAAAGCGCGCGGGGCTGGCGCGGGCGCTGGCGATGGATCCGGAGATTCTCTTTTGCGATGAACCTTCGGCCGGCTTGGATCCGGTGGTGGCGGCCGGCATCGACAACTTGATTTTGAAACTCAAGAAAGCATTCAAAATGACCATCATCGTCGTCACCCACGAGCTGGCGTCGGTGGAGATTATCGCCGATCGCGTGGCCATGATGCACCAGGGCAAAATTTTAGCGGTGGGAACGAAAGAGGAGTTGCTGGCGAGCGAGCATCCGGTCATCCGGCAATTTTTTAACCGCGAGCCGGACGATGAGACCACCGACAAGGATAAAGTTTTGAGCGCGTTGATCAGCGAGAATTAACATCAGGAGCAGCTATGGAAAAATCCAACGAAATTAAAGCCGGCGCGACCATTGTGGTCAGCGCGATCATCTTAGTGGCTTTTTTGATCGTCATTTTTGGAGTCGATTTCGGCGAGCAAACCAAAGAATATCAAACCTACTTGAATTATATCGGCGGCATCCAGCAGGGCTCGCTGGTTAAGTACGGCGGCATGGATGTGGGTTCGGTTACCGAAATTGCCCTGCCGGAGGGCGACAACATTCAGATTCGGCTCAAAATAAAAATCGACGACAAAACCCCGGTGCGGATCGACTCCAAGGCGTTTGTGACCTCCATCGGCATCATGGCGGATCAGCATATCGAAATTTCCGCCGGTTCGCTCGATTCGCCGCTGCTGCCGGCTGGCAGCGTCATTCAAAGCAAAGAGGTGCTGGGATTCGCGCAGATGGCCGAGCCATTAGGTGAGTTGAACGAGCAGGTGCAGGAACTTCTCACGCGGGTGAGCGACGTGTTCAACGAACAAAACCGCGAACACATCGGCAACGTGCTCGCCAACTTCGACAATATCATGACCCAGGGGCAGAAGCAATTTTTGAGCGTCGTGCAAAACCTCGACAATCTCACCGCCCACATGGCCAGCATCAGCGAAGATTTAAACGAGCTAATGGATAAAAACAAAGGCAACTTTGATCAGACCCTCGGACATTTGCAAAAAACCACCGAGGAAACCACCAAGCTCATCACCGATATTCGTCAGACCATGAGGACTCTCGAGAATATTTTGTCGGCCAATACCACCAGCATTGTTGATATCATGGAAAATTTTCAATATGCATCGCAAAATATGGAGGAGTTTACTCGTACCGTCAAAGAGCGGCCGTGGCTGCTCATTCGCAAGGACGCGCCGCCGGAGAGAAAGCTGCCTTAAATGTCTGTGAGCAGTTGGCGACGGCAGTAGCCTACTGCCTACTAATTTTATAGAGTAAATTTGAGGATGAAGGATGAAACAACTCACCTGGGTCATGGCATGTTCGTTGTTGTCGATGATGTGCGCGTGCGGCAGTGTGCCGCCCACTTATTATTATAAAATCGATTACGAGGTGGCGCACGCGCAGAACAGCGCCGTCCATCCCGTAACCATCGGCGTGAGCCAGTTTGGGGCGGATGTGCTTTACGAAAGCGACAAGATCGTTTATCGCGATTCGCCGTACGAAGTACAGTTTTATCACTACCGCCGCTGGATCGCGCCGCCGAAACAGATCGTGACCGAAAAAACCTATCAGCAGTTTCGCGCCTCGGGCATGTTTCAACGTGTAGTGCGCCTCCCCTCGACGTTTCAAATCGATTATGTTTTGAAAGGCCGAATCACAGCTTTTGAAGAGTGGGACGAAGGGCAATCGTGGTATGGTGTGGTGACCATTGAATTTCAACTGCACTCGCCCAACAGCAACGAAGTGGTGTGGGAAGACGTCATCTCCGAGAGAACCGCCTCTGGCAAAAAAGAACCCGCCGAAGTGGTCAAAGCCATCAGCGAAAGCCTCAACAAAGTCGTCGCGCGCTCGATAAACGAAATTAGCGCGTACCTGCTTTCGAGTCAAAACTAAATGAGCAGTAATAAAGTCGAGTTTGCTTTGAGGGCGGAAGGTTCCTGAGAAATTTGTACTTTGAATTCTTCGTGCTCTTCGTGGTAGCGCGAAGTCGTATTGTCATTCGAGCGCTGCATCTTTTAGGGGAAAATAGGGGAGAAAGATTATGTTATCTTCTTTTGAGATACTGGTCGTCGAAGATAATGATATCGTGCGTGAGACTCTTGAGCTTTTGTTCAAAAAATCGGGTTACGGCGCCAGCGCCGTTGAAAGCGGCCCACGCGCGTTGGAGTTGATGAAGCAGCGCTACTTCGATTTGGTCGTTACCGATTATTTGATGGAGCCCATCGACGGCATCGAGCTGACTCGCGAGATCAAAAAGAATTGGCCGGCAACCGACGTGTTGATGATCACCGCTTACGGCACCATCCCCAAAGGCGTGGAAGCGATGCAGTCGGGCGCCGCCGATTATATCACGAAGCCGTTTCAAAACTCCGAGCTGCTCGCGCGCATCTCCCGGCTCAAAGAAACACGGGGAATCGAAGAGCAGCGCCGCATCATGCAGGGCGAAATTCGCAACGTCGCGGAGTTTGATGCCATTATTGGTTGTTCGGACGAGATCATGCAGGTTCTGTCGTTGGTGCTTCGAGTCGCGCCCACCAACTCACCGGTGCTGATTTCCGGGGAGAGCGGCACCGGCAAAGAACTCATCGCGCAGGCCATTCACGTGCGCAGTAACCGTAGCCAGGGCCCGTTTATCACCGTCAATTGCGGCGGCATTTCCGAATCCCTGCAGGAAAGCGAGCTGTTCGGGCATGTCAAAGGCGCGTTCACCGGCGCCGTCAGCGATAAAATGGGATTACTGGAGGCCGCTCACGGCGGGACGCTGTTTCTGGACGAGATCGCGGAATTGACCGCCTCGGCGCAAGTGGCGATGCTGCGCTTTCTGCAAAACAACGAGATCCGAAAAGTCGGCGATCACACCATCCGCACCGCCGACGTGCGCTTGATTGCGGCCACCAACAAAGACCTGCAGCAGCAAACAAAGCGCGGCCGCTTTCGCGAGGATCTGTTTTATCGCATCAATGTTTTTCCCATCTCGGCGCCGCCGCTGCGCCAGCGCAAAGAAGATATTCCGCTTTTGATCAATCATTTTCTCAACCTCCATGGTAAGTTAACTACCGAGCGTTCCGTGACCAAAATTTCGAAACGGGCGCTGGCTATGCTGATGAATTACCACTGGCCGGGAAATATTCGCGAGCTGGAAAATGTCGTGCGCCGGGCGATCTCCCTGAGCGACGTGGATGAGATCACGCCCACCGTTCTGCCAGATGAAATTTGCGACCGCGAAAAAAATAGCGCGCTGGAGCCCGCGCGCGGCAACGGTAAACTGGCGGAAATTGAAATGGCGGTTATTTTAAAAACTTTGGAGGAGATGAAAGGCAATCGCAAGAAAACGGCCGAGCGGTTAGGAATTTCCACCACCACCCTGTGGCGAAAACTCAAGCGCCGTTCTTGAACCCCACATTCATACTTTGACTCTAACCGAGATAGCTGAAACGACGTTCTGCCTGGTTTTGTTAGAATTTTTGAAAGGAGGAGGCGATGGCAGAGAAGTCCGTTACCAATAATCCGATTTTTTTAAAAGGGTTGATCATCGTTTTGTTGGTGGTTATTGCGGCAGCGGTTCTGTACCGGGTGTACTTGGTTGAGCCGGTTCCCAATGATTCAAAATTAGCTGGGTTGGAAAAAACTTTGCAGGACATCCGGGCGGCCATGAACGTCGATACCGTCCGCCAGTACAACATTCAGAAAGTGATGAAAATCATCAGCCGCTACAATCAGAGTTTGCCCTCCAGCGTCAAGTACGAAATCGCGGAGGAAATTTTTGAGATGAGCGTCAAGTACACCAATTTAGACGTGGAATTGCTGTGCGCCGCCATCACCCAGGAAAGCGCCGCCACCTGGTCGCCGGAGATTGTCTCCGCGTCCGGGGCCATGGGCTTGATGCAAATTCTGCCCATCACCGCGATTTGGATCGCCCATTACGAAGGCATCACCTGGACCTCACCGGAGGATGTCCTGTTCAATCCGATTTATAACATTCGTATCGGCAGCCGGTTTCTTTCGGCACTGATTGATCGCTACGGTTTGGAGGGAGGGCTGGCGGCTTTCAACGGTGGAGAAAAACGCGCCGCCATTTGGTTGGAAAACAACAAAGCCGATGGCGTGCTATCGGTTGAGACCAGCAATTTCATCGCGTTGGTTCTCGCGCTTCAGAATGAATTTAAATCCATGACTCTTTAATTCACTACTTGACATTTTGAGTAGTTTGTTTTTAATTCGATTCATGCCAGCCTCAAAGGTCAAATCTACCAAGAAGAGAGAATCCAGAGTTGCAGGAATGCTGGACGTTCTCTATCGCATCGGAGGTTATCTCCAAGCTTCCTCTGAACCGCGCGACCTTGCAGAAAAAATGTATAAGCTAATTGGCCGCGTGATCCCGTGCGAGCTGTTTGCCGTTGCTTTATATGAACCGCACTCCGATGAATTGGATTTTGTTTTTATTGCCGCAGCGGGCAAGAAAAATTCTCACGCTTTGCGGATATCCGCTCCGGCTCTGATTCGCGACGCGATTTTGAAAAAGAAATTAGTTGTCAAAAACCGACTCGCGGGGAACGCGAAGACCATCAGCCAGTACGTCAACCAGAACGGTTTTGCGAGGCCGTCCGGCTCGCTCATTGTCAGCCCGATTTTATGCAATGGCGGCGCGGGGGGCGTTTTATGCGTGGAAAGTCGCCGCCGCAACGCCTTTTCACCGGAGGTTTGCAAGTGGTTCGCTATCATTTGCAGCCAAATCGGCGGCGTGTTTGGGCAAACGATCGACGATTCTCAAAATGGCGATCGCGCCAGTGCGGCTCTTTCTGAATGCCGCCAGTTTCTTGAAATGGCGCGAAAAATCGGCCATGAAATGAACCAGCCTTTAACCGGCATTTCCGGTTATTGCACCCTGATGATGGAGGAGTGCGACGAGGGCGATCCTATCTATCGCGATCTCCAACAAATCCAACAACAAACCAAGCGGCTCGAGCAACTGATTTTTGAGTTTCAAACTTTATCGCGAACCATCTCCCCAAAAGAATCGGAAACCAGCACCGAATAACCCTGCATACAAAAATTCAACATGGTCGAAACTTCCAAAAAAATTTTGATCGTCGATGACGAGGACGTCATCCGTGATGTTTGCCGGCGCAGCCTTGAAAAGCCGGGCTATTCAGTCGAGACGGCGGAGAACGGCGTGATCGCTCTGGAAAAAATGCGCGCGGCCAGTATTGACATCGTTTTTAGCGACATCAAAATGCCCATCATGACCGGCGTCGAGTTGTTGGAGGCCATCAAGCGCGACTACCCCCACACCGAAGTCATCATGATGACCGCTTTTGCCACGGTGGAGAACGCCATTGCGGCCATGAAAAAGGGCGCGTACGATTTCATTCTCAAACCCATCAAGCCGGATCAAATCCGCATGGCCGCGGAGAAGTGTTTCGAGAAAATTCAGTTAAGCGAGGAAAACAAAGCGCTGCGCTCCGCCAACCAAAAGCTGCTGGAACTGCAAACGGTAAAAGACAAATTCGTCGCCATCACCAGCCATGAGCTGAGAACTCCCGTGAGCCACTTGAAGGGCTATTTCGGAATTCTGAACGACGAGTTGTATCAGCAATTGTCCGATGAAGAAAAGAGCCAGTGCAGGCAGGTCATTTTTGACGCCATCAGAGACCTTGAGCTTATTGTCGCGCAAATGCACGATCTGACGCTCGAAGGCGCCTCCAGCCAACTGCGCGGCGAGCTTTTCGACGTCAACGAGATTATCGAAAAGGCGGTCAACGATTTTCAAATTGTCGCGCGTCTCCGTCAGCAAACGCTCACATGTAAAAAGAACCGCACCAATTTGGTGATTCTTGGCGAGCGCAGAAAGATAAAAGGCATCGTACAGGAGCTGATTCAGAACGCCATTAAATTTACCCCCGACGGCGGCAAAATTGTGGTGAGCGTTCGGCGCGACAGCGACTTTTGCGTCATCAGCGTGAAGGACAACGGCATCGGCATCGACCCGGCGGAACACGGTAAGATTTTTGAAAAGTTTTATGAGGTGCAGGACAGCCGCTATCACAGCACCAGCAAGAGCGGCTTCATGGGCGGCGGGTTGGGGTTAGGGTTGTCTTCGGTGCGCGCCATGGCCATCGCCCACGGCGGCGGCGTGAAAGTCAAAAGCGAAAAAGAAAAAGGCGCGGAGTTTTTGATTTATCTGCCAATTGCCCATCAAAGCTAATTCTCACCTCATGCTAATAATGCTATTAAAATTGCGTCTGCGATTGCAAAGATTTCAAAGTAAAGAAATCGAACCCGAACATTGCTGTTGAGCATTTTAAAGATAGCAACCGGTGAACTTATATCCATCCTCCCAAAATTTAATATCACCTACGATAATTTCTAGAGCCACCTTAAAAAACTTCAATTCGAATAGTCTCGCAGTTTAGACTACCCAAAAATCTTGGGATCCGTGGCGTTGGCAAGAGCTTCTTCGCGGGAGATTTTGCCCTGCTCGAGGTAGGTTTTAAGGGCCTGATCCATGGTCTGCATGCCGTAGGCGCCGCCGGTTTGGATGGCGGAAAAAATCTGGTGGGTCTTTTCTTCGCGGATAAGATTGCGCACCGCCGCGGTGGCAATCATAATTTCGTGCGCGGCCACGCGACCGTTGCCGTCTTTGGTGGGCAGCAGCCGCTGCGCCACAATGCCCTGCACGGCGTTGGCAAACATGGCGCGGATTTGTCCCTGCTGCTCCGCGGGAAAAACATCGACGATGCGGTTGACGGTTTCCGCTGCGCTCATGGTGTGCAGAGTGGCGAAGACGAGGTGGCCGGTTTCGGCGGCGGTGAGCGCCAGCGAGATGGTTTCGAGGTCGCGCATTTCGCCAACCAGAATGACGTCCGGATCTTCCCGCAGCGCGCTGCGCAGCGCGTTGGCGAACGAGTGCGTGTGCTGTCCCAGCTCGCGCTGATTGATCAAACAATTTTTGCTGTGGTGCACGTACTCGACGGGGTCTTCAATGGTGAGAATATGCTCGCGCCGCTCTTTGTTGATGTGATCCAACATCGCCGCCAGCGTGGTCGATTTTCCGGAACCAGTAGGGCCGGTGACCAGCACGATACCTTTTTTGTTATAACAAAGCTGGATGATGCCTTTCGGAACCTTCAGTTCTTCCAAAGTTCGCACGCGCTCCGGAATGGTGCGAAACGCCGCGGCCTCGCCGCGCAATTGAAAATACAAGTTGGTGCGAAAGCGCGCCACGTTGGGAACGGGATACGCAAAATCGAGCTCGAGGTTTTCTTGTAACGTTTTGCGCTGGCGGTCAGTGAGAATTTCATTGAACAGGGAACGCAGACCCTCGCTGGTAATTTTCGCCCCCTCGATTCGCCGCAGGGTGCCGTGAATTCGCAAAATCGGCGGCCCGCCGGCGCTGAGGTGGATATCGGACGCGTCTTTTTGCACCGCGTAGGTCAGGAGTTTGTCAAGGTCGTCTTTTCGCATAAATCCTTTTGGGTTGTAACTCAAAGCTCTGCTTTTCCGCAAAGCGGATCGGTATCCGAGAGAGCAAACCAGAGGTTTGCATTACAGAATCACGGCGTCGTCATCAAACGCGGCGTAATGAAAATCAGCAAATCCGTCTGCCGCACCGTTTTCGTTTTGTGACGGAACAGGTTGCCGATCAGCGGCACGTCGCCGAGCAGCCACACCTTATTCGTTTTATCAGTAACGCCTTCCTTAATTAATCCGCCGATCACCATGGTGTCATTGCTTTTTAAATTGACCACGGTTTCCACTTCGCGTTTGGAGGTGATGGGGGCGCTGTTTTCGCCGGCCACCACTTGGCCGGTAATTTCTTCAATCACCGGATTGACGAACAAAGTGATGGTTTGATCTTCCGCCACGTGCGGCGTCACCCGCAGCGAAATGTTGACGTCGCGATATTCGAAGGTGACCACGTCGCCCTGCCCGCCGACGCCGCGGTTGATTTGCGGAATCGGCACGTTGGTGCCGACGCTGATGATCGCCTCCTGATTGTCCATCGCTAAGATGCGGGGGTTGGAAACCAGTTTGGAGTT
Organism: bacterium; assembly: GCA_037446635.1. Classification (GTDB taxonomy): domain Bacteria; phylum Zhuqueibacterota; class Zhuqueibacteria; order Oceanimicrobiales; family Oceanimicrobiaceae; genus DASWHH01. The sequence goes on from JBBIIG010000036.1 coordinate 26,740, forward strand.
GGTGTGAGATTGCAGAAAATCCAGCACCGCGTTGTACTCGCCAAAATTGAGGGTGCCGAAATTCACGGCGCCGCCGGTCAGCGGCACTTCCGCCGTGTATTGAAACGGCTTGCCGGAGGGCAACAGCACTTCCTTAAAAATACTGGCGTTGATGGTCTTCGACCAATCGATGCCCAATTTTTGCTCGTCCTGCGGCGCAATCTCAATGAGTTTCGCTTCGATCATAATTTGCGGCGTCGGCACATCCAGCGCCGCCACCATCGCCTCGATCTGCCGCAAGTTGGCGGGCATATCGGTTACCACCAAAATGCTGCTGCGATTTTTCTTGGCGGCGGTCTGCCCCGGCTCCAACCCCTGCGGCGGATGAAAATCCTGATTGAAAACCTGCAGCTTTGCTTTTTCCGAAAGCATTTGCGAAAGCGTCGTCTGCAAGTTGCTGGCGTCCACGTATTTCAGCCGAAACACTTTCGTTTCCAACTCCAGCAGCTCGAACTTCTCGCGCGGCTTCACCACGATCACCTCGCCCTGCACCGAATAATCAAAGCCGTTGGCTTTGACGATCATGTCCAACGCCTCTTTGATGGTGACATTGGAAAGGCTCACCGTCACCGGCCCGGTGACATCGCGGCTGGCGACAATGTTTAGATTGGTTTGCTTCGAGAGCAGTCGCAGCACGTTGGCGATCTCCGCGGCTTTGACATCCAGCGAAATGCGCTCCCGGCTTTGCAAAACAGTCGGCAAACTCTGCAAAGGAAAAATGTCCACCGCACCGTTGCGGCTGCTGTGCGACGGGAACGTTGCGTCGAATGCGGCGTCGCCCATGATCGTCGCTGAGCCGTTGGCGCTTCTGGGCGGCGGCGCCAACTCTTTCAGATCGATGGCAAGCAAGCCATCCATCTTTTGGGTGATCTCGTACTCCATGACGCGGGCCAGCGCAAAAGTAACTTTCAAGATCCGCGGCGATGATTGCCACGGTTTGGCTTCGACCTCCTGCACCACCCGACGGTCGATTTTAATTTTGTGTGTGGGCAAATCCAACTGGCAATCCCGCAAATAGATCGCCAATTGCGGCGGCGATTCCTGAAACTGGCTGACGTACTTTCCGGTGCCGGGGCACGCCAGCAAAATGCGGTACGCGCCGCCGAGGTTGAACATTTCGATGGATTGTAATTTGCCGGTTTGCGCCCAGGCGTTGGCGGCAACCAAAAGGGTGACGGCTGCGGCGCCGAAAAAATGGCGAAACAAGCCAACCGCACCTCTGAAATTCGATCGGTGATTTTTTATTCGAAGCAAGGTTTTATTCATTGTCATCTCTCAGTATCAGCGTTATGATTTTGCCTTTCTTTTTGCACACCACCCGGTTTTTATCGATATCCAGAACTTTTAAGTCGCCGATTTGATCGCCCTCTTTCATGACGTTGTCGCCGATGAGAACGTAGGCCTCGCTGCCCTTCCAGATCACACCGCGCATGACGAGAGCGCTGGAATCGCTTTGGGTGGTGTCCGCTTTCGCCAAACGATAGCTTTCCGAAAACGGATCCCGCCCCCACGCGGCGAATTCAACGCGCCTTTCTCCCATTCGTTTTCTGATCGCCGCTGGCTTTTTTTCCACAGTGCTTTTCGGCGCTTCCGATGTGGTGGCGGCCGCTGTTTGCTTTTGGTCATCCTGAGCTTGCGCCGGCTGGGATTTGCTGCACACAAATTGATTCACCACAAAATAGACGAGCACGGCCGCGGCCACAGCCATCAAAACTTTCTCACGTTTCTTCAGCTCTGCCATGATTTCTGATCCTTTTCAGCGGGCGTCTGGCTCAAAAACAGCGCCAGGTCAACGTTGATCAAAACCTGCGGGAAAACGCTTTCTTCATAAATCAGCGAAAAATCCCCGAGCGAAACAAAAAACGGCAGCGCCGCCAGCGTTTCGATGAAGCGGCCGAAGTTTTTATAGTAGCCGCGAATCTGAAAGTGGACGATCAGCTTGATGATTTCCGCGTCCTGATTTTCCGGCTGCTGCACCAGCGCATTGTATTCCGGAATGATGGACACGAAGGTCAGGCCGTGGGCCGCGCCCCGCGCCTTTATTTCTGCGATGAGTTTTGGCAAATCGTCCTTGGGACGAACGCGCGCCGTGGTTTTTGCCAGCTCGAGCTGCAATTTTTCGATCTGGGTTTGCAGCGTGGAAACTTGCACGTCGGTCACCCGCAAGCTCTGCAATTGCATCATCAGCTCCTCGGTCTGTTCTTTGAGCGCCTGCGATTTGGAGAGATCGGGGCGATACAAAAAAACATACCAGCCGACGCTGGCGCCGATCAAAACGGCGAGCGTCGCCAAAAAAGGCTTGAGTAAATCCATGATGGGTTTCATTGCGTTTACAGCTCACACTCCAAGGTGAATGCCAGGTTGCCGTCGTCCAGAATTTTCTGATGCAGCAGGCGCACGCTGTAAAAATAATTGGCGCGCTCGAGCTCGAGCAGAAACTTCGCCAGGTTGATCCCTTCCATGGAATTATTTTGAAACGCCACGCCTTCGAGAACGAGGATTTCCTGGGTGTATTCCTGCTTCTGTTCGTTTTGCGCGCTGCGGTAGCGCATCTGCAGCGAAGTCAACGTCATGTTGGGCGGCAGCAAATTGCTGACGGCCTTCAAATGGCTGTCGCCGTCCAACCGCACATCAATTCGACTTTTATATAAATCGGCGCGCGCGCGAATCTCATTAAGGGTTTTCTGCAATTCCAAAAATTTTTCGCGCTTGGGCTTCACCTCGCTGAACTCGGAATTGATGCGCTGGAATTCGCGGTGAATGTCCCGCAGCTCGAACTTGATCTCCTGGGAGAACCACGCCATCGTCAACGTCAAAATGACGAACAGATAGCGCAGCATTTTTTTGAAATGTTGCAGGGCGTGCGCGCCTTTGAGTTTTTTCGGCAACAAGTTGAGCGACGTTTTGCGATCCAACGCCAGCCCCAGCGCCGTGGCGAAGCGCGGGCCTAAGCTAAACAGCTCTTTGCTGTTTGCAAATTTCCCCGCCAAGATCGCTCGAAAGGGATTGAGCCTCTGCACGTCGGCGCTCAACTCCTGGCTTAGTCTTTCCGGCAGATTTTTTAGAAACGCGCCGCCGCCGGTCAAATAAATTTTTTCCAAAGCAGAAGCGCCGAACTTCTCATTTACAAAATCCATGGTGCGGCGAATTTCGTTGACGAGCCGTTCCAGAACCGGACCCATCATCACCATAATTTCTTTAACCGGCACCCCCTCTTTTGTCAGCAACTCTTCTTCGACGGCGACGACGCCGTAATGACGTTTCAGCTTTTCAGCCTTCTCTTTATTGATGACGATTTCCTGGCCTTCGACAAAAATCGAGCCGGTGAGCGCGTCGGTGAAATCGTCGCCGCCGGTGGCGATTTCGCGGGCGAACAGCATTTGTCCGCCTTTGATAAAAATGAAATGAGTGGCTTTGCCGCCAATGTCGATGATCGCATAATTTTTGGCAGGGTCCGATTTCACCGTCTCTTTGAACAGTTGATAGAGCGCCGCCGGCAGCGTGGAAATTTTGGCTGGCGCGATTTGCGCGTGCTTTAAAATTTCGAGGTGGCCGGCGATGACGTTTTCCGGCACGGCTGTCACAAAGACGTCGTATTTGCCCTGCTGCTGAAAATTCTTTGGGTTGAGAATTTGATATTCAAAAACCGTGGATTCCATGGGGAAGGGAAAATCTTTACGGCAAGCCCAAGGCACGGCCTTCGCCAGCTCTTTGCGGGACATTTTCGGAAGCTGGATATTTTGGAAAAACACTTCCAGTCCGGAAACCGCGCTGGTGGTCAAGGTGTTTTTGAACGATTTGAGTTTGAAATGGCGGCTAATCGCCTCGCCAATGATGCGGCGTTTCTCCTCCTCGGACGCCTCGACCGGCAAAGGCGGCAGCGGGCGGATGCCGCAATCCACCAGCGTCAACCCACGCACGCTTTTTTTAAGCACGATATATTTCATGGCGCTGGTTCCGATATCCAAACCCAGCAGCCGAGTGTTTTCGAACAACGACCACAGTGAAAAGTTGACGGAAACAACCGTCGGCGTTGATTTGCTATTGGGCTGCGGCCGCGGCGCGCTCTGCTGTGCAGCGATTTTTGTCGTGCGGCGTTTCTGGAATTCGCTGGCTTTTGATTCCACCGGCTTCGCAAAAATGCTCAGCGGCTCGTCGGCGACCTCCGGCTCGCGGTCGCGGACCGGTGCCGCCTGCGGCGAGGGCGCCGGCTCCTCGGCCTGAACCGTGAACGGAGGTTCGTCATCTTTCAACGCCGCTTCTTCTTCGGATGGTGAAATAAATGGCGGCGGTTCAACCTCTGAGTCCGGTTCGGTTTGCGGCTGCGGCGGCAGGATCAGCGGCTCCTCTATTTCGGCCGGCAGGCTTTGAAATTCCACTTGTGTTAGACTACGTTTTGGTTTGTGCGAGCCCTGTTCGCGCGGTTTTCCCTCTCCTAATTCCGCGGGCAGACTTTGAAATTCTACTTGGGTCTCCGCGTCACTGTTTTGCGAAAACGCTGCTTCGGGTTCCGGCAGCGAAAAATTTAAATTTAATTCAGCCAGCGTGCTTTCGTCGAACGTGGGCGGCATTTCCTGATCGCGAGTTGGCAGGCGGTTTTCTGGCTGCGCGGCTTCGGCGGCCAAATCTAGCGGCAGCTTCAGCGCGTCTTCGTTGATATCGAAGCCGGGCTCGGCGCCATTTGCAGGAGCGACGGTGGGCTCGGGTGGGGAGTTCGGTGAGCCCGCGGCTTGCCGCGAAAATTTGTCGGCCAGCAGCAGCGAGAGATCGAGCAAGTCCGTCATCGCTGCCTGCTCCTCGATCTCGTTGAAACGCGGCTTTCTTTTCAAATTGCCGTTCTTCGAGTTGGGCGAGACCGCGGGTTCAGCGTCTAAAAAATCAAAATCGAGATTTTCGGTTTTCATTTAGATGATTAAAAACATTCCCTGTTTTAAAACGCTGATCAACTTATCGGCAGGAAATCGGCAGGGTTGAGGGGGATCTCACCATCGGAGTTTTGCCTAAGCTCTTGATATATGGCATATTCGGCGGGAACCTCGACTCCGATGGCGCGCAGTTCATCAACGTTTTTGAAAACGTTCGCCGGCTGGTCGTCAAAGACGATGCGGCCGCGGTGCAAAATCAGCAGGCGATCGCAGGCGAGGGTTTCTTCGGGGAATTGGGTGACGAGCAGCGCGGCGACGCCTTTTGAATGCAGCTCGGAAAGCAAGCGCAACACCATTTTGCGGGTGGGAAGATCGAGGAGGGAAGTGGGTTCATCAAAGATCAAATATTGGGGAGACATGACCATGACCGCGGCCAGGGCCAGGCGCTGCATTTCGCCGCCGGAAAGCAGATGCGGCGGGTGGCGGCGGTAGCGTTCGAGATGGAACTGCGCCAGCATCTCGTCTACGCGCCGGTGCATCTCGTCGTGGGGCACGCCCAAATTCTCCAACCCAAACGCAATCTCCCGCTCCACGGTGGTGGAGACGATCTGATTTTCCGGATTTTGAAACACCATGCCAACGCGGCGGCGGATTTCCGGCAGATTGTCGGGGTCGCTGGTGGAGAGGCCGTCCACCAAAACTTCGCCGGCGGTGGGGAGAAGCAGGCCGTTGAGGCAGCGCGCCAGCGTGGTTTTGCCGGCGCCGTTGGCGCCCATCAAGCCCACCGCCTCGCCCTCGTGGATGGCGAAGGTGACGCTGTCCAGCACGCGGGTGGGCGGTTGGTCCGGGCGGGTGTAGTCAACCGTCACGTTGTTGATTTCGATCATGTCAAAACAGAAGCGGAATATTGGTGATGCGAGGCGGGGGAGCTTCGATCTTCAATCTTCCTGGATCACGGCCTCCAACCCCTTCCCCTCCAGCGCAGCCAAATCGCTATCCACCCGCGCCTGCGCTTTCAATTTTGGATTCAACTCGACGGCTTGTTTCAACGCCGCGAGCGCATCCGCCTTTTTGCCAGCGGCGAGACGAATCACCGCCAAGTCGTACCAGACCTCGGCGTTGTCCGGCGCTAACTTCGCCGCCCGTTCCTGATGGGGCAGCGCCTCTGCGAATTTTTTCTGGGTGAAGAGCGTCCAGCCTTCGTTCCAGGCGTAATTCATTTGTGCGATGTTCAGCAGCCGCCCCAATTCCTGAAACGGCTCGGGATGATCATCCACGCGGATGTCGATGGCGCGGTCGGTGTAGCCGCCGTAGCCGGCGCCTTTCTTTACTACCAGCAATGCCGCGGATTGCTTGCCGCGGGCGTCGCCGCCTTTGGTTTCGCCGGCCAACAAAGCCGCGTACAGCCGCTCCGCCAATGTGCCGGTGGTTTCGAGGAAAGTTTTTTCCATTGCCAGCACGACGTCTTCACCGGCGAGAATGTTGCCCTGCGCCGCGTAGTTGCGGCCAGCGCGACCGCCAGCCCACGCTAAACAATTCTCGCCCGTGTAAGTTGCCGATTTGCCATCGGCGCTGACGATGCCAAACTGCCGGCGGGTGGGATTATCATCGATCCGCAACAGTATGTTCACGATTTCTTCGGGCGTCGCGCCTTTTTCCAAAAGTTCGAGTCCCCGCCAGCCAAAGGTGGTGTTGGCAAAGGACTGTGTCGCCACCGCGCCGACGTCCGCTTTGGCCCACGGCACGACATTGCCTACCGCAAAAAATCGGGACGCCACGGCCACGCCCAATTCGCCGGTGACGGAGTCGCGACCAACGATAGAGAAGGTGGCGAGGTTTTCTTGAGCGTGTAAGAGGTGAAGGCTAAATAGAATGAGCAAAATGGAAAAGTTTTTACGCATCGTGGGTTTCCTCCCCATTAGACTATCGCAGCAATTTCAATCCGCAATTTTTAATCTTCAATTATCGATTTTCGATCATCAATCCTATTCATCCCCCAACGACGTCCCAATCGCCCGCAACTTGATTTGCTACTTCCTCTTGGGCCTAATACGAACCATCCCTGGGGAGATGACGCTGAAGGCATCCGGCATTTCGGCGTCACGTTCGCCTACTACCTTTGAAACAATACTGGCTTTCGTATCAGGCAACAAACCAGCAAGACGAATTAGAATGACGCCAAGATGCACCAAGCGTTGTCGATACACCAGTTCGCCATAATCTTTGTCTAGTGTGACAAGCAGTGCCTGATGGTCATTAGCTCATTGAAGCACAATATTGTCAGCGATGCTTGGCTCCATTTCAGCAACGTAGAGCACGTCATGCCCATCCTGACGGAGTTGGTCGACAATCTGTTTATCCACCCCTTCATCAGCCAAGAGATTCATGCAGCCTGCTCAGCAATTGGGTAAACCACATCAGCCCGCAGCGCTTGCGCGGCAAACTCAATAGCCGCAAGAATCGCCGGTCTGGTCAGCCGCGGATGGGCTTCCATAATTTGTTCAATGGTTTCACCTGCACCGAGTTTTTCCAAAATCAACTCAACCGTGATGCGTGTTCCGGCGACCACTGGCTTGCCCATCATGATATTCGGATGAGACTGTATCAGCTGATCTTTCATTTTACACCTCCACGAAACAACCACATCAATCCTCAATCATCGAATTTTCAATCCAAATCACTCATCCCCGAACGACGTCCCTACCGCCCGCGCCGACTCAATTTCCTGGCAACCCACTGGCACCAGCCGCTGCTGCTTGATGGCTTCTTTAATGGGCACCGCAATAATCTCCGTGCCCCGCAGCGCCACCATGTGCCCGAACTGCCCCTTGGCCGCCAGCTCGCACGCCATGAATCCAAACTTGGTGGAGAGATTGCGGTCAAAAGGTGTGGGCGAGCCGCCGCGCTGCAAATGGCCCAACACGGTTACGCGCGTTTCGAGGCCGGTATCTTTGCTGATGCGGTGCGCCACCAACTCGCCAATGCCACCGAGCCGTACGGCATCCGTGCGGCGGCGATCCATTTCTTTCACGACCATTTCGCCGTCCGCCGGTTTGGCGCCCTCCGCCACACAAACAATGCTGAAGCGCTTGCCGTGCAGGCTGCGGTCTTTAACTTTATTACAAATGCTTTCCCATTTAAATGGAATTTCCGGAATGAGAATGATGTCGGCGCCGCCGGCCAGCCCCGCGCCCAACGCAATCCAGCCCGCGTAACGGCCCATCACTTCGATGACCATCACGCGGTGATGCGAGGAAGCCGTGGTGTGCAGCCGGTCGATGGCCTCGGTGGCGACATACAGCGCGGAGTCGTAACCGAACGTGATGTCGGTGGCGGAGAGATCGTTGTCGATGGTTTTGGGCACGCCGACAATATTGAGCCCCAATTGCGCGAGCTTGTTGCAGATATGCATAGTGCCGTCGCCGCCGATGGCCACCATGGCATCGAGGCCCCAGCGTTTGTAATTGCGCACGGCCCGCGACGATTCATCCGTGATTTTTACCTGGCCATCCAGTTCTTCAATGGGATAATGAAAGGGGTCGCCCTTGTTGGAGGTTCCTAAAATGGTGCCGCCTAAAGATAAAATTCCCGACACCTCGTGGTTGCTGAGCTCGTGCATACGGCCCTCTACCAGCCCCTCGAAGCCATCCTCAATGCCGATGACCGTGGCATCGTATTTTCCCATTGCCGACTTGGCCACCGCGCGAATCACCGCGTTCAACCCCGGACAGTCGCCGCCACCGGTGACAATTCCCAATCGTTTGATTCCAATTTTCGCCATTTTGAACCCTTGCAGTAATAGTTGGCAAAAAATACTGATTCCGTGTTTGAAAGTCAAGGCGCAAGAAACCTCAGGGCGATTCACGAATCGCCCCGAGGTGATATTTTTATAGCCTTTTTGAATTTAATTTTGTAAAATTGCAGCGCGCTTTTCCGATGGTAGTACTGAAACTTACTTGACAACTAACTGCAAAACGTAAGGAACGAAAAGAAGTATGAAACTCAACCTGCAACCCGCTGACTCGTTCACCAACCGACACATTGGCCCCAACCAACAAGAACTCGAGCAAATGCTCAAAGTTGTGGGCGCCGAGTCATTAGACACGCTAATTTACGAAACCCTCCCGGATGACATTCGCTTGCCGAAGCCGCTCGACTTGCCCGCCGCGATGACGGAATTCGAGCTGCTGCAGAGCCTCAAAACCATCGCGCAGAAAAACAAAGTTTTCAAATCATACATTGGACTGGGATATTACGACTGCGTTGTGCCCGCGGTGATTCAACGCAACATTTTTGAGAACCCCGGCTGGTACACCCAGTACACGCCCTATCAAGCCGAAATCTCGCAGGGGCGGCTGGAGGCGCTGCTGAATTTTCAAACCATGGTGATGGACTTGACCGGCATGGAGATCGCCAATGCCTCGCTGTTAGATGAAGCCACCGCCGCCGCCGAGGCCATGACCATGCTGCACCGGCTGCGCAACAAGGAACTCGTCGCTCGCAACGCCAACGCTTTTTTTGTTTCGGATAAATGTTTCCCGCAGACTATCGACGTGCTGAAAACACGCGCTGAGCCGTTGGGCATCGAGTTGGTTTTTGGCGATGCGCAGCGGTTTCAATTCAACGAAAAAATTTACGGGGCCATCGTGCAGTATCCGGATGCCGAGGGCAGCGTGGTTGATTTTTCCGATTTCATCACTCGCGCCCACGTGGTGGGGGCGACGGTGACGATGGCAGTTGATTTATTGAGCTTGTGCCTGTTGACGCCGCCGGGAGAAATGGGCGCCGACGTGGTGGTCGGATCCTCCCAGCGTTTCGGCGTGCCAATGGGATATGGCGGGCCGCACGCGGCGTTTTTCGCCACCCGCGATGAATTCAAACGCCAGATGCCAGGGCGCATCATCGGCGTCTCGATCGATGCGCACGGCAATCGCGGCTACCGTATGGCGCTGCAAACGCGCGAGCAGCACATTCGCCGCGAGAAAGCCACTTCCAATATTTGCACCGCACAAGCCCTGCTGGCGATCATGGCCGGCATGTATGCCGTCTATCACGGCCCCCGCCGGCTGCGCGCCATCGCGGAGCGTGTGCACGGCTTCGCCAAAATTTTGGAAATCGAATTGAAGAAGTTGGGCTTTCAACAGAAAAATCCGTTTTACTTCGATACTCTCAAAATTCAACTGCCGCCGTTTGGCGGTCAAACCTCAGAAGGTCTGCGGGCGCTGGCCGAACCCGCCGGCGTCAATTTCCGATATATCGATCGCTTGCATGTTGGAATCTCTTTGGATGAAACCACTCAGCCCGGCGACCTGCAAACGATTCTCGAACTGTTTGGCAAAACCACCGGCATCCCGGTGCAGCGCATCGATTTTGAGCGCCACGCTACGCATCTTGAAATGGATTACCCGGAAAACCTGCGGCGCAAAAGCGCTTACTTGCAGCATCCAGTTTTCAACTCGTATCATTCCGAAACCAAAATGATGCGCTACATCAAATCGCTGGAAAACAAAGACCTCTCGCTCACCACTTCAATGATTCCACTCGGTTCCTGCACCATGAAACTCAACGCCGCGGCGGAGCTGCTGCCAGTGAGCTGGCCGGAATTCGTGAAATTGCACCCATTTGCGCCGGCAGAGCAGGCGCAGGGCTACGCGCAGATCTTTTCGGAGTTAGAAAAAGCGCTGTGCGAAATCACCGGCCTGGCGGCGGTGTCGTTCCAACCGAACTCCGGCGCGCAGGGCGAGTACACCGGTCTGCAGGTCATTCGCGCGTATCACAAAGATCGCGGCGAGCCGAATCGCAACGTGGTGCTGATTCCGTCGTCGGCGCACGGCACCAATCCCGCCAGCGCGGTGATGGCCGGCGCACAAGTGGTGATCGTCGCCTGCGATGAGCGCGGCAACATCGACGTGGAAGATTTGAAAGCCAAAGCCGGTCAGCACCAAAACCGGCTTGCGGCGCTGATGGTTACGTACCCTTCGACGCACGGGGTCTTTGAAACCAAAATTCGCGAAATCTGCCGCATCGTCCATGAGCAGGGCGGGCAGGTTTACATGGATGGCGCGAATCTCAACGCGCAAGTAGGACTCACCAGTCCCGGCCTCATCGGCGCGGATGTGTGCCATTTGAATTTGCACAAAACTTTCAGCATTCCGCACGGCGGTGGCGGTCCGGGCATGGGGCCGATTGCTGTGGCGAAACACCTCGCGCCTTTTTTGCCGAAGCATCCTCTGGCGCAGGTTGGCGGCGAAAAGGGCATTCACGCGGTCGCTGCAACCCCGTGGGGCAGCGCCAGCATTCTTTTAATTTCGTATGCCTACATCAAAATGCTGGGCCGCGATGGCCTAACTGACGCCACCCGCTATGCCATTCTCAACGCCAATTATATCAAAGCGAGATTGGAGAACGCCTACCCGGTTTTATATAAAGGAGAACGCGGCCGCGTGGCGCACGAGCTGATTTTCGATTTGCGGCCGCTGAAGGCCGCCAGCAATGTCGAAGTCGAAGACGTGGCGAAACGCTTGATGGACTACGGCTTCCACGCGCCGACGGTCTCGTTCCCTGTGCCCGGTACATTGATGGTGGAACCCACGGAAAGCGAATCGAAGGACGAGCTGGATCGCTTCTGCGATGCCATGCTCGCGATTCGACAAGAAATTCAAGATATCGCCGAGGGCAAATCTGACAAAGCCGACAACCCGCTCAAAAACGCGCCGCATACGGCCGCTGCGGTTTTGGCCGATGACTGGAAGCATCCGTATTCGCGAGCCCAAGCCGCGTATCCGCTGCTGTATTTGAAATCGAACAAATTCTGGCCGCCAGTGGGTCGCATCGACAATGCTTACGGCGATCGCAATTTGGTGTGCGCGTGTCCGCCGGTGGAGGCGTATCAGTCTTAATCCCGGCCATCGTTGAAGGGCATGCGGGATTGTAACGCAAACCTCTGGTTTGCGACTCTCGGATACCGATCCGCTTTGCGGAAAAGCCGCGCTTTGAGTTACATTGATCCGAGAGTGTCTTAAGGTTGTCGAAATTGAACAAGTAGTGAAAAAATTTATCCTTGTTTTGACAACATTATTTTACTAAATTAGCCCGATTTTTTTTGATTGAAAGGAGAGGGAGGAACGAGGGCGCCTTTGAACGCCCTCATTTTGATTAAACGCCAACTCAGCCGCAAAGCCGCCAAACTCTCTTTTCCCTGCCTTTTTACAAATAGCGTCACAAAACCGGAGGGCGATTGAGCAACTTATTCAAACAGTTCTTTGACATCCGCCGCGAGGAGTGGCCGAAGGCGATTCTCATGTCGCTCTATTTCTTTCTGGTGATCGCGACATTTCAAGCATTAAAGCCCATGAAGCGCGGCGCCTTCCTCAGCTACTACGGCGAAACCACCTTTGATTTTTTGGGAAGAATGTTCCGCGGCCCCGAAGCCGAACAGTTTGCCAAAGTGTTAAACATGATTTTTGCCTATTTGATCGCCACTATCTTCACTCTAATGGTGAGAAGGCTCGCGCGCCAAAACCTGATTCTAATTTTTTGTGGCGTGTTTGCTCTTGCCTTTGCATTTTATGCCATCTTGCTCAGCAATCTGAGCGGCGGCGTGGTTTGGTCTTTCTATGTTTTCGGCGACATGTTCAACACTGCGATGGTAGCCCTGTTCTGGGCATTTATGAACGACACGGTGGTAGCGGATGAGGCCAAGCGCATTTACGGCATCGTAGGATTGGGGGGCGTCATCGGAGGGTTGGTAGGCAGCACCATCGTCAAAGAATATGTCGAAGCCGTGGGGCGCGAGCCGATTTTGCTGATGTGCATTGCGCCGATGCTGGCCATTGCGGCCATTGGCTTCACCGTTAATAAAATGGCGACAAAGAAGCAAATGATAGAGCAACCGCTAACAGCCACGGAACCCAAACCAAAAACCAATGCGGCCATCGAGGGCGCAAAGCTGGTGTTTTCATCTAAGTATTTGCTTGCCATTGCCGGAATTTTAGGGTTGTATGAGATCGTCTCCAACGTGGTTGATTTTCAGCTTTCGGCGAGCGTGGACAAATTTGTCAAAGGTGATCTGGAAAAAGATGCCTACTTCGGGCTAGTGGGGTATATCACCAACAGCGTGTCGATCATTGTGCAGTTATTTTTGACCAGCTTTATAATGAAGCGGTTCGGCGTAGGTGTGGCTTTGTTATTTCTGCCAATCTCAATTCTGTTCGGATCGCTTGGTTTTTTGTTCGTTCCTACCCTGCTGTTCGCCACCATGATGTCTGCGAGCGACAACAGCTTGAATTACTCCATTAACCAGTCTGCGAAAGAAGCCTTGTATGTTCCCACCACGAAAGATGAAAAATACAAAGCCAAGGCGTTTATTGATATGTTCGTGCAGCGCTTCGCGAAAGTGATTGCCGTGGTTGTGAATCTCGTGGTGGTTGCCTATGTGAGCATCGAGAACGTGCGCTGGCTGTCGTTGGTTGCAATTCTCGTCATCGTTTTTTGGATTGGCATCGCTCGCTTTGCCGGCAAGAAATTCGAGGAAATTGCACAGCCAGCAGTCTAACGTGGAAGATCGATGTCTTTTTGTTAGTTGAAATAGAAAAATAGATTGCAAACATAGAAAGGAGGATTTAATATGGGTATGTCATCGACATCTTTTGCCGCCAACGCCGCGGACCTGCCGATGCAACGCAATTACTGGATTCACAGCAAACAATGGGATTTGACGTTCATCATTCTCAGCGCGGCGCTCATCGCCTTACCCCTGGTGATGAATCGATACCTGGGAATTTCCCGGCTGATGGTAGCATTTTCGGTCACCATCCTCATTGGCGGGCCGCACATGTACGCCACCTTCACCCGCACCTTGATGGAGAAAAAGTTCATCAAAAAACATCCGTTCATCATGATTGGGACGCTGCTGGTACCGGTGGGCGTTTTTGTGCTGGGGCTCAACGCGTTTATCGTGCTTTTGACCATCTTCTTTTTCTGGGCCTCGATTCATGTGCTGCACCAGGTGGTCTATCTCGTGGATTGCTATAATACTAAAAGCGCCAAAAGCCTGTCGCTGCAGTCCCGCTTAATTGATTACGCCGTGGTTCTCACCAGCCTCTATCCCATCGCTTTCAAACGAATGGTGGATGGCACCTTTGCGATTGGAAAAAACAGCCTGCTGTTTCCCGATTTCCTGCGCCACGACTGGGTGTGGATGGCGTCGCTGTTTGTCTTTGTTTTGATGTTGATCCTATTTACCGCTAAAACCATCCGCGAGTATATGGACGGCACCATCCTCTGGCCGAAGGTGTTGTTGATTTACACCACGGCCTTTGCGGCGTTTTTGATTCCCACCTTCGACGATCTCGATGTAGCGTTTCAGGGCATGAACACCTGGCATTCGTTCCAGTATTTGGGGCTGACGTGGTATATCAATCGCTTGCGACTTGAACGCGGGGAAATTTCCACGGGCTTTGTGCAAAAAATTTCCCAAAAAAACTGGGCTTATTACGGAACGGTGGTGGCCATGACCTTAGGCGCGGGGGTGATCATTTTCG
>JBBIIG010000037.1:0-40634 GCA_037446635.1 bacterium
TGGATCAGCACACCGTTTACCTGCCCGCCGACGATTTTAAATCCTGGAATCAGAGCTTCGAAGGCTACGCCGGCATCGGCATCGGCTTTGAAATCATCCGCGAAAAAATCACCGTCATCTCGATCATCGAGTCCGGGCCAGCGGCTAAAATCGGCATGAGGACCGGCGACAAAATTTTGGAAATCAACGGCGAATCGGTGTTGGGCATCAAACGGGAAGAAGTGGCCGGCAAATTGATGGGCGCGCCGGGCACCACGGTGAATCTGCTGCTGGAACGCGGGCCAGACCAGCGGCTGCGCTTTCAAATCACGCGCGAACGCATTTTGTTGGACAGCATCACCCAGGCGCTGATGATTAAACCCGGCGTGGGCTACATCAAAATCGAGCGCTTCACCGGTTCCTCCGCCAGCGAATTGGAAAACGCATTGAATCGGCTGGAGGCGAACGGAATGAAAAACTTAATTCTCGATTTACGCGGCAACAGCGGCGGTTACTTGAACGCCGCCATCGAGGTAGCGGACAAGTTCATTCCGGGGGGACACAAAATTCTCACCACCAAAGGCCGCCTCGCCAGCAGTTTTCAAGAATACTACTCCACCTGGGAGGCGACGCACGAGTTGTACCCGATGGCCGTGCTCATCGACCACGGCTCGGCCAGCGCTGCCGAAATCGTCGCCGGCGCCATTCAAGACCTCGACCGCGGGCTGATTGTCGGCAAAACCAGCTTTGGCAAAGGACTCGTGCAAAGCCAGTATCGCTTCCACGACGGCTCGGCGCTGCTGATAACCACCGCCAAATATTATACCCCCAGCGGACGCGCCATCCAGCGCGACTACTACGAAAAAACCAAAGACGAATATTACCGCGACGCCTACAACGAGGCGCGCAAAATCGACCCCAACAAAAACGGCCAGCCCTCCCATAAAACCATTTCAGGGCGGCCGGTTTACGGCGGGGGCGGCATCACGCCGGACGTTTGGGTCGAAAGTGAAGACAATATTCTCTCGGAAAATTTGCGGCAGGTTTTTTACTCTGACAAACGGCATTTCTATGCTTTTGCCGAAGACGTCATCAAAAAAAATCCCGGCATCAAGAATAACGTGACGGATTTCGTCAACAACTTCATCGTTACCGAAAAGGTGTATCAGGATTTTGTCGCCAGCGTCCGCCGAAATGAGCCGTCGTTTTCCGAAATGGATTTTGCTGCGGACAAAACCGATATCAAATTTCTAATAAAAAGGGAATTGGCCTATTTAATTGGCGGAGCCGAAGCGCGTTTCCGCGTCAACATGACCCGCGACAAACAACTCAACCAGGCCATTTTGCATTTGCCCAGCGCCGCTAAACTCCTCACTCTGTCCCATCTCGCCAGATAAAAAGTTTCCTGCTGAATGATGGGCTTCAGGCTAATTCTTTTAAAATTTCCTCGGCGCACAACTCCGCCAGCGCCAGAATGGTCCACTGGGGATTCGCCATCGTGCAGTTTCACACGCAGCCCCCTCCAGTCAATGCCCAATTCCATGAGCCGGTCAAGGCGCCGGGCCATGCCCAGCGCGGCTATTTCAATCCCAGAAGAGCGGCGAGATCGATTGCCTTGCAAGTGGGCACGTCTTTGGCTTCGAGCGCCACGCCGCGCTGCAGCAACAACGCGAACGATTTCAGATCGTCGTCGTCGATGAAAATAAAATCGTTGATGCGCCGTTTGCCGGGTTGAAAGTGCATGCCGCCAACCACCACCCGGCTCAGTTGCAAACCACGATCGAGCAAACGGATAACCGTTCGCGGGGATGCGACAACAATAAAAACTTTTTGGGAATCGAGGGTGGGGCCTTGCAACAACTCCGCAGTTTCCGCCACGGTTAAAATCGACGTTTCATAATCAAGGGCGGCGTCTTTGTACAATTGGCATTCCCAGTCGCTGCTGGCGATATCGTCGTCACACAAAATCAGGTGGTCGGGATGAATGACCGGACACCAGCCGGCCACCACCTGGCCGTGAATCAGGCGATCATCGATGCGCACCATCTCGATAGCCATGGTTTACTCCCCTGACGGTGGAAGTTGTGAGATGGCGCGCCTGCCGTCTTCGATAAGCACAGCGGCCAGCTCGTTGAAGTCGAACTTGGTATGTTTGGTGATAAAAGAGAGTAAAATGGAAAGATTGACGCCGGAAATCACCGCTACCTTCTGAAAGTCGCGGCTGATGCGGGCGGCCACGTTCCAGCAGGTTCCGCCGCGCAGGCAAACCAAAATGAAAAGCCCGTCTTGCAAGTTTTCGCTTTCAATAAGACGGGCGATTTTTTCGTAGAGTAAATTTGCGGCGACTTGATCGCAATCAAACGCATAAACATTGGGCCATTCGCCGACGATTTTCCGGCTGGCGTCCAACAGCGCCTGCGCCACCGAGCCGTGGCTTAAAAGTAAACACCCTATCATCGTAGTCGTCTATTCAAAATCACGATCCAAATAATAATCCCGATAAACATCGGACGACGATTTGCGCTGCATTTTTCTGATCAAGCGCTCATTGAATTTTTTCGCCGGATGAACGCCGTAAATTTTGAGGAGCTGATTGAGGGCCACTACTTCTGCAATCACCGTGATGTTTTTGCCGGGGAAGATCGGCAGTTTGATGAGCGGAATTTCTACTTCCAAAATTTTGGTGGAAGATTCGTCCAGCCCGATGCGCTCGTAGTCGGCGTCGTCATCCCATTCTTCCAGATGCACCACCACCTCCACTCGCTTCTGCACGCGAATGGCGCGGATGCCAAAGACGCTGTGGACATCGACGATGCCGAGGCCGCGAATTTCCATGTGGTGCTGCAAAATTTCGCTGGCGGTGCCGATGAGCACGCCCTCGGCTTTGCGGGAAATGTTCACGACATCGTCGGCGACCAGGCGGTGGCCGCGCTCCACCAAATCGAGGGCGATTTCGCTTTTGCCAATGCCGCTGCGCCCGGTGAAGAGCAGGCCAATGCCATAGACATCCACCAGCGTGCCATGCACGGTGACGGTGGGGGCGAATTTGTCGTCCATGTAATCGCTCAAAAGGTGCATGAGGCGCGTGGTTTTGAAGGGGGTGCGAAAAACGCAGATGCCGCGGGCGTCGGCGCCGCTCACCATTTCCTTCGGCGGCTCGTTGTTTTCCGTAATGATGATGCACGGCAGCTCGAAAGCCAGCACCCGCTCGATGGCGCGTTTGCGTTCCGCTGCTGACAAGGTTTTCAAATACCCGTGCTCGCTGTTGCCTATGATCTGCACCCGCTGGTAGGTGAAGACTTCCACAAAGCCAGACAAAGCCAGACCCGGCCGGTGCAGATCGGGTTCGACAATCATGCGCTTGAATCCGCGGTCGCTGTTCAACAACTCCAAACGAAGTTTTTTCTTAAGATCGTTGAACAGTTGTTGGACGGTAATGTTATCCATGGCAACATAACCGGTGTTATTTTTCCGCCGCGCTCGCAATAAGCTCAGCCGGCTTGGTGTTAGCGTGGTCTTTAAGCTTCTCTTTATATTTCTTTACTTGTCGCTCTAACTTTTCCACGGCTTGGTCGATACTCTTAAAAATATCTTCCGACTTCTCAATGGCCACCAAACGTTGTCCGTACACTTTAATTGCAATTTCAGCGATCTGAGTAAACTTCTCATAATCAAGAATGATTTCACATTCGATGATGCCATCGTAGTAGCGCTTGAGCCGACGCACTTTTTTTTCGCAGTAGTCTTTCAAACGATTGGGAGCTTTGAAATGGCGAGCCGTGAAAGTTATTTGCATGGGATCCTCCTTTTGGTTTGTTGGCGTAATCGTGTCCAGTTATTTCTTAGCGCGAGGATGAGCCTGCATATAAATGGCTTTTAATCGTTCTGGGGTTAGATGAGTATAAACCTGCGTGGTCGATAAACTGGCGTGGCCAAGCATTTCTTTCACGGAGAGCAAATCCGCGCCTTCGTCCAGCAGGTGAGTGGCAAACGAATGCCGCAGCATGTGCGGGTGAGCTTTCTGCTGATCCGACAGCGGCAGCAAAATCTGCTTGATGCGTTTTTGCACAAACTGTGGAGAAACGCGCTGGCCCTTTTTAGTTATGAACAGGGCGTCGTTGGATTTGGCCAAAGCGTTCAGATGCTGCTGGCGCGCTTGCAAATAGGCGCGCAAAACCTTGGCCAAGGTTTTGCCTAACGGCGCCAGACGCTGCCGCGAGCCTTTGCCGGTAATTTTCACCACTTCATTGACGAAATCAACATCGTTGACGTTGACGCCCACCAGCTCCCGCAGCCGCACACCCGTGGAATAAAAAAATTCGATCATAGCGCGATCGGTCATTCCCGCAAACGTTTCGGCGTCGGTCGCATCAATGCCGGCGAGAATGGTCTCATACTTAAAAAAAGCCGGCAGCCTTTTTTCTTCCTTTAAGAAAAAAAACGGCTGCGCCAGATTGGCGTCGAGCACCTCACGCACGCACAAGTATTTAAAGAAGCTTCGGAAGCAGGCGAGCTTGCGATTGACAGTCGCCGCTTTCAGCCCGCCTTTTGCGAGCATCGCTAAAAATGCGCGCACGGAATTTTTGGAAACCTCCTCGCGTTTCGTGTCGGCCAGAAATTGCGCGAATTGCCGCAAATCGGTTTCGTTTTTTTCGGAGCGCAGATGCTGTAGAAAATCTTCGATACAGTGCTGAAGCTGGTCCCGCCTAAGCGACTTCACGATAGGTATCCTTGTCTTCTGCTTTAATCTCGGCCTTACAAGCCGGGCAGGAAAGATATTCCCCGCGCGCCTGGCTATAGCGCATCTCAAGGTAAGGGTTGCCGCAATTGCTGCACGGCACATTGACCGGGCGATTCCAAGTGGCAAACTTGCATTGCGGGTAATTGCTGCAGCCGTAAAAGATTTTGCCCCGCCGCGTGCGCTTTTCGACGATCATTCCGCCGTCTTCTGGGCAGGCCACGCCAGTCGAGTAGGGCTGAGTATTTTTGCACTCGGGGTAGCCAGAGCAAGCAAGAAATCTTCCAAAGCGCCCGTGCTTGACGATCATTTTGCGGCCGCATTGCTGGCACACTTGATCGACTTCCTCGGGCGTTTCCAGCGGCTTGGTGTATTTGCAATCCGGATAGCCGGTACAGGCGATGAACTTGCCGTTGCGGCCCCAGCGAATGATCAACTCGCGGCCGCACTGCGGGCATTTTTCTTTGGTGCCCTCCTGCAGCGAAACCTTGATTTCATCTTTCTTCAAATGCGCGTCATCAAGAGATTTTTTGAACGATGAATAAAAATCCTGCGCCACCTGCAAAAAATGTTTGGCGCCGGTTTCAATTTCATCGAGATTCTCTTCCATCGCCGCAGTGAACTTCACATTGAACAACTGCGGAAAGTTCTGCACCAGAATGCGATTGACGGTGCGGCCCAATTCGGTGGGGACGAGCTGGCGCTGATTCTTCTCCACATACTTGCGCGTCAAGATGGTGGTGACGATCAAAGCGTAAGTGCTGGGCCGGCCAATGCCCTGCGCATCCAATTCTTTGATCAGACTGCTTTCGGTGTAGCGCGCCGGCGGCTTGGTGAAGTGCTGCTTCGGCAGCAGTTTCAACAAATCCAAAATATCACCGACCGCAATATTTTTGGGGACGCGCATCTCGTCGTCTGCCTCTTCGCTCTCTTCTTTGAAATCTTCGTAAACCTGCAGGTAGCCTCTGAACAGGATGATGCTGCCGGAGGAGCGAAACAGATAGTTTTCGCCGGCGGCAATATCGATGGTGGTTTGTTCGAGCTGCACCGCCTCCATTTGCGACGCCAGAAAACGATTCCAGATCAGCTCGTAAAGCTTGAATTGTTCCGTCGTCAGAAATTTTTTGATTTTCCTGGGCTCGCGCTGCATGGAGGTTGGGCGGATGGCCTCGTGAGCGTCCTGCGCGCCGGCCTTCACTTTGAAGCGCCGGGGAGCGGCCGGCACATATTCCGCGCCGTAATTGACGGTGATATATTCGCGGGCCTCGTGCAGCGCCTCGTCAGCGATGCGGGTGGAGTCGGTTCGCATGTAGGTGATCAAACCCACGCTGCCTTCGGCGCCTAACTCGACGCCCTCATAAAGCTGCTGGGCGATCATCATAATTTTTTTGGAGGTGTACCCAAGCCGGCTGGCGGCCGCCTGCTGCAAGGTGCTGGTGGTGAACGGCGGCGCCGGATTGCGGCTGACATTTTTCTTTTTGATGTCAACCACTTTGAACGTCTGGTGCTTCAGGTCTTCGACAATCTCTTTGGTCCGGCTTTCATTGGGAAGCTCCGGCGCTTTGTCCGCAATTTTGATGAGCTTTGAAAAGAACGGCTCGGTTTGTTTGCCCTGCAACTCGGCAGTGATGCTCCAGTATTCGACCGGGACAAATTTTTCGATCTCATCTTCGCGTTCGCAGATCAAGCGCAGCGCCACCGACTGCACACGGCCGGCGCTCAAGCCTTTATAAACCGTGCTCCAAAGAATCGGGCTGACCTGATATCCCACCAGACGATCGACCACCCGCCGCGCCTTTTGCGCCGAAACTTTGTTTTCGTCAATCTCTGTGGGGTGTTCGAGCGCCGATTTGACGGCCTTCTCGGTGATTTCATTGAAAAGAACGCGGTGGATGCGATCGTTGTTGGGGCGAATTTCTTCCGCGAGATGATAGGCAATGGCCTCGCCCTCGCGATCGGGGTCGGTAGCGATATAAACACGATCGGCGTTTTGCGCCGACTTGCGGAGTTGGCTCAAAATCTTGCCCTTGCCGCGGATGGTGATGTACTCCGGCTCGAAGCTGTCCTCGATGGCCACACCTAAGCGCTGCTTGGGCAAATCCTTAATGTGCCCAATGGAAGACAGGACCTCGTAGTCCTTTCCTAAAAATTTTCCAATCGTTTTCGTCTTGGTGTTCGACTCAACGATGACAAGCGATTTGCTCATAACGACCGTTGTTTAAACGACAAAGTTTGAAATTGATTAATGGATGATGGGCTGGGTATCGAACATCAGATACGCGCCGTTGCCAAAACCTTCCGGGTTGAACAACATGGCGGCGACGATGTTTTTGATATCGGAAACGTGGACTTTAGAGACGCCAAGCATCAAAGCACGCTCGAGCACGAACTCGACGTCCATTTCGTTGATCAGCTCCAGCTCCCTGAGCTGAACGATGTAACCATACGCTTCCGGCGTAATCACCGATTGCTCGATCTCATGCAAGATGCGAAACGAATTTTTGAATGCCCCCTGGTTCTGAACAATTTCTTCGGTATCGTTTTTTAGCCGGCTCAACAGCCACGAAAACGCCGAGCTGATTTCCGTCTCGGTGTAGCCTTTTTTCAGTAAATCTTTGGAAAGCAACTCGAGCTTTGCCGGCCGCGCGTCGCTCTTTCTTATTTCGCTCAAAATTAAAATCAGTATGTCGATGATGCGGTCATTCATTTACACGTCTCCTCTATTTTCGGCCCAAAAGCGCCTCGATTCCTCCGTCCTCGTGTGCTAATGTAACATTTTAAGATGGAAATGCAAGTAATATTCCGGTAATTTTATTGGATAATTTAACCCGCGCCATGGCATTTTTTATACTTTTTGCCGCTGCCGCACGGGCAGGGATCGTTGCGCCCGACTTTCGGACCCACCACTACCGGCCTTTTTTTGACCGCCGGTTGTGAGGCAGATGGGGTCATGGTTTCCGATTGCGGGGCGCCCGCGAAACCCATGCCCATCGCCGAGTCGTGCACAGTGGTCATCTGCTGGGGAACGCGCCGGCGCATCATCATCGGCTCCGGCTGCACCTGCGCTTTGAAAATCAACTCCACCACCTGCTCGTTGATCAAATCCAACATTTCTGTGAACATGCGGAAGCCTTCGGACTTGTATTCCAGCAGCGGATTTTTCTGCCCGTAGGCCCGCAGCCCGATTCCCTCCTTCAACTGGTCCATTTCATAGAGATGTTCCCGCCAGCGCACATCTATCGTCTGCAGCATCGCCAGCCGCTCGAGCTGCCGCATCAGTTTTTCGCCCAACGATTTTTCTTTTTGACGGTACTGGGCTTTGGCGGCGGCGAACAGCCGTTCGAATAATTCCGACTGGCTCATCCCTACTTTTTCATCGTCGCTAAATGGCAATTCTAAAAGCAGTGTTCGGCGCAAATCCGTTTGCAGCGCTTCCCATTCCCATTCCTCCGAATAGGTCTCCGCATTGGTGTATTGATTGATTTTTTTGTCGATGTAATCGCCCATCATTTCGATGATTTCGTCGCGGAGATTTTCGCCCTTGAGAGCGTGAGAACGCCGCGTATAAATTACCTCGCGCTGTTGATTCATGACGTCGTCGTACTCGAGCAGATGTTTGCGGATATCGAAGTTGTGCGCCTCCACCCGCTTCTGCGCCCGCTCGATGGATTTGGTGACCATGCGGTGCTGAATAACTTCGCCTTCCTCGACGCCCAGGCGATCCATGATGCCGGCGATGCGGTCGGATTGGAACAGCCGCATCAAATCGTCTTCCAGCGAAAGATAAAATCGCGATGAGCCGGGATCGCCCTGGCGGCCGCTGCGGCCGCGCAACTGGCGATCGATGCGCCGCGATTCGTGGCGCTCGGTGCCAATAATGTGCAAGCCGCAGGGCACGCGCTCGCGGCAATTGAATTCATTGAGATACGGGCACACCTCTTCGTTCAGACGCGGCGCCACCAGTGCGCAATTAGGGTGCTTGACGACGCCCGCACCCAACTTGATATCGGTGCCACGGCCCGCCATGTTAGTAGCAATAGTCACCGCGCCGGGCTCGCCGGCGTGCGACACAATTTCTGCCTCGCGCTGGTGCTGCTTGGCGTTGAGCACCGAGTGGCGAATGCCGGCGCGTTTCAACATACGGCTGAGGGTTTCGGAGACTTCCACCGAAATGGTGCCCACCAGAACCGGCCGGCGGTTTTTGTTCATCTCGGCAATCTCATCGATGAGGGCTTTGTATTTCTCGCGTTTGGTGCGATAGATTTGATCGTCGTAATCGATGCGGCGAACCGGCTCGTTGGTGGGGATCACTACCACGTCGAGCTTGTAAATTTGCCAGAACTCCGCGGCCTCGGTTTCGGCGGTGCCGGTCATGCCGGCGAGCTTGCGGTACAGCCGAAAATAGTTTTGCAGCGTGATGGTGGCGAGGGTTTGGGTTTCGCGCTCAATCTTCACCCCCTCTTTGGCTTCCAGCGCCTGGTGCAGCCCGTCGCTGTAACGGCGGCCGGGCATCAAGCGGCCGGTGAACTCATCGACAATCAGGACTTTCCCGTCGCTGACAACGTACTCCACGTCTTTTTCAAACAGCGAATACGCCCGCAGCAATTGCGAAATGTTGTGCAGCCGCTCGCTTTTTTCGTGATATTCGTTTTGCAGCTTGGTTTTGGCTTCCAGCTTTTGCGGCTCCGTCAACTCGGAATTGGACTCGATTTCGTGCAGCTTCTCCGACAGATCGGGCAGCACGAACATTTCATGATCGTGCGGCGAAAGGGCATCACGGCCCATGTCGGACAGATCGATGGTATGAGCTTTCTCATCGATAGCGTAGTACAGCTCTTCATCGATTTCGTTCATTTTTTTGTCGCGCAGGTAATCGTTCTCCACGCGGCGAATAAGTTTCTTCACCCCCACTTCTTGCAGCAGCTTCATGAGTTTTTTGTTTTTAGGCGCGCCGCGCGAGACCTGCAGCAGCTTGATCCCGGCCTCGTATTCTTTGCCCTCTTCCAAAAGCTTTTCAGCTTCCACCAAAATGCTGTTTACCAGGTTAGTCTGTTTTTTAACTAACTGTTCGACGCGCGGCTTCATCTCGTCATATTTGTGGGTAGAGTGATCGACCGGGCCGGAAATAATCAGCGGCGTGCGCGCCTCGTCGATCAGCACCGAGTCCACTTCATCGACGATGGCATAATGGTGGCCGCGCTGCACTTGATCTTCGAGGCGGATGGCCATGTTGTCGCGCAAGTAATCAAAACCGAATTCGTTATTGGTGCCGTAGGTGATGTCGGCGGCATAGGCCTTTTTTCGCTGCTCGGGGTTCATGTCGTTTTGAATGTACGCCACCGTCAATCCTAAAAATTTAAAAATCTCGCCCATCCACTCGCAGTCGCGGCGCGCAAGGTAATCGTTGACCGTGACTAAATGCACGCCCTTGCCGGCAAGCGCATTCAAATAAAGCGGCATAGTCGCGACCAGAGTTTTGCCTTCACCAGTGGCCATCTCCGCAATTTTGCCCTCGTGCAAAACGATGCCGCCGATGAGCTGCACGTCGTACGGCACCATGTCCCACTGAATTTCTAAATCGCACACTTTCCACTTGCGGCCCACCAGCCGCTTGCAGGTTTGTTTGACCACCGCGAAGGCTGCCGGCAAAATTTCGTTCAAAACCTGCTGGATGGTTTCGTGTTCTTCTTTTTCGAGATTTTTGATTTGCTGGCGCAGGCTGTCGGCATCGACGGGCTCAACTTCCTCCGTCGTCTCGGCGGCGGGCGTGCCATCGTAGCCGTTGCCGGAAACCTCATCGTTGTGTAGTAATTGCGTGAGCCGCTTTAACTCTTCGCGAATTTCAGCCGTGGCTTCAGTGATGCGCGCCTTAAATTCTGCTGTCTTGCGCCGCAGATCGTCATCCGAGAGGCTGTCGAATTGTTCATAAAGCTCGTTTATCTGAGCCACAATGGGCGCGATGCGTTTGATGTCGCGCTCGTGTTTGCTGCCAAATATTTTGGTAATAAAATTAGCCATATCGTTTTTTGAACTGATTCCTTTCTATGCAACAAGTAGGGTGACCAGGTGAATTAGATTAAGCCCCTACCCCTTTTATTCAACAAGTTGGCGTTTTTGATATCCTGCAGAACACCGTCTAAAATGCCATTGATGAACTGGCCGCTGTTTTCGGTACTGTATTTTTTGGCGATTTCAATGGCCTCGTCGATGGAAACTTTGGGAGGGATATCTTCAAAATGCAGGAACTCGCAAATGGCGAGCCGCATGATGAGCCGATCGATGATCGCTATGCGTTCAAAATCCCAATTCTTCGTTCTCGCAATAACGTATTCATCCAAGCGTTTTTTGTCACGAGCCGTTCTTTCAAACAAGTTGCGAGCGAACTCTCTGACTCTGTCGCCTTCCTGGCTCGAGTCAATCATGTCGGCGACAATGGCGTCAATGGGATTGCCCGACAATTCATGCGCATATAATGCTCGCAGGGCTAACTCCCGGGCAACTCTTCTGCTCATGTAATCTTGCGTCTCTTTCTTACGCTCACTCAATAAAAACTTGAAATCCTCTAAAGCGCTTCTCAGCTTTGTTAAAAATTCTCTCCATCGTGCAAGTAAGTTCCGATCTTCAAACAAATGTCAGCCAACCGTGTTTATCCTCGACCTCTCCGGCAAGTATTCCAAAAAATCTTTTCTGGAGTTTTTCGGTGATAGGCCCCCGCCGTCCCGTGCCGATGGGGATGCGATCGATGGATTTAATGGGGCTTACTTCCGCGGCGCTGCCGGTGAAGAACACTTCGTCGGCAATGTATAACAACTCGCGCGGAATAAATATCTCTTCAACCGCGTAACCCAAATCCTTGGCCAGGATCATGACGCTGTCGCGGGTGATGCCGTGCAAAATGGAAGCGGAAATCGGCGGCGTGAAAATGCGGCCGTCGCGTATCACAAAAATATTCTCGCCGCTGCCCTCGCTGACAAAGCCGTTGGCGTCCAACGCAATGCCCTCGACATAGCCATCCGCTTTAGCTTCGAGTTTGATAAGCTGCGAATTCATGTAATTGGCGCCGCTTTTGGAAAGTGCCGGAAAGGTGTTGGGCCGCATACGCGTCCAAGATGAAACGCGCACATCCACGCCCACGTTGATGGCTTCGTCGCCCAAATACTTGCCCCAATTGACAGCAGCGACGGCCACTTCCACCGGGGTGTTTTTGGGATCGACCCCCAGGGTGCCATAGCCGCGAAATACCACCGGGCGCAAATACGCTTCTTCCATGTTATTTGCTTTGATGACATTAATACAAGCCTGCTCGATGGCTTCTTTTGTAAAAGGAATCGTCATGCGATAAATTTTGGCCGAATCAAACAGACGACGGATATGATCTTTCAAACGAAAAATTGCCGGACCTTTCTTGGTCTTGTAACAGCGGAAGCCCTCAAACACCGCCGAGCCATAGTGAATCACGTGGCTCATCACGTGAATCTTGGCATCGTGCCAATTGACCAACTCGCCTTTGAACCAGATTTTACCTTTCTCTGGAAATTCAGACATGATGAAATCCTCCGGCTAATAGTGAATAAAAAACGTGTCTTAACTTAATCATTAAAGCGTCCTTTCCAATAAGCCGCGCGCTATCACCAACCTCTGAATCTCTGATGTTCCTTCATAAATCTCAGTGATCTTGGAATCACGCATAAAGCGCTCAACCGGATAGTCCTTTAAATAACCGTAGCCCCCATAAATTTGCACCGCGGTGCTGCTCGCGAAAACGGCCGTCTCGGAGGCGTACAGCTTGGCCATGGCCGCTTCGCTGGAAAAATTCTGCTGTTGATCTTTCTTCCAGGCCGCCTGGTAGGTCAGCAGGCGAGCGGCGCTAATGCGCGTTTCCATATCTGCCAACATAAATTGGATTGCCTGAAATTTGGCGATGGGTTGGCCAAACTGCACCCGCTCTTTCGAGTATTTAATCGCGGCTTCCAGCGATCCCTGGGCGATCCCCAAAGCTTGCGCGGCAATTCCAATGCGCCCGCCATCTAATGTTTTCATGGCGATTTTAAAGCCGTCGCCTTCTTTGCCCAACAAATTCTCTTTGGGTACCCGGCAATCTTCCATTATAATAGAAACCGTATCCGAGCTGCGGATGCCTAATTTTTTTTCTTTCTTGCCGACGGAAAATCCTGGAAATTTTTTGTCAACGATAAAGGCGCTGATGCCTTTGTGCCCCAGCGCCGGGTTGGTCATCGCCGTCATGATGTAATAATCGGCATACTTGCCGTTGGTGATCCAGTTTTTGGTGCCGTTCAAAATATAATGATCGTTTTTGAGAACCGCCGTGGTTTTCATCGCTGCGGCATCGGAGCCGGAACTCGGCTCCGATAAACAAAAAGCCCCCAACTTTTCGCCTTTGGCCAGGGGCGTGAGATATTTCTGTTTCTGAGCTTCCGTCCCATAAGTCTCGATGCCAAAACACACCAGCGAATTGTTGACCGAACATACGACACCCACCGATGCATCCACTTTGGAAAGCTCTTCGAGGACAATGACGTAGCTGATGGTGTCCATGCCGCCGCCGCCGTATTTGGGATCCACCATCATGCCCATGAAACCTAATTCGGCCATTTTTTTAACATGCTGGTGTGGGAATTGTTCCAGACGGTCGCGTTCGGCGGCATCTTTGGCAACTTCGGTCTCGGCAAACTTACGAGCTGTTTCACGAATCAACTTGTGTTCTTCGCTAAATGTGAAATCCATGTGGTCGCCTCGTGTTGTTTCGATCTTAAAGAAATAACGTTACTTTTGCAAGCAAAAAATCCGATGGTCAGTTGTCAGTGGTCACTTGTTCGAAGACTAATTGCATACTGCCAACCGCAAACTGCCACTGTTAAGAATAATCATAAAAACCGTGCCCACTCTTCCTGCCCAGCCGGCCGGCCGCCACCATCTTGCGCAGCAGTGGACAGGGACGATATTTGTCATCGCCCAAATTTTGGTGCAACACTTCCATGATGTGCAGGCACACATCCAGCCCGATGAAATCCGCCAGCGTCAACGGCCCCATCGGATGCGCCATGCCCAATTTCATCACCGTGTCGATGGCCTCTTTGTCGGCTACGCCTTCCATCAAGCAATAGATTGCTTCGTTGATCATCGGCATGAGCACACGATTGGAAACGAAGCCGGGGTAGTCGTTCACCGCCACCGGCGTCTTTCCCAATTTTTTGCTCAATGCCATGATTGTATCAAACGTTTCGTCGGAAGTTCCAGTCCACGAATTACTTCGACCAAAGTCATCACCGGCACGGGATTGAAAAAGTGCATGCCCACGACTTTATCTGCGCGTTTGGTGGCCGCCGCAATTTCGGTGATGGAGATCGAAGAAGTGTTGGAAGCGAGAATGGTTTCCGCCGGACAAATCTGATCTAACTTTGCGAAAAGCTCCCTTTTGAGCGCGGCGTCTTCGCTGGCGGCTTCGACTACTAACTGGGAATCCTGCGCAGTTTCCAGATTTAAACTCGGACTAATTTTTTTCAGGGCGGAATCGGCGTCTTTTTGAGCAATGGTTTGCTTGGCGACTTGACGATCCAGATTTTTTTTGATGGTCGCCAGCCCGCGATCCAGAAATTCTTGCTTGATATCGATCAAGTTGACATCAAATCCGGCCAGCGCAAACACATGAGCGATGCCGTTGCCCATCGTGCCCGCGCCAATGACGGTGACAGTTTGAAGGTTCATTTTTTCCATCGTGTCCCTTTGTCTAAGAAAACTATTATGTATCCAATCAACGCGATTATACCGACAATTAAGGATACAATTGTTAGTTCGCTCATTTTTGCACCTCTCTTCCATCAATAATAAAGCCCAGAATCCAAATCAAGATTGCAGCTAAGGTCCCCATAATGATGCCGATCCAATCCACGAATTCCGGCTTAGCAAAAGGCGTGATCACCAAAATCGTAAACATCACTTTACCGATATCCCAAAACAGCTTTGCCAGATTTTCTTTCTGCTTATCGTTCCGAATGATTCTCACTTTTTGCCCGACCTTTCAATTCTGCAAACATCTCTTCCATTGGAATTAACTTTGCTTCTCCCCTTTCAACCTCATCCACCCTTCGCTTCAATTCTTCAAGCTGTTCATTGCGCTGCTGCGGGCCGCCATAAAAAGTTATCTCATACAGCACGGCATCAATCACGTCATACACGGTGAAGGATTTCTTGCCCGCAAAAATTTTCCGGGACCGCGGTTTTCGCCGCATGTATTCTTCGATTATGTATTCGGTGTTCAGCTTAAGGGGATATTTCTTCAGTTTGTTCAACGGGGTGAAATCGATGGCATAAGCTGTTACCCCATCCTTCGCAGCGTAGCCCCTACCGTGAAGGGCCGGCTGCTCATTGATTATGTTATCTTCACGATCATAATCAACGTGCCAATAAATTTCGAGGAACTCCATGCCATCGTCTTTTTCTTTCACATAAGGTTTCTGCCACTCTTCATCGAAAACTTTTAAATCATAATGGCCGAGATGCGACGCGAAAAATTCAGAATACTTTTCTTTCTCCCTCATGATATGATTGAAAAAGGTTTTGAAGGTAGCGCCTTCTTCAATCTCGAGCGGCTCATTCATAAACGGCAGAAAACTCGGCACCGAGATCTTTTTGCGCTCGTACTCTCTCGAATAGAAAATCTTGCCGTTCTTTTTTAGGAGAATCATTCGGGCGCTCACCTACTAATATACTTCTTCATGAGTGCCAACAGTCTCCAATAAGATTGCGTCCGTCTTTTGATGCTTCACAAATTTGAAGATGATTCTCAAGTCATAACCAGCACTACACGCCCATGAGCCTTTGTATTTTCCTTTTAGTTTGTGAGTTTTCAATTGTGGATTAAATGCATCTTCCTCAAGCATTTCCAAAGTAGCTCGAATATCTTCAGCAACGCGCGACTCTCGTCGGACTGATTTTTTAGCTGCTCGAACAAAAGCGTGGGATCGAATTAGTTGTCTTTTCAAGAGAGGATTTCTTTCATTATTTCGTCCACGCTTGCCGGCTTACATTTGCCCTCGCGATATTCCTTCTCAGCTTCTTTAATGTCTTTTGCGAGTCGGTCTCGTCGGCGTTCAATAGCGCGACGTCGCAGAATTTCAATCAATGTTTCTTGCTCATCAAGTGAGAGTTTTTCAGCAGCTTCCAAAACATCTCCAAAGGTTGTTGTATTTCCCATAAATCACTCCTTCATTTAACGGCTCAAAAAAGGCTAAGCCGATATTCTGCGTGTGGTTTTTCCGCTGAGCGGATCAGCTTTGCGGATAATCCGTGTGCAGCTTCCTAAGACCTTTACTAAACCATGAAGGTTTAGTAAAGCTGAGTAGGGCATCTGCGTTTGCTATCTCTCCACAATCACCGCGGACGCTTCGCCGCCGCCGATGCACAGCGTCGCCAGTCCCCGTTTTTTGTTGTAGCGCTTCATCGCATACAGCAGCGTCGTCAGCACGCGTGCGCCGCTGGCGCCAATGGGATGTCCCAGCGCTACCGCGCCGCCGTGCACATTCATTTTGTTGACATCGATTCCCAATTCTTTTCCCACCGCTAAATTCACCACTGCAAAAGCCTCGTTGATTTCAAACAGATCGATGTCCTCCAATTTGAGATGTGCTTTGTTGAGAATGCGGCGGATGGCATCGGCCGGCGCCAGCGTGAACCACTCCGGCGCGCGCGCCGCCGAGGCCTGCGCGACGATCGTGCCCAGCGGCTCGATGCCCAACTTCTGCGCCCGCTCTTTCGACATCACCACACATGCCGCGGCGCCGTCATTGATCTTCGAGGCGTTGGCCGCAGTAACCGTGCCGTCTTTCTGGAACGCCGGTTTCAGCGTCGCCATTTTTTCGAAGTTGGCTTTCTTCGGCTCTTCATCTTCGGAGACGATCAGCGACTCGCCTTTCCTTTGCGGAATCTCGACCGCCACAATCTCATCTTTGAAGTAGCCGTTCTTTTGCGCCTCCAGCGCGCGCTTGTAGGAAAGCATCGCGAACTCATCCTGCGCCTCGCGGGGGACGTTGCATTCTTTGGCGCACAGCTCCGCGGCGTTGCCCATGTGAAAATTGTTGTACACATCCCACAGGCCATCTTTGATCATGCTGTCGATGAGCTCGCCGTGTCCGAGGCGATAGCCGTTGCGGGCTTTGTCCAACAAATAGGGCGCGTTGGACATGCTCTCCATTCCGCCCGCGACCACAATTTCCGCGTCGCCGACCATGATGGCCTGCGCCGCTAACATCACCGCTTTGAGTCCGGAGCCGCACACTTTGTTGATGGTCATGCACGGCACGGAGTTGGGGATGCCGGCGCCGAGGGCCGCTTGCCGCGCCGGCGCCTGTCCCACGCCGGCCGCGAGCACTTCGCCCATAATCACTTCGCTGACGTCTTTTCCAGTTAAGCCCGCGCGCCGCAGCGCCTCTTTGATGGCGATGCTGCCGAGCTGCGGCGCCGTGAATGAGCTCAACGCGCCATTGAACGCGCCAATCGGCGTGCGGCAGGCGCTGGCGATGACGACTTCGTTAAATTTTGACATGGGAAATTCTCCATAAAATTTTAGGATTATCTGCTAATCTGCCGATTTGAGAAGGGCATCGGCTACCCATGAGTCAACCTGCTTACCAGCTTTTTCAGCGGCAAGAATTACCTTGCGATGGCTGTTCCGGAGATAGTCGGATTGTAAGACGGCCTGAAAATGGTTTTTCCGGCTGCTCGTTTCGTTGAGCACAAAATTCCAAATAATCGTCAATAGAATCATGAAATGCGTTTCTTATTTCTTCAACCGACTTCCCCTGAAACGTAATTACATCACGGATGTTGACGACTTCGCCGTGGAAGACGTTGGCTTCCTCATCAAAATCAATCCGAGCTACATAACCTTTATATTGCATCATGGTTCTACTCCTGCTTCAATCAAAAAACGGCGCATTGAGATGACTGCGCCTTTGTCAGTTTCTTTTCTGGGATGCGGGCGATGAAATACTGCACGCACATCGTTAAGAACAATTCGTACTCTCGAACCTCGTCCTTCGCTGATCTCAGCACCGCAAGCGATCAGCAAACTTTCAATATCGTTCCATAAAATATTGGATCAAACTGGAGTCTCGAAAATTGCTTGTAACGTTTTGCGATGCTTTGATTTCATCTAATTGTGCGTATTCCCGTTTCGACTAGTGCACTCAACCTACTCCATTGAAAACTCAACCAGTCCTTTTTTTACATCGTCCGGGGTGCGAAACAAAATTGCATTCAAACCAACTCGCTGCGCTCCGCGAATGTAGTCTTCCCGGTCATCAATAAAAATCGCTTCACTGGGTTTCACGTTGAGCCGCTGCAAAGTTAATTCATAAATTTTTGCTTCCGGCTTTCTGGTTTTCTCAATGCAAGAGAACGTTGCAACATCGAAAACATCATAATTTTGTGAATTGAAAATTTCCACCGCGGGCAACTCGGTGTTCGACAGCAAGGCTATCTTATATCCGCGGCTTTTCAAGGTTGTGGCTAATTCAAGCATCTCTGCTTTCGGTGAATAGGCGTGACGAAAGGCCTCTCCCCAAAGTGAATTTGATTTGGGGATCGCTTTCTTCAAATCAGCGGCCATTGCATTCCACAGCTCGTTTTCTGAAATGTTTCCTTTTTGGAAATCTGCTTCATATTTTTTGTAAGCGCTGGCAAACTCCGGCTCTTTTACCTGCCAGGCCCGGCTGAGATACGAAAGCATGGGCGGCGCCGGGTCATCAATCAACACGCCGCCCCAATCAAAAATGATGGCGCTAATGGTTGGCATCGACTTTCTCAACGACTAACTTCCCATCCGCCTCCTTCAAATATCCCGCCCGCACCTTCGGCGCGTGTTCAAAAATCAACAGCCAGTTTTCGTGAAGCGCTTGCTGCAAAACTTTCTCTTTCACTTCCATCGTGGTCTTGGGATAGAGGTCGTACCCCATCACATACGCCGTTTTCAAATGCGAATCCGTCGGAACGAGATCCGCCAAAAAACACGCGGTACGGCCCTCGGACTGAACTTTTATAATCTGATGATCGCGCGTGTGACCGCCGGTCACTTGCACCGAAACTCCGGGCACGATTTCACAATCGCCGGCAATGATTTCGAGTTGTCCGCTTGCCTCCAGCGGCTGCCAATTGTGTGGAAAATAACTGCCCTTGCTGCGGGGATCGGGATTTTTCGCATATTCCAATTCGCCGCGCTGCACAAAGTAGGTGGCGTTGGAGAAAGTCGGGTGAATTTGTCCGCTTTCATCTTTCCAGCAATTGCCGCCGGCGTGATCGAAATGCAGATGGGTCAAAATAACTTTGGTGATGTCTTCGGGTTTGAGATCAAAAGCCGCGAGCCCCTGCAACAGATTGGTTGGTTTTTCGATGCCAAACATGCTGGCAAATTTCTCGTTGTAAATCGTGCCGATGCCGGTATCGACGAGAATGTTCTCCGCCGCAGTTTTGATCAACAGACAATTTAATCCCAAACGGATGCGATTGAATTCGTCCGGCGGATTGAGTTTCTCCCACAGCACTTTCGGCACCACGCCGAACATGGCGCCGCCATCAAGGTGGAAAAAGCCGTCGCTGAGGACGAAGAGTTTGAAATCTTCGAAATCCATGACACCTTTCGGTCAAAACTATTGTTTACGACTAAACCAGGCTAAGAGGGTCGATTTCAATTCACCAAAGCTCTTATCGCGGCAATTCTTCACGCTGACCGTGGCCGCTAGTTTTGAGTAGATTGCAGAAGATCGTGGCAGACGAGATTTTTTAAGCACCGCTTCCATAGCTTCCTTAGGATTTATTGGTTTGAAATTAGCATCGCGGTTATACGTTGCGAGTATTGTTTCAAGTTCACCCCTGGATACTCCTAAAACTTTGGCCACATTAGTAGAATCCGCCCAAACCCAAACTTCTAGTTCGGGATCCAATACCACAACCTGATTACGCCCGTGCCAGCCTGATTCATTCAGACGATTCTTTACTTCCTGTCGAAGAATTTGTACAACATCTTGTGAGCCACAACCATCGCGGTCAAACAAGACCAGAGCAAAACGGTAAAGATGTTGAAATGGTCTCAAAAAATCGTGGCACTTTCTAAAGACTCCGGGATCTCTTTCCGGATGCACAAAAACATCAAATGAAGGCTTAGTAATGCCAAGTGCGCGTTCTCGCATTAATAATTTCTCAATTGCAGCCTTCATCTGCGTATCTGCAACCAGCACGAGCAAATCTTTCATTTTCATCCTAATACGCCCGAGGCAAAAAGCACGCTAAGATTAACCTCACCGCGCCAATTTTCCAGCATAGGATGCCGGCTGCCAACAACAATATCCGTCGCTCCGCTGGGAGTCTTGCCAAAACATAGAATCTGGTCAGGCTGAGCCAGACTGAGAAAGATCGGAGAATGGCTGGCCACTAGCACCTGATGATCGTAAACAGAAGAAAGTGACTGGAAGACTGCTTCCACCGCTCTTGGATGCAGCCCATTTTCTGGCTCTTCAATCAAATAGATTGCTCCGTCCGATGGTATATAGGCAATCAGTGTCAATGCCAGCAATCGTAACGTGCCATCAGAAACCAGCCACGACGGAACACGGGTCTTGGTTTGATAGACGACCTCGATGTATAAATGACGATCTTCCGGCCGCTCCTGTACCTCGATGGTTTGAATATCGGGTAAGGCAGTTTTAACATGTTCTAGCCATTGTCGGAAACGTCCTGGTTTTTTTTGCAGCTCGCGGATTGCAAGAGGCAAATTTGATCCATCCGCAACGAAATGCTTAGGCGCCAATGGAGAACACGGCTGTCGCATAGCAAGACTGTTTAAGGCCAAAACCTGTATGCCCTCCATGAGGAGGCGCTTTGCCCAAGTGGAGATCGGAAATTTTTGTTCATCTTCGGGCAAATTCGCCAGTGAGGATTTCCGGGGACCAAGCCTGAAAAGATTATTCCATTCACCGGATTCTGCTTTGAACCAATCGTTGCCCGACTCACTGATCTTATTTACCACCTTCCGCCACCCCGGAGGCGAATGTTTGCGTGGGGCAATTAATATGGAATCGACCATTGGAAGCTCGCGAGGAAAAGGCAGGTCCAGCGCAAGCTGGGGATCATTGCTTTCCTCTTTGTGAGAATAACCTTTTTGCACTTGTCCGTCGGGCTTTAACCAAAAGACTTCATTCAAAAGAGCAGCCTCATCTGTTGAAGAATATCCGATTGCGATCTCATAACGGCATTGTGAGTAAGCGCCATTTGACCGAGTTGTACATAGTCGATGGGGTATGGATAACTCGATCGCCAATTCGAAGCTGTTTCCGAGTCGGTTCCAAGTCATCTCTTCAAGCGAGCGTGCCCGCCGGCGAATACTTTCCTCCGGGCCGTGTTTTAGCAAATCACCAACAAAAGAAATGGCATCAAGAAACGTAGTTTTGCCACTTGCATTTGGCCCAATGAGTAAATTAAACGGAGAAATTTTCTGGCTCAAATACCGCAAAGAGCGATATTTGTGCGCTTCAATAAGGCAAATCATATAGATTATCAAACCTTAGAATTCTTTCAACAACTCCCGCGAGATCACCAGCCGCTGAATTTCGGACGTGCCTTCGCCAATCACCGTGAGTTTGGCATCGCGCCAGTAGCGCTCGAGCGGATAATCTTTGCAATAGCCGTAGCCGCCCAAAATTTGGATGGCATTTTTGGTGGCGCGCATGGCCATCTCCGAGGCAAAAAGTTTGGCCATGGCGGCTTCTTTGGTGTAGGGCTTGCCTTGATCGCGCATCTGCGCCACCTCGTGCACCATCAAACGCGCGGCGTAAATTTCCGTGGCCATGTCTGCCAGCATCCACCGAATCGCTTGAAACTCGCCGATGGGTTGCCCGAAGGCCTCACGTTCTTTAGAGTATGCCGCGGCTTTTTCCATCGCCGCCTGCGCGAGTCCCACTGCCATCGCGCCAATGCCGATGCGGCCGCCATCCAGGGTGATCAAGGCTTGCTGGAAACCTTCATTCTCTTTGCCCAACAAATTTTCTTTAGGCACGCGGCAATTATCAATCGAAATCACCCGCGTATCCGACGCCCGCACGCCTAACTTGTCTTCTTTCTTGCCAACGACAAATCCTTCGAACCCCTTTTCCACGATGAACGCGGAAATGCCGTGCACGCCCTTTTCTGGCGCGGTCTTCGCAAACACCACAAAATAGTCCGCCACGCCACCATTGGTGACATACGCTTTCGACCCATTCAACACATAATGATCGCCCTTCAGCACCGCGGTGGTTTTCGCGGCGCCGGCATCGGAGCCGGAACCGGGCTCGGTAAGACAGAAGCTGCCGAGCGATTTTCCTTTGGCCAGCGGCACAAGATATTTGCGTTTCTGTTCCTCGGTGCCAAACAAATAAATTGGCGTGGCGCACAGCGAAATATGCGCCGCCACCGTCAAACAAGTGGAACCGCAGGCTTTGGCAATTTCTTCCAACGCCAGCGCGAGGCTCACGGTATCCATTCCCGCGCCGCCGTATTCCTCCGGAAACGGAATGCCGAGGAGTCCCAGCTCGGCCATCTTTTTGATGTTCGCCATTGGGAACTCGCCGCTTTCGTCAATCTCCGCTGCGATCGGTTCAATTTCATTTTTGGCAAATTCACGAACCATGTCGCGCAGCATCATCTGTTCGTCAGTGTAGTTCATAATGTTCCTCGTCTTTCAATCAAAATTTCGAGCTATGAATTTTTGAGGAGTAATGGAGTATGGTGAACACAGAGCGTTCTTCTTTTCGCTATGCTCTTTGCGCGCCCCTCATTGATCCATTGATCCATTGATCCATTACTCCACTACTCCAGTACCCCACTTCTCCAGTACTCCACAACTCCAGCACACCAAGCGTTATTTCCCTTGATACCGCGGCTCGCGTTTCTCCCGGAACGCCTGCAAGCCTTCGCGCCGATCCGCGGTGGGGATGATGTTTTGATAACACTCGAACTCCAATTCGAGGCCAGCGGGCAGCGGCTTGTCCATTCCCGCGAGAATGGCGCGTTTGGCGTTGCGCACCGCCAGCGGTCCGTTTTTCGCGATCGCGCGGGCGATCTCCAAAGCCTTGTTCATCAATTCCGATTCCGGCACCACATAATTCACCGCGCCGTGCTGCAGCGCTTCGTGCGCCGAAAACAGCCGCGCAGTGGTGATCCACAAAATCGCGTTGCTCGGCCCGATGATTCGGGTGAGCCGCTGCGTGCCGCCGGCGCCCGGCAAAATTGCCAGCGCGGTTTCGCGCAGCCCCACTTGCGCCGAGTCAACGATGATGCGAATATCCGCCGCCAACGCCACCTCGAAGCCGCCGCCCAGGGCGCTGCCCTGCAACGCGGCAATGGTTGGAACAGAAATCTCCGCAATTTTATTCACCGCCACTCCGATATTCCGGACAGTCGGAGCCACCTCCGGCTCCGGCATCTCCATGCGCTCCTTCAAATCCGCGCCGGCGCAAAAATATTTGCCCGCCGCGGTGATGATCGCAACCCGCACTTTGTTCGAGTTGACGTCCTCCTCGAGCAACTCCGCGGCCCGACCAAGTTCCGCCACCAACTCGCGGTTCAACGCGTTGACCGGCGGACGGTTGATGGTCAACGTCGCGACGTACTCTTCGATTTTGTAAGTTAGAAATTGAAAATTCATTTCTTCTTTTCTTTCGGCTCGTTATTCGAGGAATCGATTTGACTCGCCAGAAAATTTCTTTTGAATGGATGAATATCGCGGATGGAATCCAGCCCCTCCGGCAGCGGCAGCACGTAGCGAATGGCCTGCACCGTCCCGTCTTTGCGGACCGTGCGCTGCACGTGTTTGCATTTCAACACCGAATGCTCGATGTAGATATCATCTTCAATGATGCTGCCGAAAACATACGACGTGCCTTTGATGAACACGTTGTTGCCGATGCGCGTGGGAAAATCATCGCTGCCGGTCATGTTGACACTGGAACCGATATGGCAATTTTCACCAATTTCAAGATTGCCTTTGATGATATCCTCTTTGAAAATTTGCGTGCCGCGGCCAATCTTCAGCGTCTGATTGGGATACGTGGAAAGATGCACGTTCTCACGAATGCGAACGTTCTCCCCTACGATGATTCGCCCCATCAACCGCGCGCCATTAAAAATTTGCACGCCTTTGCTCAACTCCACATCGCGGCCAATGAACACGCCTTTGCCGATGTAAATATCCAGCGGTCCGTACTTTTTGTCCAACTCAGTGATCCGCTTCACAACTTCATCAGCGATAAAAAAATCATTCTGATCTTCGATGGTGACGATGTCTTTGAGCTGCTCGAAAACCCGCCGGCGCGCAAAGCTCTCCATCTCCCGCAAAACGCTTTTGACATTGAAGCCCAACACCGCGTGATTGTCTTCCGCCGCGGCGGATTTCACCGTCAGCTTATGTTCATTGAAAATGCTGATGAGATCGGTCAAATAGAGCTCGCCCTGTACGTTGTCGGTTTTCAGCTGTTTGATGTGCTCGTGAATTTTTTTTGCCTTAAATGCATAGATGCCGGTGTTGAATTCCGGAATGGCGAGAAGATCGGATTTAGCGAAGGCATAGGTCCGTCCTTTATAAGTCACATGATACGGAAGATCGTCGCGCAGCGCGAGAATATCTTTGTGTTCTTTGATTTCGATCACCTTGCCAAAATCCGCGCCGGAGCTTTTGCCAGCGACGTCCGCTTTGGGCACGCGCACGATGCGGCCGTAATAATTGTCGCGGGGGTCGCCGTCAAAGATGCCGGAGAGCACCATCATGTCGCAGTCGTTGCTGAGAAAATCTTCTTTGAACTTTTGCACCACCTCGGCATTGAGCAGCCCCATGTCGCCGGGGAAAATGTAGATATCCCCTTTGAATTTTTTTTGAATGACTGCCAGCGCCACGCGCACAGCGTCGCCAGTGCCGCGCTGCTCGGCCTGATAAACGAACATCTGATGATCGCGCTTGCCGAGGGCATCGGCCACTTCTTTGGCTTTGATACCCACCACAATGACGAGATTGGTGGAAGCAAGTCCTTCGCGCGCGGCGATCGCCACGCGCTCCACCGTCGGCACGCCCCAGATTTCATGCAGCATCTTCGAGGTCTCGGACTTGATGCGCTTGCCATGCCCCGCCGCCAAAATGATAGCAATGCTCTTTTGTGAATAATCCAGCGGCGAGCTTTTTTCTTTTAAATAAGAGGCAACATCAACAGCTAACGTTGGAGCTTCGAGCATACTTGTTTCCTTCATTGCATATTGGATTGGTGGATTAATGGATCAATGGATTAATGTGCTGTAACACTGTGCTTTGCATAAACGAAGCTTTGAGTTACATTCATCCCGTACTCCATCACTCCAACAATCCCATTTAAAAATCAATTTACTTCTTATCTGCGTTAATCTGTGTTCATCAACGTCCTGATATTAAAATCATCCGGCACGTCGATCGCCATCAGCAGCAGCGCCTGACCGTGAGTTTTGCCCTGGGCATCGTTCTTCAAACTTTCGCTGCCGCCGCCGCCCAGCGAATCGTGCAAAATAAAATTGAGTCCCAACAAATTGGGCAATTCGTAGCGCTCCACTTTGCCTTTCACCATGCCTTTGAAATGCGCCTTCACTTTTTCCGGCGTTACTTCTTTTTTGATGATCTCAAACGCCTCTTTATTATAAGCCAGCAGCCCGACGTTTGAGCTGTCGCCTTTGTCGCCGGAACGGGCGTGGGCGATTTGCCGCAGTTGAATTCGTTTCATACTTCTTCCACCGTGACTTTGGTTTGAATCAATTTTTTGTCGATCAGCGCTGGCCAGTACGCCACAATCTCTTGCGGCTTGGGGCGGCCGCCAGCAAATCCGGTGACGCCCGGCGGACCGTTGGTCACCAGCGGCG
The DNA here is from genome assembly GCA_037446635.1 of bacterium. GTDB lineage: Bacteria > Zhuqueibacterota > Zhuqueibacteria > Oceanimicrobiales > Oceanimicrobiaceae > DASWHH01. Next base: position 25,640 of record JBBIIG010000037.1, read on the forward strand.
CCAACTCTTTGCCAAAGCGCTCGACTTTCTTTGCATCCGCATCTTTCACGCCGACGCGCAGCACCACTTCGTTGATTTGCGCGGGCAGCGGATTGATGTCGCCGTGGCAAGAGTTCACTCCCAAAAATTCCGTGCTGGTTTCTTCGTAATTGTAGCCGGCGGTTTGCAATCGCTGCCAAATGATCTCCGCGCATTTCTGCGCTTTCGCGTAGGCATCCGGGCCGCTGATGGTGAGCGTGCCCGAGGCCTTGTACCCCTTTTGATAATTGATGGAAACTTTGTAGCTGTCGGTTTTGGGATAGCCTTTGATGCCAAACACTTTCACGCGATCCTTGCCAGCCTGTTCCAATTGAATGGTGGTGAAATCGATGCGCACGTCCGGCGAGATGTAATTTTTCGGATCGCCCATTTCATAAACGATCTGCTCGGCCACGGTGTCCACCGTCACCATGCCGCCGGTGCCAGGGTGCTTAGTGACAAAAAAGCTGCCATCGGAATAGGCTTCCGCAATCGGATAGCCGATATTAGCGAAATCCGGCACCTCCCACCAGCGCGTGTAATTACCGCCGGTAGCCTGCGCCCCGCACTCGAGAATGTGGCCCGCAACGGTGCCCGCCGCCAGTTTGTCCCACTCATCTTCCTTCCAGCCGAATTCGTAAATCATTGGCGCCAGCACAAGCCCGGGATCGGAGACGCGGCCGGTGATGATGATCTGCGCGCCTTGCGCGAGCGCCTCAGCCATCGCAAACGAGGTGATATAAACGTTGGCGGAGAGCACTTTGTCTTGGATCGTAGTGAGCGGTTTACCACTCTCCATATTCTTGAGCTCCGCTCCGGCCGTCAATAGCTCCGGAATGCGCGCCAAAATATCATCCCCCTCGACAATGCCGATCTTCACGCCCTTCAATCCTAATTTGCGCGCCACCTCCAGCACCGCCTCACGGCAGGCTTTGGGATTCACTCCGCCGGCGCTGGCAATGACTTTGATGTTCTTCTCCACCAATCGCGGCAGGGTCTCGCGCATCAGATCCACGAAATCGGTGGCGTAGCCTTTTTGCGGATCGCGCAGCTTCTGCCGCTGCATGATGGACATGGTGACCTCGGCCAAGTAGTCGAGGGTGATGTAGTGCAGCGGCCCGCCATCAATCAGTTTGATGGGCGCGTCGATGCTGTCGCCCCAGAAGCCCTGGCCGTTGGCTATCAAAACAGGTTCGCGAGTTTTCATTTTCCGATGATCTTTCAAATGGCGACGCGGAGTAATGGATTAATGGAGTACTGGGGTGCTGGAGCTTTGGAGTAGTGGGGATATCATTGATCCACTAATCCATCAATCCAGTACTCCATCACTCCAATACTCCAACAGACATACTCCGCTACAATTCTTCAATAGTTTCAAATTGCGCTTTAATGGGAATAGTTTGTTCCTCTTTTATATCCCCGAATCGCTCTGCGAAATTTAAGATCGTGAATCCTACAACTTCATCACTCTCAGGCAAGACACGTACTAAAACATCGTCATCGACTTCTCTGGAAGTAGCCTCTTTTGGCGCACCGATCGAGATATACAGAACATCCCCTTTTCGATCGTAAAAAACATTCAAGGGTTCTTTTGCCATAAGATTTCACCTGCTTTGATTTTGTCTGTAATATAAAGTGGAAATGAATTTTATGAATTGTTGATTTTAGCCTTCTCATTCATAACCTCCAACCACCCCTCAATCACCTCTTTGATATTTTCTTGGGCTTCTTCGAAAGTTTTGCCCTGACTCAAACAACCGGGCAACGCCGGGACTTCAGCGACGAAGTAACCGGATTCATCTTTTTCGATTATGACATTGAACTTCATATTTCCTCCGCAGGAAGCTTATGATTCCTGAAGCAAGGCTCGTTCAACTTCTTTCGGCACTTCGATTAAAACAAAATATTCGGCGGGATACAAGTAATCCTCGCCGCTTTCATCAATCACGCGTAAGTCTCCGTTCTTCGCCGCGTCTTCATCGGGTAACACCCGGTAAATTTTGTGCAATTCCAATGAAGCGGAGGTATCGGAATTATTGATACAAACCGCAAATTCGCGGCGGGTGTTTTTACCGAATCTTACGGCAAAATCTGTTTTCACTTCACTTTCAACACTAATTTATGGAAAATATCGATAAATATCTTTTCGGTGTAAGGCTCTTTCCAAAATCACCACATCATCTTCTGTTTTAATTCCAACCCGATAAGAACCAAAACGAATTTTGTAGTAGTGAGCCCGTCATCTGTTCAATTTTGCCACTTTCAAAAATCGATCTCAATTTAGGAAGCTTTTCAAACACAAACTCCTCAATCTCTCCGCGTATCGGAGAAGGGATTTTGGAGAGGTCTTTAAGAAATCTTTTTCGATAATCAATCTTCAATCGGCCTTATCGAGTTTTTTGTAGTACGCTTTGGCCTCTTTCAGACTGAGTCTTTCGTCTCCCTCATTTTCCCTCATCAGTTGCACCAAAGCGTAATTTTCAAGCACCTCTTCAATTTTCTCAAATGTCTCGATGTCGAGTTGCACCGCAACTTTACGGTTTTGCTCATCGACAATGTATTTTTTCTCTATCGTGTCCATTTTACTCTCCTAACTTTAGAGATTAAAACTCGCAAACCAGAGGTTTGCGTTACAGCCGCAGCACGCCGGTTTTGTACTCCGGAATATCCGGATTATTTTGCGCCATTTCAAGTCCCCAAATCAACGTCTTGCGGGTGTCGCGGGGATCGAGGATGCCGTCGGTCATCAGGCGGGCGGCGGAGAAATAGGGCGAGGCTTCGCGCTCGTATTTTGCCACCAGTTCGGCGCGGAATTTTTTGCGGGCGTCGTCATCCAAATCCTTTTTCGTAAGCAGCACCGTGTCCGCGGCGATGCCGCCGTCCATCACCGCCACCCGCGCGGTGGGCCAGGAGAAAATCAGCCGCGGGTCGTAAGCCTTGCCGCACATGGCGTAGTTGCCGGCGCCAAAGCTGTTGCGAATCACCACCGTGAATTTCGGCACCACCGAGTTCGCCTGCACGTTCACCATTTCCGCGCCGTCTTTGATGATGCCGGTGTTCTCGGCCATCTTGCCGACCATGAAGCCGGTGACATCGTGCAAAAAAATCAGCGGGATCAGCCGCTCGTTGCAGAGCATAATAAAATGCGACGCCTTGTTGGCGGAGTCGCTGTAAATGACGTTGCCCATTTGCACCTGCGGCGGCTGCGGCCGGCCGAGATGATCGGGCGGCATTTGCCGCTGCACCGGCCGGCCTTGGTTGGCGACGATGCCCACCGCGAACCCGCCGATGCGCGCGAAGCAGCAAATCAGCGTCGGACCAAAATGCGGTTTGAATTCCTCGAAGCGGCTGCCATCGACAATGCGGGCGATGATCTCGCGCATCTCGTAGGTGCCGGTCGGCGAGGCCGGCAGAATTCCCAAAATTTCTTCGGGGTCGCACTCCGGCTCCTCGGCGCGGATGCGATCAAACGGCGCGGTCGCCCGTTTGCCAATCGCCGCCACTTGATCGCGAATCCATTGAAAGGCGTCGTCTTCGCTATCAAACTGATAATCCGCTACGCCGCTGATGGCGTTGTGCATTTTCGCGCCGCCGAGGGTTTCCATATCTACCACTTGCCCCAATGCGGATTGCACCAAAAACGGCCCGGCCAAAAACATGCTGGAGTGGTTGGTGATCATCGCGAGGTCGCTGCTCATGCCGGGCAAATAGGCGCCGCCGGCCACGCAAAATCCGAAGACGCAGGAGATTTGTGGAATGCCCATCGCGGCCATTTTGGCGTTGTTGCGAAATATACGGCCAAAGTGCAACTTGTCGGGAAAAATCTCAGCCTGGCGCTCGAGGTTCACGCCTGCGGAGTCCACCATGTAAATGATCGGCAAGCGATTGTCCATGGCGATCTCCTGCGCGCGCAGATTTTTTTTGCAGGTCGTCTCCACCCAGGCGCCGGACTTCACCAGCGGATCGTTGGCCATGATCACCACTTTTTTGCCGGACACCGTCGCCACCGCAATGATCGTTCCCGCTGACGGATATCCGCCGGGAATCTCGTGATACATATCGTACGCCGCCAGCGCACCGATTTCCAAAATCTCGGTACCCGGGTCAATCACCTTTTGAATTTTTTCCCGCGCCGGATACTTGCCGCGCTGGCGTAATTTTTCGACCGCCTGCGGATTCACCGCTTTCACTTCTTTTAATTTCAGATTCAGCTCGCTCACTAATCCCAGCATGTAGCTGCGACGTTGTTTGTAGTCGTCCGATCTTCGGTTGAGTTGGCTTGGGTATTTTTTCATTGACGTGAAATGTGAGATGTTAGAGATGAAATGACAGGGCTAAGGGTGAAGGTGGAGTGATGGAGTAGTGGAGTGTTGGAGTATTGCTAATCCACTAATCCCCCGATCTACGATTCCAAGCTTCAAAACTCCATTACTCCAGTACTCCATAACTCCAAAGCTGCAACACCTTCGCCTCAACATTAGCCTCTCATCGCAAATCCTTAACCCGCAACTGCAGCGATTTTCTTCCTTCCCATTCGTTTTCTTCGATGACGTACACCATTTGCAGCCCGCGTTCGCCGGAGTTGACACGGTAGGAAAGATCGCCCAAGTTGAAGCCGATGGCATCCATCACAATGCCGTCCTGCCGGACTTTGAACTTCAAATGGTTTTTGCCCACAATGGTGGGCGTGCCCACCACCTGCAAATCGGTAGAAAGAAACACCGGGCGCATGTTCTGCGGACCGAACGGCCCCATCATGCGCAGTAATTTCAGGAAATCTCCCTTAAACTCGCTGAAACGCAGCTCGGCATCGATCCACAATTTGGGACTCAAATGTTCGCTCGTCAACAAGTCATCAGCAACTTGATTGATGGCATCGCGCAGTTTTTGAATTTGCGCGCAAGAAATGGAAAGCCCGGCGGCGTACTTGTGCCCGCCGAATTCCAGCATACAATCGCGGCATCTATGCAGCGCGTGGTAGATATCGAATCCCGGAATGCTGCGCGCGGAACCACGGCCGCGGCCGGCCTCGGTGGCGATCAGCACCGTGGGGCGATAATATTTTTCGGCGATGCGCGACGCGACAATGCCAATCACGCCGGGGTGCCAGCCCTCCTTTTCCAACACTAAAACTTTTTGAGTTTTGAGATCAAATTGCGTTTCAACGATTTCCACCGCCTCCAAAAATGTTTCTTCATCGATGTTGCGGCGGATGCGATTTTCTGATTCGAGGATGGCGGCAATATTCTTGGCCTGCTGCTCATCAGTGGTGGTTAACAAACGCACGGCGCGACCAGCGTCGCCAAGCCGGCCCACGGCGTTGATGCGCGGCGCAATCACAAACACCACGTGGCCGGTACCGAGCTCTTCATCATGATTAATTCCGGCCACGGCCATTAGCGCGCGCAGTCCCGGATTGGAGGTTTGCTTCAGCCGCTGCAAACCGAACTTGACAAAGACGCGATTTTCATCCACCAGCGGCACAATGTCGGCCGAGCTGCCAATGGCCGCCAACTCCAGTGCATTGAGAAAAATTGCCTCCTCTAAATTGAAACGTGATTGCAGCGCCTGAATCAATTTGAAAGCCACCCCTACGCCGGACAACTCTTTGAAGGGATAGCGGCATCCCAGCTTCTTGGGGTTGAGAATGGCCACAGCCGGGGGCAATTCGGCGGCGGGTTGGTGGTGATCGCAAACGATGAAATCGATCCCCAACTGCTGCGCTAACGCTATCTCCGCATTGGCGGTAATGCCGCAATCAACCGAAATGATGAGTGGGTAACCCTGTTGATGCGCGTAACGAATACCCGGCGCCGAGACGCCATACCCTTCCAGCAGGCGATCGGGAACGTAAAAATCCACCGGGTGGCCGAGATACTGGAAGAAGCGTAGCAGCATCGCAGTGGCAGTAGTGCCGTCCACGTCGTAGTCGCCGTAGATCAAAATTTTCTCTTTTTTGGAAATAGCTCTTTCGATACGTTGCACCGCTTCGCGCATTTCTGTCATCAAAAAAGGATCATGCAGATTGGCGAGGTTGGGCTTGAAAAACTCGCGGGCGGCTTCGATGTCCTCAATGCCGCGATTCAAAAGAATGCGCGCCAGAACCGGTGAAGAGTTGAGTTGTTGGGCAAACTGGCTGATTTTTTCGGGAGAATGATTGTTGATTAACTGCCAGTTTAATTCCATTTAGTTGTCCTTCTGAATCAATAAATGACAATTGACCATTCACCATTCACAATTTGCCGTTTTGCGAAACAGGATGAATTTTGAATTGTCAGCGCGCCCCCTCCCGGCAAAATTCCAAACCCGCCTACCGGAGATCATGGGGGCAGGAAGGCGGAATTTGGGGAAAGAAGAATTTGTCTCAAAAAATCCAAAGTAGCCCGATAAGCCGAATTCTGTCTTCCCCGCCTGCGTCGGGCAAGCCCGAACAGTCGGGGGAGGCGACCATTTATCTGGGGCTCGCTGCCGGCGGCGGATTTTGGGGATGATTCGATCAGGTGGGATCTTCATCAACCAGTCCTTTGCATCTTTTCCTTTTCGCAAGCTTGTTACAGATATTTCCTTTGTTGCCGGAATGATTTATTTTTTTACGCGGGACGCCCAGTGTGCGCAGCAAAGCTTTGTCTGGGTCACATTCGACAAATATCATCCTTCCCCCAGAAAGCGATCCAGGTTGAAAAATACGCTCGCGTCAAGATCGAGGACGGCGGGCATCTCTTCTTCAGTTAGCGCCTTGATTTTAGTTTGATAATTTTTGAAGTAGGTAATGAAAATTCCAATCTCCGCTTTTGGAGTTTTCTCCAAAACCGAGAGAAGAAAATAGGGATTGTGAGTAGAAATAAAATACTGGTTAGAGCCGTCGAGTGCAATTCTCTCAGCTAAGAATTTGGCATAATAGGGGAAGGCGTGGGCTTCCGGTTCTTCAAAAATGAGGATCGAATCTTTGTTGGTTTCAATGGCCAAAAAATGAAAGACCACTCGTTGCAGGGTATCCGAAACCAGGGAATAAGGGTAAGAAATAATAACATCCTCAATTTGCTTCTGAACTTCGATTTTGTGCTCCTGAGGCTTCAAAACCAGTTTGAGTCCGTACTCGCTGAATAAGCCCGCAACAAATTTTCTAATCTCTTTCTTGGTGAGAAGAATTTGCAATAGGTTATCTCCGGTGATCGGCAAAAGAAAATCCGATTCTGGCCGGCCAAAAGTATTCAAAATTGCAAATCGGTACAGTTTAAAAGATGACAAAACTAAAGGCCCATGACTTGTTCTTGACATCACATTTCCATTATAATCCAAATTGATTTCACTTTTGTTCTTTCCGGCACTGTCTTCGAAACTTGTTTTAAAACTGCCGCTTTCAAATTTTACATTAAAAGAAAAATTATCAGCAATAATTTCTATTCTTTCGGACACCTCCTGATCATAAAAGAGGTTGCCCAAGTTTTCAAATCGAATCACGTCTTTGAAGTTTTCATTCACGTAGGGCAAAGAAAAAATTCCAACTGCCTCCAACAAGTTCGATTTGCCAACATTGGGTTTGCCGATGAATAAATTGATCCGTTTGCAGTTTAGTTTCAACTGCTTGATCGATTTGAAATTTTTTATCGTGAGCGTTTTTATCATGAAATTGCTTGTTAAAATTCCGGGGCCTTTAAGACCCCGGAGTTTTGTCAATTCCCTTCAGCCTTCCGGCAACTTTGGCCAGAGCTTGCTGCCGCGCTTCCTCGCGGGTAGGGCCTTCGCCGCGGGCAATGGTGGCGCCCGGATCCTGATTTTCTACGTGACAGAAAAACCGCGCGCCAATTTGATAGGTGACGATGCGCACCGGCGCGCCGTTGACCGCGCTGGTTTCCTGCTGGAAATTTTCCGCGCGCAGCATGGCTAAGCACCTGCGCCTGTTTCCACCGGCGCAGCGACGAGATTGCCCCACTCGGTCCACGAGCCATCATAATTGCGAACGTTCGGGTAGCCGAGCAAATACTTCAACACGAACCAGCTGTGGCTGGAGCGCTCGCCGATGCGGCAATAGGCGATGATATCCTTTTTTTCGGTGACGCCCTTGCTTTCATACAACGCTTTCAATTCATCATAACTTTTGAAGGTGCCATCCTCGCGGCAAGCCTGCGCCCAGGGGATATTCTTGGCGCCGGGGATGTGTCCGCCGCGCTGGCAGGTTTCTGGCAGTCCCGGCGGCGAAAGAATTTTGCCGGTAAATTCGTCTGCGGAACGCACGTCCACGAGCACTGTTTTTTTAAGCTTGTAGCTTTTTTGTACATCGGGTAAAAAGGCGCGCAAGCTTTTATCCGCTGCTTTGGCAACGTAGTTGGCGCGTCTGGGGGTGGGAATCTCGGTGCTTAAGGGCCGCCCCTCGGCCAGCCATTTTTTGCGGCCGCCGTCCATGATGCGCACGTCTTTGTGGCGGTAAATTTTGAGTTGCCAGAATGCCCACGCCGCAAACCAATTGTTGTTGTCGCCATAGAGGATGATGGTGGTATCATTGGAGATGCCGCTGTCGCTCAGCAGCTTTTCCAGATCGGCTTTTTTGATGATGTCACGGCGCACGGTATCGCACAACTGGGTTTGCCAGTTCCAGCCGATGGCGCCGGGCACGTGGCCCTCCTCGTAGGCTTTGGTATCGACATCCACTTCTACAATCGCCAACCCGCGATCGTTTTTGTGAGCATCCACCCAGTCGGTGGAAACCAGCACTTCCGGATGCGCATAGTTTGACATGGTTTGGCCCTCCGCTTAAATTTTAACCATTAAAGTCACGCTACCGTGTTTAAATTAACTTGTCTCTGTGAACTTCCAGTTTCACTGGCAAAATTAATCAAATCCAAAGAAAAAATCAAATCCGGGCCTGGTAGGTATAAAGCTGATAATATCGTCCTTCTTTTTTTATCAACTCCTCGTGGCTGCCGCGTTCGGCAATTTGCCCGTCTTCAATGACGAGAATCTGATCGGCGCGACGGATGGTGCTGAGGCGATGGGCGATGACAAACGTGGTGCGGCCTTTCATCAAGCGCTGCAAACTTTCTTGAATGTACATTTCACTTTCGGTGTCGAGGTTCGAGGTGGCTTCGTCGAGAATGAGGATTTTGGGATTAGCCAAAAGCGCGCGGGCGATGGCCACCCGCTGGCGCTGGCCGCCGGAAAGCTTCACGCCGCGCTCGCCGATGAGCGTGTCAAGTCCGTCGGGGAAACGGTCGGTGAACTCCTTCACGTGAGCCGCGCGGGCGGCTTCCAGCAATTCCGCTTCGCTGGCGTCGGGCTTCCCAAAAAGTATATTTTCGCGAATCGTGCCCTCGAAAAGAAAATCGTCTTGCAGCACCACCCCCAGCCGGCTGCGGTAACTATCGAGCGTGACTTTTGAGAGATCTTTTCCATCAATTTTGATGACGCCGCTGATCGGCTTTAAAAACGTGGCGGCGAGTCCGGCGATAGTGGTTTTGCCGGAGCCGGAGGTGCCCACCAGTGCGGTCATGCTGCCGGCGGGCGCTTTAAAACTGATATTTTTCAAAACTTCATTTCCCGGCTCATAGGAAAATGAAATCTCCTCAAACTCGACGTCACCTTTTATACTGTTAAGTTGAATCGTTCGCAGCGCGTCGTCGGTTTCACGCGGCGAGTTCAAAATTTCCTCGGTGCGATCGAGTCCCGCAAACGCTTCCGTGATCTGGCTGCCGATGTTGCTCATCTGCACGATGGGCGCGATCATGAATCCGAGATAAAGTGTGAACGCAAAAAAATCGCCGATGGTCATCTTGCCTTTGATGATCAACGAGCCGCCGACGCCCATGATGCCCACGCTGGCGATGCCCAAAAGCAGCGTCGCTGCGCTGGTGACGAAACTGGTGGTTAGCAGCGACTTTCGCACATTCTTGAACAGGCGCTCAACGCCGCTTTCAAAAACCTTGATTTCATACGACTCGGCGTTGAAGCCTTTGATGACGCGAATGCCGCCGAGGGACTCGGTAAGCCGGCCGGTAACTTCCGCGTTGATTTTTCCCCGTTCGCGGAAAATCGGGCGGATGTATGAAAAGGCTTTGAGGGAGATCAGTCCGAAGATGGCCAGCGGCACTAACGTGTACAGCGTCATCAGCGGGTTGATTTTAATCAGCAGAAAAAACGCCACGATTGCGGTGAGTACGCCGCCGAAAAGCTGAACCAATCCCGTGCCGACGAGATTGCGCACGCCCTCGACGTCGGTCATGATGCGGGAGACCAGTTCGCCGGACTTGGTGTTGTCGAAAAATCGCACCGGCAAATAAATGATATGCCGCTGCACCTGCGCCCGCAGCACGGAGATCAAATGCTGCGCCTCGACGCTGAGCAGTTGCGTGAGAAAAAACGAGCTGACAGCTTGAACCGTGATTGCAGCGCCGACCGCAATCAACAACCATTTGAGCAAATTCAAATTCGATTTGGCGATGACTTCGTCAATCAGATATTTGCTTGAGCCGGGAAGCACCAGTCCCGACAAACGATTGATGACGATCAGCACCAGTCCGAGCAGCAAAAGATTTCGCCTCGGCCAAATGATGTTTTTGAAGGCGTAACGGACGGTGGCGAGAGAGGGTTTGGGTTTTTTGTTCATGGGTGAGAAATATAAGGCTCTTTAGTTCAAATTCACAAATCTTTTGGGAGAGACCTTTCCTCAGATGCTGGATTAATGGATTAATGGATCGATGGAGTTTATTTTCCATCAATCCATCAGCTTCGTAAACAGCTAAACAGTACGTATCGCGGAAGTTGCTGCCTCAAAACTCGTGAGCGTGCAAAGTCAGAACGCCTGCTCAAACCCAAACACCCAGCGAAACCGCACGGCATTTTCATCCGGCAGCGGGCGATTCACCCAGATGGGAAAATCGAGGCGCAGGGTGGTGTTGCGGCCGCCGGTAAAAATGGTGTACCAATCATCGGGCAGAACGTTCTCGAAGCGCAGCCCGAAGCCGGCGTCCGCAAAAAGCTTGTGGCTGAAATCGAGAAATTCCATCGTGGCCACGTCAGCAAAGATGGCCAGACTAGGTTTGCCTAAAATGATGCGCATCGTTTTACCCAATAAATCTGACGCGAGGTTTTTCCGCAGCTCGCCATTGACCGCAAGCATCTGATCGCCAAAAATCGGCTGGTTGTAATACCCGCGCAGGGTGCCGCCACCGGGCAAATGATAGTGCAGTTCCTCCGGCAGCGCGCCGTCGCTGCGCAGATAAAATTTTTGAAACCGCTCGCGAGGATTGGCGCCATCCAAAAACAGCAGGTCTTGAATGAAAGCGTCATCGGAGCTGAAAATTTTGCCGGCAAAAAATCGCAGAAAAACTCCTTCGTCATTTTTAGGAAACCACACTTTCAACTCCGCAAACCCGGAATGGTAGCTGACGTCGCTGCCCCAGTCTTCATCAACCAAATCCAAACCCAGTGTAATATTGGTAAACCACGCCAGTCCTCTTGGATTCACGCCGTAACGAAAATAGAGATTGTTCACGTCGCCGCGTTCCCAGGTGGCCAAAGCAATGTCATTTTTTTGATCGAACTCGCGCCGTACGTAGCGCTCGCCATCTTTTATGAGTTTGGAATGATTGAAGCCAACGATGATCTGATGCAGCGGCGGATGTGCCAAATACTTTCTTTTCAGCAGCGTGAGATGGGCATCGATCTCAAATCGCCCCTCCATTTTCTGGGCGCTGAAGGCGCCGCGCACGCCCGGCCCCAGCGGTGCAATGGGATTAGAATAGCTGAAGCGCGCGTCCAACTCCCGCGACTCGGTTCCGAACCATACGCCGAAATAAGCGTTGCGCGTCGTGCCGTAATAACTTTTGAGTCGTCCGCCGATCCGCAGCTTGTCAACTTCATTAAACCAAAAACTCGGGCGATAGGTGATGACGTAGGCATCGCGGGGATAGTAACTCATGTTGGGGTATTCAAACAAAAAACGAAATCTTAGGGGATCTTGATTCCAGCGCGACTTGTCGAGAATCGCGTCGCGCGGATCGAGAATCACCTTTGCCGGCTTGCCGGTGGTTTGAAACGCCACCGTCCCGATCTCGCCCTTGCCATCCCAGCGCTGAACCAGGCTGTCGCCGGTTTGGGTGATTAACAAAACTTCCACCGGGATGATGCCGCGGTCGCGGCGCTGAACTTCCACTTTGGTTTCCCAACCCTCCGCGGTTTGCCGTTTGCTGACGCGGTCCAAAGAATAATCAACGTTGACCGAATCGTGCAGCCACTGCTTGAAGAACCAATCCAATTTCTGGCCGCTAACGTCTTCGCACACCTGTCGGAAGCGCGCCTCGTTGACGTGCTTGAACGCCCAGCGCTTGAAATACTCCCGGCAAATTTTTTCAAACGTGGAGTCGCCGACCACGTATTTGAGCATATCGTAAAAGAACGAGCCTTTGTCATACGCATTTCGGCGATACGAAATGCTTTCGTTGAAACGATACGCGGGCCGCGACATCGGTTCATTGTTCCCGGAAGTGAGATACGCCAGCAGCTGGTTTTGATTCTCTTCGCGGCGGGTGAGCCGCGGACGCCGGCGCTGCAGCCAGTTGGCGTGCTGCAGCTCAGCCTCACTATCCCACCCCTGCTGGCCGTAGCGCGTCTCCATGTACCAGCGGGTTTGAAAGGTGGTGAAGCCTTCGTCCAGCCACGCTTCCTTCCATTCGTTGTTGGCGAGAATGCCATAAAAATAGATGTGACCGACTTCGTGCAAAACCAGACCTTCGCTTTCACGGGCGTTCATCACCAACATCGGATATTCCATTCCACCACTTAGCAAACCGTGTGCGATGGTGAGCTGCGGATACGGGTAGCGCCCAAATTTTTCCGAGAGCCAGGCCAGCGCCCGGGCGCCGTGCCTGGCCGCGGTTTTGCTCCAGCGGTTTTTGGCGTACGAGCGATACAGCACGTGAATTGGGATGCCGTCCCATTCTCCGCGCTCGTATAAAAAGTCTGGACTGGTCACCCAGGCGAAATCGTGCACGTTTTCTGCGTGAAAAGTCACCGTGCGAATCTTGCCATCCTTCGCATCTTCGGCGACGGTTTTCTGAATTTTCTTGAAGGTTTCCTGCCACTGCGCATCCGAAAGCGAAGTGTCAACGTTCACGCGCTCCCAGCCGGGGTCGCCGGCGGACACCACACCGGTTGCACCCACCACGTACTCGTGCGGCACGTTGATGGTGACGTCGAACGTGCCAAACTCGCCGTAAAATTCGCCGGTCAAATGGAAGGGCTCGGCGTTCCAGCCGGTGTCATCATAAACGCAAACTTTGGGATACCACTGGGCGAAGTCGTACTGAAAGCCGCGGTAGCCGGCGCGCTCCTGAAATTTGCGGACTTTTAAATAGAACGAAAGCTCGACCGTCAGCTCGCCGCCCGGCGGCAGCGGCTCCGGGAGGCTGGCTTCGAGAATGGTGTCGTTGATTTGAAATGCCGTCACCGATTTTTCGGTGGAATCGTGGCTCAAAATGCGGAAGGACTCAATGTTGAGATAGCCGGCGTCATCGGGATTCGCCAGCAATTTGCGATACTCGCGCCGCGCCTCTCGCGCTTTGATGGTTTCGTTGCTGCGAAAGGCGTTGGGATAGAGATGGAGATAAAATTTGTGCAGGGTGTCCGGCGAGTTGTTTTTGTAAACGATTTTTTCTTCGCCACTCAGGGCGTGCTCAATGGGGATGAGGGTGATGTCCATCGTGTAATGAACGAACTGCTGCCAGTAGGGCGGTTCGGAGGCGTGTGATTGTGAGATAAAAAGAAAAATGAACAGCAGCGATCTGCGCAAGCGGGTTCCCTCCGGATTGCAACTCAAAGAGTTATTTTCAGGCGAACTTAAAAAATTATGGGAAGAGATGCAACACCCTGCGAAGACTCAAGCCTTCACAAGGTTTTTTTCAAAACTTCACTTGCGCGCCCACTTTTATTCCCTGTTTCTCGAACCAACCGGCGTTCACTTCCAATGCGTAAAGCGCGGGAGCTGCCGATATATAATTAATGGTTTCATCCAGCGGCGCCATGCGCTGGATGTCCACGATGACGCCGGCCTCGTCAATGAACGCGATGTCCAGCGGGATGAAGGTATTACGCATCCAAAACGAGAGAATGTGTTTCTGGGGAAAAACGAACAGCATGCCCTGGTCTTCCGGCAAACTTTCGCGGAACATTAATCCCAGACGGGAGGCTTCCAGCGTCTGAGCAATCTCCACTTTTAGCGGCGCCCCGTTGATGTGGATAGTGTGAAGCCCGGGCGGCTGACGCTCGCTTTCGGCGTGATTGGCGGGCTCGGATTTTGGGCCGCATGCCCCAAGCGCCAGCCATCCACCGATAAAAATGAGGTTGATAAATTTGTTGGAATTCATCGAAAAAATATTTAAAATCCAACCCAATATAAGCTTTAAAATTAGAATTTCAACCCAGGCATTCATGATTTTGCAGACGTACCTCTCGCCGCGATTTTTTCTGCCGCTCATTCTCTTGCTACTTGCTGGTGCGGTCCGAGGCGAGCAACCTTCCGCAGACAATTTCACGATCCACGAAGTAACACCGCGCACAATTATATTTTCCCTTAACCCGTTTGATCTAAATTTATCCTCCCTACAAATCGAAGATCAAACTTTCATGCGCGTGTCGGTCCGCAATTTTGGCGAGACCAGCGAACCCGGTTTGCCGGCGCTGCCCACCGCCGCGGCCATCATCAAACTGCCGGCCAGCGCCGCGGTTTCGGTACGAATTCTCGAAAGCTCGTTTGAAGACATTCCGCAAATTGAACCGCTGCCGGCGCCGGCCATTTCTGAAGATTTACAAAAAAATGTGGTGCTGTATTCGTTTAAAAAAGATGGCGCCTTTTACACCAGCGACGCCTTCTGGCCCGGCGAGCTCGCCCTCTTCGCCGGCGAAGGCAAACTCCGCGGCCAGCGAGTGGGACGCATTCAGGTGCAGCCGGTGCAGTACAATCCGGCACGGATAACCTTGCGGGTGT
>JBBIIG010000038.1:0-40262 GCA_037446635.1 bacterium
CCGGCGTGCCCACCGGTCCCGAGTATGAAGTAATGGTTACTGGCGCCGGCTTGCCAGTATAGTAAGCGGTGTAAGTCGCATGGTCAGGGGGCGTAAACGTCTTTTGTGCTGATGTGCTGCCGTCCCACCAATGGTGGAACGAATAGATGATGCCGTTGTAAGTTTGCTGAATCGCCTGGCCGGTGATAGAGGTGGTCTCTTGTACTTTGAAAGCGGAAGTGGGTAAAGTATATTGTTGGCCATTCACTTTGATTATGCCAGCGTTGCCCACGCCAACGAAAGAATTCTGGAAGGTAATATTGAATTCCTTCCAAAATCTCGCCGTAATCGACCTTTTGGTGTCGATGTTGCTATCAATCCTTTTGAATGTGGTTGCTTTTGATGAGGTACTCTGTATTTCCACCCCCGCCTCAGCTAACCATTGATAAAAGCGGCGCACGTAGTTATCAACGCGTTGGCCATCCATTGTGGCTTCGATCGTATGAGAAACATTCCAGCCGGCATTGAAAGAATAGGGCGCGTTTTTCAGCACACCGTCAACCTTAATCGTGCCGCCCGAGAATTCATTCTTTAATTCCGTTTTCCAGCCGCTTTTTCGGCGGTAATAGCCAATCGGATTGCCGCGCCAGGTTGCCCCGTTCTTGCCCTCAATAATATCACGGAGGGGAACATCCTTTTCCTCGGGCTTTCCCTCCCCATCAACATGGTCGACTTTAAGGCTATCTGCATTTTTTGCCGCTATGCGGCTAACATAAGCAACATGACCGTTAAAGCTGATAATATCACCTACGCTCACAGTACTGTATGAGAACGGTGTGGTATAGTTGAAATACAGATCGCTGATTCCGTCAAGATAAAGTGTCCGTGCTGGACAAATAGGGTCATCCCAAGTTTTGCCAAAGGCTCTTGCAGTAGCATAGCCATAGCAAATACTCTTGAGATGAGCCGTACCGCGACAGGGTGGGACATGTTGCGCCATTAAGGATGTTACCCCCAATATGATCAAGCTAACTCCGGTCAAAAACTTTTTCATAAGTAATGTTCCCTCCAAGCCTGCAGAGAAATCTTTTGCAAATTTCCTTCTCTGTGGCTTATATTGAATTGGGTTTAAATTGAGTCGGCTGTTGAGCCGACATGTGAACTGTTTAAGCCCGTTTGGCCCCCTTGCTGCTGAGATCGCAGCGGCAAGGGGTTTTTTACAATCATAGGCCTCACCTCCTTTTCGCATGAGCACCTTCACTTTCCATACAGAACTATTGTGTTTTGTGGAAAATTGAATGTGTAGCCTATAATAAACACTTCATTGCCGTCTGTCCAAATACCAGAAAAAATAACATCGTTAAACTGAAAATTTTCGTATTCAAACCAATCCAAGCCATTATAATGAAATATTCGTGAACTACCTGCTGCAAACAGATTAGTATCACTGGTTCCAAAAATCGTATAGGTGATTGTCTCCAGACCCTCCGAGAGGGTATTCCAGGACGTCCCATCCCACAGCCGCACTTCACTGCCGGAAGCGTACAATTTCCCGCTAGGACTCAGCCAGATGCTGCTGAAATATTGGTACAGCATACTATCCGCGATCGCCCAGGCATTATCCTGTCGTTTGAAGAGATAATAACGTTCCGATCCATCTGGAGGAGGGGCAAACAATAACATGAATATATCACCTGCGGTATTGCCCGTGACGGCGTAGAAATTATATACAGGATCAGCATCTGTGGGTATGAACAGAGGCACTGAGTCAGCGCGCCAGAAATTTCCATCGTAATGATACAGTGCCCCATTGATACCACCTGCCCAAATATCCTCAGGTGATCTTCCCCAAATTGAAGTTAAGCCTCTTTGTTTAGTCAGCGAAGCTGGCTGCCAAGTCGAACCATCATAATGTACCACCAGGCTGGAATCCAAAAAATTTGGGGGCGGATTCGGATTTTCATACGACAGAATACCGACCGCCCAAACATCTTCTTTTGAAAAACCAAATATAGCTTCGAGACTAAATAGGCCTAGTGGCAAATTTATGGGGTTCCAATTTTTTCCATCAAAATGGAACATTTTGCCAAAGCCGCGTTCATTGTGGCCCACCACATAGACATCCTTTGGCGAACTGCCCCAAATGTCAAACATAATTGTCTGAAGGCTGCCAGGATAAGAGAGGGTATCTATCTCCCAGGTATAGTCACGAGGACTTTTCAAGCGTTCAGGGCCAGTCGGATTATGAGAACAAGCCGCTGAAGCAATTAGGAAAATCAATACAAGGTTACTTTTCATACTCTCACTCCATCGATTAATTGCGAAGAACGTCCCCTTGGGATTCACGTTTAAGCCCGTTTCGCCCCTTGCTGCTGAGACCGCAGCGGCAAGGGGTTTTTTACAATCATAGTTCTCACCTCCTTTTCGAATGAACTGTGTCTTTATTTCCCGTGCAGAACCACTGTGTTTTGCGGAAAATCAAACATAATCCCCATAACAAATGCTTCTCTCCCGTCTGTCCAAACATCTGTATAAAGCACGTTGGGAAGCTGCAAATTTTCGAAGGTGTGCCAATCATTTCCATCATAATGAACAACTACCCCATGACCGCCGCCATCGCCAACTACAATAATATTGTCGTCGCTGGTGCCGGTCATTTCGACCGCTGTGAAGCGGTCGAGATCGAAGAATTCTTTCCAAAATGACCCTTCCCATATTCTCACCTGACTCCCTGCCGCGTATAACTTTCCCGCCGGACTCAGCCAGATGCTGCTGAAATATTGGTACAGCATACTGTCAGCGATTGCCCAGGCATCATCCTGTCGTCTAAAGAGGTAATAACGTTCCGAACCGTTTGGAGGGGGAGCAAACAATAATGCGAATATATCATCTGTGTTATTGCCCGTGAAGGCATAGAAATTATATACAGGATCAGCATCTGTGGGTATGAACAGAGGCACTGAGTCAGCGCGCCAGAAATTTCCATCGTAATGATACAGTGCCCCATTGATACCGCCCGCCCAAATATCCGCAGCAGAGCTTCCCCAAATGGCAGTCAGTCCCCTTTGCCTGGTTAGCGAAACTTGCTGCCAAGTCGAACCATCATAATGTACCACCAGGCTGGAATCCAGAAAATTTGGGGGTGGACTCGGATTATCATAAGATTGAATACCGACTGCCCAAACATCTCCTGCCGAAAAGCCAAACATGGCTTCAAGACTGAATAGACCTAATGGCAAATTTATCGCCTTCCATTTCTGACCATTATAATGGAACATTTTGCCAAAGCCGCGTTCATTGTGCCCTACTACATAGACATCATTTGGAGAGCTGCCCCATATGTCAGACATTATTGTTTGAAGGCTACCAGGATAGGACAGGGTATCTACCTCCCACGTATAGTCACGAGGACTTTTCGAGCGTTCGGGGCCAACCGGATTATGAGAACAAGCCGTCAAAGCAATTAGGAAAAACATCACAAAGTTACTTTTCATACTCTCACTTCCATCGATTAATTTGCGAAGAACGTCCCCTTGGGATTCACGTTTAAGCCCGTTTCGCCCCTTGCCGCTGCGGTCTCAGCGGCAAGGGTTTTTTTGCAATCATAGGCCTCACCTCCCTTCACTTTCATAGCGCTTTTCAGGCCACGATTTCTCTTGTACGAGAAGCTGTCACAATCATTTCACTTGCCGTGTAAAATAATGGTGATCTTGTCGCTTAGCACGCTGGGAGACAAAGACAAACTAAAGTTTGTTACTTCTTTTTGCCCCATGCGCAAGCCGCGGCAACCGCATCTAAGAAATGTAACGCAACGAATTCCATTTATGAGAACATCAAACTTTCTTCAACCTGTCGGCGGTCGCCGCACGCCTGTCGCATGGTCACAACTTCGCAAGCAGCCCCCAGATCATCCACCTTTGGCAACGAGTGAAAAGAGGGTTCTTCTGCGCCTGCATGGCAGGCGCAGTCCAAAAATTATTTCTGCGCCTGCATGGCAGGCGCAGTCCAAAAATTACTTCTGCGCCTGTATGACAGGCGCAGTCCAAAAATTAGTGCTACTTCCGCTTTTCGATCGGAATATAATCCCGGATGTCATATCCCGTGTACACCTGCCGCGGGCGGGCGATTTTCTGATCGGCGTCGTCCAACATTTCCTGCCACTGCGCCAGCCAGCCCACCGTGCGCGGAATCGCAAACAACACCGGGAACATATCCACCGGGAAGCCGATGGCTTGATAGATGATGCCCGAGTAGAAATCAACGTTGGGGTAGAGCTTGCGGCTCACGAAGTAGTCGTCCTCCAGTGCGATGCGCTCCAGCTCCAGCGCGATGTCCAGCAGCGGATTTTTGCCGGTGACTTCGAACACCTTCGGCGCCATTTCGCGCAGGATGCGGGCGCGGGGATCGTAATTTTTGTACACCCGATGTCCGAAGCCCATCAAGCGAAACTCACCGGCCTTGGTGCGCTTGATATACTCCGGCACTTTGTCCTTGCTGCCGATTTCCTTCAACATGCGCAGCACCTGCTCGTTGGCGCCGCCGTGCAGCGGACCGTACAACGCCGCGGCGGCGGAAGCGACAGCTACGTACGGATCCGGCAGCGAGCTGCCCACGCCGCGCATAACGTTGGCGCTGCAGTTTTGCTCGTGATCGGCATGCAGAATGAACAGCACGTCCAGCGCCTTTTCCAACACTTCATTGGGCTTGTACTTCAGCTCCGCCATTTTGAACAGCATGTTGAGGAAATTGCCGGCGTAGCTGAGCTCGTTGTCCGGGTAAACATACGGCAGCCCCATGCTGTGTCGGTAAGCAAAGGCCGCGATGGTCGGCATCTTCGCTACCAACCGGTAAATTTCTAACTTGCGGGTTTCGAGGTCGCGGACTTTTTTGGCTTCGGGATAAAACGTTGAGAGTGCCGCCACCGTGCTGACGAGAATGCCCATCGGGTGCGCATCGTAATGGAAGCCATCCATAAATTTCTTGATCTGCTCATGAATCATAGTGTGATGCGTGATGTTCCACTTCCAATCCTCGAGCTGCGATTTGGTGGGAAGCTCGCCGTGCAAAATCATGTAGGCGGTTTCGAGGAAGTTGCTTTTCTCCGCCAGCTTCTCGATGTGATAGCCGCGATAGTGCAGGATGCCGCGCTCGCCATCAATGAAGCAGATGGAGCTTTTGCACGACGCGGTGTTGGTGAAGCCGGGATCGTAGCTCAGCATCCCGAAGTCATCGTCGGAGACTTTGATCTGGCGCAAGTCCGCAGCCTTGATGGCGGCGCCGTATTTGTGGTACGTCCCGTACATGATGGGAACTTCGTACTTCTTGCCAGTACGATTGTCGATGATGGTGAGTGTGTCTGCCATACGAAACCTCCTTCATTTGTACACGTGTCGGGATGCGATTTAGGGAAAGCGAAAAAAAGAGCACGATGCCGTCGGGCCTGATTTTTAGCTTTTCCCTGCGCATCCATATTCAGTTAATTGTTTGTCTCAGTGAAGCAAAACACTTTGTGTGTTGCAGGACATCAAATTCTTAATGGGCTGTTCAAAGATTGTCTTGATTTCCGTTTGTTCTTTGTTTATCTTCAATACAAAAAAAGCGACCTAATCCCAACTCAAAAGGTCGATGGGTGGAAGCAATGGAAGTCGATGAAAAAAAACTCGAGGAGATGATTGACCAGGCGGTACGAAAGCACCTCAAGCAAAATTTTGAAAACATGCAAGAGGTGCGCCGCTTGCCGGCAGGTTCGGTCATTCGTATCGAAGGTCGCCTGGATTCCATAGAGTCACGTATTGACCGTGACATGGTAACCCGCGCTGAATTCCATGAGGCGCTTGGACAAGTCAACTCTCGCCTGGCAAAATTGGAAAGTTCAGTAACTGGCATGGTTACCCGCACCGAGTTTAAAGATGAAATCTGGAAACTCAAGCTCTATCTTCTCCTGTTAGCTGGATTGATCTTATTTACTAACCCTACCGTGCTGGAGCTTTTCGGAAAACTTTTGGGCATCATCAAATAGTCCTCCCGGAAGAGCGTAAAGCGTAGAGCGATGAGCAAAAAAGCGCTGCACGCTTTACGCTCTCCGCTCCTCACCTTCTCCATTCACCTTTCGCCTTTTGTCTTCACAAATCCCAAATCTCAATCGCATTTCGGAAATTGGATATTGGGTTTTGTTTATCATTTGGCTTTTGTTTTTTGGGATTTCTCAGTCATCGCCACCACTTCCTCCGCTGTCTTGCGCACCGAGGCCACCGACTTCGCGAACGCTGCCTTCTCCTTTTCCGTCAAATCCATCTCGATGATTTTCTCAACGCCCTTCGCTCCCAGAATCGCCGGCACGCCCACGAAGAGATCCGTTACGCCGTATTCACCCTTCAAGAGAGCGCTGACGGCGAGGATTTTCTTTTTGTCAAAAATGATGGCCTCGACCATCTCCAATGCGCTCCACGCCGGCGAGACGAACGCCGAACCGACGCCTAACAGTTTCACGATTTCACCGCCGGCTTTGCGGGTGCGATCTTCGATGGCGTCCAATTTTTCGGGAGAGACGAATTTTTCCACCGGCAATCCGGCAATGCGACACGCGGAGCGAATCGGCAGCATGTCATCGCCGTGGCCGCCAAGCACCAGCGCCACCACGTTTTCGACGCTCACGCCCGCGGCTTCCGCCACAAAGTAGCGATAGCGCGCGGAATCCAGCACGCCGGCCATGCCCACTAACTTTTCCCGCGGCGGCTTCAAATTCATGTTCAGGCGATAGACAATCGCATCGAGGGGATTGGCAATGGAAATAATGATAGCCTTCGGGCAGAAGCGGGCGATGCCGTCGCTCACTTCATCGGTGATTTTCAAATTTGTGGCCAGCAACTCCTCGCGGGTGGGAATGGTGCCGTCGGGCCGCGCCGTGCGCGGAACGCCGGCGGTGTTGATGACCAGGTCCGCGCCGTCGATGACGTTATACTCTTTCGAGGCCAGCATTTTGATATCGGAAAAAATGATGGGCAACCCCTCGGCGATATCAAGCATTTTCCCGCGCGCGAGATCGGGGCCTTTGATGTCCACCATCGCCACTTCCCGCGCCAGCCGCCGGCGGGCAATCTCCTGCGCCAGAACCCCGCCAATGTTGCCGCCGCCGATTAATGCAATTTTGTTTAGCATAGCTCTCTCCTTTTTTAGTTTCCAAAAATAAAAAAGGCCTTAAAAAATTAAGACCTCTTGAATTACCTTAAACCATAACTGGATTCCGTAATTAAGACGTGCAACAGAAATTTTGGAAATGCTTTAAAAATTGTTCAAAACCCGTGCCCAACCTATTTTTCTCGACAGATAATTGAAGTAGAAGTAATGTATTGATTTTTATAGATCCTAAGTCTTTTCACCAAAAGCCCTCGAAGTTGAAGCTCTTTGAATGTTCTCATTTCTAAGAATAAGGCCAATCTTATTCTTATTTTTGGGAAAACGTTTTTCTGCAATACCATGCTGAGCGGCTGCAAGGCATAAACGCTGTCTGAACTCAAGTCATCGATTCGTCAAAGTTCATAGCCTCAACCTTGCAGCCCGCTCAGCCATTTCACATCTGCCATCTGCACTTTGCCGTCTGCCTCACCCAATCGCGAACTTCTTCACCGACTTCCCCGGGCTACAGCAAATGTAAATACTCTGAAACGCATCGACGGTGCGCGTTCCGTTCGCAGCGGCCCAACTGCGTTCATCAAAACGCAACCTGGCTGCCTCCACGTGGCGGCCGTCCGGAGATGTTTTGAGGTACTTCGCATAACTTTGGGGACGATTGCTGAACTTTGCCCGCAGCCAGCGCCATTCGTCCTTGCGCGCGAGGAGAATTTTCAAAGATTATGCTCTGCTTTTTGACTGGAATTAGCTTTTTATAAAATTCAACAATTCTTTTCCCAAGAAAACATAGACCTTCCCATTCTTTGCAGACGCCGACGTCACGATCAGATCATCGATTTGATCGTGATCGATATCCAAGCATCGCACGATGCTGCCAAACTCTTCGTTATCTTCCACGCCGTGGATGACTAAATCCGCACTTTGCTGCAAATTCCCCGGTAGCAGTCTCTCCGAAACCAGGGTTGCGACTTTCTCGCCGCGGACGTTATAAATTTTATTTGTTTTTTTAATTCGTCTTTAAGCCTCCTACAACTCCTCACACTTTATCCCCAGTTTGGGGAATATTACTCGTGCCCGTTCCCTTATAGAATTGATGAATTGCTGATCGGTCGGCAGATGGATCTCCAGAAACGAACGGAGGTATGCGAGCGTCTCTTCATCTGTCATTGTTTTCCTACTTTTTTTGTACTCCTTTTGTTGAAACGCTTCTCGAAGGAGGGACCCGATTGCCCGCTCAGCAGAAGTGTTGAAATTTAGGCAAAGGTTTGCAGCAACCACGAGATTCGTGTCGACAGGTGTAATTCTAGATCCTGCGTCCATGCCAATTCGAACCGCGAAGGTGACTTCCTGCTCTTTGCTAATGGCTTTTGGATGAAAGTAGGAAACACAATATGGCATCAAGTCGGCAAGTTTAATCTGCCGTGTAGACAGGGCGGTTGGTCCCGGACAATCCGGACAACTTACTTGCATGGCGTTCAGAGCAGCATGGAGGCCGGGCATCAGTATTCTCAACACCAAAGGATCAGAAAAAAACTCTCGGCAATAACGTTCTTTGAGACTGGGAAACTCCTCCTGTGGAATCACTCCGTTTTTCTGGGCCGAGAAATTAAGTACCAGGCTTCGCACTTCGCCTTCATCATCGTATAAATACGAAACTTTCGTGGGTCCAACGAAATTTACGAAATAGTGATTCGTTAGTGGCAGTACCAAAGCACGTTTTTCGATTAATACTCTCGAAACAGCCAACGCCAGTGAATCAGCTGCAAGCTCCGATTCCGGCAAGGAATCAACAATGTCGAGTGTAACCCTCTCATCGCCGCCGAACGCGTCTTTAAGAACTCGGTCTTTCAACTGCCACATATAGATCTTGATAGTGGAACAAAGAATGGGCTGAACGTCAGTTTCCCAGTTCAGAGTTCGAGTGGATTGAATCGGCTTTGTTACATTTTGCCCTTCATAGGCCAACAAGAAACTCACTAAAAAGGAAACGCTCAAAATAATCGTCCCAGCGATTTGCCGATCCCATTTGTTCTTTTTCATAGACCACCTCGTAGCTTAATTTGATTTACCGAGTTCCTCTCACGCGATCTCTTGTTTCTTTTCGATTCCTCCTGCGGTTCGCAAAAGGGCTTCTGGGTCCTTCATGGAAACATGATGGTTTCCAACTGATTCGAGGAACAAGCCGTATTCTCTTTCTGAAAAGAGTTCCAACCGCAGCCATTCGTCGCGATCCCGGTTCTCATTGTGAAAGAAGATAAAAACCGCTGGCTTCGCTGGCTCAGTTTTGGTTGGCTCATTTGTTTTAACGCTCTGCTCATGCCCGTTAGGCAAATCCCGCACGCAGTAGCGAATGGCGTCCCAGGGGATGAAGATTTCCTCGGTCTTGGAAAAGGCGCTAGTGAGCACCAGCGAAACCGGGTCAATTCCACGATTGAAAGAGCGCCCGAAATGCGAGCCGGCCTTACCACGAAAGAATATCATAGGGCCGAATTGCAAGCCCTGGTCTTGAACGGTTACCTTTGCCTTCTCCTCCGGAAAAACCAGATAACACCGCGCCCCGCCAATGACTTCGTTGTACCGATCAATCCGCGCTTGGAAAATACCCCTTTGCGCTTCCTCGACGCGAATCTCGGCAGCGGGTTTTTCCAATTCCACGATTACGTAAGGAGAAATCAGCCTCACAAATTCCCCGTAAGCCGCACGAGCTATAAAACCTCCATCGATGCCTGGGCCCTCGAGCATTTCGATTCGAAAACTGGGCAGAGCCGCATCAGATGCTGGCAGTACGATCTTTTTTAGTTTCGCGTAATCAATGACGCGGTATGAGAACAGGCGGTAGCGGTGAACGCGTCGAGTGGTAAAGACCACCCCGGCTCGTGCGGATCGGAAAACTCCTTGATCAAGAAACAGCACGACGGCCTCCTCAGGAGCCAACTTAATATGAGAGTGCACGCGCTGGCGCAAGTTTATCGGGATTTCCCCGGCGTAGAAATTTTTTATCTCATTCATGGCTAAGCCTCCATTAATTTAAGACCGAAGCCTGACATGAGCGCACTCAATCAAACCTAAACAAATCTTTGACAGCGAGTTTTTTCTCTGCGTTCGGCGCCAAATTAATTTTGTAGAGCTTGCCGCCGCGAATAATTCTTTGATTCCGGACAATGAGCAGTATCTCCTCCTCCGAAGTACGCGAAATTTGCATACAACCCGCAACGGGCGTGATCGCGGCGCCGCGCTGAAAACCCGGCTTGGGAGCGGGGCAGTATTCGTCCTGGGCTGATTCCGGAATCTCGATGGTCAAAATAGCAACCTGATACGCGCCCGGTTCAAGCTTGATGGTGAGGGGCGTTTCACCCTTGAAGTATTGATCACCAATAATCAACTCTGGCGTATAAAAATCATACAGCGGATTATTGGCGGAGCCTAAATCATCAGGTCCGATGTAAACCTTTGCGCCGGCGGCGTAGTCGAGCACCAACGTACAGTTCCTAATCTCCGCAATTTTTTGATGAGCTTCTCTCGCAAAGCGGCTGTCGGGATGTTTCTTGACAAATTCCTCGCAAGCAATCGCGGTTTGACGGGCCTGTGCGACTATCCAATCCACTTCATCCGGCAATAGATTGAAAGCCAGCAGCTGGGTTTTGACCTCTTCAAGATGAGAACCCTGTGGGTGGTTGCTGAGAAACATGCGATAGGCTTCAAGCGTATTTTGCGACTCGGCAATTTTGAAGTCCCGCTCTTCACGCAGCTCTGCTATCTTGGCCTGCGCATCCTTCACGTAATAATTTTTGGGGTTGTCCTTCACGAATTTCTCATAGAACGCGATCTTTTGCTGAATCTCCGTAGCGGCATTAATTTGCTGCTCACATTTCTGCCACTGTTTCGTTTCTTTTTTTGTCTGGGAGGATCCAGTAGCGACCAATCCTAACACACTTGCCATCGTAAAGGCAAGCAGCCAAAGTCTGATTCGTTGACATTTCATAATGCGCCTCCTTTATCAATTCCATACTATGAAAGTATTTCAAGAGTAAGAGTTTCCGCATTTGCGCCCACGTCCCCTGCTCTGAGAAGCAAACCCGGGGTTGTTACTTCAAAAACAAAAGCCTGCGCGTTTGCACAAACGTCCCGGCTTGCAAGCGATAGAAATAGACGCCGCTGCTCACCTCGCCCGCCGACCACACGCGCTGGTAATTTCCCGCCGGCAGTTTTTCGGAAACCAGCGTCGCCACTTCTTCGCCGTGAATGTTGTAAATTTTCAGCGTCGCTTCACAGGCGCGCGGCAGTGAAAATTCTATCGTGGTGGTCGGGTTAAACGGATTGGGGTAGTTCTGCCTGAGAACGAATACTTTCGGCAGCTCTGGATCAGAGTTCACGGCCACCACGCCAGCGGTGGCTGTCGCATCCAAAGAGAGCGCTGAGCGTCCGACCGAGTTGAAGGCGCAGACTCGGTACCAGTAGGGCGTTTGGTTCGTCACCGAGAGATCGTTATAGCTGGTAGCATTTGCGGCCACGGTTGTGAGCAGTTTGTAGGCGCCGCTGACCCCTTCGCTGCGATAAATTTGATAGCCATCTTCATCCATGGCATTGTCGGTCCAGGAAAGCTGAATTTCATTTGCCGATAATGTAATGGCCGTCAAGTTGGTTGGCGCTCGCGGTATCGGCAACGAATTGCCGTATTTCAGAATAGAGCCCCGGCTGCCAACCGCCCAGCCCGAATTCAAGTCTGTGAACACCGCGCTCAACAGCCATGAGCCGACAGGCCAGACCTCTTCGCTCCAGGTGTTGCCGCCGTCCATCGTCTTCCATATCTTTGAGGTACCGCCGCTTATGTCTATAGTACCAGAGCCATCGATGCTTTTTGAAAGCACGCCCGAAATGGCTCCAATCGCCCAGCCATGGAGATCATCCACAAAGTAAACGTCTTCAATCCAGCCGGAGAACTCACCGAGGGAAGACCAGGTTGCGCCGCCATCATTTGTTTGCAGGATGCTGGTTTCACCCACTACCCAGCCGGTGCTGGCATCTTTGAAATAGAGGCTTTCCAACCATTCTGTACAACCGCTGTTTTGTGATAGCCAGCTTTCTCCGCCGTCGGTGGTTTTCAGAATAGAACCATTCATGCCCACAGCCCAGCCGGTGAGCTTATCGATAAAAAAGACATTCATCAAAGACGTCCCCGGCGGGAGGTTTTGTGAAATCCATGAATTGCCGCCATCCGTGGTCTTGTGGAGGACTCTGCTCACAGCGCCGCCACCCGCGGCCCAGCCGGTTTTGGCATCGGCAAAAAACATCCCGTGGAAGGCATTCGTGGTGGAAGTTGCGACCTGTGTCCAGGAATTACCTCCATTAGTGGTTTTCCAGATCTTGCCGTTACCGAGACAGGCCCAGCCGGTTTGGGAATCGGCAAAATAGAGGTCGTAGATCGTTAATAAGTTAGGCGTGGATACGATTTGCCAGGTCATGCCTGCATCTGTGGTTTTCAGAAGCGTGCCATTTGAGCCACCCAACCATCCAATATTAGAATCGAGGAAATGTGCAGCCCACAAGCGGTTCAGGGTTACGAAAGATTGATTGTTCCAGGTTACGCCGCCATTCGTGGTTTTTAATACAATTCCTCCGTCGCCAACTGCCCAACCCGTTTGGGCATTGGCGAAATGAATCCCGGTCAATTCTTCGGGCATATCCTGGACCGACCAGGTAATTCCGCCATCGGTGGTTTTCAGTATCTTCCCCGCGAACATAATATCACATGCAACCCAACCCGTTTGCGCATCTGCAAAGCAAATGGAATTCAGGTAGCCATAAATGTGGGTAGAAATGATTTGCCAGCTCTGTCCACCGTCGGTGGTTTTGAGTATTTGGTCGTAGTGCGTGCTGATCCATCCCGTCTGGCTGTTTAGAAAATACACCGATAATAAATTGTGATGAGTGCCGCTGGTCTGGGGAGTCCAGGTTGTGCCGCCGTTCGTGGTTTTGAGAATAACGCCTTGTGAGCCTGTTATCCAGCCGGTCTCAGCGTCCACAAAAAAGATGGAGTTCAGGCGTTCGGTTGTGCCGCTTTGCTGGGCATTCCAGGTGAGTCCGCCGTCGAGAGTTTTGAAAATTGCGCCATTGTCTCCTGCTGCCCATCCCGTTTGTGTATTCACGAACCAGACATCGTACAGATTTTTTTCAAGTTTGGTGACCGCCGGAGTCCAGGTTGCGCCGCCATCCGTTGTTCTGATCACGGGCCCGATATCATCCCAGGGGTAACCGACTGCCCAACCAATTTGTGCATCAATAAAATAAACCGACTGCAAGAAGCTCCAACTTGGTTTTCCGCTATTTTGTTGAGCCCAACTTACACCGCCATCGGTAGTTTTAAAGATCACCGCGCCATCGCCTACTACCCAGCCGATATTTGCATTTACGAAGTGCACGGATTTGAGGTCGGAAAGGGGCATATAAGGATGTTGTCTAATCCAGGTTCCGGCTGGCTGCGGCTCCACAACTTCAATGCTAAAATCTTCCCGGTCGCTGCCACCCCTGCCATCGTTAACGGCCACGGCAGCATTAAATAAACCGGAAAGCTGGGCTGATGGGGACAGTAAGAGGTTTGCAGTGGCCGTATTGCCCACCTGGGATTGATCGGTGATGGATAAAAACCCGGGGTTCTCCGGTATGCTAAAACTTAGCAGGTCGCCGTCGGCATCTGTAGCCGAAAGCGTCAACTGCTTCACGGTACCAGCAGTAATTGTTTGTTCCCCAATTTCCGTCAAATCTGGGGACTGGTTTGGCTGCGTTCCCAGATCTACATAGACCTCATTGCTTGGCTCGCTTTCACCGCCATCATAAACCGCCGTAACCTGATAATACAGCCGCGATTCGCTGCGGGCGCTGACGTCATCGTGAAACGTGGTGGCGCTCGCCTCGGCCGTGCCAATCAGGGCGCCGCTGGTTTTTGGATCGGGCGTTGCAGAGCGGTAGATGTTGTAGTGCTGCAATCCGGCAACCCCGCCTCCGAAATCACCGGTGACCGTGAGCCGATAGGGCGAAGAATTGGGGCCGCCCGGATCGGGATCGTAAATGCTCACGCCAACGTAATAAGCGCCGGCCGCCAGCGCGGGCTGATCGATGGTTTCATCCACCACGCCAATGTTGAGCGAAGCGTCGATGATTTCAATGAGATCGCCGGTAACTTTTAGCAAAAAAATATCGAGATCGGAAGATATGCCGGTGAGAGTCAGATTTAAGCCAGCCGATTGCATGGTCACCGCAAACAGGTCTTCCAGATCATCCTCGGCACCGGTATCGTACTGGATGACAACCGTGCCTTGATCGCTGATCTCAGCGTTGGCATCCACCACGGCAGGGGAGGGACCGCTCACGATTTGCGCGTGCGAGAAATCGTTGTTCGGTTCCACTTCGGAAAAATTTAAGGCAGTGAGCGCCGGCGCGGTGAAAGGTTTTTGCGGCGCGCGGGCAAAAGATTTTTTGAAGGTTGAATGAAGTTTAATCATCGATAGCCGCGAATTCAGAGTCGTCGTTAGCGGCGCGCCGGCCGCCGGCGCATCCCAATTCAACGTCACAATATTTGCGGACAGAGAAGCGCGCAGGTTGGAAGGAGGATTCCACGTCGCTGGCGGCATATTCACCGGCTGCGCGCTCCACGCGCCGCTTTTGCTGCCGCCGCATTGCAGGTTGGTATAATTGAACGTGCCGCTGCAGGATTGGCCGTCGGCGGCAAACGTGCCGGTTAGCGAACCGTTGGAGATGGTAGGGATATTGTAACTGATGGTGAAGCCACCGCCGGAGATGGTCACCGGAGTGGTTTTGACCGTCACCTTCGAACAGCCACCCACGTTGCGAAACGTGATGCTGAAGGTGTCGATGGTGGTTTGATTCAGCACCGTAAAACTGATGTCGTTGTCGCCAGTCCAATCCCCCTCCACGATCGAACTGGGGAAAAGAGCTGCGTCCACCGGCAGAGTCAGGATGCTGAGGTGTGTCTGTTTTATCCCATCAGCATCGGTAATGATGAAAATTTCCTGCGCGAACAGCGAGCTGACGACCAACCAACCCAACAACAGTCCGCCCAAAAGACCCATGAATGTTTTCATACTCCCTCCACAAAGTTGTTCGTGCTTATCTGAAACGGCTTCAAAAATAGGGCATCGTCGTTCTATTGGGATATCTGTTCGCAAATCGGGAACTGACTATCTGTGGGAGCGGATCCGCTTCGTGGAAGATTCATTTCAGGTTACCACTTGCGGAGGCCACGCCTTCAGCATTTCTGCGTAAAAAATGCTCACAAATACCCATTTATTAATATTGAACGAAACGACAAAAGGCGACATAGTTATTGAATCTTTTTTAAAAATTGATTATGTATGAGCCATGTACAGGTCTCTCTCCGAGGAACATTGCCCGCTCAGGTTACTGCTGCACCGGGATGATATTTTTTTGTCGGACTTGCCCACCCTTTCCGACCTCGATGACCTGGTTCGGCAATATCAAACCGCACCAGAACGGGATCGGCACCTGCTGCGCAAGACCCTCTTTTTTAAACTCAGCCCCTTTTTGCTGAGATCGTTGAGCTGGTACTGCCAGGCCAGCAATGGCTGCGGCGTGAATTGCCGGGTGGGCGATCTGCTTTCTACGTCCTATCTCGTGTTTGCGCATCTCATCGACGAATTCGATTTTGATCGCCATCTCAATTTTTTGGGCTACATTGTGCATGGCCTGTCGTGGGGAATTTTCAACAGCTACATGAAAGAGCGGCATTACCGCGAGCGTCGCATTCTGCTTTCCGCGAGCGAATCGCTATTGAAAAAAAGCCGCGAGGAAGACGTGGAGGAGAGATGGTTGCGGGATGTGGAGATTGAAGAGCTGTTGGCAAAATTCAAACCCGCGCTCCGCGAGCTATTTCTTTTGCACTTTTTGTTTGGATACTCGCTGGCGGAACTGGCAGCACTGTTCGACAAAAAGGAAAAGACAATTCAAAAAATTATCGAGCGGGCGCGAAAAAGAATTGCGCGGGAGTTTGGAGGAATTGAAAATTGGTGACTTGTAACTGCCAACTGCTTACTGCTGATCTTTGATTTTCAGCAAATATTCCAGCGCCGCATCGTGCTCGTTGGGAATCTGCCCTTCCAGAATTGCCTCTTCGATCATCTTCTTCAACTTGCCCACCTGCGGGCCGGGCGTGAGTCCGCACACCTGCATGATCTCATCACCGCGCACCGGCGATTGAAAGGCGGCCAGGCGATCCTTTTCTTCCACCTCTTTTAAGCGGCGCACCACGAAATCAAAGTTTTGCAGATGCTGCTTCACGCGTTTGGGATTTTGCGAGGTGATGTCGGCTCGGCAGAGAGTGAGGAGATCGTCGAGATGCTCGCCGGCTTGCACCAGCAGGCGGCGGTACGCGGAATCGGTGACGTCGTCCTCGGTCAGCGCGATGGGCCGCAGGTGCAAGCGCGTGAGCTTTTGAGCATACTGAGTCATCTCGTTGGGCAGGCGCAGCCGGCGGCCAATGCCCGGCAACATGCGCGCGCCCACTTCTTCGTGATTGTGAAACGTCCAGCCTTTGCCGGGTTTGAATTCTTTGGTGCGCGGCTTGGCGATGTCGTGCACCAGCGCCGTGTAGCGCAAATGGATGTTCTCCGACATCTCCGCGAGATTGTCCAGCACCTGCAGGGTGTGAAAGAAAACGTCTTTGTGGTGGTGAGCGCCAATCTGCTCAACGCCCTTGAGTTCCACTAATTCTGGAAAAATAATTTTTAAAACGCCGGTTTCGTCGAGCAAAAAAAAACCGATGGAGGGTTTTGGCGCGGCGAGTATTTTCAGTAGTTCGTCGGTGATTCTTTCTTGAGAAATGATCTTTAAACGCTCAGCGGTTTGCGTGATGCCGGCTTTGGTATTCGGCTCGATGGTGAAATCCAATTGCGCCGCAAAACGGATAGCGCGCATGATGCGCAGCGGGTCGTCGTTGAAAGTGACGATCGGCTCGAGCGGCGTGCGAATAATTTTGTTGCGCAAATCCTGCAGGCCGTGAAATGGATCGATGATCGCGCCGAAAGTTGCCTTGTTCAAACTCAGCGCCAGCGTGTTGATGGTGAAATCGCGGCGGGCGAGATCGGTGTGCAGATCCGCCGGCGCGACGTCCGGTTTGCGCGAGTCGCCGCGGTAACTCTCGGCGCGCGCGCCGACGAATTCCAATTTGTAATCCTCAAACTCCACCAGCGCCGTGCCGAATTTTTCGTAAATGGTCACCCGTTTGGTGCCGAGTTCTCGGGCAACTTTGCGCGCGAACTTCGGCCCGTCGCCCACCACCACGAAGTCGATGTCTTTGCCCTCTTTGCCGAGGAGAGCATCGCGCACGTAGCCGCCGACGGCGTAGGCTTCGAGGTTGGCGAGATCGGCGAGATCGCCGATGGTTTTGAGAAGGGGGTGTGTGCTCTGGCTGACCATGACTTTGTACGGAAGGGGTATAAGGTATAAGGGTATAAAAGCCCTATTTCCCGATCTGTTCTTTCACAAAATTAATATAACCATTAAGCGTCCTCTTGGCATCTTCGATCAATATCTTGCCTTCGTCAAATAAATCTTTTCCAATGTAGTTGAAATCGTGACAACTAATCAAATGGTCTTTCAGTTCATAAAGAGAGCCGCGTGAGATTCTGTAGAATTGAATGCCTTCCTGATAATGAAACCTCCCATAACCTTCAGATATATTTGCGGTACAACTTACCGCAGCCTTTCTAATCTGGAAATCCAAATTGAACTTTTCACAGGAAGGCAATTTAGGGAGAACTTTTTTGTAAAAAAATATCTTGACATCTCTTGCCTTTTTCCAGGCTTCAAGGGATTCAAAATCCCGGTTGATATCGTATGTTCCTTTTGGTTCATTAAGAACTAAAATGAAGTCGCCAGCCTCCCGATAGTGTACCATGGATTTCTCCTACTTATACCCTATACCTTATACCTTATACCTTATACCTCTATACCCCTGCGCCCCTTCACAGCCTCCCGGACCGCAAGATCGCGATCACCAGCCATATTCCGAGGATGCCGGCAAACACGAAGCCCATCATGCCAAAGAGAGGAAATCCGAACAATTGCGGCCCGGTTTGAAAACTTAGAATCAACGACGACCCCAGAATCAGCGCGGCGATGATCAAGCTGAAGGCGATACGGTTGGTTGCGCGGTCCAATTCCAACATCAAATTGTGCAGGCCGCGATCCTGCAGTTCGATGGCGAATTGCCCGCGTTTGATTTTGCGCAGCAGCAATTCCATTTCCCGCGGCGCGTTCTTAAAGAGATCATACAGGTCGCGCAGAGCTTTGATGCCTTCGTAAGCAATTTTGTTAACGTTCAACCGCCGTAACATCAGCTTGCTGACGTAGGGTCTCGCCAGCGAAAAAATATCGAAATCGGGATCGAGCTTGCGCGCCAGATCCTCATACGTGCCGAGGGTTTTCATCAGCAGCAGCAAGTTCGAGGGCGTGCGCAACTGATGGCGCGTCACTAATTCGAAAACATCGGATACGATATTCTGCATGTTGATCTTTTTAAGCGAGACGCCGTAATAGCGATCGATAAAGTTGGTGAGATCTATCCGCAGCGGACGCACGTCCTGATCGTCGCTGAGGGCGCCGAGGTTGATGAGCACGCGGATGATCAAATCGGCGTCTTTCTGCACGGCGGCGATAAGCAGATCCGAAACCTGCTCCATCAAAAAATCGTCGAGGCGGCCCATCATCCCGAAATCCACCGGCACGATAGTGTGATTGTCGCGGATGAAAATATTGCCGGGATGCGGGTCGGCGTGGAAGAAGCCATCCTCAAAAATCTGCTTCAGGATGAAACGGCCGCCAACCTGGGAGATGAATTTCAGATCGCAGCCGGATTGCCGCAGCGATTCGATGTCGGAAATTTTCGTGCCGGCGATAAACTCGGTAGTGAGAATTTTGTCGGTGGTGAATTCCCAAAAAACCTTTGGAATGTAAACGTGCTCGAAGCCGCGCATGTTCTTGGCAAAAATTTCGATGTTGCGGCCTTCGTTGAAAAAATCGAGCTCGCGTTTGGTGGTTTGCGCCAGTTCACGCACCAGGCCGACGGGATCAAACTGGCGGCTTTCCGGGATGTGGCGGTCCATTAAATGCGCGAAGTCGGAAAGAATATCGAGGTCGGTGGCAATGATGCGCGCCACTTCCGGCCGGCGGATTTTCAGCACCACTTCGTGGCCGTCGTGGGTGCGCGCGCGATGCGCCTGGGCAATCGAGGCCGAGGCAATCGCCTCGTTTTGAAATTCCGCAAACTTGTCGGCTAACCTGCCTTCCAGTTCTTCTTCCACATATCCTTGAATTTTTTCAAAGGGCAGGGGACTGACGTCGTCCTGCAGCTTAGTAAGCTCCTCCACCAGCTCGGCGGGAATGAGAAACGAGCGCGTGCTGAGCAGTTGCCCCAATTTGATGAACGTAGGCCCTAACTCCTCCAACGCCAAACGAATCCGTTCGGACTGAGACAGGGGTCTGGCTTGCGCTCCCTTTCTCTTGAACAGCCGCCGACCCAGTTGCAAATAGGCGCTCAGGTTCATACGGTCAACGATTTCCGCAAAACCGTATTTGATCAACACGCCGACGATCTGCCGGTAGCGTTTGAGGTTGCGGTAGCCTTTATCGATGCGGGGAATATAAACCATTCAAATGACTTCCAAATCTCGCGTCAAATATTCCGAATAATCTTTCAGCTTCGGCTCATAGCTTTCGTTAATCAACGGCGAGGAGATGATGAAATCCGCCGACGAGCGATTGCAGGCGATGGGAATATTATAGACCACCGAAATCCGCAGCAGCGCTTTCACGTCCACGTCGTGAGGATGGGGCTGCATCGGATCCCAGAAAAAGATCAGGATATCAACTTTACCTTCGGTGATGAGCGCCCCCAATTGCTGGTCGCCGCCCAACGGCCCGGACTTCAGTTTGGTGATGGACTTGGGTTTGTGGAGGGATTTCTCTTTCGCAATTTTGTTAGCAAGGACCTTTTCTATCATCAAACCGGTGGTGCCGGTGCAAATCAAATTGTGCTTCGACAGAACTTGATAATTCCACTCCACCCATTCGATCAAATCTTTTTTGCGATTATCGTGCGCCACCAGCGCGATGTTTTTTTCTTTTGTCATTTATGACTCCTCTTACTTAATCGGAACGACTCCGCTTTACGTGTAACACAAAGCTCTGCTTTGTGAGCCGCAAACCCGAGGATTGCTTTACAAGTAACACAAAGCTCTCCTTTGTGAGCCGCAAACCCGAGGTTTGCTTTACAAGTAACACACAGCTCGGCTTTGTGAACCGCACGGCCAAAGATAATAAATAACTTCGACGATGTAAAGAGCGAGCGCCGCCCCGTGTTCACTTTCTGCCCACGTGCGCAATAATTTACCATTCCTCTAAAAATCATTTCGCATAAAAATCTCCACTTTCGTACCTGGATTACTCACAAACTCAAGCGATTCTTAAGAATCTCGCCGCTGGCACACTCCTTGCCGAAAAGCCGTCGTTCTGAAACAGGAGACCCGAATTAACTCCGGAAAAACAACTTGCGAACCATCATCAGCACATACAGCTTTCGATATTTTATTTTGAGTGGCCTCCTAATCAGTGGATGCGCAGCGAGCCGGTTCCAGAACGTCGAACTTGCCATGCGCCAGCAGAACTGGCTCAAAGCTCAGCAAGCTCTGGAAGAGCGGGTGCAAACCAACCCCAGGGACGGGGAGGCGCATCTGCTGTTGGCGGAAGTTTACGGCGAAACCGACCAGATTCATTCGCTACAAAAAACCATCGCAACCCTGCGCCAGCTTTCTCCCAAATACGCCGAGCCGGCCAATTTTCTTTCACAAAAGTACTGGACAAAAAATTTCCGACGCGGCCTCTACCTTTTTGAGCAGCGCCAATTCGGCGACGCCGTCAAACATTTGCAGTTTGCGGCGATGCTCGACTCCGCCAACAGCGATTCCTGGCAGCGGCTCGGCGACGCGCTGTTTCTGAGCGCGCGCTACTTCGAGGCCAAGAAAGCCTACGGCCAGACGCTGAGTAAAAATCCCGGCAATCTCACCGTCAAAAACAATCTCGCGGAAATTTATTTCATCGAAAAAAATTATGCCGCCGCCATCGAGCTGTGCGATGAAATTCTTGCGGAAAAAGAAGATGACCTGAACGCGCTGCTGCGGCGCGCCTATTCCTACGACGGCCTGGGAAAATTCAGCGACGCCGAACGGGATTTCCTGACCGCGGCCGAGTGGGACGCAGGGCCGAATACCCTGACCGCGCTGGGATTGTTTTATTTTCGCAACGGCAAATACCCTAAAGCCATCGCGCAGTTCAGTCAAGCGGCGGAAAAATCGGACAACCCGATTGTGCTCTATCGCTATCTCGGGGAAGCCAATTGGCGCCTGCGCAATTTCAAAGCAATGGCCTCGTGGTACCAGAAAATTGTGGATAGCCTTCCCGACGATATTTCCGCCTGGAAGAATTTAGCTATCGCGTATGAAGCGCTGGGACAAAAAGAACTGCTCGCCCAGGCGCGCAGCCAGATTCACAAAATCAGCAGCACGAATTAAGCTCGTCGTCCATGAATTGGTTGAAGAATGTGAAACGGTATCCAATCAAAGCGGAGTAATGGAGTACTGGATTAATGGATTGTTTCTACTCATGCGATTATCCATTACTCCAGTACTCCATTACTCCAACGAAATAATAATCCACATTCTGACAGAAGATATTGTCCACGAACCCCTTATACTAATCCTTACTTAAACAGCGGGGAAATTTCATGGGGATACGTTCGCTCGTATTCTTGATCATAAGTGTATTTTTGTGCTTCGGCGAACCGTTGCTGGCGCAGCCGCAAGTGACCAGCGTGTCGCCGCGGCAGAACGAAATCAATGTGGCGCTCACCAGCGCCATCGCGGTCACGTTTTCGGAAGAGATCAACGCCGCCACCCTGGACGCCACCACGTTTCTGGTTTACGGCAACCAAACCGGATTTTACAGCGGCTTTCTTTCTTACAATGCCTCCACTCGCAGCGCAAGTTTTCAGCCGGATCGATTTTTTAAAGACGGCGAGATCATCTCCGTCACCTTGACTTCCGGAATTTTAACCAATTCTGGTCAGAGCCTGCCGGCGTTTCAGTGGTCGTTCACGGTTGCGGTGGAAATTGGATCGGGCATTTTTGACGAACGCATTCAAGTGTCCGTTGGCGAAAACCAGCTCGTGCCCGCGGACCTGTTTGCCGGCGATCTCAACAACGATCAATTTTCAGATTTGGCGGTGGTCAACAGCGGCACCAATTCCATCTCCATTTTAATCAACCGATTCGTTTTGCCCGGCGGTTCGTTCGATCCGCCGGTCATCGTACCGGTTGGCAACGGGCCGAATTACATCACCGGCGGCGACTTTAACAAAGACGGCTTCCTCGATCTGGCCGTCAGCAATTTTGACGATAACACCATCTCGGTGCTGCGAAATAATAGCACCGCCAACTTCAACCTCGCGCAAACCATTCCCACCGGCGAGCATCCCACTCAAATTGAGTCCAGAGATTTCAACAACGATGGCGATCTCGATCTGGCGGCCGTGATCTTTGGGTTGAATCGATTGCAGATTTTTTTGAATAACGGCAGCGGCACTTTTGCCGCGGCGGAGGTTTATAACACCGGCGCCAGCCCCTACGCCCTCACCACCGGCGACTTCGATAACGACGGCGATGTCGATATCGTCGTCTCCAATTCCGGCGACAACACCATTCTGGTTTACGACAACAACGGCGCGGCGCAATTCAGCCCGTCGGGTGAAATTGCCGTCCCGAATTTTCCGACCATGATTCGCGCCAACGATCTTGTGGGCCGTCATCCCAACAACTACGGCGACACCTTTGTGGATTTGGTGATCGCCCACCCCAACATCAATTCCATTTCGATTTTTGAAAATCGCTCGCGCGACGGCGGCTTCGTGCTCTCCGAAGAAATCCCCGTGGGCGTCCAGCCCAGCAATCTCGTCCTCGCGGACGTGGATACCTTCGACGCCGCCGCCAGACTCGCCGGCTTAGGAAAAGATCACGATCTTGATATCGCGGTGGCCAATCTGCTGTCGAACGACGTGCACCTGCTGCGCAATGAATTCAACAACGGCTTCGCAGAGGAAACCAACGTGTATGCCGCCGGCGAAACGCCCACCGGCATCGCCAGCGCCGACTTCGATCGCGACGGCGATATCGATCTCGCCGTAACCAACCTGACGACACAGACCGTGACCGTTCTGCTCAATCGCGGCGGACGCAGCGGCGGCATCCGTTTCACAGAGCCTACGCTGACGCTGGATTTCGGGCAGGTCTATGTCGGCGCCGATTCCACCCAGACGCTCAACATCATCAATCCCACCAATGAAAATATTGTCCTGAATAACATCGCCGCCACGCTGCCGGTGTTCACCACCTCGGCGACGCAGGCGGTTATCGGGCCGGGAGAAAGTTTCGCGCTGGAGGTGACCTTCAGCCCGCAGGACACCGTGGTGTACGAGGACTCGCTGATCATTCAATCGCTGGTGTTGGGCGTGACCTCGGAAGTCAAAGTGGGGCTGCGCGGCGAGGGCATCATCGCCATCATCAGCGTGATTCCGGATACGCTCAATTTCGGCGGCATCTTACCGCCGCAGTCGCGAACGCTGCCCATTGAAATCATCAACCGCGGCAACGGCGCGCTGCAGGTGAGCGCGCTGGAATTCACCGACCCGGCGTTCACCGCGCCGGTAGCTCGGCTCACCGTGCCGCCCCATTCCCGGCAGCAGGTGGCCATCACCTTCACGCCGGCGCTTCCCATCGCTTACATCGATACGCTGACGGTGGTGAACAACGACAGCCTCAACCCGCGGCCGCGGGTGATTTTGTTGGGCGGGCCTAACGCGTTTGCTCCGCGTATCACTTCGGCGGACACGGTCACGGCCATTGAAGATATTTTCTTTTCTTATACAGCCGCCGCCAGCGATTCCGACGGGACGCAGCCGTTCTTCACCTTCCGCGATCTGCCGCGCTGGCTGAGTCCAACTACTGCTCTGCCCGGCAACAACTCGGTTCAGGGCACGCCCCGCGAAGGCGACCGCGACACCTCGTTTGTGGTGATCGCCCGCGACGGCTTTTTCTCCGACACCCTCGCGGTGTTCGTGCGCGTCCTTCCGGTGAACGATCCGCCGGTGTTCGATCCCATTGCCGTGCAAACGGCCACGGAGCTGGCGCTGCTAACGTTCCAACTCTCCGCCACGGATCCCGAAGACAGCACCCTGACGTTTTCATCGCTCACCCCCCCGCCGGGCGCTGCGCTCACAAACACAAGTCGCAACACCGCGAGTTTCTCGTGGGTTCCGCCATTCGGTTCGCGGGGAATTCATAACATCACGTTTGTGGTGCGGGAAATGTTTGAAGCGGCGCCACTCAGCGACACCACGGTGGTGCGAATTGTGGTTGGGCAGGCGCTGCCGGATCTGATGGTGCAGTCGCTGGGCATCGATAACACGGATATCTCGTTGAATCAAACGCGGCTGATCACCGGTGTCGCCCGCGCCAACTCCGCGCCGGTCGATGCGCCGTTCCGTTTGACCTTCCTGCACGACGGCGTTGCCGCTAAAGACACCGTGATTGCCGGTCTGGGATTGGATGCGGAAGTCGCGTTCACCTACAGTCCAACGTTCACTCGTCTGGGCGCCCATGAAATTACGTTTGTGGTGGACGCGAGCGATCAAATTGTCGAGACCAATGAAGACAACAACTCGGCGATTTTGCGGTTGCAAGTTGCCAAAGGCGCACTGGCGGTGCGGCCCAATCCTTTTACACCCAACGACGACGGCTTTAACGATCGCGCGGTGTTTGATTTTGGCGAGCTCACTTTGCAGCAGCCGCAGCTCAAAATTCTCAAGTTCAACGGCTCGCCGCTGCTGACGCTCACCCAGCCGCGCAATTTCACCTTCGAATGGAACGGCAGAGATGACAGCGGCCGCGATCAGCAGCCGGGAATTTATTTGTACATCCTCTCCGACGGCGACCGCCGGGTAGCCAGCGGCTACGTGGTGCTGGCGCGTTAAATCGATGATCGATGATTGAAAATTGAAGATGGAGACATTGACTGTCATTGCGAGCGACCGCAGGGAGCGAAGCAATCTCCTAATTACTGCCAACTGAGGTATTGCTGACGTGATAAAAAGAACCTTACTCATCCTGTTCGCGCTGGCTGTAAACGCAGCCGCGCAAAATTTGATCACCGCCAACCCGGCGGAGATGGGCGACTTCCGTTCGGCGTTTGTGAACCCCGGCATCATTTCATTTCAGGACGCCCACGCCGCGCTCGGCGGCAAACTCTTTCATCTCGGTTTCGTAGAAAATCACACCTCGCCCTTTCGCCACGGATTGATGAGTCTGGTTCTGCCCTTCGGCATCGACGATATGACGGGACTGGGAATTCAGGCGCAGTATTTCAACAGTCCTCTCTACAGCCAAAGCAACCTGACCTTTGCTCTCACCCGGCGCTTTCGCGGCGTCTTCGGATTGGGAGTGAAGGTCAACGTCTTCAATCACGCGTTTAATGAAAACAATTTTGATTTGGTGGACGCAGACGATCCGGTGTTCGCCGGCGGCACGAGCAAATGGAACGCCTCCCTCGGCGCTGGCGTCGCGTTCATGCCCTATTCGTTTTTGACGCTCGGGGTTGGAATCGATCACATCAATCGCGCCAACATCTCGCTCAGCGGCGACGCCGTGTATCAGCCCTTCAAAGCCTATTTGGGCGCGGTGGCCACGTTCGGACTGCTGCAGGCGTCGGTCAGCGCCGCGTACGAAGATCATGAGTTGCTGCCGAAAATTTCCATCGGCACGTTTCCTGGCCAACTCGGTCTGCTGCGGGTGGGCGTCAACCAAAACGCTTTTGAGGCCGAAGCACAACTGCGCATCACCGGGCCGCTGAGTTTGAATTACAGTTACGATTACACCCTGTTCGACAATCAGGGCATCGGTTTTGGGTCGCATCAGCTCACGTTGATTCATGAATTCGATCGTCAGCGCAGTCTGCCCAAAATCAAACTGCCGGAGGAATTTGCCGCGCCTTTCGTGCCGCCGGATAAAATCCTGCGCGAGGAATCCCGTTTCGCGGTGCACCCCACCAGCCGGCAATTGGATATCATCGACAAACGAATCACTCGCCATATTGATCCGGGCATCAGCGAAGAGGCGCTGGCGCAGCTCACCCTCTACGACCTCGGCATCCTCGATTCCAGCCGCGCCGAGGCCATCGTCCCCTTTGAAAAAGATACCCTCGATTTAGACGCGGTGCCCGCCATCGTTGACGTCAATTTGTCGGCGCCGTATCTCGAATTTATTCGCTCGCTGAATGAGCGGGGGATTCGCGCCGAAATCATCACCTCGAAGGAATCGCGGCTGCGCGCGGCGGGAATGAGAAAGTATTTTGGTTCGGATTCAACGCTGGCGTTTGTGGAACCGCTCTATCCTTCGCCGGCGGACAGCGCGCTGGCCAATGAAAAACTGCCGCCGCAATCGATCAAAACCCAGGAGTCGATGACGGTGCTGGCGCCGCGCTCGACGTCGTTCACCATTATACCGGTATCGCTGGAAAGCTACGCGCAAAACTGGCGGCTGGTGATCGAGTCCGAAGACGGCGATGAAATTCGCGGCTACGCGGGCAGCGGCATGCCGCCCCAGGAAATTGAATGGGATTGGCGGGATCATTCAGGGCGGGTGATCGCGCCGGGAATTTACTACTATTCCCTGCACTGGTCGGACAGCCGCGACCAGCCGCACGCCACCGACAAAAACCCCATTTTCGTGAAAAAGATCGTTCGCAGCATCACCATCGAAATTACTCATCAACCCAAAGCGATAGGAGACGACGTACATGAAATCGATCTTATTCTTAAAAAATAGTCCCGATGAAACTTCTCATTTAAAATTATGGGCAATGATTGCGCTGTCATTGGCCCTCTGCCTGCTTTTGGCGAGATCCGGGTTAAGCCAAACCGCCTCGCCGCTCAACGGCCAATCCCTGGCGACCAACGACGCCCAGCAATTGACTCACATCAGCGATCTCAAAAATTTCTGGACACTGATTCAATTAGGCGGCGGCATTGCCTACACCACCCTCGGCGTTTTTGCCATCGGCATTTTTTTGATCAGCCTGCAAGTTTATGAGCTGGTCATGGATCGGCTGCGGGGACGGGCGCTGCTCGCCATCGACTACCGGCAGCACACCGTGACCGAAGTTACCGGGCTGGTGAAGAAATATCCCCACACGCTCACCGGCCGGCTCTACTCCGTGCTGCTTTCCATTTTTTATACTACCGGCGCCGTGCGCGATTTTCACGACGAAATCGCCAACTACATTCAGATGCAGCAGGAGCGCTTCAACACCTTCAAAGGACGGCTGGCGTTTTTGTCCGACACCGCCGGCGCGCTGGGTTTGCTGGGAACGGTTTGGGGCATGTTCGTCACTTTCTTCGGCGGCAACCTCGACAGCCAGCGCATTCTCAACGGCATGGGCATCGCGCTGGTGACCACGATTGTCGGTCTGGTGGTGAGCATCATCCTCAATTTTTGCGCCACCGAGGTGTTCAGCATTTTCAACAAACGCATGGAGCTGATTTCATCGAAAGCGGATGAGTTCCGACTCTGGCTCATGGCGGTGCTGCAGCAGAAAGCCAAACGCGCCAGTGAAGTCCCGGCATCAGGAGAGAATTCCATTCGCAATCAGCCGCACTCAACCGGACGGACGGCGGTGGCGGCGCAAACGGTTTTCTAATTGCAGTGGTGGAGTACTGGATTATTGGATCGTAGTAACTCAAAGCTCTGCTTTGAGAAGCAACCCCAAAAACGTTGTGAACAGCTTTACACATTAATCCATTGATCCAATAATCCATTAATCCTTTTAGGAAAAACAAAAATCAGGACTGGAGAATATGGGAAACAGCGGATCACTCATTCGGTTGATCGACATCGTGTTTATCTTGTTGATCGGGTTCATTTCCATTTCCGAAATCAACGAACGCAGCCGCATCAAGCTGCCGGAGAGCGCGGAGACGCCGCCCTCCAATCCGGACAAAGAGCGCGTGGTGTTTGTGGCCATCGACTCCACGGGCGGCTATCTGGTGGAAAACGAAACCCAGCTCATCAGTGATGCGCAGACGCTGTATCACTACTTAAAAAATAAAACGCAGGAGTCGGTTTCTCAAAATGAGGAGCTGCGGGTGCGCATTCGTTCCAATTTCAATACGCCCATCAAATACACGATGGCGGCGGCAGACATTTGCGACGAACTCGGCATTCCCAAGGGCATCGATGTGCGCCGGATCACGGATGGAGTGTTGGAGTGATGGAGTGTTGCGTTGGATTAATGGATCGATGGATCAATGGATTATGGTTGTACGGGAGACACACGTCTGCCCTCTGCCGTTTCACATCTCACGTTTCACGTCTCACGGAGTAAGAAATGACGAAAGGCGGTCTCATCATCCGGCTCATTGACGTGGCGATGATCATCCTGTTCGGATTCATTGCCATTAGCGATTTGAAAGTGCGGGCGCAAATTAAACTGCCAGCGCCGCAGGAGGAGCAGCCGCAGCCACAGCGCGATCCGGTTCTCCTCTCGCTGCGCATCGCGGCCGATGGCCTGGTATCAATTTTTGAAGGCGAGAATGTTTTGATCAAAACCGCGACGTTTCGAGAAGTCGAAGATTTTCTAAAAACGCGCTTTGAGCAGATTCGTTCACAGGGTGATGAGATGATCGTGCTTATCGAGCCGCACGGCGACTCCCCCATCCAGCAAACCGTCGATGTGCTGGATATCTGCGAGCGGCATCAAATTCCCAAGAGTCTAAATTATGACAGCCGAGTCCCCCCAGATGATGGGGTAATGGAGTGATGGGGTGATGGAGTATGAATCCAATGCTCCATTACTCCAACGAAAACCGGTTGGCCTGAACAAAATTGAAATTTAATCAATCGAACCCATGTACATACTGCACGCCCATCGCTCCAACACCGACAAACTCGTCGCCAGTTTTGTGACAACGTTTTTTCTCATCGCGCTCTATTTTTTCCTGCGCGCTGCCGGCCTGCCAGAAGTGAAACTGAAAACCGAAACCTACGACGAAATCAACTGGAC
Source organism: bacterium (assembly GCA_037446635.1). Lineage (GTDB taxonomy): Bacteria > Zhuqueibacterota > Zhuqueibacteria > Oceanimicrobiales > Oceanimicrobiaceae > DASWHH01. Next base: position 29,305 of record JBBIIG010000038.1, read on the forward strand.
GCGCTTCAAACCGAAACCGCAAAAAATCGTCGATGAACCCAAGCAAGCGACGCAGCCGAAGTCCCCAAAAATCGAGCGGCCGCAGCCCCAACCTGCGCCGGTTGCAAAGGTTGATTTGAGTTCATTGAAAAACAGTAAGCTCGAAACTCTGACTGGTCCGCGTGACCATCTGCAACCGAACAAAATATCGCAGCCGGGGCCGGCCTCGAAACAGGAAGTAAAAATCGATCTGAAAAACAGCAGCGTGCTCTCCGGCAGCCAATCGCTGTTTGGCGATTCAGCAACAAAGTTGCGGCTGCCGAATCAGCGCGCCAGTCGCGGCGGGCAGAACAACTCAACTTCGTTGACGGTGGGAACGAGCACAGCACTGAATGAATCCGGAAAAACCGATTACGGCGGCGGCCCCCATCTCAGCGCACCGGCTGGAAAAAAGGTGCAGCGGGGTGCGGCACCCATCGCCATGAAAGACCTGGCGGATTTCGGCGACGGCTATTCCGACCTTTCCCCCATCTACCACGAGCTCATCGAATGGATGAAACGGAATCCCGCGGCGTTTCCGGCAGTGGTCAAGCGTTTCATGGAGCACTCCCCCGGCGATTTAACCTCCATCGTTCCTTTCCAAATTGGCGGCCGCCAGTTTCAAATGTTTTTGCTGTGCAAAGAGAAGCTGTTCGAGGTGCGCATCTGTTTGTTGGAAGACAGTGAATCCACTTATTTGATTGACCGCGGCTTTAAAGAGAAGAGCAGCTTTTTGAGAGTAGGCGGCGTCAACCTGGACGGACGCGGCAACATTCTCTCATTCGAAACGGTGCGCGAAGCCGCCTCCAACTCGCGCACCCGGGAGTTTTATCAGATTTTTCTGTCGTGGTGGGAAAGTGTGAAGAGCCAGTAGGCAGTAAACAAAAAGTCCCCTTTGAAGGGGGATTTTCCGCCAAAGCGGATCCGCTTCGCGGAAGGGGGATGTCATAATAGGCAGTTTGCGGTTACCAGTCGCCAGTACGCAGTAGGCAATTCACAATTATCAATTGTGAATGGTGAATTATTAATTGTGAATGGTGAATTTTGAATGCAAGGAGTACTGATGTTCAAAAAGTTAATTCCATATAGCCTGATCGGCCTGACAATCCTCTCCGCTTGCGCCGGCAACTTAACTACTTCCAAAAATAAAACTCGTCCGCTGATGGTGCCGGCAGGAGTGGATTCTGCGGTGGCGGCGCGCGCAGATAGCATGGCAGACAATCTATTCGTCTCCATTGATCGCGAGCAGCGATCTGAAACTCACAAACGAATTGGCAAAAAGAGCGCTGCCCAAAGCGACACGTTGTGGAAGTATCTCGCCGGCGAGCTCGATCCTTCGTTTAGAGTTTCGGGAGCAGATTCTCTGGCATCCATCGAAGCGTTTAACGCTGGCGCAAAAAACTTGCAAGCGTTGGCGCAGTTAGAGAGCCGTGATCGCAAGGACAGCGCGCCGAACAACTATAAGATGGCAGTGCAAAAATTATTGGAAGAAGCCAGGGCTAATTTTGAGCGCGCGCTGGTGTTGAACCCGTTCGATCTCGAAACCAAAAGCTGGTTGGCGCAGGTGTACCAGAGCTTGGCGGTACGCTTCCTCGACGAAAGCAATCACAAACAGGCGGTGAACATTCTCGAAAATTTAGTGCAATTGGAAAAAGGCGAGCACAGCCTCTTTGCCCGGCTCGCAGAAAGTTATTACGCGCTGGAAAATTGGGAAGCGGCGCACGACAATTTTGTGCGCGCTGAATCAACGCTGCTGCAAGCCGCCGGCCTCGATTTCAATTTAGAAAACAATTCAGAAGCGGCGTCCAATAATCCGGCGCTGTTTTACTACGTTTACTACCAGGGCGACACCGAGATCAAATTGCACGACGCGCCGCGCGGTATTCAGAATTTGCAGCGCGCGCTCGCGTACGCCTCCACCGAAAAAGAGCGCGCGGACATTCAAAGTTATCTCGATTGGATCAACTGGGACGACGGCAACGTGCAGGCGGTGGAGCAGCGCGATCAAATTTTAGCGCTGCAGGAACAGGGAAGGTACCACGAGGCCGCGCGCGGATTTTTGAAACTGATTCCGCAATTGCGGACGCGGCGCGCCATCGATGAAATCGCCTGGCGGCTGGCGGCGCTGGAGTTCCAATTTCTCGATCGCAAAAACGAGGGCATCGAGCGGCTCAAGCCCATCGTGCACCTGGCCGAAAAAGACGCCAGCGGCGCGCCCGTCGATTCCACCTACAAAAAATATTTCAATAGTTACGGGATAATGTGCCACAACTTAGGATTGGAGCATCACAACAAAAACCGCAAGTTTGCGTTCACCTATTTTCAACAAGCTGTGGAAGTCGCTTGGGAAAAGCGCGCCAAAAGTTTTCTGGAGCTGGCCAAACTCTCACGCAACCAGCCCCAAATGGCGATCGAAAATTGCCGACAGGCATTGAACGCTCCGGAGCAGCTCGATCTGAATGAACAGATGCAGGCTTACCAGCTCATGGTGGAAGCATTGAAACGCACAGGCCAATTCAATGAGGCGAGGAGGTATTACACCGAATGGGTGAATTTGAAGAAAACAAGTTCCCCCTCCTTAACAAGGAGGGGGTTAGGGGGTGGTTCAGAATGAAAATCAAATTCATGCTATTAATCGCAAGCTCCATCTGCGCCATTTTCATTCTCTCGCTCAACTTGTTTTCGCAAGAAGGCAACAAAATCACCGTCGATAAAATCTCCGTGCCGGTGGTGACCATCACCGACAAAGAGTTGATCGATTTTTTCATGTTCGAGTTTTTTGTCGCCGAGACGCTGGTGACCCGGCTCGACATCATCGACGCTACAGGCAACGGCTTCGGCGAAGATGACCTCGTGAAAACTTATCCCTCCGAAGCCATCTATTTTCCGGTACCTTCGGACAGCGCCCAAAAAATCATGAATAGCTGGCAGTTCAAAGCCAATTTTCAGATTGTCACCGAACACCGATCACCTGAAGATTTTGAAAACGACTCCACCCAAAGCGCGCCTAATGGAATCTTTGCCGGCATCCTCCGCGGCGTCAACCGCAACTACAAAGACCAGCCGATGAAAATCCTGTTCGAGCGCGACGAAAAAGGCGTGACCTTTGAGATGTGGGGCTACAATCCCACCGCCCTCAACTACACGCCGCCGCCACCACCGGTTCCCGACTCGGTGGTGACCTACGATCTTTTGCGCGTTTTCCGCGCCGATACGCTGATGAAAGCCGATACCAAATTGTACGATCTGATTTATGTTTACAAAACGGTGAGCGATACGGTGTATTTTGAGGGTGGGGTGAAGGTGGAGTAGGTCAAGAAGTTCAAATTTATTTGCCCGATTTGTTCAAAATGATTTTGATAAATTTGAAAGAGACCAACTTTAGCATGAAATGATAAAATAAAAGGGATCCACCCGAACCGACCGTGCGTATGGTTGGTTTTAAACGAAACAATGCGCGGGTCGAAAGGGATGTTAAAGATGAGTCAGTACGAATTGCCCATCAGTACGGCGGCCCCTGCGAATTTGTCCGGAGCAAACACCGTCTCAGACGGTGTTTGCTCAACCTCCCGCATGTTCCCCGCCAAAAACATGCGGTAACAATTTTTGGCGGGAGCCCATCGGTGGATGAATGACCGACTAAGAAGCCACAGCATCAAGCACAGCTTGTGGATGTCGGGCTGCGACGCGCAACAGAACTTTTGCAGGACCATCGGGTTGACGTCTTCCCTGCTCCCAGTTTCTCAAAGTCGCCACGCTGATGCCAAGCAGCTTGGCAAATTTGTCCTGCGACAATCCATATTTTTTCCGGATGGCGACAACATCAATGGGCTCGAAGTGGAATTCGCGGCTGGGTTTCATTTCGCCGCGCCGAATTGCGCCGCCCTGTTTGACGCTTTCCAAAAGTTCGTTGAACAACTCTTTTTTCATTTGAGTTCGCTCTCCACGAGTTTTCTTAAGGTTTTCAATTGTTCAGGGGTTAAATCATCCTGTTCATTTTTAGAATAGACCAATAGCATGAGAATTATTTCATCGTCGCGGAACCAGTAGTAAATCACTCGTACGCCGCCGCGTTTTCCTCTTCCAGAACCTGCCCATCTCAATTTTCGAATTCCGCCGCTGCCTCGGATAACCTTCCCTGCTTCTGGATCAGTGATGAGAGAATTTTGCAACTCCCGATATTCTTCATCCGACAGCAGAGATTTCAGCCGCCGAGTGAAGATGGGCGTTTCGATAATTCTCATGGGCTAATATACGCCAATGACGCACCAAAGTCAAACAAAAGCTTTCAGCCATCAGCGGTCAGCTTTCAGCTTGTTTCATCGATATCGGTACTGCGGCCCCTGCGGATTGGTTCGGCTCAAACACCGTCTCAGACGGTGTTTGAGCGGCAATTCTCAACACCTGCTAATGCCAACGCTGTCGCTCCCGTATGTTGCCCGCCAAAACACGCGGGGACAAGTTTTGAAGGGAGCCCATGGGCCGCCGCAGATGGATGCGGCACTCAAACAAACAAGTACTTGATAATTACTCAAATTGTATGTACATTGAAACCAATGCAATATGAATGGGACGAAGCCAAACGAGCCGCCAACTTTGCCCGACACGGTGTCGATTTCGCAGCCGCCGAGGACTTTGAGTGGGACACGGCCCTGGCAACCCGCGACACTCGCCTTGATTACGGGGAAGAACGATGGGTTGCTCTGGGGTATATCGGCAAGCGGCTGCATGTATTGGTTTATACTCTTCGTGCCGAAACCATTCGCATCATAAGCTTGCGCAAAGCAAACAAACGTGAGAAGAATTATTATGAAACGCAAACCTAAAAACATCGCCGAAAAAGATTGGGATGCTGTTGACTCTCCGGCTCTGTCCGACGAAATCCTATCCCGGATGAAGCCGGTAAAGGATATTCATTCCGATATTCCGGCGCGAGTGCGTGGCCCGCAGAAAACCCCACTGAAAGTGCCGGTATCGATCCGGTTAAGCGCGGAGGTGGTCGAGTTTTTTAAATCTCAGGGCAAGGGATGGCAGACTAAAATCAACAATATCCTCCATGAGTATATGAGAACGCACAACTGAGTGCTTATAGTTGAGCGGTTTTCAACTCCCGCGTGTTCCCGCCAAAAATACGCGGTCACTTCGATACGGAAATCAACTACAGCAGCAGTACCCTTGTGTTGAAGCCATTTCATGTTTCGTAGCCTACCAATGTAAAAGCTGATTGCTGAACGCTGAAAGCTGACAGCTTAAAAATGAAAAAGCCGCAATCGCGGCAATTTATGCTTTTCGTTACTGCTCACTCTCGATACTTTTCAAAACCTGCTTCACTATTTTGGGATGGAGAGTTTTGCCCTTATGAAAAGGAACTACTATTCTCTTGTTGCCCTTCGAATAAATCCGATGACTTCCCTTTCCCCGGATCAATTTAAATCCATTCTGCTGGAGTAATTGCTCAGCCTCTTGTGGCGTGAGTCGTGGCAGCTTAGCCAACTTGAACCTCTAAAGAGGTTGTCAGAATCTCTTTGCTCAAAAAAGCTTTAACTTCATCTTCGGACAAAGTCTCGACATACAACTCGATCGCTTCTTTGATATTGGCCAAGATTTCCTCTAGAGAATCCCCTTGCGTTTGACAACCATCCAGTTCCGGGCAGTACGCGTAGTAACCGTGTTCGTCTTTTTCGATAACCACGTTGACTTTGTATGACATCTTTGCTCTCCTGTGTGCTATTGAAGGCAATGTATCAAACGGTCAAAAAATTTTCAAGGAAATTTTTTGACAAAGCTTTCAGCCCCATGTAATGAGTGAGGCGTGGCAAGTAGGCACCTCGCCCGCTGGGGATTTAAGCCCGCGTGCTCGGCCCGCCAACCCCGAAGCATCGGGGCCAGCGGAACCTCCCTCTGACCCCCTCCTTGTCAAGGAGGGGGAAGGGGGTGGTCTTGTACCGCGCGGGATTACTTGATGAGCGCGGCAAGGAGCGGCAAATCCCACTGGGGTAAGAAACTTATAAAAACCACTTTGATTTCATGACAAAATTGCTTACCTTAATTCGCCAAATCATGGGAGGCAGATCATGGAACGGCTTGAAGTACATGAAATTCAAAAGAAATATCCTGACGAGTGGGTGCTGATAATCGAGCCAGAAACTGATGAGCTGCTTCATATTCGCAGCGGAATCGTAGTTATGCACAGCCCGAAACGTCGCGAAATCTACGCAAAACTTCAAAAATACCCTGAACGTCGCGCCATCTATTACACCGGTGATCTCAGCAAGCACAAGCTATACGCGTTATGAGAACGTCGGCTAAATTTGACCTGTTCGAAACTATCATCTATGTTGGCGCAGAAATTCATGGACCCCAAGGCTCAATCATTGCGTCGTTGGCGCTTGACACGGGCGCTTCCAACACGATTGTGAACTCCGACATTATTCGCGCCGTGGGATATGATCCCGCGAGCGGCACAGAAGTTCGTATCGTAACAGGCAGCGCGACCCCCACCGCCCGTGAGTTGGTGGTAGAGAAACTCGATGCCATTGGTCAATCTGTGCATGATTTATGCGTGGTTTGTTATGATCTTCCCGAAGAGAGCGGTCTGGATGGTCTCCTTGGTTTGAACTTCTTGCGTCACTTCGATACGGAAATCAACTACAGCAACGGTACCCTTGTGTTGAAGCCATTGCATATTTCGTAGCCTACCCAGTAAAAAAGCTGATAGCTGAGCGCTGAAAGCTGATTTACTTTAAAGCCAGACTGACTTTGATGATGCCGTCGATCTTATCCATTGCGGATGCAGGTAATGAACCGAGCTTTCTTGTTATCAAAGCTTTTGGGAGCGTAAGGATGTTTTCAGCCTGAACGACCGAATCCTTATCCAAACCAGCTTTCTTACCAAGTTTGGTATTCGCCGCAATTTTGTAATGAGTTGGATACCTCTTTTGTGGGATCACACTTGAAATGGAAAGAACGATTGTGTTGAGACTATAGCGATTGCCAACGTCATTCTGAATGACTAAAGCCGGACGAGTTTTGGATTGCGTGGGATCTTGAATGAAAGGGAAGTTGACCAGTACGACATCACCTCTATGAATTTGAGCCATCGTGATTATCACTCTCATTGTCTAAAGCCATCACTTGAGCAGCCAGCGCGTCCTCAATAATCTTGGCGTTTTCTTTATTCATCGCTCTATAACCTTCGGCTAAGAGCTCATCGGAATAAGCTGCTTGCGATTCTAAGTTTTGGAGACTATTAACCAATAGCTCCTTAATCAGCCGCTTCATCGGTTTCGAGTTTCTTGCAGACGCTCTCTCTAATTTTTGATGAAGTTCATTTTCAAGAGTGATTTCGATTTTTTTCATTTCTACGCCTCGACGAATTTTGAAGAATCGTGAAAAACAGTCCTGTCAACTTGCTGGAATATAACGAGCCACTCAAAATTAGTCAAATGAAATTTTTCGTCACACGTCACACCAGATTCCACTGCAGGCGCATGAAATCCCCAGCGGAAGCAATAAATACAGGAATTGCATTTCCTTTGTTTGCCGACGAACGGTTGAGGGATGCAATCCCCATTTCATTGTTGCGCGCGGGATTACCTGATGAGCGCGGCATGAAGCGGCAAATCTCACGCGCAAGCACGCCGCGCTGTCGCTCCCGCATGCTTTTAGCGGGAGCCTACGGGAACCACCAAATGGATGCCCGATAAAAGCATTCGGGCATGACAAAAATAAAGAACCCGCTCGCTGGGGATTTCAGCCCGCGTGCCCGGCCCGCCAACCCCGAAGCGGCGGGCCAGCGGAAGTGATGAATCCGGAATTGCACTCCTTTGTTTGCCGACGAACTGTTACGGGATGCAATCCCCATTTCATTGTTGCGCGCGGGATTACTTGATGAGCGCGGCATGGAGCGACAAATTCCGCGCGAGTAGATTTTCACGGCCCCATAAGCTCGACTGGCAACGGATTGCCGCGCAACTCGCGAAGACCCTCCCCGATTGGTTTGCCGTTGCGATAGATTTCGACTTGGAGAACACGATCATTGGAATCTATTGCAACCCTTGAAACTCCAATGAGTCCAAAATTCTGGAGACAAAGCACAAACAGCAAAACCGCAATTAGTGTCAGTAATACCTTTGTGTAGGTATCCGTTTTCATCCCGAACCTCCGGTATTTGACCGTTTGTAATTTAAGGAATACATATCCAGATTTGTTCATTGTGCGTGGGACGACTAATGAGTGCGACTCGCGACAAATTTGCCACAAGATTATTTTTTATCCGTCTCGTAAAGCAAAATGCTATGACTATCAACCCACTTTTTCCTGTTATGATAAAGAACAAGATCAATGTCAATTTCGAGTAAATCAATAAGTTCAGATTTGAATTTGTCAGCGTTAAAAAACCAAGCATTACAGGTACCATATGAATCTATTTTTATGTCGAAAGCGAGGTCAATATCCGCGGTCTGTTTATTTGGATTTTTCGTCCTGCTACCAAATAGCCATACTCGATTTATAAAATTTTTGTTTTTAGCCCATTCAGATACGATGAAAGCGATTTCTTCGTTGGTCATAATTATTTTACTCTTTTTTATTTGCGGCTACCGAGAATTTTCAGGAAATCTCGTTTAACAGCTCCGAAATCCTACAGCAAAAATTTAAGTTCTGTATTAGCTATTCTTGTCTTTTGCAAATAACTGGCTTCGCAACTGAGAGACTTTAAGAGATAGATCGCTTATATTTGCCTCTTTTGCAGCACCATCCAAGTCAGGGAAGAGCTTTGAAAAAGAAATATTCATCAATTTCAAGTCTGAGAGCGCGGTTGCCGCGCAATCATAGGGCAGTTCATAGCATTCCAAATAGTGTGCAAGTCCTCTGCTTTCTAAATAAGATTGCAGGTCCAGATGATCCTCCGAAGTCAATTTAGTGAATAACGCTGCTTGAGCCCACAACCGTGAACCAAAATACCTTGGCAAAGTTACGATTTTAAATACATTTTCTTGTTCGAGATTTGGCCAACGCCTCAGACCCCAGACATTTACTTTGCCTTTAGTTGGGAGTGGTTCGGGAATGACCTTAAATTCCAATGACTTTTGGAGGTCAATAAAGGCAAAAAACGCAGCAATGTATGGACTCTCTGTCCAATCCAAAAAGGGCGTATATAACCCGAAATGCCTTCCAAGTGCCCACAATTCATCTTCGCTTTTATTTAAATCGATACCTTCGATACCTGCTGCGAGAAGCTTAAATTTACTCAAAATATCTTTAGCTACCTTATCATACCTGTTTTTAGTATTTCTTATGAAGTCTGGACCAACAGGTTTACCGTATTGATCCGTCAACTCATTTGGAGGATGGAAACGCCGTTCAAGTATTGAAGACAACTTAAATTCTGGTTTTGAATGTCCTCGAAAGATCACATCGCTTCCAGCATCATTATTATTTTCATCGACCTTGAGCAACTTGATCTTTGTGACTTTTTCGGTGAAGTCCTTCCAGTCAGCGCAAGGAATATATCGTACTTCATTCGATGGGTATTTAATGTCATCTATAAAAACTGAAGAGGACATCCTGTAGGCTCCAGTATTATTACAGAATTCAGCTGTCAACAATAACCAACTGTAGCTTCCGCTCTCATTTGCAATATATCCTTACATATCTTCACGCAGACATTTTTGCAAAAAGTCTTTGATTGCAAACCAAAACGTGCCACGCACCTCTCAGCGCGTGGCACGTCCAACAATCACATCACTTAAACCTACGCCACCTTCTCCGCTTTCGCCACCTTCTCCACCGTTGCGGCTTCGGCCTGCCCGCCAGAGGCCTCAGGCAGGCGGGCTTTGCCATTGGCCGGGCGCGCCTGCCCGCCAGAGGCCTAAGGCAGGCGGGCGGCCATGTACTCGTAGAACTTCCAGCGCGTGTCCACGTCGTGCTGCGCTTCTTTGAGCAGGCGCTTGGCTTCTTCGGGATTGCTCTTCTTCAGCATCTTGAAACGGTTTTCAAGATACATAAACTCTTCCACCGGAATCTTCGGACGCCGCGAGTCGAGCTGCAGCGGATTCTCGCCGGTCAGCGCGCGGTCAGGGTGATAGCGATAGAGCAGCCACTGGCCGGACTCCACCGCCGCTTTTTGGTTCTGCATGGCGGTGGCCATGTTGGCGATGCCGTGCGCAATGCAGTGGCTATAGGCAATAATCAGCGACGGGCCGGGATAGGCCTCGGCTTCGAGGAACGACTTGAGGGTGTGCTCGTCTTTCGCGCCCATGGCCACCTTTGCCACGTACACGTTGCCGTAGGTCATGGCGATGAGGCCGAGATCCTTTTTGGGCGCGGGCTTGCCGCCGGCGGAGAATTTCGCCACCGCGCCGCGCGGCGTGGCCTTCGAAGTCTGGCCGCCGGTGTTGGAATAGACCTCGGTGTCCAGCACGAGAATGTTGACGTCGCGGCCGCTGGCCATCACATGGTCGAGGCCGCCAAAGCCGATGTCGTAGGCCCAGCCATCGCCGCCGATAATCCACACGCTCTTCTTCACCAGCATGTCCGCGAGACTTTGCAGCAGCGCGATTTGCTGCTGTTTGGTTTCGTCTTTGGTTTTTAGCGCCGCCAATTTTTTCTTCAGCGCCGCCACCCGTTCGCGCTGCTCGTAAATATCGGCTTCGTCCTTTTGTTCGGCGGTGAGGATGGCCGTGGCCAGCTCGTCGCCGATGTCCGACGCCAGCGCTTTCACCAACTCGGAGGCGTGCTCCTTCTGCTTATCAATGGAGAGACGGAAGCCGAGACCGAACTCCGCGTTGTCTTCGAACAGCGAGTTCGACCACGCGGGGCCGCGGCCCTCGGCGTTTTTCGTCCACGGAGTCGTGGGCAAATTACCGCCGTAAATGGACGAGCAGCCGGTGGCGTTGGCGACGATGGTGCGGTCGCCAAAAAGCTGCGTCACCAATTTC
>JBBIIG010000039.1:0-35636 GCA_037446635.1 bacterium
TAGCTCAGTAGGTAGAGCACCTCACTTGTAATGAGGATGTCGCGGGTTCGATTCCTGCTGGTGGCTCTTTTTATGTTTATATGGAGAGGTACCCGAGTGGTCAAAGGGATCAGACTGTAAATCTGACGGCTCAGCCTTCGGAGGTTCGAATCCTCCCCTCTCCACATTGCGGGAGTAACTCAGTTGGCAGAGTCACAGCCTTCCAAGCTGTTGGTCGCGGGTTCGAGTCCCGTCTCCCGCTCGAGATAAAGCAGGGTGTTAGATTTTTGCCCACGTAGCTCAGTTGGCAGAGCACATCCTTGGTAAGGATGAGGTCACCGGTTCAATCCCGGTCGTGGGCTCTGACTCATAACGACAATAATAAATTCAGGTGGCAACTAAATGAGGCAGCTTGTTATTTTAGAATGCGGGGAATGTAAGAATCGCAATTACACCACGACTAAAAACAAAACCAAACATTCGGGCCGGGTTGAATATAAAAAATATTGCCCATTTTGCAGCAAGCACACCTCCCATAAAGAAACCAAATAGCATTAAGTTGGCTTTACAGGTGAGTAGCTCAATTGGTAGAGCTCTGGTCTCCAAAACCAGCGGTTGCAGGTTCGAGTCCTGTCTCACCTGCGATTGAATAAAAATTCATATTTGTGAGTCTATGAAGCTGATCGAAAAACCTGCGAATTTTATTTCGGAGGTCAACCAGGAAATGTCGAAGGTGAGTTGGCCGACCGCGGAAGAATTGAAGGAATCAACACTGATCGTAATCGTTCTGTCTATTGCATTTGCGATCTTCATTTTTCTTTCAGATACGATACTCAGTAAGTTGCTGAAGTTTATTTTTAGTTTATAAGGAGTAGTTGTTTGTCCGAGCTTGAAAAAAACTGGTACGCCATCCATGTTCTTTCCGGTCATGAGGAAAAAGTCAAAACCTATCTCGAGAACGAAATCTCGCGCCTGGGCTTGAATGAAAAGATCACGCAGATCTTGATTCCCGCGGAGGAAGTGACTGAGATGCGCGATGGCAAGCGGCGGGTGAAAAACAAGGTTTTTTTCCCAGGGTATATGTTGGTGGAAATGGTTTTGGACAAAGACACCCAGCACGTCGTCTTAAATACACCCGGCGTCACCAATTTTGTTGGCCCTAAAAATAAACCGCAAGCTTTGCGCAAGGATGAAATTGATCGCATTCTCGGCCGCGTGGAGGAGGGCAGCGTGCGCGAGGTTCTCGATGTGCCTTTCCGGCTGGGGGATCCCATCAAAGTGACCGATGGACCGTTCACGGATTTCACCGGTTTCGTAGAAGAGATAAATAAAGAAAAGAAGAAAGTAAAAGTTATGGTCAGCATTTTTGGCCGCTCCACGCCGGTGGAGTTGGATTTCTTGCAAGTAGAGCTGGAAAAATAAATTTGAGGTGTTATGGCAAAAAAAGTTTTGACCACCATTAAATTGCAGATTCCCGCGGGGCAGGCCAATCCGTCGCCGCCAGTGGGGCCGGCGTTGGGCCAGGCAGGTGTAAACATTATGGAATTTTGCAAAACCTTCAATGCGCGTACTCAGGACAAACAGGGCTTGATCATCCCAGTGGTAATCACCGTTTATGCGGATCGCTCGTTCACATTTATAACCAAGACTCCGCCGGCTTCGATTTTGATTAAGAAGGCGATCGGGCTTGAAAAAGGTTCGGGGGAACCGAATCGTAATAAAGTCGGCAAAATCAGCAAACAACAAATCAAAGAGATTGCCCAAACCAAGCTGCCGGATTTAAACGCCACCGATCTCGAAGCGGCCATGCGCATGGTGGAGGGCACGGCGCGCAGCATGGGCGTCGTGGTGGAATGAGGGAATAAACATGAAAAAAAGCAAACGCTTAAAGCAAGTTTCATCGCTGGTTGAAATTGGAAAAGATTACGCGCTCGAAGATGCGGTGGCGTTGATTAAGAAAACCGCCACCGCCAAATTCGACGAATCGGTGGAGATCGCAGTCAACCTCGGCGTTGATCCGCGCCAGGCCGATCAAGTGGTGCGCGGCACGGTCTCGCTGCCGCACGGCGTTGGCAAAGAAGTGCGCGTATTGGTTTTAGCCAGAGGCGATAAAGAGAAAGAGGCAAAAGACGCTGGCGCCGATTATGTGGGATTCGATGAATACATCAAAAAAATTCAGGAAGGCTGGCTCGATTTTGACGTCATCGTCGCCACGCCAGACGTGATGGCGGAAGTGGGCAAGTTAGGAAAGATTTTGGGCCCCCGCGGCTTAATGCCCAACCCCAAGAGCGGCACCGTCACCTTCGACGTTGGCAAAGCGGTTAAGGAAGTAAAGGCCGGCAAAATCGAGTTTCGCGTCGATAAAAACGGCATCATTCACGTCGCCATTGGCAAAGCCTCGTTCGATGCGGATAAAATTCGGGAGAATGTCCTGGCGTTTATGGACACCGTGGTTCGCCTCAAGCCCGCTTCCTCAAAAGGGCAGTATATCAAGCGCGTTACCCTTTCCAACACCATGGGCCCGGGCATTCGCGTCGATCGCGCAACCCTGCTAAGCGAAGTGCGGTGAAGTAGTTTCAAATCATTTTCGAGAAAGAGAATCATCATGCCAACTGCTGAGAAAATTGCTGTCGTTGATGAAATAACCAAGCGCTTCAAGGAATCCAAAAGCGTTTTCTTGACCGATTTTACCGGATTGGACGTTGCGCAAATGACCGAGCTGCGGCGAGCCTTTAAACGCGCCGAAGTTCATTATGAGGTGGTGAAAAATACGTTGGCTCGCCGCTCCGCGCGCGCGGCTAATTATGAAGCGATTGTAGATTACCTCGACGGCGTGACAGCGCTGGCGTTCGGCATTTCCGACCCCACGGCGCCGGCCAAAGTTATTCGCGATTTCAAAAGGACGTCGGACAAGTTACAAATCAAAGCCTGTCTTTTTGAGGGGATGGTGATCGGCCCGGAGCGAATCGATGAGATCACCGATCTGCCGTCGCGCGAGGTGTTGTTGGGTAAAGTGGTGGGCGTGCTCAATGCACCGGTCTCGAAGCTGGCGTTTTCGCTCAACGCCGTACTGACCAAAGTGGCGTTGGCCATCGACGCTGTTCGTAAACAGAAAGAATCACAATAAATAAACTTAGTTGAAAACAATCTCTATTTTTAAGGGAGGTTCTAATGCCAGAAACCAAAGAAGCTGCGGCCACGGAAGAAAAGCCAAAGAAGAAAGCCAGCAAGGCCGGCAACGGTCATGTGGATTCGGTTTTGGAAATGATCGAAAACATGACGGTACTGGAGCTGGTGGATTTAGTCAAAGCGATTGAAGAGCGGTTTGGCGTTACGGCGCAAGCGCCGGTGATCACGGCGCCGGCGCCAGCAGGCGGTGGAGCGGCGGCTGCGCCGGGAGCGGCGCCCGAAGAGAAAACCGAGTTCAATGTGATTCTCGCCTCGGCGGGTGCGCAGAAGATCCAGGTGATAAAAGTCGTTCGCGCCATTACCAACTTGGGATTAAAAGAAGCCAAGGATTTGGTGGATTCAGCTCCGAAGCCGGTCAAAGAGGGCGTTTCGAAAGAAGAAGCGGAAAGCATCAAAAAGCAATTGGAAGAAGCTGGGGCCACGGTTGAGCTCAAATAGAGCGCTCTTTTTTACTTCAAGCTTTGAGGTGTTTAATTTATGCAAACCAAGTCCAACGGCAGGGTGTCTTTCTCGCGGTTAGCTCAAGTTATTGAGTTGCCGGATTTGTTGGATATCCAGCTTAAGTCGTTTAAAGATTTTTTGCAGGACGATGTTCGGCCAGATAAACGCGCCAACAAGGGGCTGCAAGCGGTATTCTCCACAATCTTTCCGATTGTAGATAGTCGGGAAAATTTCTGTCTCGAGTTTGTGGAGTACTCTATTGACAAGCCGAAGTATGACGTCAATGAGTGCCAGGAGCGCGGGGTCACCTATTCGGTGCCGCTCAAAGCCAAACTAAAGTTATCCATCAAAGAAGACACTGGCGACAAAAAAGAATTTGGCGAAGCCATCGAGCAGGTGGTCTATTTAGGAAACATCCCTTACATGACCAACCGCGGCACGTTTATTATCAATGGCGCCGAGCGCATCGTGGTTAGCCAGCTTCACCGTTCCCCCGGCGTCTTTTTTGATGATTTGATTCATCCGAACGGCACGAAGATTTTTTCGGCGCGCATCATCCCGCTGCGCGGATCGTGGGTGGAGTTCACCACCGACATCAACGACGTGATGTACGTTTACATCGATCGCCGCAAAAAATTTCCGGTCACCACGCTGCTGCGCGCGTTGGGCTATTCCACCGACAAAGACCTGCTGGATTTGTTCGATCTGGTGGAAGACGTGAAGCTCAGCGAGACCCCGGCCAAAAAAATCATCGGGCGCATCTCCATCGCCGACGTCATCAACAAAGAAACCGGCGAGTTGCTTTTGGAAAAGGACGCCGAAGTTACCGAAGAAGCGCTGCAATTAATCAAAAAGGCGGATATCAAATCTCTGAAATTGCTCAAGCCGGATGGTTTCGTGGGGCCGGAAGTCATCAGCAATACGCTGCGCAAAGATGCCGCTAAATCGGAAGAAGACGCCCTGGAAGCGATTTACCGCTATCTGCGCTCCGGCGACGCGCCCGATATCGAGACGGCGCGCGGGCTCATCGATCGCATGTTTTTCAACCCCAAGCGCTACGACCTCGGCACCGTTGGCCGCTATCGCGTCAACAAGAAGCTTAATCTGGACATCCCGCTGGAAACCACAGTGCTGACGAAGGAAGACATCATTGCCATCATCAAATATCTTCTGGAATTGCGAGCCGGCCGGCGCAGCACCGACGATATCGATCACCTGGGCAATCGCCGCATTCGCACCGTGGGCGAACAACTTTCAGCGCAAATGACTTTGGGGCTTTCGCGCATGGCGCGTACCATCAAAGAGCGTATGAACCTGCGCGACAGCGAAAATTTGACGCCGCAAGACCTGGTGAACGCGCGCACGATTTTTTCCGTCATCAACACCTTTTTCGGCACCAGCCAGCTTTCGCAATTTATGGATCAGACCAACCCGCTGGCGGAGCTGACGCACAAACGCCGGCTCTCGGCGCTGGGCCCGGGCGGCTTGACGCGCGAGCGCGCCGGCTTCGAGGTGCGCGACGTGCATTATACTCACTATGGGCGCCTCTGTCCCATCGAAACTCCTGAAGGGCCGAACATTGGGTTGATTTCGTCGCTGACCACCTTTGCCCGCATCAACGAATTTGGGTTCATTGAAACGCCGTATCGCAAAGTGACTAACGGGAAGGTCGAAGATAAAATTGAATATTTGTCGGCCGACGACGAAGATCAATTCATTATTGCCCAGGCCAACTCGCCCCTCGATGGCCGCTCTCGTTTTATCGACGACCGTGTGAAATCGCGTTTCCGCGGCGATTTCCCGCTGGCGGCGCCCCAGGAAGTGCATTTTATGGATGTGTCGCCCAGCCAAATCGTCTCCGCGGCAGCGGCTCTGATTCCGTTTCTCGAGCACGATGACGCCAACCGCGCGCTCATGGGCTCCAACATGCAGCGGCAAGCGGTTCCGCTGCTGCGCACCGAAGCGCCGTTCGTGGGCACCGGCATGGAAGAAAAAGTTGCGCGCGATTCCCGCGCCATGGTGGTATCAGATGTCAACGGCGTCGTCGAAAAAGTCACGGCCGCTGAGATTGTGGTTCGTAAAGAACAAAAACAGAATTCGCGGATTGACCTCGATTCTCTGCTCAATTTCGAAGAAAGCGATCTTGTGACCTATCGGCTCACGAAATTCGCGCGCACCAACCAGGATACCTGCATCAACCAGCGGCCCATCGTGCAGGAAGGTCAAGTGGTGAAAAAGGGCGACGTTTTAGCCGACGGCTGCGGAACCCAGGGCGGTGAATTGGCGCTGGGCCGCAACGTGCTGGTGGCCTATATGCCCTGGCGCGGCTACAATTTTGAAGACGCCATTGTGATTTCGGAGAAGCTGGTGCAGGACGACGTTTTCACCTCCGTTCACATCGAAGAGTTTGAATTGCAGGTGCGCGACACCAAGCGCGGCGAAGAAGAGCTGACGCGCGAAATTCCCAACGTCAGTGAAGAGACCACCAAAGATTTGGATGAAAACGGCATCATTCGGGTGGGCGCCGAAGTGAACGCCGGCGACATTCTGGTGGGAAAAGTCACCCCCAAAGGCGAAACCGATCCCACTCCAGAAGAAAAACTCCTTAAGGCGATCTTTGGCGAAAAGGCTGGCGACGTCAAAGACGCCTCGTTGAAAGCGCCGCCGGGAATGAAAGGCGTGGTCATCGATACCAAGCTGTTCACCCGCAAGAAAAAGGATCCCAAAACCAAGCGTCAGGACAAAAAGCGTCTGGACGAAGTGGAGGCTTGGTACAACTCCGAGTTGGTGCGCGTCAAAAAAATGCGCGACGAAATCTTGAAGCGGATTTTATTGGATAAAAGCTCGGCCTCCATTCGCGATAAAAGCAGCGGCAAGGTGCTCATCCGCACTAACACCACATTGAGCGAAGATCGATTGAACGAGTTGGATTTCGACAGCATCGATTACAGCGAGCCGATTTCAAGCGATAAGAAAGCCAATCAACAGGTGACCTCGGTGTTGTTGGCCTATGAAGCCAAGCTGGTGGAGTTAGCCGAGGATCTTGAAAATAAAAAATTCAAAATCACGGTCGGCGATGAGCTGCCGCCGGGCATTGTGCAGTTGGCGAAAGTTTATGTCGCCAAAAAGCGTAAGCTCATGGTGGGGGATAAAATGGCTGGCCGGCACGGCAACAAAGGCGTCGTGGCCCGCATCGTGCCGGTGGAAGACATGCCCTATTTGCCGGATGGAACGCCGGTTGATATCGTGCTCAACCCGCTGGGCGTGCCGTCGCGAATGAATCTCGGTCAGATTTTTGAGGCCAACTTAGGATGGGCAGCGAAAAAATTGGGCGTCAAATACGCATCGCCGGTGTTTGACGGTGCCTCGTACGAGGAGATTCTTGCCGAGATGAAGAAGGCCGGCCTGCCTGCAAACGGAAAGAGCATCCTCTACGATGGCCGCACTGGCGAGCCCTTCGACAACCCCGTGACCGTCGGCTACACCTACATCATGAAACTATCGCATCTGGTTGAGGATAAACTGCACGCGCGCTCCATTGGGCCGTATTCGCTCATCACCCAGCAGCCTCTGGGGGGCAAAGCGCAGTTTGGCGGTCAGCGTTTCGGAGAGATGGAAGTGTGGGCGCTGGAAGCTTATGGTGCCGCGCATACCTTGCAGGAAATTCTCACCGTCAAATCCGATGACGTGCGCGGCCGCTCGAAAGTTTATGAAGCGATCGTGAAAGGAGACAATTTACCCGAGCCCGGCTTGCCGGAATCGTTCAATGTCTTGATTCGTGAGCTGCAAGGGTTGGGGTTGGATGTAGAGTTGTTAGAAAAAGACAACGGCAAGCCCTGAGCGCCGCTGCCTTTTCCAAAATTTCGCTTTAGTCGTGATAAAGCAATCTAACTTGGAGGTCTAAATTGGCCTATTTAACCAGACCAGACAAAACAGTGAAAAAGCGCTTCGACGCCATCTCTATCAGTTTGGCGTCATCCGATAAAATCTTAGAGCGTTCGTACGGCGAAGTGACGAAGCCGGAGACCATCAATTATCGTTCGTTCAAGCCGGAAAAAGACGGCTTGTTTTGTGAGAAAATTTTTGGGCCAGTGCGCGACTGGGAGTGCCACTGCGGAAAATATAAACGCATCCGCTATAAAGGAATCATCTGCGATCGCTGCGGCGTTGAGGTTACCACGAAAAGCGTGCGCCGCGAGCGCATGGGCCACATTTCGCTAGCGGTGCCGGTGGTGCACATCTGGTTTTGGAAATCACTGCCCACTAAAATCGGCTACATTCTCGGCATGAGCTCCAAAGAGCTGGAGAAAATTATTTACTACGAATCCTACGTCGTCATCCATCCTGGGAAAAGCGGCTTAAAAGAAAAAGAATTAATTACCGAAGAACAGTATTTCCAGATTTTGAGCGAGCATTCGGGAGCGGGCGACGATGACGAGGCGGAAGAAGGCAGTCAGTTTGTCGCTAAAATTGGCGGCGAGGCCGTACTTGAGTTGCTCAGAAAAACCGATATCCATAGCTTGTCTTTGCAGTTGCGCCGTCAGGCGAAAGAGGAAACCTCGGCTCAGCGCAAAACCGAGGCGTTGAAACGGCTGCGGGTGATTGAGGCGTTCAAGAAGAGCTCCAACCGTCCGGAGTGGATGGTGATGTCGGTCATCCCGGTCATCCCGCCCGAACTGCGTCCGCTGGTGCCGCTGGAAGGCGGCCGCTTCGCCACCAGCGATCTCAACGATTTGTACCGGCGGGTGATCATCCGCAACAATCGTCTCAAAAAGCTCATCGAAATCAAAGCGCCGGAAGTCATTCTTCGCAATGAGAAACGGATGCTGCAAGAGGCCGTGGACGCGTTGTTTGACAACGGCCGCAAAACCGCTGCGGTGCGCGGCGACGGCAATCGGCCGTTGAAATCGCTCTCCGATATGCTGCGCGGAAAGCAGGGCCGGTTCCGGCAGAACCTGCTGGGCAAGCGCATCGACTATTCGGGCCGCTCGGTGATCGTGGTGGGTCCGGAGCTGAATCTCCACCAGTGCGGCCTGCCCAAAGAGATGGCCCTGGAGTTGTTTAAGCCGTTTGTCATCCGCAAGCTGGTGGAGCGCGGCATGGTCAAAACCGTAAAGAGCGCCAAAAAGTTGGTGGATAAACGCAGCGCCGAGGTTTGGGATATTTTAGAAGAAATTATTGACGATCACCCGGTGCTGCTCAACCGCGCGCCGACGCTGCACCGACTCGGCATTCAGGCGTTTCAGCCTATTTTGATTGAAGGAAAAGCCATTCAGGTTCATCCGCTGGTTTGCGCGGCATTTAATGCGGACTTCGACGGCGACCAGATGGCGGTGCACGTGCCGCTGTCGTATTATTCGCAAATCGAAACCCGCTTGCTGATGCTTTCCAGCCACAATATTCTTTCGCCGGCCAATGGCCGCCCCTTGGCGATCCCGAGCCAGGATATCGTGTTGGGGATTTACTATCTCACCAAAATGAAAGAAGGGGATCTGGGCGAAGGCAAGCTCTTTTCATCTCCGGATGAAGTGGTGGTGGCTCATAACGACGGCAAGTTGGGCTTAAACGCCAGAATCAAAGTGCGCATCAATGGTAAAACCATAGAAACCACCACCGGCCGGGTTATTTTCAATCGCGTCATTCCCCAAGGCATTGAATACGTCAATGAATTGCTCACCAAGCGCCGTATGGAAGAAATCATCGCCGAGGTTTACAAAGTGCACGGCAATTATCAAACGGCGATTTTTTTGGATAAACTCAAAGCGCTAGGATTTTATTACGCGATGAAATCGGGCGTCACCGTTGGCATCGACGACGTGCGCATCCCGGAAGAGAAACCGATGCTGCTGGAGGAGGCCACCAAAAAAGTCACGACGATTCAAAATCAATACGAGAAAGGCGTGATCACGGACGGCGAGCGCTATAATAAAATCATCGATATCTGGACGCACACCACGAGCGATATCGCCGACAAGCTGTTCACCCACCTTGAAAAAGATCGCGGCGGGTTCAATCCCATTTATATGATGGCCGATTCCGGTGCCCGCGGCTCAAAGGAACAAATTCGACAATTGGCCGGCATGCGCGGTCTGATGGCCAAGCCGCAAAAGAAGATGACCGGTCAAATGGGCGAGATCATCGAAGACCCCATCACCGCGAACTTCCGCGAGGGTCTCTCGGTTTTGGAATATTTTATTTCCACGCACGGCGCTCGTAAAGGTTTGGCGGATACCGCCTTGAAAACCGCCGACGCCGGCTATTTAACTCGCCGGCTGGTGGACGTGGCGCAGGACGTGATCATTACCGAAATCGACTGCAACACGATTTTGGGCATCAACATTGGCGACCTCAAGGAGGGCGAGGAAATTATTGAGCCGCTGCGCGATCGTATTTTGGGACGAGTCGCCGCCGAAGACGTTTTCGATCCGGAAACGCAAGACGTGATCGTTGAAGCGGGCACCCTGATCGCTGAGGAAATGGCCGACAAAATATCCGACAGCGGCATTGAAAACGTGCGCATTCGCTCGGTGCTCACCTGCGAGGCCAAACGCGGGGTTTGCGCCTATTGTTATGGCCGCAATTTGGCCACCGGCAAGCTGGTTGAAATCGGTGAAGCCGTCGGCGTGATGGCGGCGCAATCCATCGGCGAACCGGGAACGCAGTTGACGCTTCGTACCTTCCACATCGGCGGCACGGCGTCGCGCATTGCGGCGCAATCTCAGGTGTCGGCGAAACAAGCTGGTAAGGTTAAATTTGAGAACATTAAGTTTATCACCCAATCCGACGGCGCCCGCGTCGCGGTTGGACGCAATGGAAAACTGAAGATCATCGATGAAAACAATCGGGTGATGGCGCAATATATCGTCCCTTATGGCGCGCAAATTATGGTAACCGACGATGCGCAGGTGGATAAAGGCGCGGTAGTATTTCAATGGGATCCATTTTCCACCAGCATTCTATCAAATCACGATGGCGCGGTTAAATATGCGGATCTCAAAGAAGGGGTTACCTTCCGCGAGGAACTCGATGAGACCACCGGCTTAAAACACCGCGTTATTATCGAGACCCGCAATCGCAATTTGAGTCCGCAAATTTATATCGTGGATGACCGCAACAAAAAGCTCAGCAACTACATTTTGCCCACCCGCGCATATTTGCAGGTGCAGGATGGGCAGAAGGTCAAAGCCGGCGACGTGCTAGCCAAGATCCCGCGCGAGATCGCTAAAACGCGCGATATCACCGGTGGCCTGCCGCGTGTGGCCGAGTTGTTTGAAGCGCGCCGTCCCAAAGAACCAGCGGTGGTCAGTGAAATCGACGGGGTGGTGAAGTTCGGCGAAATTCGACGCGGCATCCGCAAAGTGAGTGTGATCTCCCGCGACGGCCACGAGGAAAAAGTATATTTGATTCCCTACGGCAAGCACGTGCTGGTTCACGAGGGCGACTACGTCCAGGCGGGAGAAAAACTCTGCGAGGGCAGTGTGGCGCCGGAGGATATTCTCAACATCATGGGGCCGAACAAAGTGCAGGAATATTTGGTCAACGAAATTCAAGAGGTCTATCGCTTGCAGGGGGTGCGCATTAACGATAAGCACATCGAGGTGATTGTGCGGCAGATGCTGCAAAAAGTGAAGATCGAAGATCCCGGCGACACCAGCTACCTTGAAGGCGATCAGGTTGATAAAATCACCTTTTTGGAAGAAAACGAAAAAATCAAAAACAAGGTGGTCGTTATTAACGCTGGCGATTCCAAGCTGCAAGTGGGCGAGCTTATCGAAAGCGAGGATTTCGATCGCTTAAACAAGAAACTCAAGGAAGCCGGAAAAAAGACTGCGTCTGCGCGACCGACCCAACCGGCTACGTTTCAACCCATGCTTTTGGGAATCACCAAGGCGTCGCTGACAACCGAAAGCTTCATTTCGGCGGCTTCCTTCCAGGAAACGACGCGCGTGTTGACGGACGCTTCGATCGAAGGCAAAGTTGATCGCCTGCTGGGATTAAAGGAAAATGTCATCATGGGGCATCTCATTCCGGCGGGTACCGGACTTAATAAATTCAAACGAATCCGAGTGTTTTCCGACGCCGCCCAGAAACAGGAGGTCGAGGAAGAACGCGCCGAACCCAAATATCGCACCGCGGTCGGCTGATCGCGGCTGAACGATAAATCATAAAATTTCTATAAAAAATCGTTGCATTTTTTATATTGGTTAGTTATATTCAAAGTCTTTAATTTACGGGTGCTACGTTGCCAACAATAAACCAGTTAGTTCGAAACGGGCGAAAGCAAATCGGTAGAAAAAATAAGGCCCCCGCGTTGACGGGTTCACCGCAACGGCGGGGAGTGTGCACGCGAGTTTATACTACGACTCCCAAGAAGCCGAATTCGGCCTTGCGCAAGGTTGCGCGCGTTCGTTTAACGAACGGCTTCGAGGTGACAGCTTATATTCCTGGCGAGGGCCACAATTTGCAGGAGCACTCGATCGTTTTAATTCGTGGCGGCAGAGTTAAAGATCTGCCCGGGGTGCGTTATCATATCGTGCGCGGCGTTTACGATACCGGCGGCGTTCAGGATCGCAATCAGGGGCGTTCAAAGTATGGCGCCAAAAGCAAAAGCTAATTAATGCGGGCTTAACAGAATATGTCAAGAAGGAAACGCGCAGAAGAACGGTCGGTTTTGCCGGATCCCAAATACAATCGTGTATTGGTGACCAAGTTTATTAATGGCATCATGCAGCAAGGCAAAAAAAGCGTCGCGGAAAAAATATTTTATACAGCCATCGATATTATCGAGCAGAGAACCAAAAAGAACGGCCTCGAGGTTTTCGAGAAAGCTATGGAAAATGTGAAGCCGATTTTGGAGGTGCGGTCGCGGCGGGTAGGCGGGGCCACGTATCAAGTCCCAATGGAAGTGCGCCCCAATCGCAAGCAGGCGCTGGCCATTCGCTGGCTCATTGGCTATGCCAAAGCGCGCGCCGGCAAGTCGATGGCAGAAAAGCTGGCGGATGAGTTGATCGCGGCTTCGAACAAAGAGGGGAATTCAATTAAGAAGCGGGAAGACACTCACAAAATGGCGGAAGCCAATAAGGCGTTCGCACATTTCAGGTGGTAGGGCTCACCGCAAGATTTTATCTCCGTTATTTTTGAACGTCAATTAATTTCGATTAGGGAAGAGGCTTAATTTCTTCCCTTTTTCTTGAAGAAGGTCAAGTTATGGCAAGAGATGTACAATTAGAAAAAATCCGCAACATCGGTATTATGGCCCATATCGACGCCGGCAAAACCACCACCACCGAGCGCATTCTGTTTTATGCCGGCAAAATCCATCGTATGGGTGAAGTGCACGACGGCGCGGCCACCATGGACTGGATGGAGCAGGAACGAGAGCGCGGCATCACCATCACTTCAGCGGCCACCACCTGCTATTGGAAAAATCATCGCATCAACATCATCGATACGCCGGGGCACGTGGATTTTACCGTTGAGGTGGAGCGCTCGCTGCGCGTGCTGGACGGCGCGATTGCGCTGTTTTGCGCCGTTGGCGGAGTGGAACCGCAATCGGAAACAGTGTGGCGGCAGGCCGATCGCTACAAAGTTCCGCGCATTGCGTTCATCAACAAAATGGACCGCGTGGGCGCCAATTTCTTCGGCGCTTTGGACATGATTAAAGAACGCCTCGGTGCCAACGTGGTGCCGGTGCAAATTCCCATCGGCGAGGGCGACATGTTCGCCGGACTGGTTGATTTGATTCGCATGAAGGCGGTCATCTATGATGAGGACAGCCTGGGCACCCATTGGCAGGAGATTGAAATTCCTCACGACCTGCAGGGCCGCGCCGCTGAATACCGCACCCACCTTTTAGAGTCGATTTCGGTTTTGGATGATACCCTGCTTGAAAAATACCTCGAAGGCCACGAGATCGATACTCAGGAAATTATTGCGGCGGTGAGAAAAGCGACTGTAAAAAACATCATCACCCCGGTGTTGCTGGGCTCGGCTTTCAAAAATAAGGGTGTGCAGCGATTGTTGGACGCGGTGGTTAATTTTTTACCTTCACCGGTAGATTTACCAGATGTGGTTGGCCATCACCCGAAAACGCAGGAGCCGTTAACCAGAAAACCAGCGATCACTGAGCCGTTTTCAGCCTTGGCGTTCAAAATAATGACCGATCCCCACGTGGGTAAGCTGACCTATTTCCGGATTTATTCGGGGACGGTGAGCGCCGGTAGTTATGTTTATAACGCCAACACTCGCCAGCGTGAGCGACTCGGGCGGTTGCTGCTCATGTCCGCCAACAAACGCGAGGACATCGAAGAAGCCTCGGCCGGCGAGATCGTGGCGGCAGTGGGGCTCAAGAACACTAAAACCGGCGACACCTTGTGCGCTGAAAACAAGCCCATCATCCTCGAAGCGATGAATTTCCCGGAACCGGTGATTGCCGTGGCCATCGAGCCCAAGACCAAGGCCGATCAGGAAAAACTTGGCCAGTCCCTGGGGCGCTTGGCCGATGAAGATCCCACCTTCCGCATCAAGGGCGATGAAGAAACCGGGCAAACTGTGATTTACGGGATGGGTGAGTTGCATCTCGAAATTTTGGTCGATCGCCTCCTGCGGGAATTCAAAGTTGGCGCCAATGTCGGGCGTCCGCAGGTGGCCTATAAAGAAGCCATTACCCGCAAAGCGGAGGCGGAGGGCAAGTTCATTCGCCAGAGCGGCGGGCGCGGCCAGTACGGCCACGTGATCCTCGAAGTCGAACCCGCGGAAAAAGGCAAAGGGTTTGAATTCGTCAATAAAATTATTGGCGGAACCATCCCGCGCGAGTACATTAATCCGGTGGCGGAAGGAGTTAAGCAGGCCATGCAGACTGGAATCATCGCGGGCTACCCGATGATTGACGTTAAAGTCAGTCTTTTGGATGGTTCATATCATGATGTGGACTCGTCGGAAATGGCGTTTAAAATTGCCGGGTCGATGGCGTTCAAAAGCGCAGCGCAAAAAGCCGGACCGGTGCTGATGGAGCCGATCATGGATGTGGAAGTGATTGTGCCGGAAGAATATTTGGGAGAAGTGTTGGGAGATTTGAACAGCCGCCGCGGCCGTATCAAGGGCATTTTCCCCAGGAAAGACGCGCAAGTGCTGACGGCTTCGGCGCCGTTGAGCGAAATGTTTGGCTATGCCACGTCGCTGCGATCTCTGACACAGGGCCGCGCCATTTTCACGATGCAGTTTGCGCAATATGAAATCGCGCCGAAGGCGGTTGCGGAAAAAGTGTTGGAAAAAGTTGCAGTCGCATAATCAATAACCATTAAATTTGAAAATTTCTAAAAAAGATAATTGGAGGAACAAACATGGCGAAGCAGAAATTCGAGAGAAAGAAGCCCCATGTGAACGTCGGAACGATTGGGCACGTCGATCATGGCAAAACGACCTTGACGTCGGCCATCACCCTGGTTTTGAATAAAAAGGGTCTGGCGGATTACATGAGCTTCGATCAAATTGACAACGCACCGGAGGAGAAGGCTCGCGGTATCACGATTGCCACCGCGCACGTCGAATATGAGACCGCCAATCGCCATTATGCCCACGTGGACTGCCCCGGCCACGCCGATTACGTCAAAAACATGATCACCGGCGCGGCGCAGATGGACGGCGCGATCCTCGTTGTCAGCGCCGCCGATGGCCCGATGCCGCAGACGCGCGAACACATTCTGCTCGCCCGACAGGTCGGTGTTCCCTATATTGTGGTCTTTCTTAACAAAGTTGACATGGTCGATGATCCTGAATTGTTGGAGTTGGTGGAACTGGAGCTGCGGGAACTGCTGAGCCAGTACGAGTTTCCGGGCGATGAAATCCCTATTATCCGCGGCAGCGCGTTGCAGGCCTTGAACAATCCGGATGATGAAGTGAAGACCAAACCGATCATGGATTTGATGGCCGCAGTTGATTCGTACATCCCCACGCCGGTGCGCGACAAGGACAAGCCCTTCCTGATGTCGGTGGAAGACGTGTTCAGCATCACTGGCCGCGGCACGGTGGGTACCGGCCGCGTCGAGCGCGGCGTGGTTCGCAGCGGCGATGAAGTGGAGATCGTAGGGCTTGGGGCCAAGCGCAAAACCGTGGTGACCAGCGTCGAAATGTTCCGCAAAATTCTGGATTACGGCGAAGCGGGCGACAACCTCGGCTTGCTGCTGCGCGGCGTAGAAAAAGATGAGCTCGAACGCGGCATGGTGATCGCGAAACCCGGCTCCATCACCCCGCATACCAAATTCAAGTGCGAAGTGTACGTGTTGACCAAAGAAGAAGGCGGGCGCCACACGCCGTTTTTCAATGGCTATCGGCCGCAATTCTATTTCCGCACCACCGACGTTACCGGAGTGTTGAAACTCCCGGAAGGCGTGGAGATGGTGATGCCCGGCGACAACATCACCATGGAGGTAGATTTAATCGCCCCCATTGCCATGGAAGAAGGCCTGCGGTTTGCTATCCGTGAAGGCGGACGCACCGTGGGCGCGGGTGTGGTTACCAAAATCTTAGAATAAACAGATTGGATTGAAGAAAGCCCTGCTTGCTTTTAAGTAGGGCTTCTTTTTGAAACCTTAGTGGAGTGATTTAAACGTGGTTGGTCAAAAAATCAGGATCAAACTCAAGGCGTATGATCATCGGCTCATCGACAAATCCACCGACAAGATCATTCGCACCGCCAAAGCAACCGGCGCCGCGATTTCCGGCCCCGTGCCTTTGCCCACCAAGCGTTCGCTTTACACGGTATTGCGTTCGCCGCACGTGGACAAAAAATCGCGCGAACAGTTTGAGACGCGCATCCACAAACGTTTGATCGACATTTTAAATTCCACTCCCAAAACCGTTGACGCGCTGATGAAATTAGAATTGCCGGCGGGCGTCGATGTTGAAATTAAAGTTTGATCTCTCAAAGCGAAGGTTAAATGATGAGCGGTTTGATTGGAAAAAAGTTGGGAATGGCTCGAGTCTTTGACGCCCAGGGCAGGAACCTGGCGGTCACCCTCATCGAGGCGGGACCGTGTCAGGTAACTCAACTTAAAACGGCGGATAAGGACGGCTACAACGCCGTGCAACTTGCGTTTGAAGATAAAAAGCAAAAGCATACCACCAAGCCCGAGGCGGGACATTTTGGCAAGGCCGGAGTGGCCCCCAAACGGTTTGTAAGAGAATTCACCGGTTTTGAAAACATCGACGCGCTGAAATTGGGCGATACCGTGAAGGTGGATGTGTTCAGAGAGGGAGAGGCGGTGCAGGTCGTTGGCTGGGCCAAAGGCAAGGGATTTCAGGGGGTCGTCAAACGCCATCATTTCAAAGGCGGGCCCAAGACTCACGGGCAAAGCGATCGCACCCGCGCCCCCGGTTCTCTCGGCCAATCTTCGTTTCCTTCGCGGGTTTATAAGGGTTTGCGGATGGCGGGGAGAATGGGCAATCAGCAAGTCACCGTGAAAAATGCGGTGGTGGTAAAAGTCGTGCCGGATAAAAACATCCTGATGGTGAGGGGGTCGGTACCCGGGCCTAAAAGCGGGTTGGTTCTAATTCAAAAATAGCGTGAACATGGAACTCGATATCTACAAGAAAAATGGCAAGCCGTCGGGCAACAAAATCAAACTGCCCGAAAAAGTTTTCGGCGCCAATCCCAATCATGACGCCGTTTATTTGGCGGTCAAAGCTTTGCAGGCCAACGCTCGGCAGGGCACGCACAGCACCAAGACGCGCTCGATGGTGAGCGGCGGCGGCAAAAAACCGTGGAAACAAAAGGGCCGCGGCGTGGCGCGCGCCGGCACCATTCGCTCGCCGCTGTGGGTCGGCGGCGGCCGGGTATTCGGCCCGCATCCGCGCGACTATAGCTTGAAGCTTCCGAAAAAGGTAAAAAGCCTGGCGCGCATTTCAGTTTACTCCGATAAAGTCAAAAACAATCAAGTGATGGTGGTCGAGGATTTTAAATTAGATCAGCCTAAAACCAAAGTGATGTTTGCAATTTTGAAGTCGCTTGGCCTCGAGAACAAAAAGACCCTGATGCTGCTTTCGGAATACGATGCCACGCTTTTGAAAGCCGGCCGCAATCTCCCGAAACTCAACATCAAAGTCGCCGCCACGGAATCGACCTACGATTTGCTCAACTGTGAACAGCTACTGATTCAAGAAGGCGCGATTGCCAAAATTAGCGGAGTATTGAAGCGATGAAGCTTTCGGAAGCAATTTTAGAACGGCCGCTGCTGACCGAAAAAATGCTCAAACAGCAGGAAGACGCCCGCAAGTATGCGTTCCAAGTTGCAAAGACTGCGAACAAAATTGAGATCAAGCGTGCAGTGGAAACGAAGTTCGGGGTGCAGGTTGAGAGCGTGCGCACCATCAACGTCAAGGGCAAAGCCAAACGCATGAATACCCGCCGCGGGCTGACTCGGGGGCGGCGCGCCGACTGGAAAAAAGCCATCGTCACTTTGCGGGAAGGGCAGGCCATCGACTTTTTTCAGGAACAGCCAACGAAATAGGGTTAGCACATGGGTATCAAAACATACAAGGCCACGACTCCGAGCCGGCGCTATTTTTCAACGCTGACGTTTGAAGAAATAACCAAGAAGGAGCCGGAAAAATCGCTGCTGCAGCCGCTCAGGAAAACCGGTGGCCGCGACAACAACGGGCACATCAGCTCGCGGTTTCGCGGCGGCGGCCACAAGCGCGCGTATCGCATCATCGACTTCAAGCGCAACAAAGATGGCGTCCCCGCGAAAGTGGCGGCAATCGAATATGATCCCAATCGCTCCGCCAACATTGCGCTGCTGCATTACGCCGATGGCGAAAAGCGATACATTCTTTCGCCTTTGGGATTGAAGGTGGGTGACAAATTAATGTCGGGAGCGGGTTCTGAAATTCGTGTGGGTAATGCTATGCCGCTGAAAGATATTCCGCTGGGAACGCTGGTTCACAATATCGAGATGATATTGGGAAAAGGCTCGCAGTTGGCGCGCAGCGCCGGCACCTACGCTCAAATTGTGGCGAAAGAGGGCGACTATGCGCAACTTCGGCTGCCCTCGGGCGAGGTGCGAATGGTTCGCATTGAGTGCCGGGCTACCATCGGTCAGGTGGGCAACGTCGATCACGAAAATATTTCTATTGGCAAAGCCGGACGCAGCCGCTGGCTGGGAAGAATGCCGCACAATCGCGGCGTGTCCATGAACCCGGTGGATCATCCCATGGGCGGCGGCGAAGGCAAAAGCTCGGGCGGCCGGCATCCGTGCTCGCCGTGGGGTAAGCCAGCCAAAGGCGGAAAGACGCGCAAGCGCAAGCCGTCAGATAAGTTTATCGTTAGCAAGCGAAAATAAGCCGGTTCAGATAGTTCAGACAAAGGAAGACCATGCCAAGATCGATTAAAAAAGGTCCCTATGTGGACGAGCGACTGGTGGCGCGAATTCAGGAGTTGAATAAAAGCAATCAAAAGAAAGTTTTGAAAACCTGGTCGCGGCGGTGCACGATCACCCCCGATTTCGTTGGCCACACACTGGCGGTGCACAACGGCAACAAATTCATTCCGATTTTTGTATCGGAAAACATGGTGGGCCATAAATTAGGCGAATTCGCTCCCACCCGCACCTTCCGCGGGCACAGCGGCAAGGCTGCTGCGGAAAAGGCAGCGAAAGTTAAAGGATGAGGACGGCACAATGAAAGCACGGGCAATGGCAAAATATGTTCGGCGCTCGCCGCGCAAAGTTCGGCAGGTGGTGGATTTGATTCGCGGCAAGCACGTAGATCACGCCCTCAATATTTTGCATTTCACCAACAAAGCCGCCGCGAAGCCAATCGAGAAAACGATTCGTTCGGCGGTGGCCAACATTTTGAATACCGAAGGCGCTTCAAAGGTTGAGCCCGAGCAGTTGGTCATCACCGAGGCGCGGGTGGACAAGGGGTTTGCGTTCCGCCGTTTTCGCGCCGCTTCCATGGGGCGCGCCATGCGCATGCGGCGGCCCACTTGCCACATTACGATTGTGGTTTCAGACATGCAAAGCAATTAATTCTGGAGGATCGTTTGGGTCAAAAAACCAATCCAATTGGCTTTCGGCTGGGCATCATTCGTGACTGGGAGTCCAACTGGTTCGATGAGCGTGATTTTTCAAAAAAGCTGAGCGAAGATTTGATGCTGCGGAAATACATTCGCCAGCGGCTGCAAAACGCCGGCATCTCTACGATTCACATCGAGCGCACACCGCAGCGCATCACATTGACGATTCACACCGCGCGCCCGGGCATCGTCATTGGCCGCAAGGGCGCGGAAGTGGATAAATTAAAAGAAGAACTGCAGCGGCTGACGGAAAAAGAAATTCAATTGAACATCAATGAAATAAAGAAGCCGGAGCTCGAAGCGTACCTGGTAGCCGAGAATGTGGCGCATCAACTGGAACAGAAAATTTCTTTTCGCCGCGCGATGAAAAAAGCGGTGATGAGCACCATGCGCATGGGCGCCGAAGGCGTGCGCATCGCCTGCTCGGGGCGTTTGGGCGGCGCGGAAATGGCGCGCAACGAAAGCTACAAAGACGGCCGCATTCCCCTGCACACTTTGCGCGCGGATATTGATTTCGCCCGCGTGACCGCGCGTACTCCGTATGGCGCCATCGGGGTGAAGGTATGGATTTGTCGCGGCGAAATTTTAGGAAGTCAAGGAGCCTAAATCATGTTAATGCCGAAGCGTGTAAAATTTCGCAAACAGCAGCGCGGGCGGATGAAGGGCAAGGCCGTACGCGGCTCAACGTTGGCGTTTGGAGAATTCGGTTTGAAGGCGATGGCCCCGGCGTGGCTGACGGCGCGCCAGATTGAGGCCGCGCGCGTGGCGCTAACCCGTCATATCAAGCGCGGCGGCAAAGTGTGGATTCGCGTGTTTCCAGACAAGCCGGTCACCAAAAAGCCCGCGGAGACCCGCATGGGAAAAGGCAAGGGCGCGCCGGAGTTCTGGGTGGCGGTGGTCAAACCGGGCAGAATTTTGTTCGAGTTGGGCGGCGTTTCCGAACAGTTGGCGCGGGAGGCGCTGCGGTTGGCTTCCCATAAATTGCCGTTTGCAACCAAGTTTGTCAGTCAAGCGGATTACGGTGAATCGTTATGAAAAAGCATGAGATCAAAGAGCTTACCAAAGCAGATGTTGAGCTGCGGCTCAGCGACGCGGTGGAGGAGTTGTACAATTTGCGGTTTCAACATGCCATGCGGCAATTGGATAATCCATTAAAATTGCGTCAGGTGCGAAAAGACATCGCTCGCTTCAAAACCATTTTGCACGAATTCGAGAGCGGCCGCCGCGGCGCGTCAAAAGAAACCGGCAACCAATAACCTGTTCGGGAAAGTATGGAAAAAACACGAGCTCGCAGAAAAACCAAAATTGGCAAAGTCGTTTCCAACAAAATGACTAAAAGCATTGTTGTCGCGGTGGAACGCCGGGTAAAGCACCCGTTGTATGGCAAATATTTTCGTAAGACCTCGACGTTTATGGCGCACGACGAAGAGAACCAAAGCGGCATCGGCGATATCGTCAAAATCATGGAGACGCGTCCCCTCAGCAAAATGAAAAGATGGCGGTTGGTAGAGATTCTTGAACGGGCGAAATAACGTCAGCAAATAAAGAGGACGAGGATGATCCAGCAATATACGCGATTGAATGTTGCAGACAATACGGGCGCGAAAAAAGTAATGTGCATTTTGGTGCCGGGCGATACCAAGCGGCGCTATGCAACGGTTGGCGACGAGATCATGGTTTCGGTGAAAACCGCTATCCCCGGCGGCGTCATCAAAAAAGGCGACGTCAGCAAGGCGGTGGTGGTGCGCACCAAAAAAGAAATTCGGCGCACCGACGGCTCCTATATCCGCTTTGATGAAAACGCCGCAGTTTTGATCAACGAGCAAAACGAACCCAAAGGCACGCGCATTTTTGGACCGGTGGCGCGCGAGCTGCGCGATAAACAGTTTATGAAAATCGTGTCGTTGGCGCCCGAGGTTCTTTAAATTTTACAGGAGATGCCAGTATTATGCACGTGAGACGTGGACACCAGGTAGAGGTTCTCAGCGGCGAAGATCGCGGCAAGCGCGGCAAAGTGTTGAAAGTTCTACCCGAAAAAAATCGGGTGATTGTGGAAGGCGTCAATTTTATCAGCCGCCACATGCGGCCTTCGCAAAGCATGCCGCAAGGGGGGATTGTGAAAAAGGAGGCGCCGATTCATGCCTCGAGCGTCATGGTAGTTTGCCCCAAATGCAACAAGCCCACGCGACCGGCTTATAAGTTTATCAAAGAAGACAAAAAGAGGTCGCGGAAGAAAGCGCGGGTTTGCAAAAAATGTGGGGAAATGATCGAAGTTACGGCTTAAATCTAAAGTTGAAAGATAGAAAATGGCAGAATACCAACCCAGACTCATCGCCCAATACCGGGAAAAAATTGTCCCGGAACTGATGAAGCGCTTCGGCTACAAGAACGTCATGCAAGCGCCGAAGCTTGAAAAGATTGTGGTGAATATGGGCGTCGGCGGGGCGATACAAGACGCCAAGCTGCTGGATCGCTCGTTGGAAGATCTTGCGACCATCACCGGCCAGCGGCCCATCGCCATCAAGGCGCGGAAATCGATCTCCAATTTCAAGCTGCGCGCCGGCAACAAAGTCGGCTGCAAAGTTACCTTGCGGCGCTGGCGAATGTACGAATTTCTGGATCGGCTTATCAACGTGGCGATTCCGCGCATTCGCGATTTCCGCGGCCTCTCCGATCGTTCCTTTGACGGCCGCGGCAGTTACACCTTCGGGGTGCGCGAGCAGATCATTTTTCCGGAGATCGATTACGATAAAATCGATCGCATCCGCGGCATGGACGTAACGATTGTCACCACCGCCGGCAGCGATGAGGAGGCGTACGAGCTGTTGCAGGCGTTCGGTATGCCGTTCCGGAAAAGAACTTAATTTGAGGAAACTGACGTGGCAAAAAAATCGATGATAGCAAAACAAAAGCGAACGCCGAGGTTTGCGGTGCGGAGATACAATCGCTGTTCGCGCTGCGGCCGCCCGCGCGCGTACCTGCGGAAATTTGGCCTCTGCAGAATTTGTTTCCGGGATTTGGCTTTAGAAGGCAAAATTCCAGGCATCATCAAGGCAAGCTGGTAAAACGGTTAGGAATTTTCAATTATGAGCATGACCGATCCTATAGCGGATTATTTAACGCGCATCCGCAACGCCATGCGGGCGCATCACAGCAAGGTGGATATCCCCGCTTCCAATTTCAAAAAGCACATGAGTCAGATTCTGCTGGAATACGGCTACATCAAAAATTATTCTGTCATAGAAGATAGCCGCGGCGGGGTGATTCGCATCTATTTGAAGTACGATGAAAACGGCGAGAGCGTCATTCGTGGAATCCGGCGCGTGAGCACGCCGGGCTTGAGAAAATACGTGGGGCACGATGAGATTCCCCGCGTGTTTAACAATCTTGGTATTGCCATCCTCACCACCCCTAAGGGCGTCATTTCGGACCGCGACGCCCGCCGGCTCAAAGTGGGGGGCGAGGTGGTTTGTTATGTTTGGTAAAACTCTCTGAAGGAGAAACGTTGTGTCACGAGTAGGTAAGCGTCCGATTCCGATCAAATCCGGAATTGAAGTTCAAATTGTGAAAAACGCCGTTACCATTAAAGGGCCGAAAGGCAGCCTGACGCGCGAAATTCCAGCGGAAATGAAAGTGGAGTTGAAGGATTCGCAATTGTCGGTCTCGCGGCCCAACAACAGCAAACCCTATCGCTCGCTGCATGGTTTGTATCGAACGCTGTTAAAAAATATGATTGACGGCGTGTCCAGCGGTTTTGAGAGAAAACTCGAAATCGTCGGCGTGGGCTACAAAGGCGAAATCAGAAAGAACCGGCTGGTGTTACAATTGGGATATTCGCATCCGATTGTTTTTGCGCCGCCGCAAGGCATTCAAGTGGCGGTGGATGGCAACGTGAACATCACGGTAACGGGCATCGACAAAGAACTGGTGGGCAAAGTGGCGGCGAAAATCCGCTCGTTCCGTCCGCCCGAGCCTTACAAAGGCAAAGGCATCAAATACGCGGACGAACAAATTCGCCGCAAAGCTGGCAAGACGGCTGCTTAAAATTTATAGGAACCGGTTATGCAATTGAATCGAAAGGCTGTGGAATTCAATAGGCTGCGCAAGCGGCTGCGTATTCGAAAAAAGATCATGGGCACACCGGAGCGTCCGCGGCTGGCGGTGTTTCGCAGCTCGAAAAATATTTATGTGCAATTGGTGGACGACCTTCACCACAAAACGTTGACCGGGGTTTCCACCCTTAATCCGGAGCTGAGAAGCGAGCTCGAGAAAATCGAAGGCAAGATTGGCGCGGCAAAATTAGTGGGCAAGAAGATCGCTGAGAAGGCCAAAGAAATGAAAATCGAGCAAGTGGTTTTTGATCGCGGCGGCTACATGTATCACGGCCGCGTGAAGGCGGTTGCCGAGGCCGCGCGCGCGAGCGGGTTGAAATTTTAATTTTTCAAAGGGAGTTCGGCTTGAAGAACGTTTCGCGAATTAATCCGTCGGAGTTGGATTTAAAAGAACGCGTTGTCCAAATTAACCGCGTGGCAAAAGTGGTGAAGGGCGGCCGCCGCTTTAGCTTCAACGCGATTGTGGTGGTGGGCGATGGTAGGGGACACGTGGGCGTCGGTTTAGGCAAAGCCAACGAAGTTACCGATGCTATTTCCAAAGGGGCGGAAAACGCCAAAAAGTCGATCATCCGTGTGCCGGTGGTGAACGGCACGATTCCCCACGCCGTGAAGGCGAAATTTGGCGCCGGCAAAGTTCTGCTTCATCCGGCCTCGCCCGGCACCGGGGTGATCGCCGGGGGCGCGGTGCGCGCCATCGTCGAGTCTGCGGGCATCCAAAACATTTTGACGAAATCGCTGGGATCGCCCAATCCCCACAACGTTTCCAAAGCCACCATGGCGGCGCTTTCAAGCTTAATGGATCTGTCGCTGCTGGTTCGGCAGCGCGGGTTGACGGCCTCAGAAATTTTTAATAAAACCACTGTGGCATAAAACATGGCGAAAAAAAAGCAGCTTAAAATTACCCAGTTCAAGAGCATCATCGGGCAGACCCAGCGGCAGAAACAAACCATCGCAGCTTTGGGCCTGCGGCGTATTCGCCACTCGGTGGTGCACAACGACACCCCGGCCATTCGGGGGATGATCGATAAAGTCAGACATTTAGTGACGGTCGAAGAGGCTTAAACGGAAGAGGGTTGCATGGATTTAGGTTCCTTGAAGCATTCGAAAGGCGCAGTGCATAAGCGCAAGCGAGTGGGTCGTGGAAACGGCTCTGGACACGGCGGCACCTCCTGCCGCGGCCACAAAGGACAGCGGTCGCGCGCCGGTTCCAAAATCAAGCCCTGGTTCGAAGGCGGGCAGATGCCTCTGCAGCGGCGGCTACCGAAACGCGGCTTCACCAACATTTTCAAAAGTGAATTTCAAGTCGTCAATTTAAAAAGCCTCGAAAAGCTTAAAGCCGGCCAGCCGATCACGCCAGAAACCCTCTATGAAAAGGGGGTTATCAGCAAGCGCTCGGTGCCCGTTAAAATTTTAGGAGAAGGCGAGGTCAAATCGGCGCTTGAAATTTCGGCGCATGCCTTCAGCGCCTCGGCCAAAGAAAAAATTGAAAAAGCGGGTGGGAAGGTAACGCTTTTATGATTCAGGGCTTTCAGAACGTTTTCAAAATACCGGAGCTGAAGCAGCGCATTATTTTTACGCTGCTGATTTTGGTGGTGTACCGCATCGGCGGGCATATCCCGGTGCCGGGAATCAACAGCGAAGCCTTGCTGGCGTTTTTCGACGAGGCCAGCCAGGGGCGCGGGCTGTTGAGTTTGTATGATCTTTTTGCTGGCGGCGCGTTCAGGCGGGCGACGCTCTTTGCGTTGGGCATCATGCCGTATATTTCCGCTTCCATCATCATTCAGCTTTTGGGAGCGGTCGTCCCCTATTTCCAAAAGCTGCAAAAGGAAGGCGAGGAAGGCCGCAAAAAGATCACCCAGTACACCCGTTACGGCACGGTCTTTATTTCGGCCATGCAAGCCTACGGTGTGAGCATATTTTTGGAGAGCATTCGTACCAGTCAGAACATTCCCGTGGTACCGGATCCCGGCTGGGGCTTCCGCTTTTTGACCATGATTTCACTGACGGCCGGCACGGTTTTGATCATGTGGCTGGGCGAGCAGATCACGGAGCGCGGGATCGGCAACGGCATTTCGTTAATCATTTTTATTGGCATTGTTGCCACCCTGCCGAACGCCATTATTGAAGAAGTTAAGCAATACCAGCTTGGCGAGAACCGCTTGCTGCTCGATATTTTTCTGCTGGGAGTTTTGGTGTTGACCACGGCGGCCGTGGTGGCGCTTACCCAGGGCACGCGCAAAATCCCGGTGCAATACGCCAAACGGGTGGTGGGACGAATAATCTACGGCGGACAAAGCACGCACATTCCGCTGCGGGTCAACACGGCGGGCGTGATGCCGATCATCTTCGCCCAGTCGATCATGTTTGTGCCGCAAACGGTGCTGACGTTTTTTCCCAACAGCGACCTGATGAATTCCGTGGCGCGCTATTTTGATTTTCAATCGCTGTTGTACTGGATGATTTACGGAATTTTGATCGTGTTCTTTACCTATTTTTACACCGCCATCGCATTCAACCCGGTGGATGTGGCGGATAACATGAAAAAATACGGCGGCTTTATTCCGGGGGTGCGGCCGGGAAAGCGCACCGCCGAGTTCATTGATAACATTTTGACGCGCATCACGCTGCCGGGCTCCATTTGTCTGGCGGTGATTGCGATTTTCCCGTACATCATCACCAAATTCACCAACGTGTCGTTCAACTTCGCCTCGTTTTACGGCGGCACCTCGCTGCTGATCATCGTCGGGGTGGCGCTGGATACCCTGCAGCAATTGGAGTCGCATCTGTTGATGCGGCATTACGATGGCTTCATGAAAGGCGGAGGACGAATTCGAGGCCGCCGGCGCTTCTAAGCTAATGATTCACATTCGAAGTAAACGCGAAATCGAGTTGATTCGGAATAGCTGCCAGATTGTCGTCGAAACCTTCAAAGTGGTGGAGCAGCTTATCAAGCCCGGCGTGAGCACTAATTTGATCGATAAAGAGGCGGCGCGGTTCATTCACTCAAAAGGCGCGCGTCCGGCGTTTAAAGGCTACCGCGGATTTCCGGCCAGTGCCTGCATTTCTGTGGAAGACGAAGTGGTGCACGGCATCCCCGGAAATCGCATTTTGAAAGAAGGAGAGATCGTCAGCATTGATATTGGGGTAGAGTGCGAGGGATTTTTTGGCGACGGGGCGAAGACCTTCGCGGTCGGCGAAATTTCTCCCGAGAAACGCCGGCTCATGCGCGTCACCCTGCAGGCGTTGAACGAAGGGGTTAAAGAAGCCCGGGCCGGCGCGCGGCTCTCGAACATCTCTCATCGCATTCAGACGATTGTCGAAGCCGCTCATTTTTCGGTGGTGCGAGACTTAGTGGGGCACGGAGTTGGCCGGAAGCTGCACGAAGATCCCCAAATTCCGAACTACGGTTCTCCTAACAGCGGTCCGCGCTTGCGGCCGGGGATGGTGCTGGCCATTGAGCCGATGGTGAACCTCGGCGGTTGTGAAGTGGTTACAGCAGAGGACAATTGGACGGTTTCCACTGAAGATGGCTCGCCGTCTGCGCATTTCGAGCACACGGTGGCGGTCACCGACGGCGAACCGGATATTTTAACTTTAGGGTTATAGATTTTGTATGGCAAAAGAAGAAGCCATAAAAGTAGATGGAACCATTTTAGAAACGTTGCCCAACGCAACGTTCCGAGTTGAATTGGAAAACGGCCATAAAGTTCTGGCGCATATTTCCGGAAAAATGCGCATGCATTTCATTAAAATCCTCCCGGGAGATAAAGTCACGCTGGAGCTGTCTCCGTACGATTTAAGCCGGGGAAGAATTGTTTATCGACACAAATAAGGTCAGCAAGAAATGAAAGTTCGTTCATCGTTAAAGCGTATTTGTGAAAACTGCAAGATCATTCGGCGCAAAGGCCGCATGTACGTGATTTGCAAGAATCCCCGCCACAAACAGCGTCAAGGTTAATGATTTAAGAAAATGGAGGTTTGCTTTGGCTCGTATCGCAGGAGTTGATTTACCAAAAGAAAAGCGGGTGGAGGTGGGTTTAACTTATATTTTCGGGATCGGGATGGCCAATTCCCGCAAAATTCTGGCCGCGGCTGGCGTGAATCCCGACACGCGAGTGAAGGATTTGACTAACGACGACGTGGCAAAAATCCGCAATATCATCACCAAAGATCACAAAGTTGAGGGCGCTTTGCGCACCGAAATCACCATGAATATCAAACGGCTGATGGATATTGGCTGCTACCGCGGGTTGCGCCATCGCCGCGGCTTGCCGGTGCGCGGCCAGCGCACCCACACCAACGCCCGCACCCGGCGCGGCAAACGCTCCACGGTGGCGATTATCAAAAAACAAACGACTCCGGGTTCATAATATTTAAAAGGAAACTTGCATGGCTGCACCTAAAAAAACCAAAACCAAGAAAAAAGAAAAAGTTGAATCGAACGGTCTGGCTCATATCAAAGCAACCTTTAACAACACGATTATCACTTTAACTGACCAGTACGGCAACGTGATTTCCTGGGCCAGCGCCGGCAAAATCGGCTTTAAGGGCTCGCGCAAAAGCACGCCGTTCGCGGCGCAGTTGTCGGCGGAAGCCGCGGCCAAAGAAGCGATGGAATTGGGGCTGCAGCGGGTAGAGGTTTTGATTAAAGGCCCGGGCGCCGGTCGGGAATCGGCGGTGCGATCGCTGCAAGCCGCCGGACTGGAAATCACCGCCATCAAAGATGTGACCCCGATTCCGCATAACGGCTGCCGGCCGCCCAAGCGCCGCCGCGTTTAAACTTGAATTTTTAAGGAGGCTTTGAAAAATAGATGGCAAGATATATCGGACCAGTTTGCAAGCTCTGTCGGCGCGAAGAACAAAAATTGTTTTTGAAAGGCGCAAAATGCGTTTCGCCGAAATGCCCCGTTGAAAAACGCGGTTACCCGCCCGGCCAGCACGGCAACACCCGCCGTTTCAAGCAATCCGAATACGGGGTGCAGCTCCGTGAAAAGCAGAAGGTGCGCCGAATTTACGGCTTATTGGAGCGCCAGTTCCATAACACCTTCGCCGCCGCCATTCGCCAGAAAGGCATCACCAGCGAAGTGTTGCTGCAATACCTGGAGCGGCGGCTGGATAATATTGTTTATCGGCTGGGGTTTGCGCCGTCGCGCAAGGCGGCGCGGCAGTTGGTTCGCCACGGCCACTTCACCGTCAACGATCGGGTGGTGAACATCCCGTCGTTCATGTTGAAGGCCGGCGACGTGGTGCAAGTGCGCGACAAGAGCAAAAAGATGGAGGCGATTCACGCCGCCATGAAGCGCATGCGCGAGGGCAAACTCGTCCCGTGGCTCGATCTCGACAAAGCCGCCATGAAGGGCGCGCTTCTGAACATCCCCGGCCGCGCGGATATTCCACTGGAAGCCAACGAGTCGCTGATCGTTGAATTATACTCAAAGTAACTTGTAACAAATTTTTTGGAGAAAAAAGCAAGTATGAATTGGCCTAATTTTCAAATGCCAGAAAGCATAGATTTAGATAGCGCCACCTATTCCAACAATTACGGCAAGTTTGTCATTCAGCCATTAGAAAGAGGATACGGCGCGACCATCGGTAACGCCATGCGGCGGGTGTTGTTATCGTCGCTGCCCGGCGCTGCCATCACTATGATTCGCGTGGAAAACGTTTTGCACGAATTTTCTACGATTCCGGGAGTAGTGGAAGACGTTGCTGAGATGATTCTCAACTTGAAAGAGGTGCGATTTAAGTTAGTCAGCAAGAAACCGGATAAAGTGGTGCTGCGCTTAAAAGGCCCCCGTGAATTCAAGGCCGGCGACATCCAAAACGGCTCCGCTGAGTTCGAGGTGCTGAACCCAGATAGGCACATCGCCACCCTGGGGAAGGACGCCAATTTTGAGCTGGAATTGCGAATTTCCCGCGGCCGCGGCTACGTGCCGGCCGAAGAAAACAAGCAGGCCGATCAACCCATCGGCGCGATTCCCATCGACGCCATTTATACGCCGGTGAAGAACGTCACCTACCACGTTGAAAATACGCGGCTTGGCCATCGCACCGACTACGAAAAACTCATCCTCGAAGTGGAAACCGACGGCAGCGTTACCCCGGATGACGCGCTGACCTACGCCGCCAAAATTCTCAAAGACCACATTCAGCTTTTCATCAATTTCGACATCGAGCCGGAGCAGGAAGAGCCGGCTGAAATGGACGAAGAGATTATTCGCATTCGCAAGCTGCTGAAAATGCCGGTGGACGAGCTCGAGTTGTCGGTGCGTTCCTACAATTGCCTGATGGCCGCCAACATCAAAACCATCGGCGACCTGGTTAAACGCGACGAGCAGGAGATGCTCAAATTCCGCAACTTCGGGCGCAAGTCCCTGCAGGAACTCACCAAAATTTTAGAAGAAAAGGGACTTCATTTTGGGATGGACACCGACAAGTATCTCAAAGGCGACAACGAATAGCAAAGGAACGCCCACATGCGACATCGAAAAGCACATCGAAAATTAGGACGCACCGCCAGCCACCGCAAAGCGCTGCTGGAAAACCTGGCGGCGACTCTGTTTGAACATAAACACATTCGAACCACCTTAGCCAAAGCCAAAGAGGTGCGCGGCGTCGCGGAACGATTGATTACATTTGCCAAAAGCGGCACGCTGGCCGATCGCCGGCAGGTGCTGCGCGCCATTCCGGATAAGAAAATCGTCAAAAACCTGTTTACGGAATTGGCGCCCACCTACCAGAATCGCAACGGTGGGTACACCCGTTTCATCAAGTTAGGCCGCCGCCGCGGCGACGGTGCGGAAATGGCCATTTTAGAATTGGTGGGATTCGAGGAAGTGCAGGTCCAAAAGCAAAAAACTCGCGAAGAAGCCAAAGCCAAAAAAGAGAAACGCAAACAGGGTAAAGCAACCGAAAAAGAAAAGGCCGAGGCAAAGTAATTTTTTTTTGGAAATGAGATCGCTGCAATTTTTTAAGCCGATTGTTCGACGTGGGCATTCGGCTTTGTTGTTTATATCTGTGAAAATCGAATTTACTCGTTCCCAAACTTCCAGTTTGCGAACGCAATTGTAGCGCAAAGTTCTGTTTTGCAAATATGCCGCGAGACGGAGAATGCGGATTTCCAGTCCGCCAATCGCACCGGCCTTGCCAAAAAATCGCGGATCAAAACTTGTTAAAATCGGATGCTTTCTGATCATTCGACGTTCTATTCAGTTCCAGAGGGAGTCGAGAAATAAAATGAACACTGAATACCACCCCGTCTCCGCGCCGCGCGGCCGCCAGCTCGCCTGCAAAGGCTGGGTTCAGGAGGCGGCCATGCGCATGTTGATGAACAATCTCGATCCCGAAGTGGCGGAAGCGCCGGAGAAGTTGATTGTTTATGGCGGCGCCGGCAAAGCCGCCCGCAATTGGGAGTGCTATCATCAAATCATTAAATCACTTAAAAATCTCGAAAACGACGAAACACTGCTGGTGCAATCCGGCAAGCCGGTGGGCGTTTTTCAAACGCACGAGTTCGCGCCGCGCGTGCTCATTGCTAATTCGCTGCTGGTGCCGGCGTGGGCGACCCCCGAGCACTTTCGCGACCTCGAAGACCGCGGCCTGATCATGTTCGGCCAGATGACCGCCGGCAGTTGGATTTACATTGGCACGCAGGGCATCTTGCAGGGAACCTATGAAACCTTTGCCGCCGCGGCCCAAAAACATTTTGGCGGCGACCTGCGGAAAAAGTTGGTGGTCTCCGGCGGCTTGGGAGGGATGGGCGGCGCCCAGCCTTTGGCGGCCACCATGAACGGCGCGGCCTTTCTCGGAATCGAAGTCGATCGCCGGCGCATTGAGCGCCGCCTGCAAACGGGATATTGCGACCGCATGACCGACAGCCTCGACGAGGCGCTCAAGATTGTTTTAGCCGCCAAAGAAAACGGCGAGGCGATTTCCGTCGGCTTGCTGGGGAACTGCGCCGAGGTGCTGCCGGAACTCGTCAAAAGAAAAATTGTCGCTGATTTGTTGACCGATCAAACTTCGGCGCACGACGAGTTGAACGGCTACGTGCCGGCGGGATTGCCCTACGAAGCGGCGCTGACTCTGAGAACTGAAAATCCGCAGGAATACATCAAACGCAGCTACGACTCGATGGTCGTGCACGTGCACGCGATGTTGGATTTGCAAAAAATGGGCGCCGTTGTTTTCGACTACGGCAACAATATTCGCGGCCAGGCATTCAAACACGGTTTGAAAAACGCCTTCGAGATTCCGGGGTTTGTGCCGGAGTACATTCGTCCGCTTTTTTGTCAGGGCAAAGGGCCGTTTCGTTGGGCTGCTTTATCCGGCGATGAAAACGATATTTACAAAATCGATGAGACCGCGCTCAAGCTTTTCCCCGAAGATCAGGCGCTGACGCGCTGGATAAAACTCGCGCGCCAGCGGGTGAAATTTCAGGGCCTGCCGGCGCGCATCTGCTGGCTGGGGTACGGTGAGCGCGCAAAATTTGGTTTAGCCATCAACAAACTTGTGGCGAAGGGGGAGCTCTCCGCGCCAATTGTTATCGGCCGCGATCATCTCGACACCGGCTCGGTGGCCTCGCCCAATCGCGAAACCGAGCGCATGAAAGACGGCTCCGACGCCATCGCCGATTGGCCCATTCTCAACGCCCTGTTAAACACCGCCTCCGGTGCGAGCTGGGTTTCGGTGCACCACGGCGGCGGGGTGGGCATCGGCAATTCCATCCACGCCGGGCAGGTCATTGTGGCCGACGGCACGCCCGCCGCCGCCCAGCGCTTGCAGCGCGTTCTCACCAACGATCCGGGGATTGGCGTGGCTCGGCACGCGGACGCCGGTTATGAGGAGGCCATTGCCACCGCGCGCAAAAAGCACATCAAAATTCCCATGTTGGAAAAATCTTGAAAGCCGATCTTTTAATAACTAACGCCGCCGAGCTGGCCACGCCGTTAGGCCATCCCGAATTTAAACCCGCTGAGTTTTTGATTTTGCACGACGCCGCCGTGGCCGCTTTTCGAGGCCAAATCGTTTGGGTGGGCCCAAGCGCGGAAGTCAAAAAAAATGTCCAGCTCGAAACGCCCGCGCAATTCGTTGACGCGGCTGGCAAAACCGTCACCCCCGGCTTTGTGGATTGCCACACCCACCCGATTTTTTTCGGCGCCCGCGAGGATGAGTTCGAGATGCGCATCGCCGGCAAAAGTTACGAAGAGATCGCCCGCGCCGGCGGCGGCATCCGTTCCACCGTCCGGAAGGTACGTAAAGCTTCGAAAGAAGAATTGATCGCCGCGGCTCTTCCCCGGCTGGATCGGTTTTTGGCGTTGGGGACGACTACCATCGAGGCCAAGAGCGGCTACGGCTTGAGCCTGGCGGATGAAATCAAACTGCTGGAAGTCATCCGCGAGCTGGACGCTCTTCACCCCCTTGATTTGGTTCCGACTTTTTTGGGCGCGCACGAAATTCCCGATGAATATCGCCACAATAAATCAGCTTATGTTGATTTGGTGATCGAGGAAATGATCCCGGCGGTTCGCGAACGGGGGCTGGCGGAGTTTTGCGACATCTTTTGCGAGTCGCAGGTTTTCGACGCGGCCGATTCTCGAAAAATTCTCACCGCCGCCCGCGACGCCGGTTTCGCGCTTAAAATTCACGCCGAGCAGTTAACCCGCACCGGCGGCAGTGCGCTGGCGGCGGAGTTGGGCGCCATCTCCGCGGACCATCTCGAAAACACCACTCCGGATGATTGGGAGAAAATGAAGG
Organism: bacterium; assembly: GCA_037446635.1. GTDB lineage: Bacteria > Zhuqueibacterota > Zhuqueibacteria > Oceanimicrobiales > Oceanimicrobiaceae > DASWHH01. Next base: position 33,547 of record JBBIIG010000039.1, read on the forward strand.
CGAGCAACGTGGCGCCGGTGCTGCTGCCGGGCGCGGTATTTTTTTTAGGAAAAGAGCGCTACGCCCCCGGGCGGCAAATGCTTGATTTCGGACTGCCGGTTGCGGTCGCTACGGACTTCAACCCCGGAAGCTGCATGTCGGAATCGATGCCGATGATGCTCACTTTGAGTTGCTTGAAATTGCGGCTCACCCCGGCAGAGGCGCTCACCGCCGCGACCTACCACGGCGCGCTGGCGATCCAGCGGGGGAACTTGTTGGGAACCGTCGAAGTAGGCAAAAAGGCCGATTTGGTCATTTGGGACGCTCCAAATCATAAACATCTTCCCTATCATTTTGGAATAAATCTCGCCGATAGGGTTATAAAAAATGGAAAAGTCGTTTACGAAAAACCGCACGAATAAAAAGAAAGAATTGTCAATTACATGAAAGCATCGTCTAATGTAGAGATTTTTCAGCCCGTTCTTTTTGTTTTGCTCGCCGCTCTTTTCGCCTGCGGCAGCGACACGCCCATTCAGGGATTTGATCTCTCGAACCCCGATAGCCGCGGCTTGGTGGACAGCACGGCCATCAGAGAAGTAGATTTCGAGCTAACTTATACCGACTCCATTGTTCCCACCGGCGCCGTTAGTTCTTCGCTTCTGCTGGGATCATTCAACAACGTCGAAAGCCGGGTGCTTCTTCGCTTCAACACCATTCCGGATACGGCCGAGATCACCAAGGCGGCGTTGATTTTGCGCACCAACGCCATCATTGGCGACGAGGTCAAGACGGCGTTTTCGGCGACCGTCCACAACGTGCTCGAAGATTGGAATGAACTCACCGTGACCGATGAAAACTTTCATCATAACTACGACCGCAGCCCACTCGCATCTGCCGAGATTCTTTCCGTTACTCAGGTGTTCGATGAAAATGACTCCTTGATTATTGAGCCCGTTCGTTTCCAATTCAACGACGCAGGCGTTGCGCTGGTTAACGGCTGGGCCGATACCACGGATGCCACGCCCAATTACGGCATGTTAATCGATTTTAGCAACAGCGCATTCATTAAAAGTTTTTTTACGGTTAGCAACGCCGCCAATCGCCCGTTGCTGGAATTGGAAGTGATGAGCGGGTCGGTTTTGGATACGGTGTTTGTTCCGGTTACTCAAGACGCATTCATAGCGCGCGAATTGCTACCCCCGCCAAGCGGGCCGTTGTACGTGGATAACATTTTTGGTAAGCATGCCATCGTTAAGTTTGATTTGTCCGCCATTCGCCGCGAATCAACCGTGAATCGTGCACAGTTGGAATTGACCGTGGATCAAGCCAATACCTTCATTAGCGAGTCGCAATTTTCGTTTCAGGTTATGCGGCTGTTGAAGCCATTTACCGAGCCGGACTCGGTTGCTTTCGATTTTGGCTTTGCTGCCTTGGCCACGGTTAGCGCGACCGGCTCGAAAATAACGGTTAGCGAGTCGTCGCTGCCGGTTTTCCGGAGAATCGTTCAGGATTGGGTGACGGGACAGGTTGAAAACCATGGCCTGCTGATTCGGACGAACACGCCGGGCCAATCTATTTCCAGAGTCGCGATTGTGGCGGCGCAACTTAACCCCGCCGAAGCGCCCTTGTTACGAATCGATTTTTCCAGTGCGCCTTCCATACCGAATCAAAATTGAGGTCACTAGTCCGATGATGAATCGCTCAAAGTTTTATTTAGGTCTTCTGTTGCTGTTTGGCTTTATTGCAAGCCGCCCTTTGCTTGCCGGCTCTTTTTATTCTTCTCAAGGAATTGGTTTGTCTTACTATTTTGTGAGCGGCCGCAGCGTAGGGATGGCAGGTGTTGGCCTCGCTCTGGCCGATCCCATGACCGTTAACTACCTCAACCCCGCGGCGCTCGCGACGATTCCGCTGACCACGCTTTCCGGAAATTTTGTTCACGAGGCCACCGACTTGAAAAGCGCCACTCAGGACGCCTATTTTTCCGATACCAATGTCTCGGGTTTTCAATTTGTGGTTCCCCTCAAACGCGATCGCTTCGTCATGGCGATTGGCGCGGTTCCGTACAGCGCCATCGAATACAGTTTTAGCGGGCGGGATTCGCTGGGCGCGAA
>JBBIIG010000040.1:0-16554 GCA_037446635.1 bacterium
TCAGCGCGTCGCCGTCGCGCTGGACGAAGCGCTGAACAGCGGCGTTGGCAGCCACGGCCTGCAATCCGGCCCGGAAAATCGCCATCGCATCCCGTCGCAGTTTTTCAGTATTCAATTTCATCAGGTTCTTCAAAAAACGTTAAACACAGAAGACACCGAAACCCACCGAAGATCCACTTATTTGCTCAATGCTTTCCGGCGCTGGCCTTTGAACAGCGCGCGAATATGCAGAAACGCCGGGTTGTACACGCCGGTTTTGAAATCGGGAAAGCAGTAGGGGTAGGGTTTGAATTCGCCGCGCTCGTACCACAAGCTCGGGTCGGCGTAAATTCCTAAATCGAGATAAATTTTTTGTCCGTTGTATTTGGCGGAAGCGAGGATCACTTTGTTGTAGTCCATGTAGCCGGGATCGAGATTCACCCGCCGTTTGCCGGCCGCCGCCAGGTGATCTTCGATTTCATTGGTGGCGATTTTGATGGCCGCAATTTCTTTGGGATCGATCAATTTGTAGAAAGAAACGATCTTGCGAAAAAGCGGCGCGCCCATTTCGTAGCGATAATAATCGCTAACGTTGAATTCAAACTCCGGACTTTTATAATCGATAGTTCCGAATTTTTGTTCGAGCAACTCCAGCGCTTGCTGCAGCAGCAAGCTGTCGCCATACAGCGCAGCAACAAACAGCTTGACCGGTTCGGGCGCAGTGGGTTTCATAATTCACTAATGATTCATAAACCGCAGAGATCGACTCGCGGAAAAGCTTCTGCACTTTCAGTGATTATTTAGTTAAGTCAATTATCTTTTTAGTAAAATTAACAAACTCCATTTGAAACTACAACCATTTTAAACTTAAAATGCGAGTGTACCGCCGTTCCCACACAGTTTACAACTCTGTGTCTGCCTCTAAAAACACGGTTTTAAACCGTGTTGGATCGAACTTAAAATTAAAATTTAAAGTGGAATTTCAGAAAAAATTATTGTATGCTTTACGGCACGATCAAGAGGAGGGATGTCTATGCGGTACTGGTTATTCAAATCGGAGCCGGAGGTGTTTTCGTTGGAAGACTTGAAAAACCGTCCGAATGGGACGACCCACTGGGACGGCGTGCGCAACTATCAGGCGCGAAATTTCCTGCGCGACGAAATCAAAAAAGGCGATCTGGTTTTGTTTTATCACTCCAGCTCCGCGACAATCGGCGCGGCGGGCGTGGCCGAAGTGGTGAGCGACGGCTATCCCGACCACACCGCCTGGGATCCAAAATCAAACTATTACGATCCCACCTCGACGCCGGAAAATCCGCGCTGGTTTATGGTGGACATCAAGTGGAAGCAGTCGTTCAAACGGCTGGTGACGCTGCAGGAAATCAAGCAGACGCCGCAATTGCAAAACATGAAACTGGTGCAAAAGGGCATGCGGCTCTCCGTGCAGCCGGTGACAAAAGAGGAGTTTGAGAAAATTTGTGAAATGGGGATGAAGGCGTAGAGGGTAAAGCGTAGAGCGTAAGGCGGTTTTAGTAAGTGGACTGTTTGAAGAAAAGTTGAATGCTGCCGGTTCCGAAGGGAACGACCAGCTCGAGGTATTGAGCGTTTTTGGTGATAGGAAAATAAACCCTGCCTTGAATTTGCTCGCCGGGATAGAGGGTGGTTTTACGCAGCGCGCTGATTTCCCACTCATTTTGCCGGGCGCTTAAATCAGATATTCGCAGGTAGTGGCGCCGCTCATTCTCGCTGCGGTTGATTTCTTGCGCGAGGCGATTTTCATACGACAAAGCGTGCTTGGGCGCGGCAATTAAAGCAACTAAATCCAATACCGTGACAGCAAAGTCAATTGCCGTTACTGTGGCGTAAGCCGCGTTTTCGTTTGACAGTTGATTTTCGATTTTGCGCAGCTCGCGCTCCGGGTCTAAAGCATGGATGCGATTTTTTGAGGCGGGGCCATTTAACGACATGCGCGGTAAATAATGAAACTGCTCCGGATCAAGCAAGATCGGTTTGGCGGAGTGGTTGGCAATTTCGATATCAAATATGAGATGGCGGCCGTCCGATCGCGCAAACGCCGCGGCGACATTAATGTCGTCGCCGGAAATTTGGGAGAATTCTTTCCCGGAAAGCCAAATATTGTTTTCTGAAATGGGATCCAGTTGGTAGGCGGGCGGCGCGGTATAACACGATGGCAAAAGAAAAGGCGAGACGAAAATCACCCAAAAATTTAGCGGAGGTTTTTTCAAGAGCCGCTTCCCGATTAGTACCAAATTCTCATCCCCACCCGGAAACCGTCAAGCATATCCGCGGATTTGTTTTTCAAAATTCTCAGCCCGCCCAAAATCTCCACGCGTCCCAAAATAACGCCGGCGCTGGACTCCACCGTGTAAAGCATGCCGCCGTTGCTGATGTAGGCCGCCGCCAGCTCCATTTCCATGATCAGCGGTTTGCGGGGAAAAATCTGCAAGTCCATCGCCACCTCCGGGCCGGCGTGGCCGCTGCGGCGGTGGAAGCCGCGAAAGCCGAACTCGAGATTCCAAATCATTTGCTGGGTGCGATAAAGGGCGTGGCCGTAACGCAGGCCAAAGAAGGTCATGCGATCGTGGTGGGTTCCAAAGCTGTCCACCAACTCCTCATCATAAACCGAGAAGTCGAAGGACAGCTTGCTGCTGCGCACGAATTGCGTCTCCCACTTGAAATTGTAACTGCGCAAGTTCTCGTTAAGATAGTGGTAGCTCACCTCGGTGTTGAAAAAATAGCTGCGGAATTCTTCGGTTGGGTTCATAAAACCGGCCCCCGCGGCGTAGGGATGCGAGGGATAGGGTCCGAATTCCGTGCCCGGAGCGTGTCCCCAAAGCCGGACGAAATCGGCAAAGTTATCGAAAAAAGCGTAGAGAAAGAATTCCACGGCGTCGCTGGAACCGGAGTCGTCGTCGCCATCTTCCTCGCCGTAGTCGTCCGCGAAATCTTCGAGATCGCCCTTGCCTTTTTCCTGGGCCAATAATGGTGTGGATGAGTGAGTAAACAAAAGGAGGCCAAGTAGGATCAAAATGCAGAAAAGAGGTTTCATAGCTCCCTCAGAAAGCAAAAGTGGATATTCCTATTTCGATGCCAAAACTATTGCCCGTGTCATCGGGAAGACGGTCCGGCATTACATTGATAAATACCGGCGCCGATGATAGAATCAATGCAAGCAGAACGGTTAACCTTCTCATATCCTCCTCCTTGCTTAAAATCCATAACCAAAACTTAAGCTGATACCCGGTTCAAGACCCGGGTTATCGTCGTACGAACTAACCGCTCCGACGACCCTTTCTAGATACCAAAGGGCATCCAAGCCGATTCGAAACATGAATCCGCCAGCCGCTGGCTGATAACGATAACCGGCTGATAAGATCGGAAAAACTTCCTCAGTTCCTCTTTGCCATTTCCCATTTTCGTAAACGAATCCGGCGCTAAGCTCAAGTTTATGATCGACGCCGCGCAAGTAATTTACCGTGATGGGAACGATGACGCCGTCCGCGCCATCGAGGCCGCTCATGCCCATTCCGGCCCGCAAACCAAACCGTTGGCCGAGCATCCGATCATAATTCACAGTGAAGAAGGAATTCTGTCCAAACAATTCGAGGTAAGCGGCGGTTTGTGCCGGCACCTCCGAGCTTTCAAAAACAGCGGCCCAGAGACTGGCAGCGATCACCAAAATTGGGGTTCGCGTTTTCATTCGTTTACTCTTGATGGGGATTACGCTGGAAGAGATTACAAGCGCCGTGCCACGAAACTGAATTTTCGTGGCGTTTTTTAGATTCAAAATCTGGCGGGAGGGCTTACGAAAGTGATTGAGGCGTGAATTTGATAAACAAATTAGCATTGGCTGCTTACTGAATTTGCAACGCGCCAAAGCATTTTATTCATAGAAAATGTCACCACGAAGACCGCGAAGTTCACGAAAAACTTCGTGCTCTTCGTGTACTCGTGGTGAATAAGTTAGGTTAGTCGCAGAGATTTTCTGGGATCTTCGCGTCTTGGCGTGGGAATTTTGGGGGCCTATTTAACCCCCGCGCGGTTTGTCTGCGCCAGCGCCAGACTTCTCACTTTGTCGTTCAACTCGTGAAGTTGTTTTCTGATTTCCGCAAAGGTTTCCAGCGGACCGTCGGTTTCCTTCGAAAAATCACAGGACTTTTCGAGGACCAGGGCCTCGCCGCACAACCGGTACGATTCGCTGTAATTGCCCAACTGGTAATGGCATTTCGCGAGTTGATAGAGACATTCCACCTGATAGCTGATGCTCCGATAGGGCGTAGTTTCTAAAATCGCGTGGAGCTGCTGGAAGACGTCCATGGCCTCCTGCCAGCGGCTGAGGGCCTGTAAAATCCGCCCGCGCCGGTAAAGCATGGAAGGATTTTTGGGATAGCGCTGATAAACCTGGTCGCTCACCGCCAGGGCTTTTTCAAACTCCCCTTCATTATAGTAAACTGCCGTCAAGCCATACATGGCATCGACGTTGAGGTATTGCGCCTTTTCCATGGCCAGCTTAATATGCTGGATGCCTTCGTGGCGGTAGTCGTTCGTGAAGGGCAAAACGTTTAGCAATTTTGCTTTAGCGCCAAACCAGTATTTGTAAAGTCCGAGCCCGTAGTGGGAGTCATAAAAATCCGGCTCAAATGCCAGGGCTTTGTTGAAATTTTTCGAGATTTGCGTGCCATCGCGAAAGGCCTCAAACCATTTGCCGCGCTGCGCAAAAAACATGCTGCGCGAGCCGTAGGCGCAGCTTAAGTAAAAATAATTCTTGCCGTTCTTCTTATCTTTCCTGGCGGCCTGTTCCGCCAATTCGATGGAAAGATCCAACAAGCTGTCGAATTTGCTTTCGTAAAGACGAACCCGATAATTGCGCATGATGGTTTGGTAGGTCGTCAGAATTCCAAACGCGCCTGCCGGCTCGCTGGGATAGAGCTGGCGGATTTTTTTGGCCAATCGCAGCGCCTCGTCGAACTCCTCGTTGTGGTATTTGTCCATCGTGGCTTTGAAAAGTTTGGGGAAGGAGTTGTCATCCTCCGATTGCGCCCACGCATATTCCTGCAAAGCCCAAATAGCGCATCCTGCTGCCGCAGCCAAAAAAAATCTGCGGGCAAAAATCTGCTTACGCTCCATCGTTTGCCTCCGAATGAATGATCAGAAACGGAAATTACTGCATATTGAGAGATAGCCGAGAGATGAACTGAGCCAAGTATAAGAAGATGCCCCCAATATTGCAAGCAATTTTTGCCGGCGCCGCACCGACTTTTTGCTTGACAAACACATACCCATTTTTCATATTTGATGCTTCATTTGAAAAGACGCTCTCTTATGAAATCTGAAATCACCGGCCGCGCCGCTATCGGGATCATCTTCCTGGTGGTGGCGATCGATCTCATCGGCTTCGGCATCGTGCTGCCGCTGCTGCCGCTCTACGCCAAACACTACGGCGCCGGCCCGGCGGTGATCGGGTTGCTGGCGATTTCCTACTCCGTCACTCAGCTCATTTTCACCCCCATCTGGGGCGCGCTCTCGGACCGGCGCGGCCGCCGCCCCATCCTCTTGTTGAGCTTAATTGGCGCGGTGGTCTTTTACGCCCTGTTCGGCTGGGCGCCCTCACTGCTGTGGTTGTTTGCGGCGCGCTTGGGCGCCGGCGTGTTTGCCGCCAACATCTCCACCGCCATGGCCTACATCGCCGACCTGACCTCGCGGGAAAACCGCGCCAAAGGCATGGGACTGATCGGCGCCGCGTTCGGAATTGGTTTCGTCATCGGGCCGGCCGTGGGCGGATTTTTAAGCCAATACAGCTATCACCTTCCCGGCTATGGCGCCGCGCTGCTTTCCTTTTCAGCTTTAATCCTGGCTTTTTTTAAATTACCGGAATCACTGTCCGCTCCTACGGTGATTTCGAGAACGAGCTTTTGGCAGCCCATTCAAAAGGCGCTGCGGCAGAAAGATTTTCAGCGCCCGGTGTTGATGTATTTTCTGACCACCTTTGCCTTTGCGAGCCTGCAGGTGACCTTCCCGCTGTTCACACAGGAAGTGTTTCGGTTGGACGTCAAGCACGTGGGCTATCTCTTTGCCCTCTCCGGCGTCATGTCTATTTTATTGCAGGGAGGATGGATCGGCAGGCTCTCTCAAAAATTTGGCGAGGGCGTGCTGGCGATTACCGGCGCCGCGATTTACGTGATTGGGCTGGCGGCGATACCGTTTGCGAAATCGGTTTATCTGCTGGTTTTAATCATGGCTTTGCTTGGCCTGGCAACCGGCTTAACTCTACCGACGCTCACCAGCCTGCTTTCCTTTGCCGCGGACGAAACCAGCCAGGGCTCGGTTTTGGGAGTGAGCCGCTCCGTGGGAACACTGGCGCGCATCCTCGGCCCGCTCTGGGGCGGCTGGTGCTACGGCGCGTTGGGTTTGAGTTGGCCGTTTTGGAGCGCAGCTTTTTTATCGCTGGCGGCGGTGGCCGCCGGCTGGTCGCTGCGCAAACTGAAGCCAATCCATAGAGAGCAAGCTGCGGTTCCAGCGGAGTTGGCTGGCTGATATTTATGATAGGTAATCAGGAGAAGGAAGATATGAAAGCGATTCGAATTGCGAAGCACGGCGGAGTGGAGGAGATGCGGTTCGAGGAGATGGCGGCGCCCGAGCCCAATGAAACCCAGGCGCTGGTGAAAGTGGCGGCCAGCGGCGTGAACTTCATTGATGTTTACCAGCGCACGGGATTGTACTCGGTGAAGCTTCCTTATACTTTGGGTTTGGAAGCGGCAGGCGTGATTGAAAAAATCGGCAGCGGGGTCGCGGAATTCAAACCCGGCGACCGCGTGGCGTTTTGCGGTGTGCCGGGAAGCTACGCCGAGTTTGTGGTTGCGCCGGCAGAGCGGTTGGTTTCCTTGCCGGATGAAATTGATTTTAATACCGGCGCTGCGGCGATGCTGCAAGGGATGACGGCGCACTATTTAACGCGCGATACCTATCGCCTGAAACCCGGCGACCGCTGCCTGATTCACGCGGCGGCCGGCGGCGCAGGACTCTTACTGGTGCAAATGGCGAAGCTCGCCGGCGCGTTTGTAATTGGCACGGTATCCACCGAAGAGAAAGCAAAATTGGCGCAAGACGCCGGCGCGGATAAAATCATTCTTTACACGGAAAAAGATTTTGAAGCGGAGGTGATGAGGCTGACCAACGGCCAGGGCGTGCAGGTGGTTTATGATTCCGTGGGACAGACGACTTTTATGAAGAGTTTGAATTGTTTGTCGCGCCGCGGCATGATGGTGCTGTTCGGGCAATCCAGCGGGCCGGTGGAAAAAATCGACCCGGCGATTTTAAACACCAAAGGCTCGCTGTTTCTGACACGGCCGTCGCTTTTTCATTACATCGCGGAGCGCGCTGAACTGTCCCAGCGCGCGCGGGAACTTTTTGGTTGGATTAGAGACGGGAAAATCAAAGTGAGGATTGACAAAACTTTTGCGTTGAAGGATGCGGCGGAGGCGCACCGTTATCTTGAAAGCAGACGATCGATGGGGAAGATTTTGCTGACCCCGAATGGGTAGCCGCACCTTTTGGATTTTTGGATTGCGCAAGCCACGCTTGCGCAATCCAAAGGCGAAGCCATCTAAAGGATTTCAATCTCCGGCGAAATCACTAACATCAGGCAGCCGTTTGCGGTGGAGGTGACGCCGTGAGTGCTGCCGCCCGCGGCGCGGTGGTAGTCGCCGGCGTGGAGGTTTTGGCCCTGGCAGAGGCAATCGCCTTCGAGAATAAACAACTCCTCCGCGCCGCCGTGGCGGTGGCCGGCAAAGTGGCTGCCGGCAGCCATGCGCACCAGCATGGTGGTGCGCTGGTGCTGTAAATCAGCGAAAAGAATTTTCACCGCGACGCCGGGCGCCAGCTCTCGCCACTGACCCTCTTCGGCGCGCACAAAATAAAACGGCGACGGAGCCTCCGACGCCAGCTGCTCAAGAACTTTCTGTTTCAACTCCGGCGGCGGCGCGACCGGCGCAATCGAAAATCCCAGCGCAGCTCCCACGCGCTGAAGTTCGGCCATCTTTTTTGTGCACTCCGCGCAGCCGGACTGCAAATGGCTTTCCAACATCCGGTGTTCATTGTCATCCAACGCGTCAAGCGCATAGGCTTCACAAAGTTCTTGGAGGCGCTGGTGTTTCATTAAATCGTTCCCAATAAATACATATCTCCCTCCGGCGCGGGCGCACCGCCTTTCTTCTCCAACGTAACCGCAAAGGCGTTCACCTCCGGGCCCACCCCGATCTCAAAAGTGGTTACGCCTGTTCCTTCTTCATCAATTGCAAACACGCCGGCGTCAACCGGTTGGCCGCCGCGAATGATCCACAGTTGATAATCTTTATCGGCGGCGGGCGCGGGCAAGTTGCGGGCGATGAATACGGCTTTGTTCTCGCTCGTGCTCCAAAAAACCCGTCCCTCCGCGGCCAGCGCCGGCTCACGGCCGCGCAGCTCGACCAACCGAATTTGCGGGGATTGCATGACGTTGAGGATACGCTCTTTTTCATGCAACTGCTGTTGCAGCTCGTTCACTAATTGCGCCTGGAGCTGCGCTTGTGTTCGCAGGGCGGCAAGCTCGTTTTTCAATTGCGCGATTTCGCGGGTGAATAGGAAAATCAAAATGACGGCGGCCAGCGCCAGCGCGCCGATCACGCAGATCCACAACCGCCGTGATTTTTCCAGTGCACGCACCGCCGCGGCTTCTAAATCCTCTTTGATGACTCGCACCACCGAAGGACTTTTTTCACTTTGAACCTGCGCCAGAATGCGATTCTTCAAATACACCGGCGGCGCTTTTTCTTCGACGGTGGAAGCTAAATGTGCAGCGACACCCGACATTTCCGCCATCGCGGTTTGGCATGCCGGGCAGCCTTTTTTCAGGTGGGTTTCCAACATAACTTTTTCGGCTTCGTCGAGCGCGCCCAAACAATAGGCCGGGATCAAATTTTTCAGATCGCTGTGTTCCATTGGCCGGTCAACTCATGTCTTTCAATAAATCGGATAACTTCTGCATGCCGAGGCGGATTCGGGTTTTGATGGTGCCCAGCGGGAGCTGCAATTTTTCCGCGATTTCCGTTTGCGATAATCCGCCGAAGAAGGCCAATTCGATGGGCGTTCTTTGCTCGTTCGGCAGCGCGTCCAGCGCGGCGGCGATGCGGGTGAATGTTTCTTTTGAATGTACGATTGCAAACGGGGATTCAGATTCATCAACGGAGGGGAGGGCGAGAGCCTGGTCGCTGATGGCCGCGGAACGGCTCTGGCGTTTTTCACGGGCGCGCAGTTTGTCGATGGCGCGGTTGCGGCAGAGGATCATCATCCACGCCAGCGGCTGGCCGCGGCGCGCTTCAAATTTTTCGGCGTTTTGCCAGAGGTACAAAAAAAGATCTTGCAGAACGTCCTCGGCCAGCGCTGGATCTTTCAAAATTTTTAGCGCCAGCCCGTACAGGCGGGCGGCGTGGCGATCGTAAAGCGCTGAAAGCGCCTCCGCTTGTTTCTTCGCCATTTCAGCGAACAAAGCGCCGTCCGACTTGACAGCGATCTCTTCTTGTGTTTTCCCCATAAAATTTATTCGTCCTGCGTCGTCGAGATATTCAGATTCGACGCCGCCCAATCGCTTTGGCAATTTTGGCAATAATGAATGAGGAAATAAACAACGGCAATATGAAAAAAGCAATAGCCATTTTTCATAATTTTTCATCTACCATAAATCCGCTCTTTCACCTCAATCGTATTTCAGGTGCATTTTAATTCAGCTCATCTACAAAATTTCCTTTAACCATTTTAAGGAGGAGCAACATGTTTAAGAAACATTGTGTGGTGATGTGCGCGCTGCTGCTCGCGATGTTCGGTATGGCGTGGGATGGCGGCGTTGCGCAGGCGCAGGTAAAGACGGTTAAGCCGCTCTATCAGCGCCTCGGGGGTTACGATGCCATCGCTGCGGTGGTGGATGATTTTGTAGGGCGTCTGGCCAGCGATCCGAAATTCACCCGCTTTTTCGCCGGCCACAGCCAGGACTCCATCAAGAAAATCCGCCAGCACATCGTTGACCAATTGTGCGAGGCCACCGGCGGACCGTGCTACTACACCGGCCGCGATATGAAAACCGCCCACGCCGGCCTCGGCATTTCAGAGGAAGATTGGAACGCCTCGGTGGTGCATTTGGTCGCCACCCTCGACAAATTCAACGTGCCGCAGCAGGAGAAGGATGAAGTCATTGGCGCCATCGCCAGTATGAAAGATCAGATTGTCGAGAAAAGCATGACCACGAAGTAGTTCGTGGTGTCATTTCGAGCTTTGAGGAAAGACCGCCTGAAAATGAAATTTTCAGGCTGATAGCCGAAGTCGGCTAAAAGCCGACTATAAATTAGTCTGCTTCAGCAGACTTGTGCTATCAGCCAGAAACTTAAGTTTCTGGCGAGTCCTGGCAGCTTCCTAAAAGCGCGCAGCGAGAAATATGGCGAAGCAACTATTTTTAAATGATCAACTTATCCCAGATTTCTCACCCTAACAAAAGACGTCAGGGTTCGAAATGACAGTCTTGTACTAACAATTCAGTAAGGAGTTATCGCCATGAAGAAGTTAGCCGTTTTTTCACTTTTCGCTTTTGCGATATTCGCAGCCGTTGTTTTGTTCAACAACCCTGAGTACGGCGACGCCTCCAGCCACCGCGAAGCGCCGCTGATTAGCAACGATCCGCTCGCCGATAACACGGACCTCTACGCCTTCCGCGCGCCGGATGATCCGGACTACGTGGTCATCGTTGCCAATTACATCCCGCTGGAACTACCTGAGGGTGGGCCGAATTATTCCACCTTTGGCGAGAACATCCGCTACGAGATTCATATTAAAAACCAGACCTCGGTGGGTTTTCTTGGTACCGCAAAAGATGACATCACCTACCGTTTCAGATTCACGCAAACCAATGAAGAGCCAGCGACATTTTTCAACATCCGTCTCGGAAAACAGAACTTGAAAACCACCTACATCTGCGAGAAAAGCATCGACGGCGGCGATTCGTTTACGCCAATTGTCAGCGGCGGCGTGGTGCCGCCAAACAACATCGGCCCGCGTTCCATCGAAGGCGGCGCCGGTTTGGGTACAGACTATTCAACTTTGGTGCAGAACGCCACCACCGGCTCCGGAGAGATTATTTTTTGCGGTCCCCGCGACGATGTGTTTTTCGTCGATCTCGGCGGCGTGTTCGATCTTGGCCAGACCCGCAGCGCGTTCAACAGCGATCCTACAAATTCCGACAACGCCCGCGACGCCGTAGCTGGCTTCAACACCCATTCGATCATTATGAAAATTCCCATTTCCGTTCTGCAAAAAGACGGCAAAGGCCCGGATGAAGCCGCCAATATTCTCGATCCCGATTTCGTGATCGGCGTGTGGGCCTCCGCCAGCCGGCCGCGCATCACCACGCTCTCCCCAATTGGCGAGAAGCCGCAAGTCAGCACCGACTACGTGCAGGTTTCACGTCTCGGTATGCCGCTTACCAATGAGGCCGTCATTCCCATCGGCCAGAAAGATTATTGGAACGCGGTCACCCCTTACAGCGCCGATGAACAAAATTTTATCGAGTACTTTGCCAATCCCGAGTTGGCGCTTTATATGGGCAACGGCCCCTTTGGGACCGCGGTGCCGGCGTTGAGCACGAAGCTGATCATCCCAAAGAATTCCTATCCCGCGGTCGGCGACCCCGATAACGACGGCAGCGACGGCTTCAATTTCAACAACGGCGCCGACGGCGTGTATGATCTCGCGGAAGCCGGCGTTGACCTCTCGGGAACGGCGTTTGCCGTACCGCTGGCCGGCGGATTGGCCGGACCCGGCAAACCACGGCTGGTGGACGTTTATCCGGCGTTCTATTTTGGTGTGCCCAACGCTATCCCTTATCAACTGGTTACCGGCAAGACAAGCGGGCCGTTGAGCGCAGGAAAACCGTTCATCCACAACTTCCTGCCCATCACACAAGGCCCTGAGGGTGAATTTTATGGCGGCGACATGTTGCGTTTGAACATGGCCACCCCGGTAACCCCCCGCGACAACGACGAATATCGCGTTAATGCGCGCATGGGACTGATACGCGCTGCGGCCCTCGGCCTCACCGCCTCGCCATACAACACCAGCACCGATCTCGAATTTATCCCCCACATGGATGGCTTCCCCAACGGCCGCCGTTTGGAGGATGACGTCACCACCATCGAGCTGCAGGCGGTGGGTGGGCTGGTGCTGGCGGCGGTCGGGTTGCCGTTTGATGACGCCACGGCCGCGGACTATTCCGACTTGCTCTCCGCTAATCTCGTTTCCGCGCTGACCTACAATGCCGGTCCCACTGCGAACGATCTGCCCATTTTAAATGCGTTTCCATATTTGCCGGATCCGCATCGCGGGTATGATTACGTCAAGCAATTGACGGCGGCGACGCCGGAAACTCCCACCGGCGTCGGCGGTGGTATCGGCGTGAGTGTGCCCAAGGCGTTTATTATCGATCAGAATTTCCCGAATCCGTTCAACCCTTCGACCACCATTCAGTATCATGTCAAAGTGGGCGATCGCGTGAAAATTCGCGTGTTCAACGCGCTGGGCCAGGAAGTCGATACGCTGCTGGATGAATACCGCGCTCCCGGCACGTACTCGCTAACCTGGGATGCCTCTCGTCTCGCCAGCGGCGCCTATTTCTATCGCCTCGAAGTTGGCGGCGACGTGCTGCAAGTGAAAAAGGCGATGCTGCTAAAGTAAAAGGGAAATGTGTAATGCGTTTCTCCGTAGGGGCAATTTCATGAATTGCCCCTACGGAAATTAATAATGAGGTGTCCATGTCATTCAAAAAACAAAATATTTTTTATGCTCTGATCGCAACGGCGCTATTCACGGTGGCCGTTTATTTCTACGCCGAACATCGCCGTGAACAAGCCCGCATTCCGAACATCAGCAAACGCGCTGGCGATCTCGGCCCATCTTCCGAAATTCTGAATTTGAAAAAGGCCGTCGAATATTATCGCACGGAAATCCGCCTCAATCCGGATGTGATCAAAAATTACGTTGAGCTGGCGCAGTTGTACATTCAGGAAGCGCGCATCACCGGGCGGCATCACGAGTACATCGCCAAAGCTGATCAGTTATTGGAAGAAGCTCTGCGCCGCAATCCGCAAAATGTCGAAGCGGCGATGACCAAAGCCTCGCTGCTGTTGACCATGCACCGTTTTCAAGAAGCGAAGAAGTGGGCGGAGTTCGCCGCGCAGCGCAATGCTTATTCCGCCTTCGCGTGGGGCGCGCTGTCCGACGCGGAAAAGGAACTGGGCAATTACGCCGCGGCGGTGCAGGCCTGCGACAAAATGTTGAGCCTGCGCCCGGATTTGCGATCCTATTCCCGCGCCGCGCATCTGCGGGAAATCCACGGGGATCTTTTCGGCGCCAAAGCCGCGATGAGACTCGCCTGCGACGCCGGCGTCACCGGGCAGGAGAACCGCGCCTGGGCGCTCTTTCAATTCGCCAACCTTTTTTTGAAAGAAGGAAAGCTCGACACTGCTGAATTCATTTACAAAGGCATTTTGGAAGAACGGCCAAACTACTCCCACGCGCTGGCGGGATTGGCCGACGTTCATTCCGCAAAGCGCGAATTTGACGCGGCGATTCAACTGCTGCTGCGGGCGTATGAGCTTACCCCCGAACATACTTTTATGGAAAAGTTGGCGGAGGTTTATCGCGCCGCCGGGCAGATCAAAAAATCTCAGATTCTCGCCGAGTCGGTGCTGGAGGCGTTCAAACAGCACGAAGCGCAGGGCTGGAACGTGAATCTTGAATACGCGATGTTTTGTGCCAACCACAATTTGCAATTGGAGGAAGCGCTCCGCCGCATCGAGCGGGAGATGAAAGTCCGCCCGAACAATATTGACGTGCAGGAAGCTCATGCCTGGGTTTTACATAAACTTGGCCGCGCCGAGGAAGCGCTGGCTGCCATAGAGAAACCGCTGCAGATGAATCCGGGCAGCGCGCTGCTTTTGTATCGCGCCGGTTTAATCGCGCAAAAAATGGGTGATTTTGATAAAGCAAAAAATTATATTGAACGCGCGTTGACCATAAACCCCATTTTGGCGGTTGAAGAAATGAAATTGGCGCAAAGCGCTTACCACAAATGATCGCTCCAGTTATCCTGTTGGTTCTCATGACGGCGCCCTATTTGGCCGTTCGCTTCGTGTTTACAAATCGCGGATATGATCTGCGCGGCGCCGCCGCAATTGGGCTCACTCTGTTATTCATTTTTACTGGCATTGGCCATTTCGTTCAAACCGAGCCGATGTCGCAGATGCTGCCAGCGTGGGTTCCAGCGCGTGTGCTCATTATCTATTTAACCGGCCTGCTGGAGTTGGCGTTAGCGGCCGGTTTCGCCCTCCCAAAATTTCGACCTCGGGCCGGCTGGGCCGCGGCGATCATGCTCGTGGCGATTTTCCCGGCGAATATTCACGCAGCGCTCAATCGCGTTCCGATGGGAGGCCACGAGTGGGGGCCGGCCTATCTTCTCATTCGCGGCCCGCTGCAAGCCATTTTTCTATTTTGGATCTATTGGTTCACCATTCGTAAATCATGAACGTACCTCGCTTCAGATTGCTTATAGTCGATTTCCTTCTGTTTGGCTATTTGTGGTTCGCGTTTGGTGACATCATTGTGACCGCTGCTCACGCCTTTCATCATCTCTTGACCCGCAGCATCGCGTTGCATTTTGATCGCCATCATGATTCCCACGGCCACAGCCACGGCGAGATTTTGGATCATGCCCTCGCCCATGTTGGCAAAGAATCTCGCGATGATGAACCGGCCAGCCCACCAGCGCTGCGGCTGACTCTGGAATGGTTGCACTTGTTTTCCCCCATTCCTTCTTTTGATGGTCCCCATCTCACCGCTATCCCATTTTGGCCGATGAAATTTTTAACGCCTTCCGAAATTATAACTCAGCCACTTGTCCCGCCTCCTGAAACCGCATAATCAAAATTAAAAACTCAAAAATGCAAAGAGCCGGCCGGCAAAATCGAATTGAAAGTAGTGTTTCAATTTGCATTTTGCATTAGGCTTTGGACCCCATCCTAACTTCCCCTGACAGGGGAAGGGATTTTATCCCCTCTTCTTTCAGGAGAGGGTTTCCGCCAAAGCGGATCCGCTTCGCGGAAGGGTGAGGTTTTTACCCATCAAAATCAATTTCAGGAGGAACCATGCGGTTTTCATCTTTTATCTTTATTTTGATGATGTTCGTATCGGCATTCGGCCAAACCACAGGCCGCATTCACGGCAAAATCACCGATGCCGAAACCGGCCGCGGCGTGGCCGGAGTCAACGTGGTGCTGCAAGGCACGATCTTCGGCGCCAGCACCAATAGCGAAGGCGAATTTGAAATCGGCGGGGCGCCGGCCGGAAGTTATCGCGTCGTGGCATCTCATCTCGGTTATCAACGGGCAGAGAAAATGGTGGAAGTTCTCGTTGGCCAAATTGCCGTCGTGGAATTTCGGTTGCAGCCCGGTGCCATCGATTTATCGGCGGTGCTGGTGGAGGGCGAGCGTTCGTATTCCGCGGCGTCGGCGCGCGGCGTCCGCAAATTTGATCTGCAAATTCGCCCCAACCGTTCGGCGCAGGACATGCTGATGCTGGCGCCCGGACTGGTGATCGCGCAGCACGCCGGCGGCGGCAAGGCCGAGCAGATTTTCCTGCGCGGCTTCGACGCCGATCACGGCACCGACGTCGCCATCTTCGCCGATGGCATTCCGGTCAACATGGTGTCGCACGGCCACGGGCAGGGCTACGCCGATTTGCATTTCCTGATTCCGGAAGTCGTCGAAGCCATCGACGTCTTCAAGGGTCCGTACTTCGCGCGCTTCGGCAACCTCAGCACCGCCGGCTCGGTGGTGTTTCGCACCAAAGAACACCTCGAGGGCAATTTAGTGAAAATCGAAGGCGGCGAGTTTGACACCCGGCGCATCACCACGCTGTTTCAAATTCCAAACGGCGGCGAGCATCAAAATGCCTATTTCGCCGGACAGTTTTACGACAGCGACGGCCCGGTGCAAAGCGATCAAAATTTCCAGCGCTTCAATTTGTTCGGCAAATTTCACAGCCATCTCGGCGAGACCAGCAAGCTGACTTTTTCCGCCAGCGCGTTCGGTTCGGCGTGGGACGCCTCCGGCCAGATTCCGCAGCGCGCCGTGGCCAGCGGACTCATCGATCGCTTCGGCGCGATCGACGATTTTGAAGGCGGCGCCACCAGCCGCCAGAACCTCAACTTGATGTACACCACCGGCGCCGGCAGCGATCACGCGTTCACGATTCAAAGTTTTTACAGCCGCTACCACTTCAAACTGTTTTCGAACTTCACGTTCTTTTTGAACGACCCGATCAACGGCGATATGATTGAGCAAACTGACCAGCGTAATCTCGTCGGCTTGAACAGCGAGTACAAATTCCGCACCTTCCTCGGATCGCGGCTTGCGATCACGACGGTTGGCGGCGGTTTTCGCGGCGATGACATCCGCGTGCAGCTCTGGCGCAGCCCCGACC
>JBBIIG010000040.1:16564-34752 GCA_037446635.1 bacterium
GTTCGGCAGCGAAGATGCGCTGCTGGAAATCGACATGTCGTAATAAATGGACGAGAGCGCGGTCAGCCGGCTGATCGGCGCGCCGCCCGGCTATGTGGGCTACGAGGAGGGCGGGCAACTCACCGACCGCGTGCGCCAGCAGCTCAACGTCGATGCCGATATCACGGAGCGCAACCTCTTCCTTTGGTTAGAGGAGGAGCTGGTGTTGAGTCCGCTGCTGCGCGTGCAATTAGGACTGCGCGGCGATTATTTCACGTTTGATGTTGAAGATCATTTGGAGTTTGCCAGCGACGCCGAATTGCCGCACGCTTCCGGCTACGTGCAAAAAAGCATCCTCAGTCCGAAATTCAATCTCGTGTTCAGTCCCTCTGCTTCAACGGATTTTTACTTGAACGCCGGCAGCAGCTTCCACTCCAACGACGCCCGCGACGTGGTGATCTCCCAAAAGATGAGCGAGATGGAGCGAGCGCTGCGCCGCCGAGGTTTGAGCGAAGCGGAAATCGCCGCGGAGTTGGCGGCGCGCCATTTCGATCCCGAGCAGCGGGGCATTGAAACGCTGCCGCGGGCCATTGGCGCCGAGTTGGGAATGCGCACGCATCTTTCAAAGCGAGTTGTGATTGGCGTCGCCGCGTGGTGGCTGCAACTGGACGAGGAGTTGGTGTTCGTCGGCGATGAGGGGACGACCGAGGTGAGCGGCAAAAGCCGGCGCGTTGGTCTCGATCTCGAAGGCCGCCTGCAGCTTCTGCCCTGGCTGTGGGCCGACGCCGACATCAATCTTTCGCGCGGTCAATTTGTGGACGAGCCCGCCGGCGCTGATGACATTCCGCTGGCGCCGCGCCTCACTTCGACAGGCGGCGTGACCGCGATTCATCCCGCCGGCTTTGAAGCCAGTCTGCGCTATCGCCACGTGGGGGATCGCCCCGCCAATGAATTTGACACGGTGGCCGCTGAGGGCTACTCGCTGGTGAACTTGTCGCTCGGTTACCGTTTTGGCCGGATGAAAGTATTTGCCAATATCGAGAATTTACTGAACACGGAATGGAACGAAGCGCAATTCGATACCGAGTCGCGGCTGCGGAATGAAACGGAGCCGGTGTCGGAAATTCATTTCACGCCGGGGAATCCGCGCAATGTGCAGGTGGGAGTGAGTGTGGGGTTTTAATGAGTAGTTCGACCAGCCTGGTCGTTCTACTTCTTCAGATGCACCCATAAAATCTTTGCTCGCAGGATTTCAAATCCGGCGCGAACGATGTGGCACTACCCTGTCAGGGTTCCAAACCCTGACAGGGTTAATAAATTTGTCTATGTCTCCAACCCAACCTTTTTCAACAACTGCGCGAACCGCGGATCCGAGCGCAGCCCATCCAACTTTGGCTCCACTTTCAGCAAGGGAATTTCCTTGGAGCGTTCTTCGCAGGCCCTTTCCAACCATTCGAACGCGCGGTCGCGATCGCCCAGCCCGCTGTAGATAATCGCGATGAGGTAAGGGTCAACGTGCCTTTGCGCGGCCAACTCTTTCATTTCAGCCAATATTTTCTCGGCTGCGGAGTGGTTGCCTGACACCGCGTAGGCGTAGGCCATGGTGGCCATTACCGGCGGCCATTCTTCTGACTGCGGTTGTGTTTTGCTTAGCTCAGTAATCGCTTTCTGATACTTACCTTGTTCCACGTAAGACCCGCCAATCCACATGTATTCAAACGGACAATACAATTCCATCTCGAGGGTTTTGGAGGCCTGCTCGATGGCTTGATCATACTCGCGCGCGCCATAGTAAACCATCCCCAAATAACAATTGGTGAGATGGGAAAGCGGATCCAACTCCAGCGCGCGCTGCAATTGCATGATGCCCTCCTCGTGCCGCCCCATCGATAGCAAATAACGGCCGTAAAGCTCATAAGCGAGCGCATGGTTGGGATTGAGCGCCAGCACGCGCTTCAGTTCGCTCTCCACTGCTGGCCAATCCCAATCGTAGTGATACTTGATGTCAGCAATTGCGAAGTGGGCATCGGCGAGGCCGTCATCGAGCTGCAATGCCTTCACCGCATAAGCGCGGGCGATGGGCACGGCTTCATGGGGCGGCATGAACGAATAGGCCAGCCCGGAATAGCAATCGGCCAGACCGGCATAAGCGAGCGCGAAATTGGGATCTTTTTCAATCGCCTGGTTGAAGTACTCCATGCCTTTTTTGATGCCCTCTTCGGTGAACTTGTTCCAGAAGTAGCGGCCCTTGAGATAAAGTTGGTAGGCCTCGCTGTCGTTGGTGTGGCGCTTGCTCAACTCTTTTTGCTTGATGGCGCTCAGCTCTAATTGCAGCTCTTTATAAATTTGCCGGGAAATATCTTCATGCAGCGTCAAGATGTCCTCCAACTTGCAGTTGTATTGCTCGCCCCAAAGTTGATGGTTATTGCGCGTGTCCACCAATTCCATGCTGAGCCGGAGATCGGCGCCGCGTTGCACCAATTGGCCGGTGAGCACCGCCTGCACGTTGAGCGCTTTGCCCACCGCTTTGGGGTCGATCTCTTTTCCTTTGTATGCAAAGACGGCGTGCCGCGACATGACCTTCAAATTGGGCGAGCCGGAGAGATTGCTGATGAGACTTTCAGTGATGCCGTCGGAGAGGTATTCCATGGTGGAATCCGCGCCGAGGTTCACAAAAGGCAAGACCGCCACCGATTCCACGGCTTTGCTTTCTTTGTTGAAGAATAAAGCCGCCAGTACAAAAGAAATCGCAAGCAGGCCGGCGAGACCGAGGTAGAGGCGTGGGCTCATTCTTTTTGGGAACGTTGCTGGGATTGAGCGTCTCGATATTTCGGATTCACTTCCCGTTTTGAAGAATTTCAAATCAGCCAGAATTTCCTGAACACTCTGATAGCGTTGGTCCGCATCTTTGCGCAGCATCTTGAGAACGATTGCTTCTAACGCCTGCGGGATTTCGGACCGCAAGCCGCGCAGGCTATGGGGCTCGTCAGTTAGTATTGAATAGATGGCAACTTGATCGAACTCATCTTTGAAAGGCAACCGTCCGGCTAACATTTGATACGCCACCACGCCGAGCGACCAGATGTCCGTGCGATGGTCGAGTGATTTGCCTTGAATCTGCTCTGGCGACATATAAGAGACGGTGCCGAGGATCGCGCCGGTTCTGGTGATTTGCGTGGTGCCTCTGACTTTGGCCAAACCAAAATCCATGATTTTGACCTGGCCGTCATCGGAAACCATGATGTTGCTGCATTTGATATCGCGGTGGACGATCCCTTTGTTGTGGGCCGCTTTCAAACCCTCGGCGATTTGACTAACATAATTAACGCAATCTTCAATCGACGATTGTCGATCATCGATCAGCGATTTCAACTCCCGTCCTGCAATAAACTCCATGACGATGAACATCTCACCATCCACTTCTTCGATCGCAAAAATCGTGGCAATGTTGGGATGGTTGAGCGCCGCGGCCGCCTGCGCCTCGATCTTGAACCGCTCGCGCTCCTCCTCGGTGGTGGCAATCTGGCGCGGCAAAAATTTGATGGCCACCTCACGCTTGAGTTTGGTATCCTCGGCCTTATACACCACGCCCATCCCGCCTTCGCCAATTTTTTCGACGATCCGGTAGTGAAGGATTTCCTTTCCGGTCAAATCGCTCATTTTAACCCTCAACGATCCGTTGGTGTTGTTTCAGGTGCAACAAAAACTAAAAAACCAGAGGGATAAAATCAAGTTGTTCCCCCTTAATTCTGGGATTGGTTACTTCATTCATTTTAAATTCTAACGTAACGCAACATTAATGTTGCGTTACAACATCCCCTTGCGTTTGCGAATCAGCCACTCGGCGCTGAGCAGCAGAATGCAGGTAATCAGCAGCGGGGTCTTATTCCAGATTTCCCACTCGTTTTTGATGACCACAAATTTTTCGTTGAACTGCAAACGTTCGCTGAGTCGGCTAACCTCCTCGGGGGTGAAATAAGCGCCGCCGCTTTCCTCGGCGATTCGGCGCAGCAGCTCCTCATTCATGCGCGTGTCCTGAAATTCGAGGTTGAATTCTTCCACCGAAAATTTGCCCTGGTCGCGGCCGAGCACCCGGCCCTGCAAGTGCGCTGAGCCGGTGAATTCATAATCGCCGCCCTGCAGCACTTCGAGGCTGCCTTCGTAGCGGCCTCCGCCGATTCCCTTCAAAGACAGCTCAAACGTCTCGTTGACATCGCGCACCTGCACCACCACCTCCGCGCCGTCCACCGGCTGGAAGTCCTCAAAATAAACCTGCGCCGTGAACTTCACTTTTTCGCCGCTGCGGTAAACTTCTTTGTTGGCGGCGATGCGCACCGGCTTGCTGTCCTCCTGACTCACCAACCAGCGGATGGTATTTTGCAGAAAGCGGTGATAGGCCTCGCTGCTTTTACCGACGCCGGTCATCAGCAAGTCCCAGCGCCAGAGACCGTAGGCCAGCACGGTCGCCGATTTGCGTTTCCCCGAGGTCTGGCAAACGATAATCGGCAGCGATTGCCGGCGCGCGTCCGGAGAACGGTTAACATCGCTGGCCGCCAGCGACTGCGCCGAGGGGTGGAGCGGCGCGTAATTCAAGATGGTGAAAATCGGCGGCAGCTCCAGCCAGCGCTCGCGGTTTTCCACCTCATCCTCCGAAAGCCGGAAAATGGGATGATGCATCCCCTGCGGCAGAACGGCCGCATACACGACTCGCTCGCTGCCTTTGGCTGGCTTCGCGGAGAACGGCAAAAAATCGCTGAGCTGCCAGAGTTTGTCGAGATCAACATTTTTTCCAAAAATCAAAAACAGCGGCTTGCCGGCGGCCAGCAGGCTTTTGATCCTGGTGATGGATTCCGGCGCCGAAGTGCGGCGGGGGAAGTCGAGCAAAATCACCGCATCCGATTTCGCCAACTCCTCAGCTGTTGGCATGCTCGCGCGGCCGTAAAATTGTCCGTCCTTCTCAACAAAAGCCTGCACTGCGACGTTTTGATCCGCGGCAAGACTGCGCTTGAGAAAATTGAAATCGGCGCTGGGCCCGCCGGCAACCATCAGCACATCTAATTTGCTCTTCAGCACCTTCACATAAAACGGCCGCGTGTTGTTGACGTCGGTGAGCTCGCCCTCCAATTTCGGCAGCTTGATTTCGTATTTGAACAGCCCCTCCTGTTCGGGGGTGAAAAGCAGCCGCACCCGCTGTTCGAGTCCGCCGCCGGATAACTCCACCACTTTCGAGTCCAGCGTGCGATTGCCCTGAGTGAGATTCACCGGCAGGCGCCGGCCCTCGAAGCCGCTGCTTTTAATGTACACCTCCACCGGAATTTGCGCGCCGGCGTAGGCGATTTCGTTGGTGACAAAGTTGGAGATCAAAACGTCGCGCTGCTCGGAGGGATCGCCAATGCCAACCGCATGAATTGGGACGCCGTACTCGGAGGCGTATCGCGCCGGATTTTCGCCTAAATTATTCGCGCCATCGCTGAGCAGAACCACGGCGGCAAAGTAGCGGTCGGTTAATTTCTTTTTAAGTTCATCCAGCGCGCCGCGGATATCGGTGCCGTCGCCGTCGGCGTGCAGCGTATCCGGCGGAGATGACGTTCCTTCCTGCAACTGCGCCGCGAATGGGTAAAAAACCATTTCGTATTCATCGGAACGCCTGCGGAATACGTCCGATTGCAGCAGCGATTGCAGCACCTGCCGGCGATCGACTTTTCCGCGAAGCGGATCGCCTGCCTGCCCGCGCAGGCGGGCCTGCGTCCGCGAAGCGGATCCGCCTCTGCGAACAGGCAGGGTGTCCGATTGATCCACCAATCCCATGCTGGCCGACTGATCGATAAGCACCGCTACCACGGGTTTATCCGCTTTTTTGCGAGTGAGGCTCAAAATCGGCTCGAACAGCAAAAGCACCAGCAGCATGGCCGAGAGCGCGCGCAGCGTCATCAGCAAAAAGCGCAGGCGGTTGGAAACCGGCGGCGTCGTGCGGCGATAAACGAAGTAGCTGAACGCCGCGGCGGCGAGCAGAAGAATCAGCAAGGCAAAACTGCCGGTGGTGGTGAGGTTGATTTGGGGCATGATCTCGAGGTGATGATGATTTAAATTGGTTGCATTGTCATTTCAGAATGACATTGACTATAGAACAAATGTCAATTCCGAGCTTTGATGACTGCGTCATTTATTGGAAAGGAAGCGACCGCCTGAAAATAAATTTTCAGGCTCATAACCGAAGTCGGCTAAAGCCGACTATGAAATTAGTCTGCTTCAGCAGACTTGTGCTATCAGCCAGCAACTTAAGTTTCTGGCGAATCTGAAGCAGAACGCTCCGGCATCAGCAGATTCCTCACCTCGATAATCGGCAAAGCCGATCCGCTAAGCGGAAAAACGTCGAGGTTCGGAATGAGAATTTATTTGCTTCTGAACAGCCCAATTCGTGAGATAATCAAAGCGCCAGAGACGGCTTCGGACTCAAACTGTAATCCGAACGCTGGCCCTGTTCGAGGTAAAACTTGCCGGCGCGCGCGATCATCGCGCCGTTATCGGTGCAGAGAATCGGCGGTGGAATGAACAATTTAAACCCACGCTGCGATTGCTCTTCCTGCAGCTTTTTTCGCAAATACGAATTGCACGCCACGCCGCCGGCCAGCGCCAGTTGCTTGAGTTTGCAATCTTCTAAAGCTTGCAAGCTGTGTTCGATCAACACGTCGATGGCGGCCGCCTGAAAACTTGCCGCGATATCCGCTTTGTGCCGCTCGCGTTCCGCCGCCGTGATCGACTGCAGATGATAGAGCACAGCGGTTTTCAAGCCACTGTAACTGAAATCGCGAGCGTGATCTTTTCTGCCGCGTCGGATCGGCTTAGCCGAGAAGCGGCCTTTGGGCAGTTTCAAATAAGTTGGATCGCCTTCGCGCGCTAATTTATCGATGGCCGGGCCGCCGGGGTAGGGCAGGTCGAGCATCTTCGCCACTTTATCGAAGGCCTCGCCGGCGGCATCATCGCGGGTTTTGCCAAGAATCTGGTACTCGCCCCAATTGCGCACCAGCACCAATTGCGTGTGGCCGCCGGAGACGATCAGGCATAAGAACGGCGGCTGCGGTCCAGTTTCCAAAACCGAGTTGGAAAACAGGTGACCCTCCATGTGATTGATTCCGATGTATGGAACATTCAGCGCCAGCGCCAGGGCTTTGGCGAAATTCAACCCCACCAACAGCGCGCCGGCGAGTCCGGGGCCGTACGTCACCGCGATGCCCTCCAGATCTTTTTTATCGATGCCCGCTTCCGCGAGCGCCGACTTCACGATGGGCAAAATCAATGACACGTGCGCCCGCGACGCCAGCTCCGGCACCACGCCGCCAAACTGCGCGTGGATTTCCTGCGAGGCGATTTTGTTGGAGGCCAGCCGGTCGTCGATCCAGACGGCGGCGCCGGTTTCATCGCAGGAGGTTTCGATGCCGAGAATTTTCATTATATTCACAATTAATTAACCGAGTAATTTAACCGCAAGGAACGCAAAGCTGGCGCAAAGACCGCTAAAAAATCTTTTTCTTTCTATAGCGTTCTTTTACGTTTTCCTGGCGAACTTTGCGGTTAAGTTGGTTGCCTGTCGGCTCCGACTGATTTTATTCAAATAATTTTTCGTACTCGCCGTAGCCTTCTCTGGCCAAATCTTCTTTGGGGATGAAGCGCAGAGCCGCAGAGTTGATGCAATAGCGCAGGCCCGTGGGCTTCGGGCCGTCTTCAAAAACGTGGCCGAGATGGGAATCGCCGTGTTTGCTGCGCACCTCGGTTCGGGGAATGAACAATTTGTGATCGACTTTTTCGACGATGTTTTCCGGCGCCAGCGGGCGGGTGAAGCTGGGCCAACCGGTGCCGGAGTCGTACTTGTGCGTCGAGCTGAACAGCGGTTCGCCGGAAACCACGTCCACGTAAATGCCCTCTTTTTTGTTGTTCCAGTATTCGTTCTGGAACGGCGGCTCGGTGCCTTCTTCTTGCGTCACACTATACTGCAGCTTGGTCAGTTTCTGGCGCAGTGCTTCTTCGGAAGGTTTGGAGTATTTTGTATTCATGGTCTGTTGTTCTCCCCAATATTTTTTGATGAACGCATCGCGGCCGGAGCCTTTGCGATAGCGTTGATAGTGCTCAGGATTTTTTTTATAATAATCCTGATGATAGTCTTCCGCGGGGTAGAAGTCCGTCGCCGGGCGGATGGCGGTGACAATGGGTTTGTCGAAACGCCCCGATTCGGACAATGCTTTTTTCGAAGCTTCAGCCAGCGCCTTCTGTTCTTCATTATGATAAAAAATCGCCGAGGTGTACTGCTCGCCGCGATCGTAAAACGAGCCGCCGGCGTCCGTGGGGTCGAACTGCCGCCAGTAAACTTCCAGCAGCTTTTGATAAGTGATCTTTGTTGGATCATAAGTGACCTGCACCGCCTCCAAGTAGCCGGTGGCGCCTCCGCTCACTTCGCTGTATTTGGGATTGGGTTTGTGCCCGCCGATGTAACCAGAAACCACGGACTGCACGCCGTTGAGTTTTTCGAATGGCGCTTCCATGCACCAAAAACAGCCGCCGGCAAACGTGGCTTTTTCAAGATTTTGGGATTCGCCGCTTTGGCCATTGCCGCAGGCAGCCAGTGCGCCCAACGTCGCTATGAAAAAAAGTAGCTTCATAATAACTCCTTTTGTTGTTGCCGTCTGCTTCAACGGATTATTCTTCTGCGCCTATTCCCGAATTTTGCTTGAGATCACGCCGCTTCACGCACCAACTGCTCCAGCGCCACCTTCGGACAAATGTAGCCTTTGATGTAATTCATCAAATTGTTGGCGACGCTGCGCACCCGCTTTTCCACGCGCTCGTCGAGGCAGCGCCCGTGTTCGTCAAAATATTTTTGCACGTGGCTGACGGAAACGGAGCCCGGCAGAACGATGGCGCCCACATGAGAACAGACGCTGCTCAAATGCTCCAGCGCTTTGATGGCGCCAATTTGCCCTGCCGCCACGCCCAACAACACGATGGGTTTGCCGGACAGCATCGAGGGGAACCCCAGGTTTTCGATGACTAATTTTATCACGCTGCTGAAGCTGCCGTGATACTCCGGCGTTGCCAGCACCAGGCCAGTTGCTTGCGACACCCGGCTGCGCAGGTGTGCCGTTTCCACCGAACGGGGGTCGGCGCCGGGAAAAGGCAAATGCAATTCCTCCGCGGCGATGACATCCACGGATACCTGATGTTTTTGCTGCAACTCGTCCACAACTAAGTTGAGGGCTTTGCCGGTGTAATTGCCTGGCCGGGCGCTGCCATTTATCGCCACGATATGAATGCCGCTTTGATTGCTTTGATTCATAACTTACTCCTTTTAAAAAGGACAGGGGTAATATAACCATTCGCAGCGATGAATTCAAGCGCGGCGTACCGCCGGCAAATAGGCGCAATATTTTCGCTTGACTCTCGCACGTGAAATAACTATATTGGCGCGTCTTTTTCAGGTTTTAAATGGCGGATACCAAACAGAAAAAAAGATCTCAGCGCAAAACACGCGGGGCCGCGGCCGTCCCGTATTCGCGCGTCAATTATCTGCTTTTCGGCGTCGCAATTTTGACGCTGCTAATTGGTTATTGGGCCCTGGCGCAGCCGCCAGTCGATGGCATGTTAACCATGACCGTCGCGCCCATCTTGTTGGTGATTGGCTACTGTGTTCTGATCCCGCTGGCGATCATGTTTTCGGCTAGCAAAAAGAATTTGGAAAAGAACGACCGCTCAGGGGCCGTGGTGTAGCCTGGTTTAACACGCCGGCCTGTCAAGCCGGAGATCGCGGGTTCAAATCCCGTCGGCCCCGCACACCAAGTAAGCCATTACAAACTTTCGTAATGGCTTCTTTTTTTGTTTACAACCGTCCAAAAAACGTTTGAATTTTTAAGTTTTTCTTTTATATTACGCCCGTCTTAAACAGAGGCCTAACCGCGATTAACGTATATTGAGGTCCGCGACGTTATGAGATTGAACAGCATCCTGACCGAAGACCGCATCAAAATTCCCCTTGAAAATCTCGACAAAGAAAAAATCATTGAAGAGATGGTGAACCTGATCGACCGTTCCGTGAAACTGAACAACAAGCAGCAGGTTTTGAAAGCGGTCTTGGATCGCGAAGCGGTGATGAGCACCGGCGTCGGCGACGAAGTAGCCATTCCGCACGCCAAGGCCGAAGGGGTGGACGATATTATTGCCGCGCTCGGCATCACCCGCGCGCCGGTCGATTTCAAATCGCTCGATGAAAAGCCGGTGCGCCTGGTGTGGTTGTTGGTGGGGCCGCAGGATAAAACCGGCCCCCATCTCAAAGCACTCAGCCGAATCTCGCGGCTGATGCACAAAAAAGATTTCCGCGAGCGGTTGATCCGCGCCGCGGCGCCGCGGGAGTTGATCGAAGCCATCAACTCCGAAGAGGAAAAATTTTTTGAAACGTGACGGCGAGTTCTTCGCGCCCGCCGTTATTTAGCCCGCCTCAAATTCGTGATCTCCAAAGCTAAACTAAAATACCTCTCTGCGCTCAAGCAAAAAAAAATCCGCGACCAGCGGCAGGCGTTTCTAATTGAAGGACTGCGGCTGTGTGAAGAAGCGCTGGATTCCGATTATGAAATCGCGGCCGCGCTGATTTGCCGCGGGACCGCCGCGGCACAGTCAAACCGCGGCGAAAAATTATTGGCCGCTTTTCGCACGCGCGGAATTGCAATGGATGAGATCAGCCTTTCGCAACTGCAGGAGATTTCGGAAACCGTGCACTCGCAGGGCATCGTCTGCGTGGCGAAAAAACGCGCATTCGATCTCAACGAGTTTTTAAAAAATCAACCCGACTTGCTTTTGGCGCTGAATGCGATCAACGATCCCGGCAATCTTGGCGTCATCATTCGCACTGCCAATTGGTTCGGGGTGAAGGGAATTTTTTTGAGCTCACACGCTGTGGAAGCAACCAATCCCAAAGTCGTGCGCGCCAGCATGGGCGGTTTCTTTCACCTGTCCATTTTTGAAAACTGTGATCTGGAAAAAATTCTCACAAATTTGCAGAAAGAAAATTATGCGATTTGGGTTGCCGACGCCGCCGGCGACGTGGACTACCGGCGCGCAGTTTTCGGAAAAAAAAATGTGCTGGTACTGGGAAGCGAAATCGCTGGTGTGGAGCGCGCCCTCAAAACCCTGGCGAACGGCCGCTTGAGAATACCAAAACGCGGAAAAGCCGAGTCGCTCAATGTGGGAGCGGCGGCGGCAATTCTGTTAGCTGAAATGACTAAGGAGGCGCTGTGAACCAGGAGCATCCGAGAGCGCGCGTCATCGCAGGATTGATTATTTTGGGAGTTCTGCTGGCCGGCGCCGGCGCGCTGACAGCCGCCGTGCTGCTGCCGCCGGCGCAGCTTCACATCGGAGAATTGTGCCTCGTAGCGCCGTCGGTATTTTATTTGTTGATAAAAAAGTATGATTTCAAAGCGGCTTTTCGCTTCAACCCCATCTCCTGGAAATTGACAGGAATTAGTTTTCTGCTCGGGGCCGCGATCACTATCCTCACCGATGAGCTGGACCGCCTCCTCAATCCGTTCATCAAAATGCCGCAAGAGCTTCAGGATATGATTTTCGATTTGTTGAAATTCGATTCCTGGCAGGAGGGCGTGGCGCTGTTCATCGCGGCGGTGTTGATGGCCGCGGTGATCGAGGAGATGTTGTTTCGCGGGTTGCTGCAGCGGGCGCTGGAGCGCCGGTTAGGGGTGACGTTCGGGTTGTTTTTTTCGGCATTGGCTTTCGCGTTCATTCATTTCAACCCCTGGTGGATGGCGCAGATTTTAATTTTAGGAATAACGCTGGGCGTGCTGGCCTGGCGCAGCAACAGCATTTTTCCGAGTATTTTGGTGCACGGCATCAACAACGCCATCGCGTTGGCGGCGCTCAATTTCGAGCCGCGGTTCGCGGGCTGGTACGAAGTGGGCGGCCACGTCAATTTGGCGCTGGTCGTTACCGCCGCGGTGGTGGCCTGTTTGAGCTTCATCGCATTCTGGCGGCAAACGATCCCGCTTCATCTTCTAAACAAAGATTTTTGATTTTTTCTCCCACCCCTTTACGCAATCTTCCAGAGTAGATCATACTATAAGCAAGAAAATTCAACTCCGAACATTGCACCTCTGGCAAATCTCAACATCGTATGACACGAATCGTTTTGCTGAACGATGAACTCGGTTCGCAAATGCAAATTTATTTGGCTTTGTGTGATGGATACAGTATAGAAATTGCGGAAAGTGTTGAAGCGGCCATGTACCTCTTGAGAAAGTTGCGGCCGGAAATTTTAGTAATGGATTACGACCTCACTCACTTTCGAGCGCGCGGCAAACAGGGCATTGATTTCATTCGCAAAGTCAAACGAAAGTACAACCACCTGAAAATCGTCACGATTCTGGATGATAAAGATAAAGTTTACGAAACAGAAATTCAGCAGAACGGCGCCGACGGCATTGTTTACCGGCCACTAAAAAACCGCCACATCATTTTAAATGTTAAAAAAGTCGAGGAATCTCTGAACCAGAACAAGACTACCTTGATCCCTACACATCACGCACCGGCAGCAACCTAAGCTTCCCCAATAAACGGGGCTGCTTATTGAACGGGATTAGGGGGTGGCCAGTATGCGTCTCTCCACACGGTGGCGCTGCTGGCCATTTTGTTTTTAAAGATTCAAAAGAAAGGTGAGCTTGGCAAGCAGGGTGCGGTTGGAAGTCTTCAAGCGGGAAACCGTATCCAATTCTTCATTATAAACTAAATAGAAATCGCTGCCGGGCGCATAGATAAAACGAATCAAAAAGTTGCTGATGATGCGTTTGTCGAAATCGTTCCACTGCAAATAAGCTTTGGTGAAGAGGTTGGTCGAAAACGAGTAGTTGATGCGCGCCCCTAAAATCGAGGTGGTGAATTCGCCGTTGGCAAAGGGCGTCTCCACGCGGTTCCAGACCCAGTTGAGATCGAAGCGCAATTTGCTGGTGGGCTTCCAAAAATTTTCCGCGCGCACTCCGATGAACGTGCCGTCGTAAAAGGTGCCGCCGCCCACTTGCAAGCTGCCGCTGAATTTGCGGCTGTGATCGGAGCTAAACATGGCCGAGCCGATGTTGTACTTGTAGATGCCGCCGGGGATGAACGCCGGCCCGAGGAAAAAACCGGGGGCAGGAATGTTGTCGTAGTAATTGATAAATCCAAATGATAAGTACGCTTCATTTTTAAAGATATTGAGCAGCCCGAGGTTGATGGTGCGATATTGCAGTTGATTACTGTGGTTGGTGATGTATTCCAGCGAGTAGGAAAAATGCGACTGTCGGATGCTCCAGAAATTCGGGCGTGGGCTGAGATAGATTTCCAAAAAATATTTGCGGATGTCTCGCCACTGCAAGAAGCCCATCTCCGGATTAAAATTTCTGCCAATGTCCGTAAAGGCGCCGTGGGCATAAACTTTATCGGTGCCCCACGATAGGTCGAGATAGCCGTTGTAATCGTTGCCCCTCAAACCTGGGGTCAAGGTTTTTGCAAAATAGCCGCTCAATGTGAAGTTGTTGTCGAAGGAGAACAAAGCGTCGGCGGCGAAGGTACGGTTGTAGGGGCCGCCGGCGACGGCGTCTTTGCTGAGCGCCATCACCCCAAGATACGAGCGTTTGAAGATATCGCGTTTCAAGCGCGCGGCGAGGTAGTTGGTTTTTCCAACGGAGTCCGGGTTCGGTTGCGAGAGGCCGTCGGTGAGGACGTCGAGCACGCCCAACTCATACGCGCCGGCTTTGCCAGTGGTTTTGATGCCGCCTATTATAGGCACCTCGCGGCTTTCGAACGTGGCCGGGTCGGTATGCAATCCAATTTGCCGGCTGAAAAACAGCAGGGTGAACGGCTCGCCGTAAACTTCCTCGCCCACGTTAAAAATATCCAGGCCTTCCAAAAAGAAGTCGCGTTTTTCCGGAAAGAACAAATTGAAACGCGAAAGGTTAACCTGTTCCACGTCCGCTTCCACCTGGGCGAAATCGGTGTTGACGGTGAGGTCGGAGACGATGTTGGAGGTGAGGTGGACTTTGACGTCGAGGCCGGCGTCGGCCAGTTGATCGGAAGAAACGCTGGGCGTGAAATGTTTTTCCATGCCGCCGATGGCATAGGGCTTGATTTGCAGCCGTTTATCTTTGGGCGCGAAGTTGAGCCCTTTCAACACGCCGAACTTCGAGATTTTGAATTTTCCGTAGTTGTTGAAATCGTCGTCGCGGCTGATGGGCGACCAGTAGGCCTCCTCGCGTTTGCGCGGAATGTAGCGGCCGAAATTGATGCCCCAGGTGATGTTCTCGCCCTCGCGGAATCTCAACGTCTTAAAAGGAATCGCAACTTCAACGGTCCACCCCATTTGATCTTTGCGGGCGGCGCTGTGCCAGATGCCGTCCCAATCCCAATTGATGTGCGCGCCCTCGGTTTTGATCTCCGAGTCCAGCCGCGCCCCCAATGAGTTGGTGGCGAAATAGTAGGCGTTGCGTTGGTCAAAAAAAGTGTCGATGATGATTTCGACGTAATCGTTGTTGGAAAGATCGGAGTCGCGGCGCATTTCATTGGCGACGATTTTGTGCGGCTCTTTATCGAAGCAGCGGATGCCGAAGTAAATATTTTGATCGTCATACGTAATCAAAACGATAGTGGGCTCGGAAACCGGCGCCCCCTCTGAGGGTTCTTTCTGGGTGAAGTTGCTGATCAGCGCGGCATTTTTCCATTCATTTTTGCTCAGGTAACCATCGATGATGGGGGCGCTGCCGTTTCGGCCAACGGTCACCTGCAGCAGGCTCACCCGCTTATTTTTGTTGCCGGCAACGCTTTCGAGATCTGCACACAAAAGCAAACAGACCACCGCCGCCGTCATTTTGATTTGGAATGTCATAGTAGAAAGGCTTCAAGAATGGCAGGCGAAATATATAAAATCCGAAAAAAATTGTCAAAGAAAAAGTGAGAATCTGCGAAAATTAAGATCGGAGCTTTAAAAGTAAAGTGGAGGCGGGAATCTAGCGGTATGACTTATTCAATTTACTTTACCGCGAAGAGTACGAAGTTCACGAAAGAACCTATTTCTTAAAATAAAAAGCCCAAATCGCTTGGGCTTTTTGCACTTGCTCCTCGGGCAGGACTCGAACCTGCAACCTAGTGGTTAACAGCCACCCGCTCTGCCGATTGAGCTACCGAGGAAAATAAACGGCGAAAATTTATAAAATGTTTAGCTAATAGTCAATACTTTTTTCCAAACCTTATTGACGGCCTCTGCGTCAGCTTTGCGTTTTTTGCGGTTAAAAAACTTCATTCCAGGTTTTGCGAAATTTGTGGTGGACTCATAGGTACACTTCTGGCCTGAACAGTCCACTCGAAGAGCACATTGATTAATGGATATAAAACTTTTGTTCTAGCGCTATCCTTCAATATCTTTTTGAATTAGTGAAGTGCCAAACCCTCCAGAGATTTTTTGGCCCGTCTCTTGCGTGTGTTGCCAGCGAATTTTTTAAACGGTGATTACTTAAAACTCTGGAGGTACCTATGAAACGATTTTGGATTTGGATGATGACGGCGCTGATGCTGAGCTTTCTGGTCGCCTGCAACTCCGAACAGTTGGTGAGCCCCGATGAAAACAGCGGCGACGAAGAAATCAGCCTCGACAAAGCGTTTGGCGGTTACGACACCGATGACGAGGCGGCAGCGTTTGGCGAATCCGACCTGGTGGAAGATTTTCCCGAAGACGCCGAGGTAGCGGATTCATTCAGCGACGACCCAGCGGTGCTGGCTGAGCTCAACTCGGCAACCACAAAAGTTTATTTCCTGCGCATCACCTGGGGCTATCTCGAAGGCGATTCCACCGCCACCGCGGTTACCGACTGGAGCGGTTCCGCGCAAATCAACAAAGGCGCGCTGCTGCTTCTCAAAACCATCCGATTCGAGGGCAATGACTACATCCACCTGCCGCGCCCGGACCGGCAAACCATTGAGTTCACTTCCTACACCAAACCCCATTTTGATGGTCTCGTTCTGGCAATCATCGACAACGACACGACTCAACCCGAGGTTGAAGGTACGTTCTCCTTAAACGCTGGCGCCTACTCCAAAGTGTTGAGCTTCAGCGAATTGGATTCGCTGGAACTTATCGAAGCTGTGGGCGCGGACGGACAGGAAGTTTCCATCGTCAGCCGCTCAAAAGAGGTCTCGCCGTTTGACGGCGGTTTCTTTGCCGGCCGCTGGGTGAAAACCGGGCCCAACGGCGGCGAATTCCGCGGCCGCTGGATCAACAGTCTGGGCACGAACGCCGGCTACCTTAAAGGCATTTGGGGCGTCAATCGCAACGGCAATCGAGTTTTCTTCGGCAAGTACATCAGCCTCGACGGCGAATTCCGCGGCTTGTTGGAAGGCCAGTGGCAATTCAACCGCGGCGAACAGGGCGGCGTCTTTCGCGGCCGCTGGGTGAATCGCGAGGGACAGACGACTGGCACCCTCAGCGGCCACTTTAAAACCGGCCGACCGGGCGACCGCCGCGGTTATTTTCAAGGCCGCTACAAACACGGCAATCCGCAAAATACCGACGGCTCGAATTAACCCTCCTCCTATCCTCTCATGGTGCAAACGCCGCCCGCTGATTTTTTAACGGGCGGCGTTTTTTGTTTGAGGTTTCGCCAACACCCCATTTTGACGGTAATTTTCTCCCTGATGAAGTGGCGCTGCAAAAGGTTGCATCGTTAAGGTTTAGCGGCGACTGCCGATTTATTGAATGACAGTCAAATACTAACAAAAAAAGTATGGAGCCTCGATGAAAATTACCGTAGTAGGAACTGGCTACGTGGGTTTGGTGGCTGGCACCTGTTTCGCCGACGTTGGCAACGAAGTGATTTGCGTGGATGTGGACAAAAGCAAAATCGATAAACTGAACCGCGGGGAAATCCCCATTTATGAACCCGGCCTGCAGGAAATGGTGATTCGCAACGCCAAAGAAGATCGCTTGTTTTTCACCACCGATATCAAGTACGGTGTTGAAAAATCCCAGATCATTTTTATTGCGGTGGGAACCCCGCCGGACGGAGACGGCTCCGCGGATTTGAAATACGTGCTGGCGGTGGCGCGCGATATTGGCAAATATCTGAACGGCTACAAAGTGGTGGTCAACAAAAGCACGGTTCCCGTTGGCACCGCCGATAAAGTTGCTGCGGAAATCCGCCAGCACACCGACCAGAAATTTGCCGTGGTCTCCAACCCGGAATTTTTGAAAGAGGGCGCGGCCATTGAAGATTTCCTGCGCCCCGATCGCGTGGTCATCGGCGCCAGCGACCCCGAAGCGGCGGAAATCATGAAAAATCTCTACGCGCCGTTTGTGCGCTCCGGCAAACCGATTTTGGTGATGGATGAACGCAGCGCCGAGCTGACCAAGTACGCCGCCAACTCGCTGCTGGCTACCAAAATTTCATTTATGAACGAGATGGCCAATCTCTGCGATATCCTCGGCGCAGACGTGGAGATGGTGCGCAAGGGCATCGGCACAGACAGCCGCATCGGGCCGCATTTCATTTACCCCGGCACCGGCTACGGCGGCTCCTGTTTTCCCAAAGACGTGAAAGCCATCATCAAAACTGGCAAAGAACACGGCATGGAGTTGAAGATTGTGCGCGCAGTGGAAGAGGTCAACGCGCGGCAGAAAACCATTCTCCTCGATAAAATCAAATCGTATTTCAAGAACGACCTGCAGGGTAAAACCTTCGCGATGTGGGGATTGGCGTTCAAGCCCAAAACCGACGACATGCGCGAGGCCCCGGCCATCGAGATGATTAACGCGCTCAACGCCCACGGCGCGAAAGTGCGCGCCCACGATCCGGAAGCGCTGCACGAAGCCCGCCGTATTTTCAGCGACCGCGTTGGCAAGGAGCTGTTTTTGTTTGATAAACGCTACGACGCCCTCGAAGGCGCCGACGGCCTGATCATCATGACCGAGTGGAACGCCTTCCGCGAGCCGGATTTCTATCTCATCAAAGAAACCTTAAAGACGCCGGTGATTTTCGACGGCCGCAACCTCTACGCGCCGGCGCGCATGAAGAGTTTGAACATCGATTATTTTTCCATCGGCCGGCCCAGGAACGGCGCCGCAAAATAGCCTATCTCAAACCCCTGGGGCTGTCTAAAAAGGTCAGTCTATATGAATTTTGATAAAATAGAAATTGAAG
>JBBIIG010000041.1:0-33986 GCA_037446635.1 bacterium
GACACGTCAACTTTGCGAATGAGAGTTTTGAAGGGATCCGCGCTCTTGGTTTCGTCAAGCAGGGAGATGGTGCCCTGCTCCGCCTTGATGGCTTTCACCGAAACCTCCACCACGCGGTTGAGAATTTTCTCCACCGGCATGGTGGAGCTGATGATGTTCGCCAACTGATTGATGGCGCTGAGGTCTTCGACGGTTTTCTTTAAGCGGAGATTTTCTTTCTGAAGATCTGCAATCGCCTGTGAATCTGATGCGTTCTTGCCCAACAGAGCCGCTCCCAATTTTAAGATGGAAAGTGATTGAAAATAACAAAGGCGCGGGTTATTGTCAATGCCTGCTTTACTTCACCGCACTGCTTTACTTCACCGCAAAGTTCGCTAAGAAAACGCAAAAGGCCGCCAGGAAAAAATTTGTTTTTTATTAGCGAACTTTGCGCCTTGCGTTCTTTGCGGTTAAAACGGGTGATGAATCAATTCAACACGGCGGCGCCGAGGCCTTTGATGCGATAGATGGTCTGCTCGCTCACTTCCGTCGTCGCATCAAGTTCTTCCCCGGATTCTTCCGCTTCATGTTGCTTCATCGCCAGCGCTTGCTCTTTGGTGAGGTGCAACTTTTCAACCACTCCTTGTACCAAAACCTGTTTTCCTTTGAGGCTTTGGGGAAAGACGATCACGTCGTCCTCAACTTTCACCTGAATTTTTTCAGCTGGCGCGTCGCTGTCGATTTCGATCCAGCAGCCCTTGTTTGGGCACACCGCCAGCACTTTTCCCTGCACTAGCACGGTTTGCCCAACATACGATTCCGGCTGCGCCAAAATTTTCGACACCCGAGTTGGTTCCTGCAGGGTGATCTTCTCGCCAAAGTTTTCAGTGATTTTCGGCTCTTGGGTGCAAGCGGTAACGGCGAAAACAACGACGCACATGATGAGTCGTCGTAACATGGGATCCTCCTTTCTGGAATTTCCAAATCTACTGCAAAGTTCGCTTAGAAAACGCAAAGGAGCGCAGGGAAAAATTGGTTTTAAACACTCTGCGCTCTCGGCGCCCTCTGCGGTTTAAGAATGGTTGAAGTTAGTAAAGCGAATCAAATCGCTCCTCACTTGATCAGGACGGCTTTCCGGAGCAAACGGCGCTGCTGGGCTTCGAGGTGAATAAAATACATTCCGGAGCCGACCGGCTGGTTATTTTGATCGCGGCCGTCCCAGCGCAGCTTGTTGACGCCCGGCGATTGCTCGGCCTCCACCAGCACGCGAATGCGTTGGCCGCGCAGATTGTAAATCGCCAGCCGCACGAACGCGGCGCTGGGCAAGGCATATTCGATAGTGGTTTCGGCGTTGAAAGGGTTGGGATAGTTGGGCCGCAGCGCCAGCTCTTTTGGCGGGGCCGCTTC
This sequence comes from bacterium, assembly GCA_037446635.1. Lineage (GTDB taxonomy): Bacteria > Zhuqueibacterota > Zhuqueibacteria > Oceanimicrobiales > Oceanimicrobiaceae > DASWHH01. Next base: position 1,387 of record JBBIIG010000041.1, read on the forward strand.
GTCCCCCACCCCAACCGACGAGTCGATTCCTTTGCCGGTGAGCTGCACGTCGAGAGGGTTATCGAGCGGATCGTTGTTTTCAAATTGCAAGTTTGCAACCTTGCTGCCGAGGCTGGTGGGCTTGAAACTCACTTCAACTTTGAGCGAATCGTTGTTGGAGAGATTGAACACGCCGCTGATGTTTTCAATCTTGAACTCGTTGGCGTGCAGCCCGTTCAGCAAAATGCTTTCGACGGTCAGGGGCAGCGAGCCTTTGTTGGTGAGCAGAAATTGCGCGCCCACCCTGTGGCCCAAACGTATCTCCCCAAAATCGTGTGACGTCGGCGCCACGGCGATGCGCGGCGCCAACGGGGTCTCGCCATTGACGCAGACCGTCAAATCCTTTTGGGCGATCTCAGCCCAATCGTATAAATGAAACCGCCGGCCGATCTCATCGTGCGCCGCCAGCAGGCCGTTGGGGTAATTCGGAGATACCGCGATGGCGGTTACATCCAGACCAACGGATTCAATGGGTGAAGCGCTGCCGTTGAGCAAAGTTATGTTTTTGATGAGCTGGTTTTCACCCTGACGCTCATAGACTTTGATGGCGCTGCTGCCCGGGCTGGACACCAGAAGATAGCCGGCGCCATCGTTGCAGGAGTAGATAGCCATGCCCTCGAACTCCGGCGTCAGCACATCCGTGGCGGGAACAAAGGCAATAGGATCATTTCCCAATTCCGCCTCGGTGAAATATTTGTGGAAGCCCTCGTTGGCTTCGGAGACGTAAAGGTAGCCGGACTCGTCGTCGGCCGCCATGCCGTCAACGGTGTCGCCAAAGTAATTTAACTCGCGTTGTAAATCCACCAAGATCACGCCGCCGAAGCCGTCGTCCAAAATTTCATACTGGCGAATATGCACGTTATTTTTCGGACTCTCAAACAAAAAGAGGGCGCCGTCGAAAGGGCGCTGATACAAACAGAATCCCCAGGTATTTCGTTGCAGGTCGTTGTGGAGACTTTCACGGCCGGCCACTTGAATCAACACTTCGGTGGTGTAATTGGGGTTGATTTTGAACACCGCCAATTTTTCAACGTCGCGAAGATTCACCGCCGCGATGTCAACCGTCTCCCCGCCCAGCGGCACGTTGTACCGCACATCGATAAACTTGGCGGTGGCGTTCTGCGGCAGGCGCTGCAGCTCGACGCCGTTCAAATCCCAGACAACCACGCCGCCCCCGGAAGAACGATAGGTGCCGATGACCACGCTGCGAGATAGATCGGTGGGATGAATCCAAAAGGCGACGTCCTCGGCATCGCCCGGGGCAGCGCTGGTGCTAACTTTGGGCAGCGCCGTCACGCTGCTCACGCTTTGGCCAAAGACGGCGGTAAGGTTTTTGAAGCCGGTGATATTAAACGTCAACGGATTGTCAGTGCTCACGATATCCCCCTTCCAACCGACAAACATCCATTCGGGATCGGGAATGGCGGTGAGCTGCACCGGCGTCCCGGAGACATACGAAACACCCGGCGGTTGAATATCCACAAAGCCGGCGCCGATGATGTTGACCTTGATCGCCAGCGGCGCGGCGATGAATCCGCCGTGCGTCCAATCGGTCCAGCCCACCTGCTTGCCGAAGCCCACCGGCGCGCCGTTCCAAAAATGCGTGGCATAAACCGAGTCCACCAGCGGGAGAATCCAGATGTCGTCGCCCTCGGCCGGGGCGTCCCCGCGAGTGGGATCGTGCTGCCAGGAGATGGCGCGCAGAATCGCCTGGTCGCTCCAGTTCCAGGCGTCGTAACCGGCGCGGGAGAGCAGATAGGCCTGGCCCACCGCGCCCTGCAAACCGCCCCAAACGTGGGTATCGGAGCGCGGCGGCCAGCGGCTCTGATTTTGCGGGCAGCCGGCGCGCCGCTGATCGTCTGGCTGCACGCCGTCAACGTCCCGCTCTTCGCCCGCCACGGTCATACGCGCGCCTTTGGGGTTGATGCCAACGGGATTGTTAAGATCCACCTGCCAGCACAAGTTGCCCCAGTTGAATCCTTTGTAGGCGGAGCTGTCGCCCAACCACCCTTTGAACACGGCGGCGGCGCGCTGCAAATCATCCGGCTTGTCGAGGTAGAGCGCTGCAGCAATGCGCGCCACCCCGGCTTGGGTGCCGTGATTGTTGCCGCGGATTTCGTGCTTCTCCACTTGCGTGGCGTCGTCCAATTTTAGTTCGTACACCACGAACTGCAGCCACTCGCGAAAGGCGGCGTCGATGGCGGGCGCGAAATTTTTTAGATCGATGAGATCGGCGGCGATGATGTAACCGGGCAGGCTGCGCGTCAGGGAGAGGGAATTGCCATCTTCTTCGATGCGGTTGGCCACCGCGCGGGCAATGTTATCGGCGACGATCTGGCGGCGGGCATTGTCGTTCAGCCGCGTCGCGACTAACGCGGCTGCCATCACATAAACATCGTGAATGCTGCCGTGACCGCCCGTGGCGTCAATGAGATTCACCATGTCCGCAGCGGCCAGCATGCGATTCCAGGCCTCGCCGCTGTCGGGGCGGGTCGCCAGTTCTTCCGCGCTGATCCAAATGTTTTTGCTCTGCGCCAACGCCGCCGTAGTCAAGGCGGCAAAAATCAAAAATGTTATGAGATGAGTTAGGTTGAAAAAAACGCGATTGATGTTATCCTCCAGAATTTTGAACCGTACACATTCGATCATTTCAGCAGCGTGATCTTGCGCACCAATCGTTGGCTGCCGGCTTGCCCGCGCAGCGAATCGCTTCCTATCAAAATAATATAATAAATCCCGGATCCAACGTCAACGCCGCGCCCATCGCGGCCGTCCCAGCGCACTTTTTTGAAGCCCGCGGTTTCCATCTCATCCACCAAAATCCGAATGGGCTGGCCGAGCAAATTGTAGATCACCAGCCTTACCGCTGCGGGTTGCGGCAGCGCGTATTCGATCACGGCCTCGGCGTTGAAGGGATTCGGATACACCGGTTTGAGCACGATGCGATCCGGCAGCACCGGCGGTTCATCAACTACTGAAACCGGGTCGGTTATCGCCGAACCCGATAGCGCCACCTCTAGCGAATCGTTTTGCGGATCGCTGCTGACAATCAGCACCGCGCCGTTTTTGGCGCCGAGCGTGATGGGCCGGAACGCCACGCCAAGCAAAATCGAATCCAGCGGCGCCAGCGTCACGGGCGCCGCGAGGGTATCGATTTGGAATTCCTGCGCAGGCAGGCCGGCGAGCAGCGAGATCTCGATCACAGATAAAACTGCGTCGCCGAGATTGCGGATGACGAGTTGAGCCTGGGCGGAGTCGCCGACCACCACTTCGCCAAAGTCAATCGTTGGCGGCGCTATGGAAATTTGCGGTCGGCTGGCCTCAAACGCCGCACCGGAGAGATGGATTTCCAGCAGCGGATTTTCACCGTCGTTGCTGGCCACCTGCAGGATAGAATTTTTTACTCCGGCGGAAATTGGAACAAAGGCCACCGTCAAAGAACTCGAATCACCGGGCGCAATGGCGACAGGAGCCGGCGCGCTCTGGAGATGAAATTCATCGCTGGTGGTCAACGAGAGGTCGGACACAATTAATTCCGCGGCGCCGGTATTTTTAATCACAAACGCTGCGACCGCCGAATCGCCAATCGCCAGCTCGCCAAATTCGTACGCGGTTGGCGAAACCGAAATCTGCGGCTGTTGAATCACGCAGATGGCGAGATGATCCTCGGCGATTTCCGCCCAATCATACAAATGAAATTGCCGGTCTCTCTGCTCGTGCGCCACCAAAAATCCGTTGGGGAAGTGAGGCGGCGCCGCAAACGCGGTCACGTCCAGGCCGTCGGTGCCGAGGCCGGGGTTTCCCAATTCGTCCAGCGGTAAAATCGTTTTCAGAAAACGGTTGTTGCCCTGGCGCTCGAAAATTTTAAACGTGTCGTTGCCCTGGCTTGAAAGCACGAGATACCCGCCGCCGTCCGCGCAGGCGTACAGCGCCAGCCCCTCGCGATCGTCCGCGGTGCCATCGCCTTCCCCGAAGACGGCGATCTGATCGACGGCAGCGTGGGGGGCGGCAAAATATTTATGAATGCCGTGGGTTTCTTCGGTGATGTAAACAAAGCCCAACTGGTCATCGGCCACGAAGCCCTCGGCGACGCCGCCGCTATAATTCAAATCGCGCACTGGCGCAACCAGCACTTCGCCGCTGGAGTCTGGCGCGACGCGATACTGGCGAACCACGCCGCCGCTTTTGGGCCGCTCGAAAACGTAGAGGGCGCTGTCGGCCGGATGTTTGTACAAACAAAAGCCGTAGCTGTCATTTTGAATGTTATTATTTTGGCTGGTCGCGCCGGCCAATTGCATGAGCACGTCCGCGCCGGTGTAATCCGGGTTGACTTTGAACACCGCCAATTTGCCGGCGTCGCGCAGGTTAGCGGCGACGATATCCGCAACCGCGCTGCCCCACCGCACATTTTGCCGGACATCGACGTTGTTCACATCCGTGCCCTGCGGCAAATGCTGCAGCAAAGTTCCGCTCAAATCCCAAACGAAAATGCCCGCGCTTTTGTCGGTGCCGATGATGACGCTGCGCGACGGGGCGGTGGGATGAATCCAGATCGCCGGGTCGTCGGCGTTGGAGGGCGTCGAAGTGGTGGTGACTTTGGGCTGCACGGTGACCTGCGGAAACTCGGTTGTCCCAACGCCAGTAACCGCGATGGTCAGCAGATTTTCATCGGCATCGTTGCTCACTAAACGCACGTGCGCCTGCTTTAAACCCAACGATAACGGCTTGAAGCGAACGGCCATAATTTGAGAGGAGTCGGTTGGCAAAATCAGCGGCGAACTGAGCGAATCCATTTTGAAATGGAGGGCGTCGCCGCCGGCAATGGAAATTTCCGTGATCTGCAAATCTTCCTGGCCGAGATTTTTGATTTCAAAATGAGCGGCCAAACTGTCGCCGACCCAAACCTCGCCAAAATCGATCTGTTGCGGTGAGGCCGAAATATCCGCCACCGGCGGCAGGGTCGCGGCGGCTTCAAAAAACACCGTATCGGCGACCCCCGCGGAGGTCGCAGCGACGCGCACGACGCCGGCGGAATCGCCCAAGGTGAGCGTTGTGGAAGCAAAACCGTTGGGGTCGCTTAATTGCTGGGTATTCGAAAGCTGGCCCTCGCCGGCGATTATCGTGAAATCCACGGCCGCGCCGGGCAGCGGCTGGCCACCCGCGTCCTGGGCCTGCACTACGAACGGTTCGGGCAAAGCCGTTCCCACCAAACCCACTTGCTGATCCCCAGAAACCAGGGTTAGCCGCGCCGCGCTGCCGCCGCTTTTGATGATGGTGAAGTAATCGAGTATGGCGCCAGTGCTGGTGATAAACGTGGCGTCGAGGCGGGCGCCGTCAATATCCAGCGCCAAGGAGCCGAGGGTTTTAAACGACACAAACATCACCGGGTGATCGAGGGGGCCGGAGCTAACCTTGCCGGAGCTGCCAGCCACGACATAAACGGCGCCGGCGTTGGGGTCGTCACCCGTGACAAGTTTTGAGTACACACCATCGCCGTCGCTGCGGCCGTCGCCGCCGTCCAAAATCATCGTCTCCGTTAGCGTGGAGGATTTGCCGTAGTGGCCCTTTAACATAAAGGAACGTTCATAAGAATGACTGTGCCCACACAGTACCAAATCGACGCCGTAGCTTTCGAGGAGCGGCAGCGCGCGCTCGCGCATCTGAATCAGCGCGTTCTCGGAGTCGGAGTCGTGGGAGCCTTTGCTGTACGGCGGATGGTGCCAAAATGCGATGGTCCAGAATTTGTCGTTGGCGGCGAGATCGGCTTCCAGCCAGCTCCACATGGGGCTGTCCGTCCGCCGCAGCTCGCTGGAGGTAGATTCGAGGCAGATGAAATGGATGGCGCCGTAATCAAAAGAATAGTAGGCTTCGGTGCCGGAGGGCAGCCCGCCGGCCTCGCCGGCGGTGGGCATAGTGAAGATGCGATAATAATCGCCGCCGTCGGTCCAGTCGCCAAATTCATCGCGCGGCCCGCGATCGTGATTACCGCGTGTGGGCCACAGCACGGATTTGCGCAGCATCTCCGGGTACATATCGAACACCGCGGCCTGGTATTCTTCATCCAAACCGCTGTCGTAGGCGTTGTCGCCTAACATCAGCCAAAGGTCGGTGTGGCGGACGCCAGTGAAATTATAATACGCGTCGCGAACCGCGCGGGCGTTGTCGTTTTTGGTGCCGGAGTCACCAAGAATCCAGATGCGCGTGGGTTTGCCCGCGGCGGGCGAGGTTACAAAAAAATAGCTGGAGTCGCCCACGAACTCGGACGAGGTTTGAAACCCTGTCAGGATGGAAGTAGCTGGCCCAATAGCGTAATAGTATTTGGTATCCGGCATCAAGCCCGCCAGCCGTACCTCGTGCTCGGTGGTGAGATTAGTGTCTTCAACAGCGAATTCGAGACGCTCCGGACTGAACCCGAATTGCACACGAGTGCTGCTGGCGATATCGGTGCGCCATTTCACCACCACGCTGGTGGGCGTCCCAATTTGCAGATACGGCCCGCGTGTAACCGTCTGAGCTAAAACTCCTCCCAAACTCACCGAAATGGCCGCAGTAAGAGTTAGTACAACGATTGGCTTTAGCATCATAATGCACCTGAAACTTTTTATGATTATGATAATGAGTTTTCGAGAGCGGGGATGGGCTGTCCGTTACTCATTTCCCCCCGTCGAGCTGATTAAAAAAATCACCTTATAAATACCGGCAAATTGCAAATAATCAGGAAAAAAATTGGCTTAAAAAGGGATGGGCAAAAAAGCCGCGGCCGCAATGTTCTTTAACCGCAAAGAACGAAAGCTGTCGCAAAGGTCGCTAATAAAACACTGAATGACATCGAAACCACCGAAGAGCCGCTTTTTTTGGGGGGGGTGAACGGTGAGCTAGTGGCGCCTTTTTATTCCTAAAAAATTTTTCAGCGACCTTCGGGGTCCAAATTTCATTGACCTGTACAACTATTCTTTAGATGAGCCAATTTTTTCCTTGCGTCCTTTGCGTTTTCTTAGCGAACTTTGCGGTTGACTTGGTTGCCGTTCTGTGAATTAATCAGCCGAAATGAATTTCCAGTGAAGTGTTCAAAAATGTTTCTAAACTGGCGGCTTCTTTTTCTAACTCACGGCGAACTTTTCTGGGGACGATTTCGAACTGATCGATCTTCAAAATCGATTTGCGTCCCTGCCGCCGCAGAAACCAGACGCCAACAATTCGCCCGTTGAGCAAAATCACTGGCGAAATCCAGCCCTGGCTGCGATAGACCCGCTTGTAGTGGACGGCGTCCACCAGATGCTGTTTGTCGGCATGCCCCAGCAGAAAGGGATCGAACGCCGGCAGCAACCGCAGCACGGGTTCGGCCGGATCAAAATTAGCGAGTTCATTAAAATCTTCGCGCAAAACAAACGCGCTTTTTCCCTCCACCTGGACTTCGAGCACTTCACTCGATAACGATTCCCAAACGGGTTTCGCCTCTTTCATCTGCAAGCCCGACCAGCGAGAAAAGTCCGGCGGCGTCGCCGGCGCGTACGCCCGCAAATAGCGCCGCAGCAGGATGGGTTTCGCCTCATTTTCAGCAACTGGTTTTTGATTCGGCAGCCAGCGATCAACCCGGACGAAAGTGGGTTTTCTGCCGCTCTCCGGCCCGTAACAGATGAGCCCTTCCACCAGAGCCGAGCGAAAGATTTGAATACTCCACGCGATCTCCGCCCATTTGTGGACGCGCTTGCCGGCTTGGGGTTTAATGCGGTGCAGCAACTCCGGCTGGGTCATCGGCCCGGCGCGCAGGGCCTCCACGATCAAATTATTCAACTCCGCTATCTCTTTGGGAGTCAAGCCGGCGTACTTGGACATGTTGCGCAGCAGCGCCTGCGTGCGGCTGCGATTGAGCGCCGCGATGTAAATCGAAAAGTCCTCCGCTGAAATCACGTGCAGCGTTTGCCGCATCAACGAAGTTTTGACCAGAGCCCGGGTTTGCCACAACGCGGCGTGGACCTCGGCGCGTGTAAGCCGGTGATTCCGCGCCCACAATTGCAGCTCCGCGGCGGAGAGGAGCTGCGCTTGCGCGCCGCAGATGTCTCGGCACACCGTGGCTATATTCGGTTGCTGGTCATCGGCCAAATGGTGGCGAGAGAGACGGAAGGCCGAGGCATAGGATTGCTTAAATGCGGGAGTCAACTTTATAATTGTTCACAATATATTTGTTCGCAAAAATATAACTGTTGCTCGAAAGTTTGTCAATGAATTTCATCTCCGCAAGCCCGCAGCAATGAAGCTATAAGTAGATCGTTTTCTGCCCTAATGATTCTCTTTTTCCCGTCGAAAATATTATCATAAAACATTAAAAAAACCTTGTTTTTGTTAAATAATTTTTGCAAAATTGCACTTACTTTTTAGCGAACCGGGTTCGCTTACGGAAAAGGTTAAAGGAAGAGGTAGGTTATGTTCATCGCATGGTCGCTGTGGGTTCTCTCGGTTCTGCTTTCGCCTCCACCAATTGGCAATCCCTATCCGCCGGCGCTGCCCATCTCGATTCCCGACGCACAAATCCGCCCCCTGCGCGAACTGGTTGATGCCGGCTTGCAAAAAAGATTGGAGGGGCAATTGCATCGCAACCGTTTATGGTCGCGGTTGTTGGCCGCCAAAAAAATGGCGGTGGGTATCGTTGACCTCTCCGACCCGTATCATGTGAAATTTGCCCGCGTCAACGGCGACGAGATGATGTACGCCGCCAGCCTGCCCAAACTGGCAATTCTACTGGCCGCGGCCCAGGCGTTGGAAGATGGCCGGCTGCCAGAATCAGAAGAAATTTTGAATGACATGCGAATTATGATCAGCCGCTCCGATAACGAGGCGGCTACCCGAATGATGGATCGCGTGGGATTTTCAAACATCGTTGCCGTTCTCATCGACCCGCGCTACGAGCTTTACGACACCCAACGCGGCGGGCTGTGGGTTGGCAAGCGCTACGCCAAAACCAGCAAACGTTACCCTGACCCGCTCATGGGGCTAAGCCACGCCGCCAGCGTCACTCAGGTGTGCCGATTCTATTATTTGCTGGCAATGGGAAAATTAGTGAGCGCAGAACGCAGCCGGCAAATGCTGGATATGCTCTGCAATCCGGAGCTGCATCACAAGTTTGTGAACGCCCTGGATGTGATTGCGCCGGAGGCCAAAGTCTATCGCAAGTCCGGAACCTGGAGGATTTGGCATTCCGATTCGGCGTTAGTGTGGGGCCCGGGCGGGCGCCAGTATATCGTGGCCGCGCTCATCGAAGATTCCCGGGGCGAGCAGATCTTGCGCGACTTGATCCCGGCGATTGAAACCGTTCTCAAATCCCAATCAAAACGTCAGCCAAAAACAGCAGCGCAGGCCAGCATCGCTCCGCTGGAGGGATTTTTCCAAAAGTAAAATTCCAGCGCAATTCTGCTGACCAGTCTCTAACAACTTCGATGTAATTATGGCTATTCTTCGGCCCGTGGCGAGATTCTTTCGCCGGGCGTTTGACATTCGGGAGGGCGAAGGGCTCAGGACGACGTTGATGCTGTTTTACATCTTCCTGGTCATCTCCTCTTTGATGATTGTCAAACCGGTTTGCAACGCGTTATTCCTCTCCAAATTTGGGGCAGCGCGCCTGCCCTACGTGTTCGTGTTGGTGGCGCTGTTTGCCGCCGCCGGCTCCACCTTCTATTTCAAGCTCCTCAAGAAAACCCGGCTCAATCGTTTCATCATCCGCACCTTCCAAATTTTATTGTCCTCGCTGTTGATGTTTTGGGTTTTGCTCTATTTCGATTATCTCGAGGGTTGGCCGCTCTATCTTTTTTACATCTGGGTAGCGGGTTTCGCGCTGGTGGCGACTTCGCAGTTCTGGCTTTTGGCCAATCTCATTTTCAACGCCCGCGAAGCCAAGCGCCTGTTCGGGCTCATTGGCGCGGGCGCCATCGCCGGCGGAATTTTTGGCGGCTACCTCACCAAGTTCCTCGCCCCGATTCTCGGCAGCGAAAACCTGCTGCTGGTTTGCATAGGCTGCCTTTCTCTTTGCATTCCCATCACCAAAACCGTTTGGAAAGACGTGCGCGACGACAGCGACGATCACTTGGAGCAGGAACAGATCGAAAGCATGCTCAGCCATCCGCTGCGCACGGTGCGCAACTCGCGGCACCTGACCTACCTCGCCAGTCTGGTGGGCATCAGCGTGGTGGCGGCGAAATTCGTGGAATACCAGTTCGGCGCCATCGCTTCGGTGAACATCCCCAACGACGACGAGCTCACCGCTTTTTACGGCTTTTGGCTGTCCAACATCAACATCGCCTCGCTGATCATCCAACTCTTTGTCACCCATCGCATTGTGAACATGTTGGGGGTGGGAGTTTCGATTTTTCTTTTGCCGGTGGGAATACTCATCGGCTCGTTTTCGGTGATGCTGGCGCCCTCGCTCACCAGCGCGGTCATTTTAAAAATGATCGACGGCAGCCTGAAGCAATCCATCAACAAAGCCGGCATCGAGCTGTTGGCGCTGCCCATTGCCGCCAAGATCAAAAATCAGGCAAAGGCTTTCATCGACGTTTTTGTGGACAGCTTCGCCACCGGCGTCGGCGGCTTGCTGCTGATCGCGTTGACTCTCGCCTTAGGCTACTCAGTGCGCGAAATCAGCGTCATCACCATCCTCCTGCTCGGCCTGTGGATTTATTTGGCCAACGGGGTCCGCCACGAATACATTCGATCCTTCCGGGAAAAGATCACCAGTCCGGCGGCGCCCGCTTCCATGCCGATTATCGATACCGCCAACGAATCCATTTTGGGCGGTCTCATCGAAGTTTTGCAGGGCGACAATGAAAAAGAAATTCTGCGCGTTTTGAAAATTGTGAAAGAAATCCGCAACGATCGCCTGATCCCGTGCCTGCTCCGGCTTTTGCATCACCGCTCCACTGCCATCCGCCTCGAAGCGCTGCGCAATATTTATTATTATAAAGACGCGGACTTCACCTCCGAAATGCAGGAGATGGTTTACGACAAAAATTTGGAAATCAAAACCGAAGCCTTTCATTATCTTTTTCAGCATTCGCTGGACAATCGCGTCGAGCTGCTGCAAACCTATTTGCAGCACGAGGACTACAGCATTCGCGGAGCGGCTCTGCTGTGCGCCGCCCGCGAAAGCCGCAACAATAAAAAATTGAAAAAAGCGTTTCAAATTAAAGAGGCGGTCACCGAAACCATCAATCGCTTGGGAGAAATTGCCAGCGCCGAGCAATTGAAATTCACGAAGATTAACTGCATCAAAGTTATCGGCGCCGCCAATATCCCGGAACTTTACCCCTACCTGCACATCTTTTTGAATGACCAGTCGCAGGAAGTGCTGCAGACGGCCATCATCAGCGCTGGCCGGAGCCGCAACAAAGAATTTCTGCCGGTGCTGATTCGTTACCTCGGCAACCGGGCGCTGGCCAAATACGCCCACGAGGCGTTGATCTGCTACGGTCCGGAAGTGATCATCGATATGCTGAGCTACTATTTGGAAAATCCCAACGAAGAGAAGAACATTCGTCTGCGCATTCCGCAAGTAATCTCCTCCATCGGCGCGCAGAAGTCGGTGAACATTCTCATGCTCAATCTCGATCATTCCGATCTCGCGCTGCGTTTTGAAGTCATCCGCGCCCTCAACGGCCTGCGTGCCCGCTTCCCGATTCTTAAATTTGACGAGCATCGGATTGTCGCGCAGATTTTGGACGAAACGAAATCTTACATTCATACGCTGGCTATTCTCAGTACTCAGACGAACGGCGATCATCCCGCCGCCTCTGGCGCGGCGTTGAACGGCAAACCGGCGCACGAGGCGCAGCAACTGTTTTTGAAGGCGCTGGAAAGCCGATTGGACAACAACCTCGAGCGCATTTTCCGTCTGCTGGGTTTGAAATATTCCCCGGACGATATTTACACCGCCTACCAGGGCATCAAAAGTCCGAACCCGGACGCGCGCGTCAACGCGCTGGAATTTTTGGATAACGTTTTGGAGAAAAAGCTTAAAAAGCGCATCATCCCAATTATCGAGCGCACCCTCGCCCACTCCCTCACCGAGCGCGTGCTCAATCAATTTGGCGTAAAAATCCCCACCGAATTCGACGGTATGTTGGAGGTGCTCACCGGAGAGGACAACTGGCTGAAGGCCTACGCCCTCTACGTCATCGGCCAGGCGCACGATACCAAGTTCGTGCCGCACATCTGCGGGCTTATCAACCACCCGGACGCGATGGTCAAAAAATTTGCCGGCTACGCGCTAACGAAAATGGGTATCCTCGAAATGAGCAACGGCCACCGGGAAAAACCGCAGCCGCTCTGAGCACACTGAAAGGCACAGAATAGCTTCTTTGAAGAAGCTCCAATTGAAATTTATTAAAAGTTCTCGCTCCCTTTCGGGGTTGCTTTTCCGCGGAAGCGGATCCGCTGCCGCGGAAAAGCGGATCGGCTCTGCCGAAAATGGCAGAAACGTTTTAAAAATCTGGAGTGCATTGACTGGTGTCAATGCTGCGGCGGCGCAGTCGCCGTACCCCCATAGAAAGTTTCCTAAGAGTTCTCGCAGCCCTTTTGAAGTTGTTTTTCCGCGATGTGACACTCATTAAATTCCACTTCGCCTTTCATGTAGTTCGTGGTTTTATATTCTTTCCTGCCTGCCTGCCTCGCTAAATCCACAAAATAAAAATTGCAAAATTAAGCGTTGATATGTAATTTGAGGGTGGACGAACGAGAGGGAATTTTTGTATGAACAAGAAGGTTATCTCAACCAAAGAGGCGCCGCAGGCCATTGGGCCGTATTCGCAGGCCATTCAAGCCGGAGAGTTTTTGTTTGTCTCCGGACAGATTGCGATCGATCCCGCGAGCGGCAGCTTGGAGAGCGGCGACATTCGCAGTCAAACCCGGCGGGTGCTGGAAAACATTAATGCAATTTTAAGCGCCGCCGGCAGCTCGCTGGAGGCGGTGGTTAAAACCACGATTTTCTTAAAAAGTATGACCGACTTCAGCGCCGTCAATGAGATTTATGGCGGCTATTTCCAGGAAAACCGGCCAGCGCGCGCCACAGTGGAAGTTTCGTCGCTGCCAAAGGGCGCCGCCGTCGAGATCGATGCCATTGCTTACATCGGCAAAAAGCAGGCATCAAATTGATTGTGTTGACACTCATTTTTTTGTATATTTAGCGAGTTTATTTTTCGAGGGTTTGATGCCTTTCGCTTTTGTCTTTCGCCTTTTGGGGAAACGGGTCATTCACTTTTTTTATCACCTCGGCTGCTTCGGCGATATGCTTTGGCAAACCCTGCGGGCGTTGAGCGACGTGCGCACCTATTCAGGCCTGGTCGCGGAGCAAATGATGCGCATCGGCGTGAAATCGATCCCGGTGGTGATTTATATCGCCGCCTTTGCCGGCATGGTGACCTCCATTCAAAGCTCCGAAAACTTCACCGAGTTCGTCCCGCCCTATCTCATCGGCATGGTAGTTGAAAAGGGTGTGCTGCGGGAATTATCGGCGGTGCTCACCGCGCTGGTCTTGGCCGGGCGGGTGGGCGCTTCGATTGCTGCGGAGTTAGGAACGATGCGCGTTACCGAACAAATTGATGCGCTGGAAACCCTCGCTTTCAACCCCGTTTCTTATCTGGTGGTGCCGCGGGTTTTAGCTGGCACACTGATGTTCCCCATTCTAACCATTTTTGCGGCCTTCGTTGGGGTGATCGCCGGCTGGCTTACCTCGATTATGCTGATCAACGTCAGTACTTTTGAATTTTTCAAAGGCGCGAAGATGTATTTTGTGGACAAAGATGTGATTCTGCCGATGGGCAAGTCGGTGCTGTTTGGCGCGGCCATCACTTTGGTGGCATGCTATCAGGGTTTTAACTCGAAAGGCGGGGCGGAGGGCGTCGGCTCGGCGGCCACCAACGCAGCCGTCATTTCCTGTTTGATGATTCTGTTTTTGGACTTTTTGCTGGCCGCCTTGATTTTATTTTAAACTTTATGAGACTTTTTTAGTAATTAGATGGGCAATCTTCTGTGAGATCATGGAAAACGGCAATAACCATAACAACAAAGTCGTGGAAATTTATGACCTGCACAAAACCTTTGAAGACAACCACGTGCTGCGCGGCGTCAATTTGTCGATTGGGAAAGGCCGCACCACGGCCATCATCGGCAGCAGCGGCAGCGGCAAAAGCGTGCTGTTAAAACATATCATGGGGTTAATCAAGCCCGACTCCGGATGTGTGTATATCAAAGGAACGTGTATCACCGACTTATCCTATGAGCAATTGAAAGAGGCGCGCAAAAAAATGGCGATGGTGTTTCAAGGCGCCGCGCTGTTCGATTCGATGTCGGTGAGTGAAAACGTCAGCGTTGGTTTGTATAAGCACACGAATTTGAGCCCAGGGGAGATTAAAGATAAAGTGAGTTTTTGTCTGGAACAAGTTGGATTGTCCGGAATCGAAGATTTGTATCCGGCAGAATTGAGCGGCGGCATGAAGAAGCGGGTGGCCATTGCGCGCGCCATTGCCATGGAACCGGAAATTCTGCTTTATGATGAACCCACCACCGGGCTGGATCCCATTCGCGCCAACTCCATCAACGAGCTGATCGGCAATTTGCAAAACAAATTAGATGTAACTTCGATCGTAGTTACGCACGACATGAACAGCGTGGAGCGGGTGGCCGATTTTGTGGCGTTCCTGTACAATGGCGTCATTCACTTCGAGGGCACGGTTGAGGAACTCGAACACTCAGACGACGCCGTGCTGCGCAACTTCGTCGAGGGCATCGATGAGCCGGCCAAAGCCCCGGCCCTAAGCTTAGGAGTTTAGCCATGAGAAAAATTGGTTCAGAGATCATAGTTGGAATAGCGATTTTCTCGGCTTTTGTGATTTTCGTTTTTGGATATTTATACTTGAAAAACGTAACCTTCAAGGCCAACCGCTATTCCGTTGCTATTCATTTTCGAGATGTAACCGGGCTTGAAAAAGGCGATTTCGTCAGTGTCTCCGGGCTGCGAATCGGGCGGGTGCAGAATTTACGGCTGGAAAAGCTCTCCGTGGTCGTGGACGTCAACATCGATCCCGGCATCGAAATTCCCATTGATTCGCGCGCTCAAATAAAAAGCCTGGGCATGGTCGGCGAAAAATTTATCGATATCATCCCCGGCGTTGCCGAGCAAATCCTCCAAGACGGCGACGCCATCGAAGGCCATAATTCCGGCGATCTTTCCGACCTCAGCGGCACCATGGAAACCCTCTTTCAGCAAGCCCAACAGTTGCTCGACGAGCTGCGAACCGTGCTGCACACGGTTTTCGACAACGCCACCCAACGCCATTTGAAAGAAACCGTTTTCCACTTAAGAAATATATCCTCCGACCTCGACGATAACTCCGGACACATTGAAAAGATTCTGGCCAACATGGATGGCATTTCCAATAATTTGAACGAAATACTGAGCGAGCGCCGTGAAAAAGTCGAATCGTCCATCGATAACATTCATCGCGCATCGACGCGCTTCGAGGAGATGACCAATAAGTTAGACTCGTCGTTGACCAGCGTCCAGACGCTGCTGACGAAAATTGAAAATCAGGAAGGCACCATCGGCAAAGTCATCAACCGCGATGAAATGTACAACGACCTGCGGCATCTCACCGCCCAGCTCGACACGCTGGTGCAAGACCTGAAAAAGCGCCCACAAAAGTATTTGAATCTTGGCTTCATAAAGGTTTTCTAACCGTGCGCTCCTTTGCGTTTTCTTAGCGAAATGTATCCAATTGGGAAAATTTTTGTTGGCCGGAACATTCTGCTTGTTTGGCGTTATTTTTTTCTATATATTGAAACGCGAGTTTTAAGAATTTTGATTTTATGATGGGGCAGTTTTAATAATTCGATACCGATTCCGACGCCGACTACGATTCCGAGCTTCGCTTTTTGGCCGGGTCTCACACGGAAACTCACACAAGTCAAGAGCGGATTCTCTTACGGAGCCACGTACGACTACGATTCTGGACATTAGAACTGCCCCTCATTTTTGAGAGAGCGTTCTTATCCTTCGCAGGCAATACTTTTCCCATAAATGTTCGCACCCCTCGTTAATACATTCAGCGCGCAACTAACTTTTTGTCCAAAACGTAAGTACTTTCAAAATTTTTTGTCGCTGAGTAATCCATGTTAGCCTTTGAAACCTCCAAATTAACCAAACGATTCAGCCGAAAAAAAATTACCGCCTTGAACGAGGTTTCGCTTTCCGTTGAAAGCGGAATTATTTTTGGCCTTTTAGGGCCCAACGGCGCCGGCAAAACCACCCTCATCAAAATACTGTTAGGCATTTTGTATCCTTCATCCGGAACGGCAACGGTGATGGGGCGCCCCATCAATGACGTCACCGTCAAAGAAAAAATTGGCTATCTCCCTGAAAACCACAATTACCCGGATTTTTTGACTGGCGGCGACATGCTCGATTTCTACGCGCAACTCACGGGCGTTGACAAAAAGCGCCGCGCGGCAACCAAGGCACGGCTTTTGGAATTAGTGGAGATGAGCGAGTGGCAGCACACTCGCATAAAAAAATATTCCAAAGGCATGCGCCAGCGGCTTGGCTTGGCGCAGGCCATGATCAACGATCCGCAACTGCTGTTTTTAGACGAACCCACCGACGGCGTCGATCCCATCGGGCGAAAACACATTCGCGATATTTTGGTGCATTTGAAGGAACAGGGCAAAACAATTTTTCTCAACTCGCATCTGCTCTCGGAAGTGGAGCTGATTTGCGATCAAGTGGCGATTTTGGACAAGGGCCGTTTGGTTCATTCCGGCACGGTTGCGGACCTAACTTCACCGACAAAAACTTATCGCTTCGAAACCTCAAAGTTACCTGACGAGATTGTCCACGGCATCAAACCCTTTACCCACAAAATGGAGCAGCAAAACAGCTCGCTGCAAGTGACCGTTTCCAGCTTGAAAAAGCTCAATGCAATTATCGACTACCTTCGCCAAAATCATATCGATATCAAAGCGATTACGCCGCATAAACACAGTCTCGAAGAAAGCTTCATCGAAATCCTCAAGAAAGAAGTTGAGACTTAAATGAAAGCTTTTCGCAAAATCGCGGCGATTTTGACGTTGACGTTTCGCGAGTCATTGGCCCGCAAAACCTTTATCGCCTTTTTCATCCTTTCGACGCTTCTGCATCTATTTTTGATTTTCGCTTTAGACGTGAGTGCCATCGATGGCGCCATGACCATGCTGAGCGTTTTCGGCAGCGAGCTTAACGCCTTTGATAAAATCGACTTCCAAAAAATAATTACCGACATTCAGTCCGGCATCGCATTTCTGGCTTTTTTCGGCGGCATCATTTTGTCGCTGTTTGCAACCGCCAACCTGATTCCCAACATGCTGGAGCGCGGCAGCATCGAATTGCTGATCTCGAAACCGCTGTCGCGCCCGGTGATTTTCCTCGTCCGTTTTGTCGGCGCCCAAATCATTGTCGCGCTCAATGTAACCTATCTCATCGCCGGCTCCTGGCTGATTTTGTCGCTGAAAACCGGCCTCTGGCACTGGCCTTACTTGTACTCCATTGCCATGGTGATTGCAACGTTTGCGATGTTGTACGCGCTGGTATCGCTGGTGGGGGTGACCACGCGCAGCGCCAGCGTCTCCATCATGGTAGCTTATATCGCAATTCTGCTTAGCACCTTGCTGGTTCAAAAAGACGAAATCTACGCCTTTCTTTCCGGCAAAGTTTATTATTACCTTCTCGAGGCGTTGTACCAGGTTTTACCCAAGACCTCCGAATTGAGCCTGATCAATTACGCGCTCGTCAAGGGGCAACCGGTCGAAACCTGGACCGCCCTCTGGACATCCGTTTTAGCCGCGGCGGCCATGCTGTCGGCGGCGATTTTCATTTTCACCAAAAAAGACTTTTAACAATGGAGGCGTAAATGACAAAATCTGCTCTCATACTTTTGATGGCAAGTTTGTTCGCGGCCCTCGGCTGCTCCGACAAGTCCGGCCCGAAAGAGATCGCTGAGACAGCGCCAGTTTCTAACCACCTGTCCTTGCTGCCCGAGACCAGCCATCTACTGGTCTATGCCAACGTCCAGGCGCTGCAGCAAACGCCGTTTGGCCAGAGCCTGGCCGAGCGCTTCGATCGCCAAGCTCGTCACGACAAAAACGACGAGGAGTACCGCAGATTCAAAGAATACACCGGGTTCGTTTTCGAGCGCGACGTGCAAGAGATTTGGATCAGCGGCGTTAGTCAGGCCGAGTCCAACAAGAGCAACGGCGGGGCAATCGTGCGCGGACAATTCGACGCGCAAAAGATCATCGACTACGCAAAAAAAGAACGACGCTCCCCCTTGTTGGAAGAAGATTTTGATGGCCACACGATTTACCGTTCTGAAAATAATCGCGACGATTTGGCCTTTTGCTTTCTTAGCTCTGAGACGGTGGCGCTGGGAGACGAGACGTGGCTGAAAAACGTCATCCGACAAAGAAAAAGCGGCAAAGGCGTGATGGACAACTCAACTATGTTGCGCCTCATCGAAGGCGTTCCGCAAAAACAATATTTTTGGGGGATTGTTGATATGGACGATGGCCGTTGGACTGAGGGTCTGCGCAAGCACGGCGAGCCCTTCAAAGGGGCGGAATCGCTGGAGAAAATGAAATCGTTGATCTTTTATGCGGACGTGGCCGAAAAAGCCGAGCTGGTGATGAAAGGCGATTTCGCCAGCGCGGAAGAAGCGGAGTTGTTTGCCGATATGCTCAACGGCTTCAAGGCCATGGCGAAGATGATGGTTTCCGATGACAAAGAAGCCATCGACATGCTGAACGGAATCCGCATCAAAACCGATGGCGCCGGCCTGCAACTGACAATGAACATCGACAAAGATTTTTTTGACAAATTAGAAGAGAAGCGGGGAAAATTCGATAAAATCGAGTTGTGACTTTATGCGCCATCGCATCACGAAACCCGTGCTCATCGTTGGCGTGGCTTTGATCGTCGGAGCGTTTTTGTGGCAGATTTCGCTGGGTATTTGTCCCGTGCCGTGAATGACTTAGGCTTTCGCCTTTCCCTGTCTGGCGACGGATTCCATCGCTTTTTTGACCTCTTCCGGATCGCCGAGATAGTAGTGCTGCAGCGGCTTCAGTCGCTCATCGAGTTCATAAATCAGCGGCATGCCGGTGGGGATGTTCAAACGCACGATTTCGTCGTCGGAGATGTGATCGAGATATTTCACCAGCGCGCGCAGACTGTTGCCGTGGGCGGCGATGAGCACGCGCTTTCCCGATTGGATGGTGGGCGCGATGGTTTCGTGCCAGTACGGCAAAAAGCGCGCGACCGTGTCTTTCAGGCATTCGGTGAGAGGCAGCTCGGTTGGGCTTAGATCGCGATAACGGGGATCATGGCCGGGATAGCGCTCGTCAGATTTTTCCAAAGCCGGCGGACGGATGTCGTAGCTGCGTCGCCAAATCAGCACCTGATCCTCGCCAAATTTGGCCGCGGTTTCAGCTTTGTTGAGGCCTTGCAGCGCGCCGTAGTGCCGTTCGTTCAGCCGCCAGGAACGATGCACGGGAATCCACATCAAATCCATTTCATCCAAAACAATCCACAGAGTGCGAATGGCGCGCTTTAAAACCGAGGTGTAAGCGATATCAAAAACAAAGCCTTCCTTTTTTAAGAGCTGACCGGCCTGTTTGGCCTCTGCGAA
Organism: bacterium; assembly: GCA_037446635.1. Taxonomy (GTDB): domain Bacteria; phylum Zhuqueibacterota; class Zhuqueibacteria; order Oceanimicrobiales; family Oceanimicrobiaceae; genus DASWHH01. Next base: position 21,123 of record JBBIIG010000041.1, read on the forward strand.
CCCTTTCTCCGTCAAGTCCACGTCGGTCCAACCGGTGAAACGATTTTCTTTGTTCCAGAGGCTTTCGCCGTGTCTGAGCAATACAAGTCTGTGCATTCTCAAAGTCTCCTTTTTAATGGGCGAGATGAATTCAGCAAGACGCAGTTGGCAGTATGCAATTAGCAATTGCCAATTATCGACCGTCGATCCTGCTAACTGCCTACTGCTTACTGCCAACTATCCCTGCACCCCTCTTCGCGCCAAAATGCGATCCATGCGGTGCAGGGCCGGGCCGTGTTCGCCCACCATTTTGAGCTGCTCCAAAATTGAGCTGGCGCTTTTTTCTTCCTCCACCTGCTCTTTGATGAACCAGTGCAGCTCCACTTGCGTGGGATAGTCGTTTTCTTTCACCGCCAGATCGTAAAGTTTGTTGATGAGACCGGTCACTTTCTGTTCGTGTTCGAGAACCTTTTTGAAAATTTCTGCCGGGGCGCCGAACTCGGCGGCGGGTTTATCGATGGCGTTCAGAATAACGCGGCCGCCGCGGTCGATGACGAAATCGTAGAGCCGCAGGGCGTGTGCCATTTCTTCTTCAAATTGTTTGCGCAGCCAGTGGGCAAAACCGCTGAGATTTTTGGATTCGCAGTACGCGGCCATAGAAAGATACAAATAAGCCGAATCCATTTCATGTTTGATTTGTTCGTTCAGGGCGGTTTCGACTGTTTTATTCATGAATCGCCTCCTTGTTTTTTATGTCAATTATAGAAAAGATTCCGAAAAAAGTCAAACAACAAAAAGGCCTCATCCCGACGTATCGTCGATGAGGCCTCCCATCTTATCGGCAAAGCCGATCCGCTTTTCCGCGGAAGCGCATCCGCCTCCGCGGACGCGGAAAAGAACCCCGAAAAGCTGGCGGCTAATTTTTGATTAGCGCTGGTTTCCGGAGGCTCCTATTAAGTTGGTACTAATAGGATCACCTCCTTTCAACAGGGCAACCGCTTGCCTGCCCGCCTGCTGCAGGCAGGCGGGGACGCCAAAAATTTCCCTGGTTAAATTTTCAGCGCAACGTGAATTTTGAGTGAATGTATTTTATTATGACATGAAAGTCAATAAAAATATTTTGTTCATCCTTTTAGGGATTATGAACTTCGTGAATAAAATTCCGGAAATAATGAACCCGACTGTTTGGCCGGTTGTATCTCGTAGTCTGGCAACTCGTTCCACTCGCGACCTTCGAGTATTCGGCCCGTTTGCTTCTTTCTAACCCCACCCCATTGTTTGAAAAAGAAAGCAACGCCTTGCTTCAAGCATTCATTTCTAATAAGCTTCACCCATTCTTCATGCATCGGTCTTGCACCGGGGCCGGATTCACCCCCGACAATAACCCAATCAATCCCCGTAAGATCAAGTTCGCTGATTGGCGCGATGAGCGGTTCGATCGAAAGAAAACGAATCGCAGCAGGAACAGTTCGCAGAGCATCAATTCTAAATGTGTAATTTTGGTTTTCCACACTTACGCCTATCCAGATATTCTTAGTCCAGGTCAGGTTAAAACTAAGTTCTTTGAGTCTGTTTGATCGCTTGGTAAGAATTTGGAATTGGTGTTGTGGACAATCATTCATCACTTTAAACACTTTCTTGATATAATGAGAGGGTATCTTTTCATGAAATAAATCGCTCATTGAGTTGACAAAAACAAGCCGGGGATGCTTCCAGTGATAAGGTTCGCTTAGGGCCTGTGGTTGTAAGGTAACTTTGAAACCATTCCGATACCGTTGTTGTCCCATTGCACGTAGGCGCTTCGCCATTCGCTCTGCATAACAGTTTTTGCAGCCGGGACTAACTTTTGTACAGCCCGTTATAGGATTCCAGGTTGCTTCTGTCCATTCAATAGTTGTGATTGCAGACATAACCCATCCTTTCAGAATATCCTGCGCAATCTTAATTGCGGTTGCCGCACCTTTTTTGTTACCCGAGGCAAAACAAAGGAGATAGAGTGGATTGTTTTTTGAGTTACGAAGGGGATATGGAGTTTCGGCCACAGCATTAGCATCGAAGATGGTGTGATAAATCATGTAAGTTGCACATAATTAAATTGTTTTTACTTTAAAAGCAATGAAAACAAATTTTCGAGAAAGACAACGCTTCTTGAACATTTTAGACAAAGGTCTTATTTTGCCAAAGTATTTTCAAAAGCGCACTGAGTGATGAATTCCAAAGACCCTTTGCCCTGGCATATTTGGATCGACACCGGCGGCACCTTCACCGATTGCCTCGCCCGCGATCCCAACGGCCAACTCCATCGCGCTAAAGTGTTGAGCAGCAGCGCCCTGCGTGGACGAGTTGTCCAGCGGATTTCCCATCGGCGGGTTCGTGTTGAAACCAAATGGAGCGCCCCCGCCGATTTTATTGCGGGATTTCGATTTCGCATTCTCGAAAGCAAGCATCCCCAAGTCGTCATCGAAAATTACGATCCCCACGCTTCGACCATCACGCTCGCCAAACCCATCCCTACCGGCATCCACCCGGGCGCGGCCTTTGAGGCGCTGTCGCCGGAGGAAGCCCCGATTCTCGCGACTCGTCTTGCAACGAAAACACTGCCGCAGCAGCCGCTGCCGCCCATTCTCATGCGGCTTGCCACCACCCGCGGCACCAACGCGCTGTTGGAACGAACAGGCGCGCCCGTGGCCTTGTTCATGACCAAAGGTTTTGGGGATTTACTGCTCATCGGCAACCAGCAGCGCCCGGATATTTTTGCGTTGGAAATTAAAAAGCCCGCGCCGCTTTATGAAGCCGCGCTCGAAGTAGAAGAACGGCTCGCCAGCGACGGCGCAATTTTGCAGCCGATAAATTTGGAACCTTTGAAGACGGCGCTGGCTAATTTGCGCACGCAAGAGATTGACGTCGCGGCGGTAGCACTGATGCACAGCTACCGCAATCCCGCCCACGAACAGGCGCTGGCAAAATTTTTAGGTGAGCACGGATTTCAACACGTTTCGCTTTCCTCTGAATTAGCGCCGCTAATCAAAATCGTGCCGCGCGCCGAAACGGCCGTCGTCGATGCCTACCTCACGCCGCTCATCAAAAATTATTTGACGCGCGTGCGTTCCGCGCTCACCAGCGGCCGACTGCACGTGATGACCAGCGCCGGCGGTTTGACTGCCGCGGAAAAGTTTTCTGCGAAAGATAGTTTGCTGAGCGGCCCCGCCGGCGGCGTGGTGGGCGCAGCACTGGCCGGCCGGCGTTCCGGCTTCGATAAAATCATCGCGTTCGACATGGGCGGCACCAGCACCGACGTCGCCCGTTTCGATGGCGATTACGAATACACATTTGAGCACCAGGTTGGCGACGCCCATCTCGTGGCGCCGGCGCTGGCCATTGAAAGCGTGGCCGCGGGCGGCGGTTCCATCTGCTGGTTTGATGGCTTTCGTTTGCGCGTCGGCCCGCAAAGCGCCGGGGCGGCGCCCGGGCCGGCCTGTTACGGCGCCGGTGGGCCGCTCACTCTCACCGATGTCAACCTGCTGCTGGGCCGCCTAGATCGCAATCGTTTTGAGATTCCCATTTCCGCTGAACCTGCCGCCGCGAAATTTCAGGAGGCGCAGCAAGCCGTTCGAGAGAAGACCGGCGAAAAAATTCAGAGCGAAACGCTGTTGCAAGGTTTTCTCGACATTGCCAACGAGCGCATGGCCGATGCCATCCGCCGGGTGTCGGTTCGTAAAGGTTATGATCCCCAAGAATACGCGCTGGTCGCGTTCGGCGGCGCCGGCGGCCAGCACGCCTGTGCTTTGGCTGAGCTGCTTGGAATTAAAACGATTGTCGTTCCCAAAGACGCCTCTTTGCTGAGCGCGCTGGGATTGGGCCACGCGGCGCTGGAACGGTTTGCAGAAAAACAAGTGCTGCGGCGGCTGGGCGAGTGTATTTCGGAACTCGAACGCTGGTTTGAGGAATTAAGTCGGCACGCGCAGCGGGCGCTGGTGGAAGAAGAACTCACGGAGGAAGACATCGCCGTGCGCCGCCGCATCATTCATCTGCGTTTTGTGGGGCAGGACGCTTCTCTGGCGATTGAATTCGAAAATGTTGCTTCTCTCGAAAACAAGTTTGAAACGAAATATTTGGAACTGTACGGCCATTTGCCGTCGGCTGAGCCGATCCGCTTCGGCGGAGAGGCGCGCCCCATCGAAGTCGAGTCCGTGCGGGTGGTGTGTTCAACCAAGCCAGCCGAATTTTTCGAGGAAATTCCAATGGCAAAATCTCATCCAGCCGCAGCGGCGGAAAAAGTGAGGGCTTATTTTGGAGGAGAGTGGCAGGAGGTGGCGGCTTATGATCGCGAGCGGCTTCAAGCCGGTGCAACGTTTTCCGGTCCCGCGCTGGTGTTTGAGCCGCACACCGCGACGGCCATCGCAGCCGGCTGGAAGGCCAAGGTGGACGCCGCCGGCGCGCTGGTGCTGGGCAGGGCGTAGCACAAAGCTCTGCTTTGTGAGATTGACGTGTCTGAGCAGGTAAGAACGATCAAGCCCCGGCTGCAAGACTGCGGGTTCATATTTCCAAAAAATGCTTCAGCATCACCCGAAACATCCTGCCGTGATTTGGATATTTCAAATGTAAAAGCTCGTGCAGAATAATCTCCTTCCGTGTCGTTTTGGACTGTTGCAAAATATCAAGTGCGAAGGTCAACCGCCCTTTGCTGGAACAACTGGCCCATTTGCGTTTCATCTTCCGTAGGTGAATTTCTTTGGGATGCACGCCAATCTCCTTGGCCCATCCCTGAACTTCGTGAATGAGCTCCTCACGAGTGATCATTCCACCCCACCCTTCAACGTGCGCATAATGTGGTGCGCCATTTCCGAGACTTTACCAGTGTCTTTGAATCCGGCCCTTAACAGAATGCTATATAATTTCTGTTTAACTTCCCGCTCGTGCGCCTCGCTGCGCTGCCAGTGGGGATGTTTTTCAAACACGGTTTTCATTTTATTCGCCTGCGCTTCGGCCTTTTTGACCCCGGTTTTTTTCAACAGCCAGAACAGCGAGAACACCTCGGCACTCATATTCTTCTGGCGGTATTCCTTACGCGCCGCGTTGATCTCCTCGATCAGCCGTTTCAGTTCTTCCAATGTCTCCTGTGTGGACTTCTGGCGCTCTTTGAAAAGTTGGGCGATGAGCTCGGCTTTCTCGCCGATGGAGACCAGGTACAATTCGTTGCCAAGATGATCGCGCAGGGTCCTTTGAATACTTTTGAGAAGGTTGAAAACTTTTTCCGTATCCGAAGCCCGGCTGGCTTCAATCTTCCGCAAGGTGTCGCTGTCGATCTCATAAATTTCCAGAGTCGATTTAATGGCGCCGCTCGTGGTGTGCTCTTGCACCAGTTTCGCCGTCTTCCTGGAGAAGTCACGGTCCACCGAAATACCCGGCTCATACGCCTCGCGGAGAATGCGGAACATTCGCGCGAGTGTCTCCATCTCTTCGATGTAAGGACGTAAAAACGCGTCCGGAGACAGGATATCGTAGATGTCCGACACTTCCCGAAAGAAGCGATAAAATTCGTGTCGCTGGTCTTCGTCGATGAAGGTCTCGAACACCGCTTCTACTGCTTTGTCCTGACCCTTGTTTTGTACCAGTTGCAGGTAGTCTTTTCTCGCCTGCTCTATCAGTTCTTTGAACCGCGTTTTTAGCAACTCGATATCCTGAACCACCCCCTCGATGTCCTCAGAATCAAATGCCAGCGCTTTTTCGAGATGGTCGAAAATCCCTACAAAATCCAGCACAAACCCGGAGGGCTTCTTACGGCCGGTTTCGTCCTCGTAGGGTCGGTTGACGCGGGCGATAGCCTGCAAGAGCACGTGGTCGCGCATGGGCTTGTCCAGATACATGCAGTAGAGGATGGGCGCATCAAAGCCGGTGAGCAGCTTTTCGGTGACAATGAGAATCTTCGGCAGCTCAAGGGGCTGGCGAAAAGCCTTTCGGATGCGCTTCTCCGCCTCCTCGCTCAAATGATGCCGCGCCAGCCTTCCGTCATCGTTGTGGCCGGCGCTGTACACCACCTCAGAGTAGTTTTTCGGCAGATGCTTATCCAGTTCGGTTTTGTAAAGGGCGCACGCTTCCCGATCCACTGCTACCAGAAACGCTTTGTACCCCATGGGTTCAATGGTTGCGCGATAGTGGTCGGCCACACATTTGGCGATCTGCTGCACGCGCTCCGGAGTTTTCATCATGTTGCGCAGCGTGACCGCTTTTTCCAAAATTTTGTTGAGCTGCTCGATGTCGCTCATACCCTCGGCTTCAGCCAGTTCCAGAAATTCCTTTTCCAGCGTCTCTTTGTCCACGCGCAGCTCGTTGGGCGCCAAAGTGTAGTGCAGCGGCACGGTGGTGCCGTCTTCGATAGATTCGGCGATGCTGTATTTGTCGAGATACCCCTGCGGTGGGTCGTCTTTGCCAAAGATGAGAAAGGTGCCGCCGCCGTAAGTGGTTTTGTCGATGGGCGTGCCGGTGAAGCCGATGTAGGTGGCGTTGGGCAGCGCGCCCATCAGGTAGTTGCCGAGCTTGCCGCCGGTGGTGCGGTGCGCCTCATCCACGAGTACAAAGATATTGTCGCGGCGGTTGATCTTCCCCGGCATCCCTTCGAATTTGTGGATCATGGTGACGATGAGGCCGCGGCAGTCGCTGGCCAGCAGTTCCTGCAGATGCCGCTTGCTGTCCGCCACTTCCACCCGTTCAATGCCCACGGCCTCCAGATTGTTGAAGATCTGCGATTGCAGTTCGTTGCGGTCCACCAGCAGGATGACCGTCGGATTTGCAAAAACGGGATTTTCGATGAGCTTTTGGGCAACAAGGATCATGGTGTAAGTCTTGCCCGAACCCTGGGTGTGCCACACCAGTCCGCGCTTCTTCTCGGCGTCCTGCGCGCGTTCGATGAGCTTCTGCACCGCCCGCATCTGGTGCGGCCGCAGCACCACCTTTTTGAGCTCATCATCCTGGCGGGTGAACAGGATGAAGTCGCTGAGCAGCCGCACCACGCGCGGTTTGTCGAAAAACGATTGCACCAGCGCTTCGAAATTGCCGCGGGTTTCCTCTTTCCAGTTGAAAAGCAAGCGGGTGGAGGTGTTCCAGGTGACGCTGTAATAAAAATGAATGAGGTGGGTGAGGGCGTAAATTTGCGCCAATGCCAGCAGTTCCGGACCGTCACGGTGGTAGCGCCTGAGCTGCTCCAGCGCCTCGGCGATGCCGGCGATTTTGTGGGCGGCCTTGGTTTCGATGAGCAGCAGCGGCAGGCCGTTGATCAAGAAAACCACATCGGCGCGAATGGTGTCGGGGCGACCCTCGTGGTCGCCCATCGATGAAAATGAGAATTCGTCCGTCACATGAAAGGTATTGTTCTCAATATTTTCGGCGTCGATGAGCTTGACGTTGCGTTCGCGCTTTTCAGTGGGGACGAACACCGTGCGCAGCCCTTTGAGATATTCCCAGGCCACGAAATTGCCTTCGATGTTGGGCGGGATGCGCTCCAGACGACGCATCACCTCTTCGGCCAGCTCCGGGGTCATGAAATCGGGATTGAGTTTGTACAGTTGCTGGATGAACAGCTCCCGAAACACCAGTCCGTTTTTGCCGCCGCGCCAGTTGAGGGCGTCTTCGGGACGAACGTATTCCCAGCCCAGCAGGTAGGATAATTTTCGGCCCGTGGAAGTTTTATATTCCGCCCGCGGTTCGCGCACGTAGTTGATAAGCGGGTTTTGCACCGCAGTGCGTTCGCCGCCGAGACGATAGTTCATGCTATCACCAACATAATTATCTTCATCAATCCGTCGGGGCGGGGAAACGCCGCCCCTACGGCCGTTTATGCACATCCATGTAGGGGCGCGGTAACCGCGCCCCTACGGTGGGCGGGATAACCCCGCCCCTACGTCAAACGGTCCCAAAATCCTTTTTCAACATCATCCGGTTGACCATTCGGATTTTCCCGATCAAATTGCCAACGCAACGGATTATTAATGATGTATTCTCGAATGCGATTCAAATCCTTTTCGTTACGGATGATGTGTTCGTAGTAATTGCGTTGCCAGACCGCGACCCCGGGCGATTGCCGAATTTCATTGATTAGTTTGGTGGATTGATATTTAAAATAGGCGATAATTTGCCCCAATGTCGGTTTCCGTGGGGGCGGGGTTATCCCGCCCCCACGGCCGTTTGTGTACACCGATGGTAGGGGCGAGGTAACCTCGCCCCTACGGTCGTTCGTATATACCGATGGTGGGGGCGAGGTAACCTCGCCCCCACGGTTTTGCAAAATCCACAAAATTCCGTGAAAATGATTCGGCATGATGATGTCATAATCAATTTCAACGTTAACGAAATGATGGGGAATTTCTCGCCACCATTTTTCAACAATACCGCCAAACCCGTTCAATTGCATTTTGCCGTCCACGATTTCACCGAACATACATTGGCGCTCGTGAGCGCAAATGGTCACGAAATACGCGCCCGATTGCGTGTAATCGTATCCGGGCAACCGAATGGATCGGCGGTGGTGTTTTTCGGGATCGTAGGTCATTGGGCAATCCGATCAATTATTTCCAAACATTTCTGGTGGTGGTAGGGGCAGGGTCACCCTGCCCCTACCGTGATTATGTAACAACACATCGTGGGGGCGGGGTGACCTCGCCCCTACCGGCCTCGTTTGCGGTACACACAACGTAGGGGCAGGGTCACCCTGCCCCTACCGTGATTATGTAACAACACATCGTGGGGGCGGGGTAACCCCGCCCCTACGGCCTCGTTTGCGGTACACACAACGTAGGGGCGAGGGCACCTCGCCCCTACGGGTTACAAATCCAAATCCTGGACGCGGCGGCGGCCGGTCATCAATTCGTTCAGCAGCGTCTTGAACAACGCCTCCAGAGCGCGTTTTTTGTTTTCTTCGACGGCGATTTTTTGGTCGATGGATGAAAGAATGTGAGCCATTGTCGCCTGATCCCTCAGAGTCGGTAAAGGTATTCGGAAGTCTTTCAGCTTTGTGGCGTTAATGTTTGATTGGCTGACACCGCGTGTAGCCAACATTTTAAGCCTACTTTGTGTTTTCTCCCAATTCAAATAATAGTTCAGAAATTTTGCTTCTGTTTTGTTTAAGTTAGGTTCAACACGAATCAAGTATGATGCAAAAACAAAATCCTCACTCAAATCAAATATTGATGTTTTCCCAACTAATTCGTAACTGTTTGTGCGATTAAAAAGTAAATCATTTTCTTTTAATTTGAATTTCTTGAGGTCATGTTCGTCCAAATCAACATACTGTAAATCAGAAACATCCACTCGACCTTCAACAAGATTATTCATTCGTAAAATTGGATACCGTCCTTCGCGGTTTCCTCGCATTGAAATACCGTACTGAGTAGCAGCGATTATCTCTCCCAACCTCACCACCTCCCACCTCTCCGGCACCGGGCCAATCTCGGTTTTGCGTAGGGGCACGGCACGCCGTGCCCCTACCGGTACGGGGCCGTAGGTGAACAGATGCTTCATGAGCGATTTCTTCAGCGTCTTGGCCGCGGCGATCACCGCCGCGGTTTTCTCCCGCGCCTCCTGCACCGCGGACAGCACCGCCGCAATTTTCTTTTGCTCGGCGAGCGGGGGCAGGGGGATTTGTAGATTTTTGATGATTTGCTGATTCAAATTGGGTTGTGCACCGCCAAACCTTTCTGACAAAAGCTTATCTCGAATTTTGATGAAGTAGTAAAAAAAGAATTCGGAATGAAATTTTCCGTTAGGAACGATTGCACAGATGGCTTGATTTATAGTAAATTTCCTTTTAGCTAATCCCACTTTTCCGGCCGTGGCACCATACATCGCGATCAACAGAGTGTCCTCACTTACGAACTTAGCCGATGAATTTTGTAATCCGATTTCACTGATATACTCTTCAGTATGGTGGACTTTAGAATCATTTAGCTCGCCCGACTTTAGCCATCCAATATTTCCCTTCCAGTATTCAGACCTGTCTCTACTTGGTGTCCCACCGCTAAAAGTTTGGACAATGTCTCCAAGCCGAACTGTTTGCCAAATACTGTTGATGAATCTCGGTGTAGTTATTTTTTCATTTTTCATTAAAACTTCATTCATTTTTTCGTCCATTACGTCACCAAAAAAGTCCGTCGGACGTCCCAACAATAGAAACTTCAATCTACTTCAAATCTAAATCTAACCTTCTGAATAATTCTTTACGGATTCCCACCGTATGGGCGAGGTGACCCCGCCCCTACGGATGCGGGTATGTGCCCCGTAGGGGCGGGGTGACCCCGCCCCTACAAGACCTCGCCACCTACGGGTACATTCAAAAATTCAATCCCAATTCCTTCAAAATTCTCGCCAACTTCTCATCCGCCTCGCGCCGTTCCTCCTCGGCTTCCTGCAGCAGCACCACCGCGTCTTCCAGCGGCAGGGTGTCGTCCTCGCCGTCCTGCGCCACGTAGCGCGAGGGACTCAAATTGTAGTCGTTGCGGGCGGCTTCTTCTGTTGAAATAATTTTACTCAGACCTTCCTGTTCTTGCCAGTTCAGATATACCCCGGCAATCCGCTGGATGCTCTCGTCTGGTAGAAAATTCTTGGGCCGGCCTTTCTGAAAAAGCTGTGAGGCGTTGATGAGCAGGATGCGCCCTTGTTGGGCGGACGGCCGTCCGCCTTTACGGACCACCAGAATGATGCCCGGCGCGGGGGTGTTGTAAAACAGGTTCTCCGGCAGCAGCAGCACCGCTTCCACCCAATCCTTTTCCACAAAGGCTTTGCGGATATCGCGCTCACGATTTTTGCCCACGTTGCCGCTGCCGCGGGAGACCGCGCCGGTGTCCAGCACCACGGCCATTTTGCCGCCCTCTTTGAGTGAAGCCGCCATGTGCTGAATCCACCCCCAGTCGGCGCTGTTGGAGGGCGGGTATCCCAGGCCGAAGCGGTTGTGCGGGTCGTTTTCGTAGAGGCTCTGAAGGAAGTCCTGGTTCCACATGGGATTGGCGGTTACCAGATCGAACTGGCGCAGGGAGCCGTCGGCGTTGGTAAAGGCGGGACGGGTCATGGTGTCGCCCAGGGCGATGTGCGCCTCCATGTCGTGAATGAAAGCGTTCATGCGGGCCATAGCGTAGGTGGCGTGCAAAATTTCCTGGCCGTAAAACCGCAGCGGCGATACCTTGGGGTCGGCGTCGTATTTTTCTTTGAAGCGCAGGTAGCACTTGATGAGCAGGCCGCCGGAGCCGCAGCAAGGATCGTAAATGTCGGTGTCTGGCTGCGGGTCGAGGATGTGCGCCATGAGAATCGCCACCTCTCGCGGGGTGTAGAACTCGCCGGCGCTCTGGCCGGAACCTTCGGCGAATTTGCGCAGCAGGTACTCGTAGGCGCGCCCGAGGATATCCGGCTCCACGTCCTTCAGACCGAGGCGATAGCGTCCGAGCACATCGATGAGCAGCCGGAGCTTGTCGTCGGAGATAATGCGCTGGCCGCCGGCAGTGGCGTTGAAATCTACCATATTGATGACGCCCTCAAGCTTGGGATTTTCGCGGGCGATGGCGCGCACGGCATCGGTGAGAAACTCACCGACGTTGGTGGTTTGTTTCGCGATATGATCCCAACGCGCGCCCGGCGGCAGGTAAAAGCGCACGAGGGTGTGATCGCGGGCGATGAGGTCTTCCGCCAACTCTGTGCTGCCGTACTCTTGGGCGAGCCGCGCTACCTCATCTTTGAACACATCGGAAAGCCGCTTGAAAAAGATGAGGGGTAGAATATAGTCTTTGTACTTGGGCGCGTCGATTTCACCGCGAATTTTGCAGGCGGCTTCCCAGAGCCAGTTTTCGAGAGTTTTGATGTCGAGGTTGGAGTTGGGCATGTTTCAATAACAACTAATTTTGCAGTTATGATTTGCAAAACGTGCCACGCACTTTTAGAAGTGCGTGGCACGTCGTTCCTACTTCAACTTCACCAGCTTAAGCGATTTCGCAAAATCATTACCCGCAGCGAAGTGCACGATGTAAATCCCGGACGCCGTTTCCCCGCCGCCGGCGTCTTTTCCGTCCCACTGAATCGTATATTGTCCCGCCGGCTTGAATTCATCCACCAGCGTGCGGATTTGCTGGCCCAGGAGGTTGTAAATTCTCAGCGTCACTTGCGCAGCAGTTGGTACATCAAAACGGATGCTCGTGGTGGGATTGAATGGGTTGGGGTAATTTTGATAAAGCCGAAAGGCCGTGGGCTGAACTCCGTCATGGTTTGGAACCGATAACACGATGCTGTCCGGCGAACTGGCGAACACCAGCGCTGAGTAAGCCGGGATCGTTAGACTCGGAAGCGGTACCTGCGTCACCGAAAGGACACTCTGATCAAAAATATTGTGCCAGTCGCCGGGCGCCAGCCACTGCACGTTGTTGACCGTCTGCTCGAGGTTTCGGAAATTGGCGGCCGCCATCACCTGCTCGCCGGAAGCCGGGTCGTCGAAGCCCCAGATGAGAATTTTTTCGGTGGTGAAGCGCTGCAGCTTCCGCAGTTCCCCCTGGAAGAGCGCGGGATTTTTCTTGCGGTGCAAAATCAACGGGCGGTAGTAATCAAAATGGGCGCGGCCGCGATCGGTTTGCAGCCAACTCCAGGTCACCGGGCGATAGGAGAGCTTCTCGCCGTCGTTGCGCCAGCCGCGCGGCTCACTGAATTCCATGCCCTGCCACAGCATCGGAATGCCGAGGGAGGTGAACATCAGGGTGGCGTAAAGCTTATCCCGCTGCACGGCCTCAGCTACCGGCACGCCCTGAAAGGTCGTCATTTCGTAAATCAGCGATTGCTCGTCGTGGTTGACGTTCATATTGACCGGCTCGGTGCGATTGGCGTAGCGGTTGGGAGTGGCGGGCGTGTCGTTACCCGGGT
>JBBIIG010000042.1:0-32568 GCA_037446635.1 bacterium
AGTTATGGAGTAATGGAACAATGTAATTTAACCAAATCTGGAGGAGAGTACAAATGGCACTAGAAGACAAAGTAAAGGAAATCATCGTTGAGCAATTGGGTGTGGATGCCGCGGAAGTTACCCCCACTGCCTCTTTTATAGATGATTTAGGGGCCGATTCGTTGGACACCGTGGAGTTGGTGATGGCCTTCGAAGAGGAATTTGATATCGAAATTCCGGATGAAGACGCTGAGAAGATGACGACGGTGGGGCAGGCGATTGATTATTTGAAAGCGAAGGTAAAGAAGTAGTTTCTAAGTATGAAAAAGAACATGGAATGGCAGCGGGTGGTAGTGACGGGAATGGGAGTTATCACGCCGCTGGGAAATGATCTGGAAGAGTTTTGGCGAAATCTGCTGGCCGGTCAAAGCGGCGTCGATCTCATCACCAAGTTCGACGCCACTGCATTTGACACCAAGTTCGCCGGCGAGGTGAAAGATTTTAACGTGGAAGATTTCATCGATCGCAAGGAAGCGCGGCGGATGGATCTCTTCACCCAGTATGCCCTTGCCGCCGCGGAGAAGGCCATCCAGCATGCGGCTATCCAGTTTGACGGCATGGATAAAGAACGCGTGGGTGTCATCGTCAGCTCTGGAATTGGCGGCATGGATACGTTTGAAAAGCAATCGCGCACGCTGATCGAGCGCGGGCCGGGCCGCGTTAGCCCATTTTTTATCCCCATGCTCATTTCCGACATTGCGCCCGGCTACATTTCCATTCGCTATGGTTTGAAGGGGCCAAATTTTTCAACCGTCTCGGCGTGCGCCTCGAGTTCACATGCGATTGGCGAGGCCTTTCGCACGATTCAACGCGGCGATGCCGACGTGATGATTTGCGGCGGCGCTGAGGCGACCATCACGCCGCTGGGCGTGGCCGGCTTCAACGCCATGAAAGCACTCTCCACCCGCAACGACGCGCCCAGCAAAGCCAGCCGTCCGTTCGACAAAAACCGCGACGGCTTTGTGATGGGCGAAGGCGCCGGCATCGTAGTGCTGGAAAGCCTCGAACATGCCGTGAAGCGCGGCGCAACGATTTTGGCGGAAGTCGCCGGTGTTGGTTATACTGCGGACGCCTATCACATCACCGCGCCCGCGCCCGGCGGCGAAGGCGCCATTCGCGCTATGCGCAAAGCCCTGGACGACGCCGGGCTGGCGCCGACGGATATCGATTACATCAACACCCACGGCACCTCCACGCCGCACGGCGACGCAGCGGAAACCGGCGCCATTAAAAGCGTTTTTGGCGAACACGCGTACCAGCTCAATATCAATTCTACCAAATCGATGATTGGCCATCTTTTGGGCGCCTCCGGCGGAGTCGAGTTCGTGGTCACCACCTTAACGGTGATGCGAGACCTGGTGCATCCCACCATCAATTATGAGGAACCCGATCCCGAATGCGATCTCAATTACACACCCAATGAGCCGCAAAAACGGGCCGTGCGCGCCGCAATTTCCAATTCATTTGGTTTTGGGGGGCACAATGTTTCGATTGTGGTAAAAAAATATATCAATTAATCCTGGTCAGCACAGTTATCTCCTTCTCGGTATGTTCAACTGGATTAAGCTTCCGCTCAAGAGACTTTTCGGTTTTAAGAAAGAACCCCGCCGGATCGACTTCCAAGCCCTCCGGGAAACCATCAATTACAATTTCAGCAAAGAAGAGTTATTTGTTCAAGCCTTAAAGCACCGTTCATTTCTTCCCGTAGCCCATGAAAGCCGCATTCATTCCAACGAACGTTTGGAACTGTTGGGAGATGCCGTGCTGGGTCTGGTGGTGGTGGAATTCCTTTATCAGCGATATCCAGAGAAAGAAGAGGGCGAGCTAACCAGCATGAAGTCGTTGATTGTAAGTCGGCGGATTTTAGCGCGAGTTGCCCGCGCCTTGAGGTTGGGCCAGTTTATTTTGCTCAGCGACTCCGAAGAAAAATCCGGCGGACGCTCTCGCGCCTCCATCAACTCGGATGCGCTGGAAGCGATCATCGGTGCGATTTATTTGGACGGCGGGTTGGAGAAAGCGCGCGAGTTCATCCACGAAAAAGTGTTAGCGAATTTCGAGGAGGTCATTTCCCGTGAGCTGCATAAGAATTTCAAGAGCATGCTGCTGGAATATTCCCAGAGCCGCAACTTAGGCCTGCCGTACTACCACGTCCAGTCCGTAAATGGTCCGGACCACGAAAAGATTTTTACGATTGAAGTGAAAATTCAGGATGAGGTTTTGGGGTTGGGCATCGCCAACAGTAAAAAACGCGCGGAGCAATTGGCGGCCCGCGACGCACTGCGCAATTTGTATATTATTTGAATTCTCCTGAAATGGAATTGCGCGAAAAGGTTTTAAATATCCTCAAACAAAAATTCGGTGTGGAGGACGCTTATACATTCCTGGATTTTATAGAAACCAGGGTGCGTACCGACGTTGCGACTCAAAAGGATATTTATGAGTTGAAGCTTGAAATCGAAAGGGTTCGTGCAGAACTAAAAACCGACATTGAAAAAGTGCCAATGAATATTATCAAGTGGAATTTTGGTTTTTGGATTACCCAATTCGCCGCGTTAGTTGGGGTTTTGTTTAAGTTGTTAAGTTAATCCCGTTCCAAAATCATCGCCGCGGCCATCGCGCCGGCGGCGCAAATGCTCACCAGGCCGTATTTCGATCCCCGCCGTTTCATTTCGTTCGCCAACGTTGTGACAATACGCCCGCCGGTGGCCGCAAACGGGTGCCCCACCGCAATTGAACTGCCGAGCGGGTTCAGTTTGTCAACCGCAATCTTTCCGATGGCAGGTTCTTTCCAGCCCTTTTCCCAGGCGCGGAGGTTGCACGCCACCTGCGCGCCAAACGCTTCGTGAACTTCGATGATGTCCATTTCGGAAAGCTGCAACCCGCACTTTTTCAACAGCCGCGGCACCGCGACGCACGGCGCCATCAGCAAACCGTCGTTGGGGGAGATGGCGGCGTATTCAAAGGCGCGGATGAACGCCAGCGGCTCGCGGCCTTCCTTTTTGGCGCGTTGCTCCGACATCAACAGCACCGCGGAGGCGCCGTCAGTGAGCGGGCTGGAGTTGCCGGCGGAAATGGTGCCGCTGGCGCTGCGATCGAACACCGGCGGCAGCTTGGCGAGCTTGTCGAGGGTGGTGTCCGAGCGGATCAAAAGATCGCGGTCAACGTCTGCCAACGGGTAAATTTCCGAACGCAGCCGGCCGTCTTCGGTGGCGGCGTGGGCGTTTTTGTGGCTGCGAAAGGCGATTTCATCCTGCTCGGCCCGCGAGATGTTCCACTCCTTCGCCATAATTTCGCAGTGCTGGCCCATCGTCAGTCCGGTGGACGGTTCAGCGATGGCCGGCGCTGAGGGCTTGAAATGCCAGGGGCGAATTTGCGCAAAGTTGGCTAACCGTGCGCCCACGGTTTTGGCGGAGGCGGCATCCAGAAAAATACGCGAGATTTTTTTGCCAAAGAGCAGCGGCGGGTTGGACATCGATTCCGTGCCGCCGGCAATGCCGATTTCCGTGCGGCCGGTTACAATGGAATCGTAAATCGCGGTGATGGCATGAATACCGGTGATGCAGTTATTGGAGACGGTGTGCGCCCGCACCGTCGCCGGCAGTTCGGTTTTGAAGACGATTTCGCGGGCCAGGTTTGGAATTTTGGGATCGCCGATCACGATCCCAAAAACCAGTTCGTCCACCGATTCTGGCTTCAGACTATGTTGAGAAATCAATCCCTTCGCCGCGTGTACACCCAATTGCAGCGCGGAATAATTTTTGAAGACAGTTCCGGCTTTAACAAATGGGGTGCGCGTCCCGGCAACGATAGCAACCCGGTTCTGATTTTTGGGCATCGTTTGGTTTCTCCTAAAGTTAGTTTAGCATCCTAACAGCCCGCGGGCCGCGAAGTAAGGCAAGATTAGATAAATCACCGAGTCTCGAATCAAATAAAAAAGAAAGACCGCGGCGACAATTTTCCAACCCTTTTCTTTCACCAACCCGCGAAAACCTTTTTCTTTGCAAACCGTTGTCCATTCCTGGATTACTTGCGGTTTGAAAATTCTGGCCAGTACGTTTTTCATGGACTATTTGTTAATTGTCATTGAGGGGAAGAAATTCTGAGTGCTCTATAAATTAGGTGCGACAATATAGAGATTGCGAACGTGGAATACCACAAAAATTTTGAAGGAGAAAGCCCTTGACAAACGCTGGCAAATCAAGTATATTCGCAAGCGTTTGTAAAACTGTGAAAGTATGCTGGATGCGATTGCCTGAAAGGGCAATTTGCTATCCGCACCCAGAGAAGGATGGTGGTCTCCTAACCATCCTTCTCACTTTTTAGGCTTATTTATCGCCTCTCGAGATCATCTAACTAACCGGCCATTCTTCGCCGGTCGCCGCCATTTCCCAGAAAAGATATTCGTAGCGTGCCGTCATTTCAAACAGATCGCCCATGCGATCTAGGGCATGTTGCGGTTGGCCCTTTGCCAGATCATCGAGGGTCGCCGCCAGCCACTCGACATATTGTTGAAATCCCGGACTCGTCCAGTTTTCAATAAATGACTGCCACTGGCTCACGCCTTTGAGATTTTTTTTCACCGCCATCCATGAATCAAAATAAGCTTTCTCTGCGGCGTAGAGTACCGTGAAGCCCTCTTCGAACGACCGGCCGTAGGCGGTGGCCATGAGAAATTGCAGATAAGCGTGACAAGTGGGAGAGGGCTGCACGTCATCGAGATTCACGCCGTGGGCTTCGGCGTTTTGTCGGAACAGTTTCAGCTCGTTGTCCAACGCTGGCAGCACTTGCGTGAGATTCGGGCGCAGCTCCAGCGGCGCTTTCGCCAGCAGTACCGCGATGAAGGGGATGGCGTCGCGCACGAAGATGTAATCCTGCCGCATCCAGATTTTGAAGGTATCGTCCGGGATGGCGCCGTCGGCAGTCATTTTTAAAAAACGGTGGGACAGCATTTTCTGCCATAAGCTTTGGGTTTGATTTAGCAGTTGTTCATGAAATTGCATCATTTTTGATTCTCCCGTTTTAATTGAATCAAAGCACGTACTCACCACGAAGTACACGAAGAGCACAAAGTTTAAAAAATATCAAACTGGATTGAGGGTGGTTCTTCGTGATAAAATTAATGAAAAGCAAGTCAATCGATTTTACAATAGTATTTAAGATCCGAAAGCGGCGAACCCGGCGCTCATCACCGCACGTTTTGCATAAACACATTCTCTAAAAAGAACAACGCCACAAACGCGATGATGCCCGCCGCCAGCGGCGTCGCCACCCAGCCCAATGCAATTTCTCCCAACATGCGATAGTTGATGTTTCTCGCGTTTTTCAATAATCCAATTCCTAAAATTGCGCCAATAACCACCTGCGTGCTGGACACTGGCGCCAGCGGGATCGGCGGCAAGCCCATCGCAACTAATAATTCTGACAACCCCTTTGATGAAAAGATAAACAGTACCAACCCGTGCGCCAGCACCACCACCAGCGCGGCTTCCGGCGAGAGGCGAAACAGGCTGCGGCCCACCGTGCGCATGACTTTTTCGGAATAGGTATAAATCCCAATCGCAATCGCCACTCCGCCAATAAAAAAAAGCTGCTGCCGGCTGCTGAACGGGATCAGCCCAAACAAGTGGATGTCCCGAAAGGGCGAGACCGGCACAAACACCCCCATGACATTGGCGATGTTGTTGGCGCCCAAACTGTAGGCTCCAAACGCGCCAACCACGATGAGGCCAAGCCGCGTGTACAAATCCAATTCCAGCAAATGGATTTGAGCGCGATTGAAAAAGAAGCGAAACAGCCTAAACAAAATCATGGCAAATGCCGCCGCCAAAATTACGCTGAGAATCCAACTGGATACGATCTGAGAAAGAACGTGCGGGTCCGTGGGCGAGCCGCTGTACAAGTTCCAGCCAACGATGGCACCCACAATGGCTTGCGAGGTTGACACCGGCAGCTTGAGGTTCGACATCCAGAAAATGGATGCGCCTGCGGCTGCCGCCACTGCGAACGCGCCGGCGATAGCGTTAACCGCCCCCAATTCGCCCAGCGTTTTCGACGCTCCCGCCCCGCTTACCACCGCGCCGAGGATCACAAACACGCTGCAAATAAACGCCGCGCTGCGAAAACGGATCATCTTCGAGCCCACCGCGGTGCCGAACACGTTGGCGGCATCGTTGGCGCCGAGCGACCAGCCTAAAAAAAGACCACTTGATAGAAAGAATAATGTCACGGCGACACAGTATTTAATTTAACAGTGGGCCCAATCACGAGGATTAATGGAGTGTTGGAGTGATGGAGTACTGGAGTACTGTCGAGACAAGACACAAGTCGAGATCAGCAATCCAACGATCCATTAAGCCAAAACTCCAAAACTCCATTAATCCATCTCAGATGCTGCGTTTGATGGCATAAATCGAAAGCCGATCCGCCACGGCCTCGGCGCGATCGGCAAGAGAATCGACGTGCTGCACAAATGAGGTGAGGTGCATTTAGCGGGCGAGATGGATTTTGAGGCCGAAGATGCGGCGCTGCATTTGCTCGGCAGTTTTGTCGGCTTCTTTCTCATAAAAATAGACTTTGTGAAGATGATCTTTGACAGCGTTCACTTCACGGAAAAAGGCTCGTGCTGACAACACAATCTCCTCGCCTGCCTTTGACGCCTGCTCGGTGAGATTAAGAAAATCTTTGATAAGCACCATTTGGATATCCGGTGACTCAACTGAAAATTGGATGAGCAGATGTTTGGCCGTATCGATGACATTGTCCATGTTTTCCAGCAACCCCAACACGTCGCCGCGGTGTTCAGGAATCAGCGAGTGGCTGTAGAGTTGATTTTCGATGGTGCGGCGCAATTCGTCGGCGCGGTTTTCCAAGTGGCGCACCGCGGCGAGGTCAGACTCGAATTTCTCGCGATCGTTGTGAAGATAATCCTTAATGCCCTGCTGGAACACCAGCACGCCTTCGCTGACCGCGTTGAGAAATTCGTCGATCTGCGCTTCGATAATTTTGGTGGATTTGAGAAGGATGGGCATGTAAGTTAAGGTTGGCTAATTTGTCTCTTTACTTGACTAATTCCTTGAATAGGTGGGAGCGGATTCCATAGATCGTAAACCCCACAACTTCTCCCAGCTTTTCACTATAGCGTAAAATCATCCCTTCTCCAATATCAATACCGACTGCTTCTTGGGGTCGGCCAAAACTGATGTAAAGCACATCCGCTTCTTCATCATACTCCCAATTCATTTTTTTTTCTTTGGCAAACAACTTTATCTTTTCCATAGGACTTTTCTCCATTTCGCGTATTGATTTCAAGATATGCCGTCAACACGAAACCATCCTGTTGCATGGTCTCTTTATAAACAGCAATGAGATACTTTGAAGTAATTTTTGTTTGCTTGTAGTGCCGCACAGCAAGCATTGCTTGCGCATCTCCTTCTAAAATGAGATCCGGACTCCCTATGGTTTCAATTAAACGCTCTCGTTCACCAATCATTTCAGGATGGCGTGAAATAATATGCTGCCAGCGCTCGTCCGTAATTCTAATTGGAATCCTGTTTTTTGAAAAGACGATGTTCAATAAGTCTTTCCTTTAGAGTTGCTATTTAAAGTAACTCAATACATCTCAAAATGCAAGTTTCCTCCCCGAGTTTTTTTGTTGCAATTCCACAGCGGGCTTGATATATTAATTGCTACAAATACCGCGATTCGCTGAAGTTTTAGCAAACCCTGCAAATACACGATGGAGATGCGCTCCATGTCCCAAACCACCCAATTCATACTCAACGATCGTGATGTCACCACCACCGAGCCGGCCGGCATGTTGGTGTTGGATTACTTGCGCCGGCGCGAGCATTTGGTCGGAACCAAAGAAGGCTGCAAGGAAGGGGATTGCGGCGCGTGTGTGGTGCTGGTGGGTGAGTTGAATGGCACGAAAGTGAAATACAAACCCGTCACCTCGTGTCTGATGCCGCTCGGCGAGTTGCACGGAAAACACCTCGTAACGGTCGAGGGGTTGAATATGGCGCAGCTCACACCGGTGCAGCAAGCCATTGTTGATGAAGGCGGCAGCCAGTGCGGATTCTGCACGCCGGGCATCGTGGTGTCGCTGACCGGCTATTTGATGAACGCGGGCACGGCCGTCGATGACGAGGGCATCAAATACGCACTCGGCGGAAATTTGTGCCGCTGCACCGGTTACGGCTCGTTGAAACGCGCCGGTTCGGTTCTGATTCAACAATTCGGCAACGGCTCGGCTTTCGCCAAACGGACAAAATCAAAAAATTCAATCGCTGAATTGATCCGAGCGAAGGCGCTGCCGGAATATTTCAAATCCATCCCGGCGCGATTAAAAAAAATCTCGAAACCGCGACTTAAAAATGGCAAGATCGATCATTTCATCGCCGGCGGCACCGACCTCTACGTGCAGCGCGGCGATGTGATTCCGGAAACACGAGTCAATGTTTTGAATTTACACCCGGAGATGAAAGGCATCACCGTCACAAATGGCAAAGTGAAATTGGGCGCGCTGACAACCTTCGAGGAATTCGCCGATCACCCCGGCATCATCAAAATCATTCCGCGCATCAAAGAATACATGCACCTCAACGCCTCGTGGCAAATTCGCAATCGCGCCACCCTCGGCGGCAACATCGTCAATGCCTCGCCCATTGGTGACATGACCGCGCTGCTGCTGGCGCTGGAATCGACGCTGGTTTTATCGGATAGCGATCCGCTTCGCAGAAAGAACGGGCGAAAGCGCCGCACCGTGCCGATGAAATCATTTTTCAAAGGCTATAAAATTCTCGACAAAAAGCCTAACGAGATTTTGACCGAGATCATTTTCCCGAGACCCAAAGCCGGATCGAAAATTCATTTCGAAAAAGTCTCGAAGCGCAAAACCCTCGATATCGCCTCGGTGAACAGCGCTATCAAAATTCGCGCGCCTAAAGGCGTGATCGCGGAAGTGGAGTTGTCAATGGGGGGCGTGGCGCCCGTGCCGCTGTTTATGAAAAACACCTGCGCGTTTTTGAAGGGGAAGCCCGTGACGGCGCGCTCTATTTTGAATGCCATTCAAGTGGCGATGAATGAAATTGCGCCCATCAGCGACATCCGCGGCGCCGCGGAATACAAACGGCTGTTGGTGCGCCAACTCATCATCGCCCATTTCACCAAACTGTTTCCGGAATTCGTAACCGTGAGGGATTTCTATGAAGCACATTGATGCGGCTGCCCACACCCGCGGCGAGTCCCAATACGTGGACGATCTGCCACAGCCGGCGAAGATGCTCTACGCCGCCGTCTTTTCGTCCGATGTTGCGCACGGCGACATCATAAAAATTGAAACGGAGAAAACGCGGGTGCTGCCGGGCGTCGTCGCGATTTTGACCGCGAAAGATATTCCGGGCGAAAATCAGATCGGCCCGATCATTCAGGACGAAACGCTGCTGGCCGATGGCAAAGTGCACTACGTCGGCGAGCCGGTGGCGCTGGTGGTGGCAACTTCACCGGAAACGGCTCATAAAGCCGCGAAGCAAATTTCAATGAAAGTAAAAGCACTGCCAGCGATCACCGATCCGCGCGTAGCCTTTGCGAAGGGCGAAATCATCGGCACGCCGCGCACGTTTCATTTGGGAGACGTGGATTCGGCGTGGTCGCAATGCGATCTGATTGTCGAAGGCCGCTGCGACATCAGCGGGCAGGAACACGTGTATCTCGAAACTCAACGCGCCCGTGCCGTGCCGCTCGAAGGCGGCGTCATCCGCATTCACTCATCGACCCAAAGCCCCGCGGCAGTGCAACGCGCGTCCGCAAAAATTTTGGGGGTGCCGAGTAACAAGATTGAAGTCGATGTGAAGCGCCTCGGCGGCGGCTTTGGTGGTAAGGAAGATCAAGCGACGGCGTGGTCGTGTCTCGTGGCGCTGGCGGCGTGGCACACCGGCAAACCGGTAGAGTTGGTGCTTTCCCGCCACGATGACATCAAAATGACTGGCAAGCGCCATCCCTATTCGTCGGATTTCAAAATTGGCGTCACCAAAGACGGCAAAATTCTGGCGTACGAAGTCAAACACTATCAGAACTCCGGCGCCACCGCGGATTTGTCCACCGCGGTTTTGGAGCGCACGATGTTTCATAGTACCAATTCCTATTTCATTCCCAATGTGAAAATTTCTGCGGCGTGCTGCCGCACCAACTTGCCGCCCAATACCGCGTTCCGTGGCTTCGGCGGACCGCAGGGCATGTTCGTGATCGAAAGCGCTATCGCGAAAGCCGCAGAAAAGTTAGGCCTGCCCCGCGAAGAAATGCAGTACAAAAATCTCTTGCAGGAAGGCGACATGCTGCCGTACGGCCAGCGCACCGCCGACACCCGCAGTCGCCTCACCTGGGACGAAGCGGACAAAGCTTACAACATCGCCGCGATTCACAAGCGCGTCGAAAGTTACAACGAAACTCATTTTGAAACGAAGAAAGGGTTCGCGGTGATGCCGATCTGCTTCGGCATTTCGTTCACCAACACCATGCTGAATCAAGCGAGCTCGCTAGTGCACGTTTACACCGACGGCAGCGTCAGTGTCTCCACCGGCGGCGTGGAAATGGGACAGGGGCTGATTACGAATCTTGCGGCCATCGCCGCGAAGGCGTTCGGTATTCGTTCGGAGCGCATCAAAATTGAAAGCACCAACACCACGCGCGTCGCCAACATGTCTGCCAGCGCCGCCAGCGCCACGACCGATCTCAACGGCCACGCGACGCTGCTGGCCATCGAACAAATTTTGGATCGCTTGAAAATGTTGTTGGTGCACGAGCAGCATGTGTCGCACGCGGAAAAAGTCACAATTGTCGATGAGCAAGTGCTTTACGACGGAAAGCCAACGGGTTGGAATTGGACGAAGTTAGTGCAGAAAGCGTACACCTCGCGCGTGGCATTGTCGGCGCACGGTTTCTATGCGACGCCCGGCATCTGGTTTGATCGCACCAAAGAGAAAGGGCACCCGTTCGCGTATCATGTTTTCGGAACCGCCATCATCGAAGTGACGGTGGATTGTCTGCGCGGGACGTACGACATCAATTCCGCGAAAATCGTGCATGACCTCGGGCGGCCGATCAACGAGATTGTCGATCGCGGGCAAATCGAAGGCGGCCTCGCGCAGGGCCTCGGCTGGATGACTCTCGAGGAATTGAAATTCGATGACACCGGCCACTATCTCTCCAACTCGCTGGCGACGTACAAGCTGCCCGACGTTTACTTCATACCCGATCTGCTCGAAGTGAAGCTGCTGGAAAATGTGGACAATCCCCGCGGACCGTACGGCACCAAGGCCGTGGGCGAGCCGCCGCTGATGTACGGCATCGGCGCGTTCTTTGCGCTGCGTCACGCCATGCGCGCGTTTCGTCCCAAGGTGGATTTTCCGTTTCATTCGCCGCTGACGCCGGAGAAAGTGCTAATGCAGTTGCACGCGGAAGTGGTGGAGGAGATGAAGAACGGGGAGTTGGTGCGAAAGGCGAAAAAGGCGAAGACACAAAAGGTTTCCAAAATAATTCTGTAATTTTTAAATTTAGAATGGAGTTTATGATGACAAGAAAACTGACCATTACCATCGACGAAGAAGTTTACGAAAGCCTGCACAAAGTTATCGGTCGCGGAAAAATCAGTCAATTTATTGAATCATTGCTGTGTCCCCATGTAGTTGATGCAAATTTAGAAAAAGGATACAAGGCGATGGCGCAAGATGAGGCTCGTGAATCAGAGGCTTAGTATGGGCGGAAACCACCATCGGAGAGACGATCGATGAAACGCGGTGAAGTCAAAGACATTGATGAAACCGACACTCCCTTTGTTGCTCTTACCATTGAGCTTGATGGCCTCTTGTTGACCGGAGATAAAAAAACTAAGTGGAAAATTGAAGCAAAAAGGTTTTGATTCTTTTACTAGTATCCAAAAATATAGCATCAGAATTGAAACACAATTGAACATAGTAACTTAACCTTAAGGAGAAAAGCATGGCTACACGTCAAGCAAGCGCCAAGTGGAACGGCACCCTGAAAGAGGGGAATGGCGTCATGAAATATGGGGAATTTGAAGGCCCCTTCACTTATGCATCTCGCTTCGAAGAGGGAAAAGGCACCAACCCTGAAGAGCTCGTCGGTGCGGCGCACGCGGGATGTTATTCAATGTTTCTTTCGGCGCTGATTAGTAAAGATAATTTGAAGCCCACCAGTATTCAAACAACCGCTTCCGTTCATCTTGGCAACGAGGATGGCCCCAAAATTACCAGTATTGATCTGGTTTGTGAAGCAAAGGTCCCGGGCCTGGATGCAAAGAAGTTTGCTGAGTATGCTCAAACAGCAAAGGAAAAATGCCCAATTTCCCGGCTCTTTGCAGGCACACAGATTAATCTCTCGGCCAAATTGCTTGGCTGATTTCTTTGTCAGCCTCGAATGCACCCAAGGTGATGTTCAGCCGATTTTATGGACCTTCTTATTTACAGCATCCTCATCTTCACCAACGACGACCAAAATGGCGTCCTTTGCGGCCCCGCCGTTGCCATTGAAGGTTCACGTATTTTCGAGATTGACGCGGAAGCAGAGATAAAAGCAAAATACCCAGCTTAAGGACTGAATCAAGTTGGATGCCCGCAAGCGCTTAGAGAACGAATGTAAATTTGGAAATTGGGATGCGCTTCCAGATGGCGGGCGCCGTTACTGGTATGATGTAGAAGGTCGATTCGGCTGGCGAGCGCGTTATGTTAAAGGAGTCAACGCTGATGAGCAAACCGTTCGATTTTATCAAGAAATCTACGATGAAGATAGGAAATTAGTGGAGATTCATGAAAAATATCCAGAAAATAAGGGACATCAGAAAGTTTGAGGTATGACCATGGAAACGATTACGACTAAAGAGGTCGCAGCAAAATTATCGGCCTATTTGCAGCACGATCTGAGCCTCGCCGATTTGGTAGATTGGGCTGAAAACGTCATGATGGAAGGCACAATCGAAGGGCCTCATTCTGAAACCGTCCGTGAAATTCTCGCGCGATTGGGGGTTGCGGATGTCAAAGCTTTTGGATTGAGTTGGGAAGACTGTGAAGAATTTTTGCGGCGATTGGGATATTCCGTGCAGATAGAGGTCGTCGAGAATTCTATAACCGCTGATTGACCTGCGATGACGCTTTCGATTGGTCAAATAAGTACCGTTTCATCCACAAAATGATAAGCTGATCTATTGACAATTCACTGGGAGTAAAACATGGTCAAATACGAAATCATAAACAAAATGAATGATTTGCCTGATCATTTAATTCGACAGGTCGGACTACGTTGATTTCTTGATTGCCAAATATGGTGAGAAAAAAAACGACAAAAAGAAAAGCAAGCGCAAGTTTAAGTTTGATTGGGAAGGCGGCTTATCCGACTTTCGAAATCAGTACACTTCCGTCGAATTGCAGCAGCAAACTTCGGAATGGCGGTAATGTTTTTGAGAGTTTTAGCGTCAATTCTAATTGGAGGAATAAATCATGGAAGCAATAAGAAAAATAATTAAAATCCAAAACGGCTCAATCTCTCTCAAAGAATTAGAAAAGCTAAATGGAGAAGAAGTAGAAATTATTATTCTTCCTTTAGTAAGTCAGTCGCAAAAGAAGGCCAAAAATCAAAAGAAAAAATTCTTTAAGTTTAAAGGCGCAGTTGAATCTGGATTCACAGATACCTCAACAAACGTAGATAAGCTGATCTATGGACAATAATTTTCTTTTCATTGACACCAGCGCTTTCTATGCATTTTTTGACAGACGAGACAGTAAGCATAAAGAAACCGTACAACAAGCTGAGTTCACGCGAAGAACTGTTTTTTTCACATCGAACTATATCGTTGATGAAATTGATTTACTTTATTGAGAGTTCGTGGGTTTGAATTTGATCAATTCCGTTCGTTCATTGATGCAATTTGGAGCGAAGATTCCTGTAATCTTCTTCGGGTTACGGCGGATATAGATGACCAGGCGTGGCAATTCATGGCTAAATATAAAGAACATGATTTTAGTTTTACCGACTGCACTTCCTTTATTCTCATGCAAAGTTATGATGTAAAAAAAGGGTTTGTACTTTGGATCATCATTTTCGAATTGCAGGGTTTGAAGTAATTTAAAAATGAGTCTTCTCATCCACAACGTCCTCATCTTCACTAACGACGATCACAACCTCGTTCTGTCAAACCACGCTATCGCCATAGAAGGCGCTCGCATTTGCGAGGTTGGTTCAGAGATGGAGATGAAAAAGAAATACGCCCATTTCCAAAAATTAGATGGCGGCGGGCGACTGCTGATGCCGGGACTCATCAACGCGCATAATCATTTTTACAGCACGTTCGCCCGTGGGCTGGCGCTGAAGCAAGCGCCGAAAAATTTCCACGAAATTCTCAAATTCCTGTGGTGGAAATTGGATTCGTCCCTCGATGACGAAGCCGTGTATTACAGCGCGCTGGTGCCAGCGATTTCCGCGGTGAAGCACGGAGTAACCGCAGTCATCGATCATCACGCCAGCCCCAATGCCGTGGCGGGCAGTTTGGATCGCATCGAAGAGGCGATGAACTTGGTGGGACTGCGCGGCGCGCTGTGTTATGAAATCTCCGATCGCGATGGCAAAGCGATTCGCGATCAGGAATTGGAGGAAAACGCGCGCTACATCAAAAAATGTCAAAGCGCGAAAGAAAAGAATCCCGATCATATCTTCGATGGCATGGTGGGGCTGCACGCTTCGTTCACGTTGGATGACGATTCGCTGCGTTGTGCGGCGGAGATCAGCCAGTCGCTGAACCGCGGCTGCCATATTCATGTTTTAGAAGATGGCGTCGATCGCGAAGAGACGCGCGGAAAGTACGGCATGGACGTGGTCGAGCGATTGTGTGAGTTTGAAATTTTGAACGCGAAAAGCATTGTGGCGCACTGCATTCATCTCGAAGAAAATGAATTCGATCGGCTCGCCAAAAGCAAAACGATGGTTGTGCACAATCCACAGTCGAACATGAACAACGCCGTGGGCCGCGCCGACATTTTCAAGTTGCTGAAAAAGGGCATACTGGTCGGTCTCGGCACCGATGGCATGTCGGCGGATATCAAGCCGGATGTGCGCGTCGCGTATTTGCTACACAAACACGACTTGCAAAATTCCAACATCGGCTGGGATGAAACCCAGCAAATGACACTGAAAAACAATCCTCTGATCTTTGAGCGCGTATCGGGGCAAAAAGTGGGACGCATCGCACCGGGCTATCTGGCGGATGTGATTCTGGTCGATTACTTTCCGCCCACTCCGATGACCAGCGAAAATTTCTGGGGACATTTTTTGTTTGGCATCGTGGATGCGGTGGTTGACACAACAATCATAAATGGTCAGATCGTGATGCAGGGCAGACAGTTGCCAAATATTGACGAAGAGAAAATCGCGGCCGAAGCGAAGCAGTGCACGGTAAAAGTATGGAAAAAATTTCAAACAAAGTTATAATTTGGGAAAATAGAATATGAGCAAAGCAGATTCACAGTCAAATGCCACTAAACGTGGAGAGAAAGAGAGAACTGAGATGGCTAAAGCAGATTCCATCTTGGGTTTGTTTGCCGATGAGCCTGACTTGATAGATGAGATCACTAGAAAAGCTATGCAGTCTCGTGAAAATCAAACTGGGAGTGGGTTGAAAATGATCGAAAATCTCAAAACCCTGTGACGGCTGAAGAACAGGCCGAAGTTGAAACCTTTGCGGCCTATTTGCTTGTGCGTCGAAAGTTAAGAGAAAAACAGCCACTAACCGATGATATTTCGACTGAAGAATTGATGCGACTCGCTGAGAGAGGAGGAAGTTTTGATTGGTTAGACGCTGAAGCCGAAAATGTTTATACCGTGAAAGATGGCGAGCCCGTCAAATGGCCAAAGAAAACGTGAAAAGGGGCACCGTGGTTTTGGTGCGATATCCAAAGTTTGGGGAATTGTAAATTCAATTAGAGGGCTGCTATGAAACTAAAAGTTATACTACATGAAGCAGAAGAAGGCGGTTACTGGGCAGAGGTTCCAGCCATTCCGGGTTGTGCTACACAAGGCGATACCTTCGAAGAACTTTTGAACAATCTTTACGAAGCAGTTGAGGCTTGTTTGTCTGTTGATGTCAGTGAAAAAGAGATAACAGACAAAAACAGAGTTCTGGAGATCTTTGTGTGAAAAGTATTTCTGGGAAGCAGTTCGCGAAATTATTGGAAAAGAGGGGATGGGTTCTTAAAAATATCAAGGTAGTCATCACGTTTACACGAAGTCTGGAAATCCTGCTCGTATCTCGGTTCCGATTCACGGGAACAAATCTCTCAAGATCGGTTTGCAAAAGCATCTCATGAAACTGGCGGAAATAAGCGTAGACGAGCTATAATGGCCGAACTAATTGGTGTCTCACTCTCCCTCCACCTCGAGAGCATCCTCGCGGAATTCAAAGCGAAGGAGAGCATTTACGGTTATCCGAAACGAAAAATGTTTTTGGGATTTCCGGGCGTGGACTTCTCCGTGCAATTTCATGATCGAAAAGCGGCGACGTTGTTGGGACCCGCTTCGGGGCCGCACAGCCAGATGGTGCAGAACATCGTGCTGGCGTTTTTGGGCGGCGGCCGCATCATCGAGTTGAAGACGGTGCAGATTCTCGATCGCCTCGAAATTCCGCGGCCGTGCATTTACATTCCCAACGTTGGTTACAATGTCGAGTGGTCGCAGGAATTGCGATTAGAGGATTCGTTCAACGAGTATGTCACCGCGTGGGTGCTGCTGAAAATTATCGAAGAGATGGAAATTCTCGGTGTCCCCAAAGGCGATCCGTTTTACGACACGGTGTTCGATATTTCCGTGGGTTACGATTTGAAAGGCATCTCCTCCCCGCGCATGCACACCTGGCTGCACGAGTTCCAACATGCCGAGGCTGCCATCGCGCGTATTCTCGATTCTTTGCCGACGAAGTTCGCCCATTTGAAAAAGCTCAAAATAAATCCAGAGATCGCCGACTCAGTCACGCTTTCCACTTTTCACGGCTGTCCTGCCAATGAGATCGAAGGCATTGTTCAGCATTTGATCGGTGAGCACGGCTTTCATGTCATCGTGAAAATGAACCCGACAATTTTGGGATACGAGTTTGTCGAGAAGACTCTGCACGAGGATTTGGGTTACAAAGAGATTGTGCTCGATCCGAAAGCCTTTGAAAATGATGTCGCGTTTGACGACGCCGTGGCGATGATGAAACGGCTGCAAACCTTCGCGGCGAAACATAATCGAAAAGTCGGCGCGAAATTTACGAACACCCTGGTGGTACGAAACAACCAGAGCATTTTCAAAGACGAGGTGATGTACCTCTCCGGCGCACCTCTGCACGTTTTAGCGATGAACGCCATGCATCGCTTCCGCACCGAGTTGGGCGACGACTTTCCCATTTCGTTCTCCGCCGGCATCACCAAGCACAACTTCGTGGATGCTGTCCTCTGCAACATGAAACCCGTCACGACTTGCACCGATTTGCTCAAGGAGGGCGGCTATACCCGGCTGTTCGATTATCTCACCAAATTGAAAGAGGCGATGATGACCGCGGGCTGCCGCACCATCGAAGAATTTATTACGAACCGTGCAGACGAGACTGATATTCATCGCGCCGGAGTTGTAAACGCCCAACGCATCGTGCCGGCGCTGGTTCAAAATCCGCGCTATCATCAATCATCCAATCTAAAAACGCCGCCGAAGATTGATAGCCACCTCCAGTTGTTCGATTGTATAACTTGCTACAAATGTCTGCCGGTGTGTCCCAACGCCGCCAACTTTGCGATTCCGATCGGAGCCGTGAATTTTCCAACTCAAAATTTCAAATGCGCTGCGGGAAAATTTGAGGCGGTCCCGGCAGAAAATTTCGTTTTGAATAAACTCGATCAGATCGCCAACCTCGCGGATTTCTGCAACGAGTGCGGCGACTGCGACACCTACTGTCCCGAACACGGCGGCCCGTTCATCGAGAAGCCGCGCTTCTTTTTTTCGGAAGCGAACTACCGCAAATTTGAAAAGTACGACGGCTTTTATTTTCCAACGCCCAATTCGATGGTGGGACGAATTCAGGGGTGCGAATATTTTTTATCGTTTGATGAAAAGAAAAACGAGTATCGCTGGCGCAATGGCGAGGTGGAGTTTCTGCTGGATTTTGAGAATCGCTTTTTGGCAGGCATCGCCATGAACGGCCTGTCCGAGGGCGCTGAAATCGATATGACGCCGTTTTATATCATGCGAGTGCTGCTGGACGGGATACGAAACAATCCCAACGATTATACCTCGGTGATGCTGCGAGGACAATCTGGTGGAATTGATTAAATACGAGTTAATAATTTACTGGAGCGAAGAGGATCAAGCTTTCATTGCCGAAGTTCCCGAATTGCCTGGCTGTGCCGCAGACGGAAAGACCTATGAATGCAAATTGCCATTCTCGATATTGTTTTCTCGCTGGACTCGGTCATCACCGCTGTCGGGATGGCGAGGCATTTGCCCGTGATGATTTTAGCGATTGTGATCGCGGTGATCGTGATGATGGTCTCCGCGCGCAAAATTGGCGAGTTCGTCGATACTCACCCAACTATCAAAATACTGGCGCTGAGTTTTTTGATCTTGGTCGGCGTGGCGCTCATCGCCGAGGGGTTTGACTTGCACATCCCCAAAGGCTATATTTATTTCTCGATGGCGTTTTGGGTGGAATAGAAATGTTAAATATGAAGGTGCGCAAGGCGGCGGAGCCGGTGAAATTGCACAAGCCGCTGGTGGAGAAGTTGGAGAAGACGAAGGTGTAAAAATAAATTGAGGTATACGTAATGAAAAAATATACTGCAATTGTGGAACGTTGTCCAGATACGGGTTTGTATGTGGGCTACGTTCCCGGTTTTCCGGGCGCCCACACGCAAGCGAATACGCTTGATGAACTACACGAGAATCTTCGCGAAGTGATTGCGATGCTTCTCGAAGACGGTGAGCCGCAGTTGGATGCTGAATTCATTGGCACCCAGACTGTCATTGTTGACTGAGAATGGGAAACGTGCCAGTTTTAAAGCCTCGTGAGGTCGCTTCAATTCTTCAATCATTGGGTTTTGTGGAAGTCCGGCAGCGAGGTTCTCACAAACAGTATCGTCATCCCGATGGCAGAGGTACGACGGTTCCGTTTCATCCGGGGCGAGATATATCACCGATTTTACTTCGCCAAATTGCAAAGGATATCGGTTTGACGATTGAAGAATTTTTGAAGAATAGATAAAAACTAAGCAAATAGAGTCCACAGGCAAAGGAAGAAAAAATGAATACGCAGCAGTTCACCCTCAACGGCATAAAGAAAACATTCGACGGCGACCCCGAGCTGCCGCTGCTCACCTACCTCCGCGAGCACGAAGGTATCACTTCGCCCAAAGACGGCTGCGCCCCGCAGGCGGCGTGCGGCTGCTGCGCGGTGGAACTTAATGGTGAGGCGGTGCTCTCCTGCGTCATCCCCATGAAAAAAGTCGCGGGCGGCAACGTGGTGACCATCGAGGGACTGGGTGAGTACAAGCAAGATGTCTTTGCCAAAGCCTTTCTCGAAAAGGGCGGCGTGCAGTGCGGGTTTTGTATTCCGGGCATCGTGATGCAGAGCAAAGTTTTGCTCGATCACAACCCCAATCCCACGCGCGCGGAAGTTCAAAAGGCACTGACACCGCACCTCTGCCGCTGCACAGGTTACAAAAAAATTGAAGATTCGATTTTGTACGCCGCCGAAGTTTTGCGCAATGAAAAACGAATTGAAAACGGCCACCACACCGGCAAGCTCGGCGACCGCCTCCCTAAGTACGATTCGTACGACGCGGTGCTCGGCCGCCGCCCATTTGTGTGCGATATGAAATTTGACGGGATGCTTTACGGCGCTTTGAAATTGAGCGACCATCCGCGCGCGAAAGTGTTGGCCATCAATACCAGCGCTGCGGAGAAGCTGCCGGGCGTCATCCGGGTGTTCACTGCCGATGATGTGCCGGGGGAGCGCTTCATTGGGCTGATTGTCTCCGATTGGCCACTCATGGTGAAAGTTGGCGAGCTGACGCGCTACGTCGGCGATGTGCTGGCGGGCGTCGTTGCGGAAAGTGAGGCTACTGCCCGACAAGCGCTGGAATTGATCAAAGTTGAATACGAGGTGCTGGCGCCGCTCACCGATCCGCACGCGGCCATGAAACCGGAGGCGCCGCAAATTCATCCCACCGGCAACATTCTCTCGGAATCCATCATCAAACGCGGGGACGCGGATGCCGCGTTCAAAAATTCGGATTACGTGGTAAGCGGCACCTTTCAAACTCAGACAGTCGAGCACGGCTATATGGAGCCGGAAAGTTGTATCGCAAAACCCTGGGGCGACGGCATCGAGGTGTTTTCACAGGGACAGGGGGTTTATGAAGATCAAAAACAGATCGCCAAAATTTTGAACCTGCCGCTGGAAAAAGTAAAAGTCGTGCTGGTGCCCAACGGCGGCGCTTTCGGCGGCAAAGAGGATTTGTCGGTGCAGGGCCACGCCGCGTTGTTCGCTCACCTTTTGCAGCGCCCGGTGAAAATCACCCTCACCCGCGACGAATCCATTTTGATGCACCCGAAGCGCCACCCCCTGTGGATGGATTATCAACTTGGCTGTTCGAAAGACGGCAAGCTCACGGCGCTGAAAGCGCGCATCGTCGGCGACACCGGCGCTTATGCCTCCGTCGGCATGAAAGTGTTGGAGCGGGCGGCGGGACACGCGGCCGGAGCGTATTATGTTCCGGTCGTCGATGTTGAAAGTCGAGCGGTTTATACCAACAACATTCCGAATGGCGCGATGCGGGGTTTTGGCGTCAATCAAGTCACGTTTGCGATGGAGAGCCTGATGGACGAGCTGTGCGAAAAAGGCGGATTCGACCGCTGGCAGTTCCGTTACGACAACGCCCTCGACGAGGGATTGACTACTTCCACCGGCCAGGTGATTAATCGCGCCGCCGGGGTGAAAGCTTGCCTGCTGGCGGTGAAAGACATTTTCAAAAATGCAAAATACGCTGGCCTCGGATGCGGCATCAAAAATACCGGCATCGGCAACGGCATGCCGGATACCGGCAAAGCAAAAATCGTGATTGCCGCGCCGGACAAAATTATCATTCAACACGGCTGGACCGAAATGGGTCAGGGCGTGCACACTATGGCGGTGCAGATGCTGTGCGAGGAAATCGGCGTCGATCCGAAAATCGTCGAAGTGCGCGTGGAAACCAGTGACGATACTTTTTGCGGCATGACCACCGCCTCGCGCGCCACCTCGTTGGTGGGGCACGCAATTTTAGACGCCTGCAAAAAGTTGAAAGCCGATCTTGCTAATAACCCTGTCAGGGTTTCGAACCCTGACAGGGTTTTGGAACCGTTGGTCGGCCGCGAATACGTCGCCGAGTGGATTTGCGATTGGACCACCAAACCCGGCAAGCCGGCGAAGGAAATCGTCACCCATTATTCATACAGCTACGCCGCGCAGGTCGTGATCTTGAATGACGAAGGTAAAGTGGAAAAAGTGGTGGCGGCCCACGACGCCGGCAAAATCGTCAACCCCAACTTGTTTGAAGGCCAGATCGAAGGTTCCATTCACATGGGATTGGGCTACGCGCTGACGGAGGATTTTCCGCAAGAAGGCGGCTATCCCAAAAGCACGCGGCTGCGCAAGTGCGGCATCCTGCGGGCCAAAGAAATGCCGGAGCTGGAAGTCATCGGCGTGGAGGTGCCCGATCCGTTTGGACCGTACGGTGCGAAGGGCGTGGGCGAAATCGGGTTGGTGCCGACGGCTGGTGCGGTAGCGAA
The DNA here is from genome assembly GCA_037446635.1 of bacterium. Taxonomy (GTDB): domain Bacteria; phylum Zhuqueibacterota; class Zhuqueibacteria; order Oceanimicrobiales; family Oceanimicrobiaceae; genus DASWHH01. The sequence continues at coordinate 21,895 of JBBIIG010000042.1, forward strand.
CGCGTTGTATCAGTTTGATGGGGTGCGCAGGTACAGTCTGCCGATGAGCGTGAAGCGTAGAGCGAGGAGCGAAGAGCGAAAAGTGAACAGTGACTTATGAAGAGCGAGAAGCATAGGGCAAAAACATCTACTCTTACGGACTCCGAAGCATTGGACTTGAAAATTGCAGAAATGATTAAGCAAGTTGAGGCCGTTGTTGGCAAGTTGGCGCCGTTTGTGGATGGGCTACTGGTACCGGCAATTATCAAACTTTTCAGAGAACGGGCAATTGAGGTTGACCGCATCCGGCAACGCGCCAGGGCACGCAAAGGCGTCAAATACCATGAGATCGACGTGCTGGCCGTTGGTGCAGAATATGCCGTGCTCATCGAAGCCAAGAGCACCTTGGGGGTACAAGACGTCAAGGAGCATTTGCAACGACTGGAAGATTTTAAGTCATTTTTTCCAGAGTACAAAGATCGAAAGATTGTTGGCGCGGTTGCTGGCATTGATATTCAAGAAGGCGTGGACCGCTACGCATATCAGCAAGGCTTGTTTGTCATTGGGCAGACCGGTGAGATGGTGAGGATCTTGAACGATAAGAAGTTTCAGCCGCGATTTTGGTAGAGTGGAACTCTGAAAGCGGAAAACGTTAATTCGTAAAACGGAAAGAAGAAAAATGATTAAGCGATATATTTTGAGCGATTATGTCGAAGCAGCTATGGGTCTGGCTGTTTACGATAAGCTTGAGGATGCCACGTTTTCGGGTCGAATTCCTTCGTGCAAAGGGGTGGTCGCATTTGGAACTACCTTGCGGGAGTGTGAAAGCGAGTTGCGTTCGACTCTGGAAGATTGGATTTTAGTCGGGCTAAAGCTTGGTCATACCCTGCCTGTAATTGCTGGAATTGATCTAAACCAGGAACCAAAACTTGCGCCGATGGGCACCGTGTAAACGCCGCGATTTTATCAAGCGTTTACGCAGCCTCGGATTTAGCGGACCCTATTCCGGGACTCGACATCAATTTATGGTTTATCAACAACATCGCTTAGCGATTCCTTCCAACAGCGAATACTCAGTACCCCAATTAAGAATGATGATTCAAGAAGTTGAGGAAATCTTGGGCCGAACCATTTCGCTAAAAGAATGGAATCAATGGTAGATGAATTCATATTTTTGATGGCGTGCGGGCGGTATAAGCTGCTGATGGGGGGACGGGAAGCGCAGAGCGTAATTCTAAAACCGGAAATCGAATAACGGAAATCGCAATTTGGAATTAGTTTCTTTTTCAATTTAATAGTGAAATTGCAGAAATGATCAAGCAAGTTGAGGCCGTTGTTGGCAAGTTGGCGCCGTTTGTGGATGGGCTACTGGTACCGGCAATTATCAAACTTTTCAGAGAACGGGCAATTGAGGTAGATGATCACCTCCAATGCCTGGCTGAGTTTAAATCGTTTTATCCGGAGTAGAAGGATCGGAAGATTGTGGGCGCGGTTGCTGGCATTGATATTCAAGAAGGCCGCTATGGTTACCAGCAGGGCCTATTTGTCATCGGGCAGAGCGGCGAGATGGTGAGGATCTTGAACGATAAGAAGTTTCAGCCGCGATTTTGGTTCCGAACCATTTCGCTAAAAGAGTGGAATCAATTATAAATGAACCATATTCTCGGACTCAAATGCGTCTCCTGCGGTCAAGAATTTCACCCCCCTGAAATCGACTACACCTGCCCTCGCTGCGGTCCGCTGCTCGGCACGCTGGAAATCATTTATGACCACAAAGCCATTGCCAAAAAACTCACCCGCGCGTCGCTGAAACAAAATCGCGAGGTCAGCCACTGGCGTTATTTGCAGTTGCTGCCGATTTCGAATCCAAAATTCATTCAACCGCTGGCCGTGGGTTGGACGCCCCTCTACCACGCTGAAAAGCTGGCGGAATCGTGGGGCGTGAATCGTCTTTGGATCAAAGATGATACCCGGAATCCCACCGCGTCGTATAAAGATCGTGCCAGTTCCGTGGCTGTGGTGAAGGCGCTGGAAAAGGGCGTCAAAACCGTGACCGCGGCTTCCACCGGCAACGCCGCCTCGTCGTGGTCGGCGTTTACCCGGGTGGCCAATCTCAAGACGATAATTTTTGTCCCCCAGAATGCGCCGCGCGCAAAAATCGCGCAACTGCTTTTGTACGACGCCACCGTGCTGCAAGTGGACGGCAGCTACGACGACGCCTTCGATTTGTGCTGCCAGGCCGCGGAAAAATGGGGTTGGTACAACCGCAGCACCGCCATCAACCCCTATTTGGGAGAAGGGAAAAAAACCGGCGCACTGGAAATCTGCGAGCAGCTCAATTGGCAAGTTCCGGATTACGTCTTTGTGCCGGTGGGCGACGGCTGTATTTTTCAGGGAGTTTGGAAAGGTTTCAAGGAATTTTTTGAAATCGGTTTAATCGAGTGCTTGCCGAAGATGATTGGTGTGCAGGCCGAGGGCGCCTCGCCGCTGGTGAAGGCGTGGCTGGCGGGCGATAAGCAAGCCAAGCCGATGACCGCGCAAACTGTCGCCGATAGCATTTCCGTGGGCGTGCCCCGCGATCAGGTGAAGGCGCTGCGCGCGGTGCGGGAGTCCGGCGGACAATTTGTAGCCGTGAGCGACGAAGAAATTCTGTTTGCCATTTCGATTCTGGCGCGAAAAGTTGGCGTGCTTGCCGAACCGGCCGGCGCGACCGGATTAGCGGGATTGAAGAAGTTAGTGGAAATGGGCGTATGTGGAGAGAAGGATCGAGTGGCGGTGTTGGTGACTGGCCACGGCCTCAAAGATATCGAAGGGGTGATGAAGGCGGTTTCGCAAACGCCGCTGGCGGTGGAAGCGTCGTTGGCGGATGTGGAGAGGAAGTTGCAAAAAACATAAAAGCGAATTCACCTGGGGCTGCTTCCTCCCTTTTTGGACAGCCCCAAGCTTTCCAACGGAATTGGAGTAATGGAGTATTGACTTGGGCAGAAACAGAACTAACTCCAGTACCCCGTTATTCTGCTTTGATTGAGACGGACGATATTGGTGATTTTTTTTGTTAGTTATTACGCCCTCGCCGCGCCAGGAAATCAGTTGGCCAGTTTCGCCAAATATTTTTGGGCGTTCTTGTCGCCGCGGGCAGCGGCCTGACGATACCAATCGATAGCCGTTTGACGGTTTGGCGGCACGCCCTCGCCTTTTTCATAAGCCAGCCCCAGCAGCGTCATCGCTTCCGCATTTCCTCTTTTCGCTGCCTTATCGAATAGAGACAGGGCTTGTTTGTAATCTTTCTCGACGTGGTGTCCATAAGAATACATCAAACCGAGATTGACCATGGCATGGCTGTCTCCGCCCTCCGCGCCCTTGCGATACCAACTCTCCGCCGCGGCCCAATCTTCACACTTGCTGCTGAGTCCGTAATAATAGATGTTGCCCAGATAAGTCATGGCCTCCGCAAAATTGTTTTGCGCCGATTTTTCGAATAACGGCCGTGCGGTCTCATAGTCGCCGCGGTCATACAACCTCTTGGCCGCATCAAACGTTTTTTGGGTTTCAAGAAGGGCGCTGGACTGCTCTCTCGTTCCCACCGCCTGAGTGAGCTCAGACTGCCGATTTGGAAACAGCGCCACGCCGCCAGTCGCCGCCGCCAGCTGGTTAAGCTGTTCTTTGGCCTGCTCGGAGGACAGCCCCAGTCCCACCATCCGGACGTCCTGAAAATCCAATTGAATGGAATCGACGCCGCTGATTTTTTCGAGGATGAATTTTTCGATATCAACGTCCGGGTAGCAGACGTCGCTGTTGCCGGTGATGACAATCAGGGTTTTGCCGGCGCTTTTGAAGCGATCCTGTTTCAGATGGGCAATGGCTTCGGCGATGGCGCTGAGCAGCGCGGTCTCGCCTTGGAGCTGAATTTTGTCCAACGCCGCCCGCACTTTTTCTTCGTGCTTTTCACCGAAGGGCACCTTGAGCTCATAATTTTTTTCGCCGCACACGCCGCCGAAGGTCAGCAGCGCCAGGTGATCTTTCTCGGTGGTCACTAAATCCAGACGCGCCTTGACGGCTTGTTTGGCCGCCTCGAATTTGGTGTTGTTTTCAAACGGTTCGTTCATGCCATTAGAGGCGTCCAAAACGATTTCCACCACGTGCGCCGGCGCCTCGGATTTCGACTTGAACAAATCCGTGGGTTTGACGCCAAGAAAATTGAGCAGCGGAAACAGCAGCGTCGCCAGCAGCACGCTGATGAGCGAGATCATCGCCTTGGTATTCTGGTACCACTTTTTAGTTTCAATGGAACCGCCCGATTCTTCAGGCATTTTTTCAACCCTCCTGTTTTTTTAAAAGGATTATAAATGTAAACTACTCGCGCTCCCACGGTCGCGGCGGCCCCCTCGGCGGCTGCTTTTTCGGCGGAGCGTCGGCTGGCGGCGTTGTCGCTTGCGGCCTTTGAACCCCGCCATTTACAGAATGGGTGGATGCCGCGGCCGGCGGCTGATCCGGCAGGCACAATTCCATCCCCACGCGGAGATAATCCGGGTTGGCGCCGATGCGCTCACGATTGGCGGCGACGTTATACAATCCCGGCCACGTGAGCGGATCCCCGTAATATTGCTTCGCGATGTTCCACAAATTCTCGCCGTTCATGACCGTGTGTTTGCGGCGGCAATCTTCCGCCGCGGCGATATCCGTCGAAGGCGCTTTTCCGCCGATGGCGTAAACGGTTTGGCTGCGGTAGCTGTTATCCGCCAGGTTAAAATCGTAATCAGCCGCCACGTAACTGTCGCTGGTGATTGGGTGCACGGCCTGGTTGGCCGGAATCGAATCGACTCGGACGGTGTAGCGAATGTTGACAACCTCGCCAGCGGCTAACTGGGGAATGATCCAAAATACCGGCTCGAAGTTGTTGCCTTTGGTGTCCGCCATCACTTTAGGATTCGCATCGATGTTCACGATGCTAACATATTCAGACAGCATATCGGTGACGATGACATTTTGTGCCTCATGCGGGCCCTTGTTTCGCACCGTGATTTCATAGGTGAAGCTGTCGCCCTGAAAAAGAGTTGGGAGAATCAAATCTTTATCAATGGAGTCGCGATTGCAGGGGATGGGCTTTTTTATGAGCGTGGCTTCAATCCGCCGATTCATCGCGTGTTCAGCTTTGGTCCGGGCATGTTTCTTCAGGGGGTGGCTTTGGCCGTAGCCCACCGCACACAGCCGGTCGCCGCCGATGTGATAGTTTTCGGCAAGAAAGTTGCGCGCGCTGCGGGCCCGGCCTTCGGAGAGTTTCAGATTCAGGGCTTCGTTTTCAGGGCGTGAATGGGGCCGGCCGGTTTTTTTGTTGACAAATCCCTGCTCGTCGGAGTGGCCTTCGATTTTTAAAAACACTTCGCTGGAAGCCAACTCCTCGAGCGCCCGGCCTAACAAAGCGAGCTGGTTATCAAAATCGCGGCGCTGATTCAATGCCACTAAACTGCTGTCGTTGATTTCAAATTGCACCTCCAACCGCAGCGGCGGAACCGCGGCGGTTTTGGCGACCGCCAGATCGTAGTAGGTGAAGGTTTTGATAGCGGCGTTGTTGAATTCATCGATTTCGTCGATCTGCTTTTCCAAATCGACCACCGCCAGCAGAAACGGGCGGGCGGGATGCAGCGGGATGTTTTCCAGAACCAGCGACTCGTCTTTTCCCATCGCCGCAAACCAAAACGTGGTGTCGGCCACGATCGCGGATTGGATCGCAATCGCCGAAAGGCTGTCGCTTTCCACGATGGGCGGCCCGGCGATTTCGCGGCGGCCGGCGGCGATGAAATCCAGCGCCGCAAATTCCTCAGCGTTGAAGCTTTTCACGGTTACCGAAAAGCTGTCGTCCACCGCTTCTTTGGGACTGTTGATGAGCAGGAGGTCCGCGAAATTTTGCTCGCCTTTGGTTCTGATATTGGTGATTTGAATCGTCAAATCCGGATCGCCTTTGACATGAAACCGCGCGACGCGGCTGCCCGCGGATTCGGCCGCTCGAAAATGGTGATTGCGATCGTAGGCCAGCACCGTCCAATAATAATCTCCGGGAGAATAGGAGGGACGCGAATAACTGATGACAGAGCTTTTCGGCGCCACGTAGAAAGTCGTGTCCCTAGAAACGTTGCCGTTGTTGCTGGCGGCGAGATGAAGTGCTCGCACTTGTGTTAAGTGATTGCGATCATCGAAACGATTAAAGTCCCGCAGCAGCGCCGGGTCAATTTGATTTTTTTCGGCCTGTTCGAGAATTGGATCGAGCAGCGCGCGTTCATCTTTGGCAACGAGCAGCAGGTAGTTGACGTCGTCGAAAAGATCGGGATCGCTGGTTGCCTGCCAGCGCAAATTCACCGAGTCTCTCATGGTGTGCGATTGCGCCGGGGGCTTCGCCATTTCGAACGAATGAAAATCCGAACGGACGAATTCAAAATGCTGCGGCCCTAGCGGCTGGGAAGTGACGCTGGTGAGCTGAACGGTGTCGTAAAACTCGCTGTCGATGGTTCCATAATCAAAACGAAACGCGCGGTTTTGAGATGGAAAAACCCGCCGTTCGGAAGCGCGGCTGAAATTCATGTAATCATCGAGGCGGACGCTCAGTCCGAACGCCCACTTATTGACTAACTCGGTACTGGCGCGATCGTTTATCGTGTATCCTCCCCGCAGCGCCAGAATGCGGCCGAGGCTGCCATCGAGGGGCTCGGGCAAAACCAGCGTGAGCAGGTTGGTGATTTCGGCGCCGAAACTGTATTGGCCGACTTCGTGGCGGACATCGTGGTAGTCCGCCGAAAGCTGCATTTGCACGCCGTCGTGGCTGCCCAAATTGAGCGCCAGCCCGGCGCGCAGTGTTTTCGGCAGCGGAGTTTCGGTCGCCGCAAACTGCAGGGCGCGGCCGAATTGCGTGGCGGCGGCGCCGGCGGAGAGGATGCCGTAATCGAAAAGAAACGGCAGCCGCAGCCGCGGCGTGCGATACAAAATGCCGACGTCGAACACCGCGCTGCTGGCGTGAAATTGCGCTAACTCGCTGCGCAGGTATTTGAAATTCGCGCCCAGCGCCAGGTGTTCGGAGAACGCGCGAAGGGGAAGGGCGAGGCTGGTGGTGAGCAGCAAGTCGTTGGCGGAGGCCGACGGCTGCGCGCCGCGGGTGGCGTCGAATGCATCCACGCCCTGATAATTGATGCCGAACGCCACGTTGATTTTATTGGCGAACGGCGTGCGCCAGCGAAGCTGCCGGCCGTAGTTCAGCGAGAGGCTGTAAATATCCGCAATCCAATCGCTGTAGCTGGCCGACCACTGCCACTCCCGCAAAAATCCCGCCGCGGCCGGGTTGGCGTACAGCGAGTACATTTCATCCAGCGCGCCGGTGGTGCTGGCGGCCAGGGTTTGCTGCCGCGTGCCCGGCATGATTTTTAAATAAGCGGCGCCGGCGCGGATTTGCGCCTCCGCTTGATTCGTCAACAGCGCGGCCAGCGCGGTCAGCAGGATAATTTTTTTTGAATGCGATCTCATCGCACCACGATCACTTTCTCTTTACAAAAAAACGGCGGGGCGTCGGAACGAAAGACGATGATATACACCCCGCTGCCGATTTCCTGGCCGGCGGCCCGGCCATCCCAGGAAACCGGATGACGGCCAGCGCTGAAATTGCGATCGAGCAAATTGGCGACGCGATAGCCGGTGATGTCGTGCAAATCCACCCGCACGTGGCCGCTTTGCCGCAAACCGAATTCGATGGTGAGCGGGCAGTTTTGCGGCTGGAACACGTTGTAATCCAAAACCAGACAATCCGGCGCCGGCAGCCTCACTACTGCCCGCGCAAAGTTGTTGGCCGGATTGGTATCGAACGGCGCGGTAATTCCGCTGCGGTTAATGAGAATCGCAGCCGTGTCCGGCAGAGACGCCGCAACTGTTGCGATAAACGCGATCGTGGTGTCCTGCGCCAGACCAGGAATAGTCAGCGATAAAATATTTCCTGCTGTTTGCCCCGGCCAATTTATTGCCGTGATGAAATTCGGGAGGGTGTCGGTTAGAACCATTCCCTCGGCGACATCCGGCCCGAGATTGGAAAGGGCGAGGGAGTAGCTGAATTGCTCGCCAGGTTGCACGGTTTCGACGCTGGCGGTTTTGGTCAGCGAAAGATCGTATTCGATTTGTGGGTGCGACACGCTCACGATCTCTTGGGCGCAATTGTTGGCCGGGTTGGCGTCGCAGTCTGCGGCGGCGCAGCTTCGATTTATCAATTCAGTCATCGAATTCGGCAGGGCGTCCGCGACCCTGGCAGTAAAAAGAATGGTGGTGTCCTGCGCCAGCGTTGGGATCGTCAGCGACAAAACGTTGCCCGAAATGTCTCCCGGCCAATCGATGGCGGTGACGAACGCTGGCAGGGTATCGGTTAGAACGATCCCCTGCGCCGGGTCTGGCCCGTTGTTAGAAAGAGTGAGAGAGTAAGTAATTTCCTCGCCGGGGCGAACGGTTTCGGGGTTGGCGCGTTTCGTTAGCGAAAGGTCGCATTCGGCTTCCGGATGGAGAACGTTCACCACAGCCTGCGCGCAATTGTTGGCCGGGTTGGCGTCGCAGGCCGCGGCGGCGCAGCTTCGGTTTATCAATTCAGTCATCGAATTCGGCAGGGCGTCCGCGACCCTGGCAGTAAAAAGAATGGTGGTGTCCTGCGCCAGCGTTGGGATCGTCAGCGACAAAACGTTGCCCGAAATGTCTCCCGGCCAATCGATGGCGGTGACGAACGCTGGCAGGGTATCGGTTAGAACGATCCCCTGCGCCGGGTCTGGCCCGTTGTTAGAAAGAGTGAGAGAGTAAGTAATTTCCTCGCCGGGGCGAACGGTTTCGGGGTTGGCGCGTTTCGTTAGCGAAAGGTCGCATTGCAAAACTTGGCGCTCAACTTCCACCGAAGTTTCTACTTGATCATTATTCAGATTGTTATCGCAAGGCCCGAACACCCGCGCCGTGTTGAAAATTTCAGCCAGTGTGTCCGGCAACGTCGCGCTGACTCTGGCGCGAAAGCTGATGGTTGCGGCATTTCCCGCGGCTAATGAATCCAGCCGCCAGACCAAGAAATCTGACGTGCTGCGATCACTATCCATGGGTGGACTGAAATCAACGGGCGTCAGAAATTCGGAGACGGAGTCGTGCACGGTTAAATTGAACGCCGGATCCGGTCCGAGATTTTCGAGGGTGATCGTGTAGTGCAGCTCATCGCCGGCGCGGATGTTATTTTTATCCGCGTTCACCGATACGGTCAGATCGTATTCTTTTGGAGGAATGGCAACAGAATAGCCGCGCGTGTTCGCGGCGGTTTGACCGGCCACGTTTGCGGTGATGGCAACTTCGCGCAGCGGCTCGATGGCGCACGGCTCCAAGGACGAGTGCGCCATGACGTAAAAATTTTTAATGCCGCTTGCAAGCCGTTCATAAATTGTGCTGAAGTTTGCGCCATCTGGCGTGCTAAAGTATTCGCCGCCGGTGGTTGCGGCAATTCTTTTAAGGGTGAGGGTGTCGGCGGCGGCGCCCAGCGCGATGGTGTGAATCGAGATGTTCGATTCCCGCGCCGCGGTGATGACGGCATCCGAAGTCAGGTTCCGCAGCAGAACATCACAACCCGTTCCCTGGCCGTGGCCGGGATTATTGGAGGTATCCTCGCCGTCGGTGTAAACGATGATGCTGCGAGGCTCGTTTTCGTTTTTGAGTTGTTCGATGGCGCGCAATAGAGATTCATAAAGCGGCGTCCACGGGCCGGTCTGCGTCGCGTCGATGAAATTGTTCAAAAGCGTTTTATCGTTGGTGATGGGTGTGCTGGTGATTCTGCAATAAAATTGCATGACGCCGGCGCGATCCGTGGGCCGCATCTCGGAGATAAATCGTCTCACGCCGGCTTTGGCGGAATCGAGGGCGCCGGGGATGTTGTCGATGCTGCCGCTGACATCCATCGCCAGCATGGTGGTCACCGGGACGATGGGCTCACAGGTTTCACAAATCTCGATGAACTGCGGCGCCGGTCTTTGATTGTAGAGATTCGTGTCTGCCGCAGAACCGTATCTTTCCAGAATCGGATTCCAGATGTCTTTCACGGGGACGCCGATATCGGCGAGATCATCCGGGCCGATCCAATCGGTTTGGCTGGCGAGGCCAGTCACGTGGCCGTTGTCAAATACTCTAATAAAGGAAAGTATCGGATAGGGAAACGCCGCGGTTTTGCCGCGCAGGGTGCTGTCGCCCGCGGCCGAAATCGCGGTTATGTTTACCGAAAGGTTCTGGGATTGCGCCGGTGAGGATAGCGAAAGCAAAACCGTCCATCCCAAAAAACACAAAATCTGATACAAAAAGCTCTGGGATGACTTTTTCATGAAGTGAAATCCCACTTTTAAAGTGTTGAAAGAAAGCTTTACTGCAAACAATTACAGCAGTCGAAATGTTTTGACGGTTTTTGTTTCCCGGTAGCGACCAAACAGGGGAGTTAGTTTGTTCTAAATAAACTATTATTTTTTAAAAAGCAAGCACTTTTTGGCGATTGAAGATAATTTTCCAGCAGGGACGTAAAACTGGTGGGACATTTTTCAACGCGGTGCTCACTGGCGCAAGGGTTGAGCAGCACCTCAGCCGCGAATCAGAACATCACTTCGAGACAGCACCGAAGCCACCCAGTCAACCGCAGCCCTTGCGTCCAGTGAAGCAAACGTTAGC
>JBBIIG010000043.1:0-32538 GCA_037446635.1 bacterium
ATGGTTTGAGCTGCGTCTGTCGTTTCCCCACAGTTTGGCGAGCTGGGCGATTTTGCTCGGTGGCGTCGTAGCGGTCGGAATTTTGGGCGGCGGCTATCCCGCATTTTTCCTGTCCGCGTTTCAACCGGCCAGCGCCTTGAAATCAAAATTCAAAGCCGGCGGCCACAACTCTTTTTTGCGGCAAGCGCTGGTGGTGGCGCAATTCACGGTGTCGATCGTTTTGATCATCTCCACGCTGGTGATCGCGCGGCAGATGGAGTTTGTGCGTAACAAAAAGCTCGGCTTCGACAAAGAGCAGATCGTGCTGGTGGATGTCAACAGCCGGGAGTTATATCAGAATCGCGACCGCTTCAAAGAGGAGCTGCTGCGCCACGCGGAGGTTGTAAGCGTGTCGGCGATGTCCGGCGAGCCGGGCGGCTTTCACGACCACTTCGGCTTCGAGATCCTCAGCAGGCCCGGCGACTCGTGGCGCATGCGAACCGTTTTCACCGATTACGATTATTGCAAAACATTCGGGCTGCAAATCGTGGCGGGCCGGGACTTCTCGAAGGAGTATGGCACCGATGCCAAGGCCGTTCTGCTCAACGAAACCGCGGTGAGAGAGTTAGGATGGACTAATAAAGAAGCGCTCGGCCAGCAGATGGTCATCACGCTGCTCGACTCCACGCGGCGACATGTGGTGGGAGTGGTGGCGGATTTCCATTTCGCGTCATTGAAAAATGAAATCGAGCCGATGGCGATTTCGGTTGTAGATGACCATCGAGTCATCGCCACGAAGATCCGCATCGGCGATCTTCAGCGCACGCTCGGAATGATTGAAAACGCCTACTCCAACGCCGCGCCCGGCTATCCGTTCGCTTATCGGTTCCTTGACGAAAGTTTCGACCGGCTCTATCGCGCCGAACAGAAGCAGCAGAAAATTTTCACCGTGTTTGCAGCCCTGGCAATTTTCATCGCGTGTCTGGGATTGTATGCGCTCGCCGCATTCAGCGCCGAGCAGCGCACCAAAGAGATCGGCATTCGCAAAGTGCTGGGCTCGACGGTCTTTGGAGTTGTCAAACTATTATCAAAGGACTTTGTGAAGCTGGTGGCGCTGGCCAGTTTCATCGCGGTTCCGCTCGGCTATTTTGCGATGAATCGCTGGCTGCAGGAGTTCGCTTATCGCACGACGATTGGAGTGGATGTCTTTGCAATTGCCTGTGTCGCCGGACTGGTGATCAGTCTGGCTACGGTGAGCCATCAGGCCATCAAAGCGGCGCTGGCGAATCCGGTGGAGGCGCTGCGGTATGAATGAGCAGAGCGCAAAGCGCATAGCGCAGAGCGAAAAAAGCGTGGCCTTACACTCATCGCTCTGCGAAATTCAAAACGCCATGCGTTTGCTCTCTGCGCTCTGCCACCGACCACGGACAACTGACAGATGACAAATGACAACTCACAAAGGAGAACACCATGAGCCTCAAAGAAATCCTGCAAAAAATAGTCGATAGCGGCGACGCAATCACGCTGAGTGACAGCGAGAAAGATTGGAAAGCCAGCGATCTGTTGAACGGACTTTCCGAGCGGATGTTGAAAACCCGCGCCCATCACCAGCAGGGAATGTATATTGCCGAAATCAATGAAGCGGGGTATCTCGGAAGGGTGATGTTTCGAGTGAAACAGAGCGCTTAGCGAGGAGCGAGAGAGCGAAGAGCGATTCCAATCAATTTTGCCGAATAAGATAAGCTATCGGAAAATGAAAGGAACCGAAAATGACAGATAAATCTCGAAATTCAAATTTCGAAGTCGCCACACTGGGCGGCGGCTGTTTCTGGTGTTTGGAGGCGGTTTATGATCAGCTCAAAGGGGTGGTGAGTGTGGAGTCCGGTTACTCCGGCGGCAAGACCACCAATCCCACTTACCGCGAAGTGTGCAGCGGCAGCACCGGCCACGCCGAGGTGGTGCGGATTACTTTTGATCCGGCGGTGATTTCTTTTGCCGAAATTCTCGAAGTGTTCTTCGCGATCCACGATCCCACGACCTTGAACCGGCAGGGAAATGACATTGGCAGCCAGTACCGCTCAGTGATTTTTTATCACTCACCGGCGCAAAGGGCCATTGCGGAGAAAACGATTGCCGAAATCACCGCGGCGAAAATTTGGGACAAGCCCATTGTCACCGAAATCGTCCCCTTTCAAAGATTTTACATCGCCGAAGATTACCACCAGGAATATTTTGAAAACAATCCGGGGCAGCCGTATTGCCAGGTGGTAGTAGCTCCGAAGGTGGCGAAGTTCCGGCAGAAGTTTTTGCAGAAGTTGAAGAAAGGATAGAGACGAACCGGGATTCAGAGAGCATTATACGATTTTCGCGCCCAGCGGCTTGCGAAACAACTCCTCGTTCGTCGGTGCCCGTTCGATGATCTTTAGCAGCGCCTGCATCGCGGTTTTGGGTTCGGCGTCCGCTAACAACCGGCGCAGACTCGCCAGCCATTTCATTTCGGCTTCACTGTACAGTAGTTCCTCTTTGCGCGTGCCGCTTTTTGGGATGTTGATGGCGGGAAAAATTCTTGCTTCGGCGAGGGCGCGGTCCAGCACAATCTCGCTGTTGCCCGTGCCCTTGAATTCCTCGAAGATCAATTCGTCCATGCGCGAGCCGGTTTCGATGAGCGCCGTGGCGATGACGGTTACCGAGCCGCCGTGTTCGATGTTGCGCGCCAGCCCAAAAAATTTTCGGGGGATTTCCAGCGCTCGCGAATCGAGGCCGCCAGTGAGGGTGCGGCTGCCGCTGGCGCCGCGCTTGTTGAAAGCACGTCCCATGCGGGTTATACTGTCCACCAACACCACCACGTCGCGGCCGCACTCCAGCTCGCAGCGCACGTGCGCCAGCGTCAATTCTGCTAAATTGACGTGGGAATCAAAACTTTGATCGCTGGAGCTGGCCAGAACTTCCGCGCTCGTTTGGCGGACGAAATGCGTCACCTCCTCCGGACGTTCGTCGATCAGTAAAATGATAATTCGCGCCGCGGGATCGCTGGCGTGAATGGCGTTGGCAATTTCTTCCAACATGCGGGTTTTGCCGGCTTTGGGCGGCGAGACGATCATCCCCCGCGTGCCTTTGCCAATCGGGGCGATCAACTCGATGACGCGCATCGAGAGGTTGCCGCTCTCGCCCAAGCGAAAACGCTCCGCAGGGTCGATGGGGATCAGCCGCTCAAATCGCGTGCGGCCTTGAAATTCTGCCGGCGTCAGGCCGCACACCGAATCGACCGAGACCAGTTGCCGCCCCTTATCGGCTTGCCGCGACTCGCCGGTGACCACTGCGCCGGCCACCAGCCCGTGATCTTTAATCATTTTTGGAGAAACCCAAACATCTTCTGAACTGGGCTGGAACGAGCGCTCCGGGTTCCGCAAAAAACCGCTGCCCTTGGGCAGCAATTGCAGAACGCCGCTAACTGGCTGTGGATGATCAGAGATCATTTTGAAATTCTTCTTCTCCATTGTGTTAGAACCCGAATGGTGTTGTTAAACGGGTAAGCCGTCCTGACGCTTCGGGGATGGCGGGAGCCTTTTGCCTATGCGGTCTTTTGTTGACTCCCCGAATATCCGCAACCGCCCGCAAATATGCAAGCATAATTCTGTTCGCAAACGAACAGGTTCTGCCATGCCAGCGGACAGCCTCGCTTCGCTCAAACTTTCATGCAATCATAGATTTTTACAAAACACCCGACAGGCATGATTTTTGGAGAAGCTGTTTAGCCTGATTAATTCATGAACCGCAGAGCGCGCAGAGGCCGCGGAGTTGTTTCTGTTAGATTTACAGAGCCAGCCTGCAATGCAGAAAAAAGATGGTGTTTTGCTTTCCTGGACGCCTGAGTTAATTGTTTTTATTTAGCCTCTGCGCTCTCAGCGATCTCTGCGGCCGGTTGCGTATTTTATAATGAATCTCTGGCTGCAGGATTTTGCTTACCGCGTGGAGATCAACTGGCTGGTGTTTGTTTTGGCAAGTGCGGCGACGCTGGCGATTGCTGTCGTCACGGTCAGCTCGCAGGCCCTCCGGACGGCGCCGCTGGCGAATGCGGTGGACAGCTTGAGATATGAGTAGGACGAAACCTGCTATTGATACAACTTCAGGAAAACAGATAAACCCGTGAATAACGTCATCCACAAAGAAATTACCCAAATAATAATGGAAATTCTCTTGTTCGTATCTTCAAAACGTTTATTCATATCTTCAAAGCGCTTGTTCATGTCTTCAAAGCGCTTGTTTATATCTTCAAAGCGCTTGTTTATATCTTCAAAGCGTTTGTTTACATCCTCGAAGCGCTTGTTTATATTTTCAAACCCGATTTTTACGGTCTCTGCTAACAGTTTCAATTGGCTGCCTAATTCCAAAAAGCGGCTATTGATCTCTTCGCGCTCCAAAATATTATGAACAAGAATAGATATATAGTTGTGCAAAGACTTTTTATTCTTTACTTCAACGGCGTCTTCAAGCTCGGATTCGAGTATTTCGGCTAAATTTTTCATTTAGTCATTTTCATTTAAAAAGTAGTGTTGGAAATATAATAAAAAGAACATGAGTGTGCAAACACAATTATTTTGTAATGCGGGGGGAGGTCGTTACGCTCTCCGCTCTCTCGCTCTTTGCTCTACGGACTTTACCGCATGCTCTGCGCAACGGACGACTGACAACGACCACTAACCCCGTACAAACCAACTGAGGAGTGACCAACCATGAACGACATTTGCGTGCCCCTGCCTAGATTTGAATCCGCGAAAACCGCTGAGGTGCAAGTGAAGATTGCCAACGGCGAGCTCCGCCATTTCAACTATCGCGTGGAGTCATTTGAGTGGATGCCGGAGCCGGAGTTTGGGGAGGAACGCATCGAGAGACTTAAAAATCAAATTCAAAATTACGATCGCAATTGGGAGTTGATTCAAATCTACAATCCCGGACCCAACGATCGTTTCATTCACGTTTTGTTTCGCGCCCGGCCGGCGCTGGTGAATTGAAGGCAGACGGCAAACGGCAGAGGGCAGACGTAAGTCGTAAAACGGAAATCGTTCTCCAGATTGGCTACCCTCGTGAGACGTGAGATGTGAGAAGAAAGCTCTACCTCTCTCTACCTCTCGCTCCCACGCCCTCTCGCTCCCACGCTCAGCGTGGGAGCGAGAGGATTCACATCTGCCGTTTGCCCTCTGCCGCTTCACTTCAATTGAACAAATACCGCAGCCCCACCTGAATGCGCCAGCGCGACAACTGGCTGGGATCGTCCACAAAAGTTTTTTCCGGTCCCACAAAATTAAACACTGGCGCGCCTTGTTGATTGAACTCAACCAGTTCAAGCGGGCGGGTGGCTCGGGAGTCCGCCACTTTGCGCACGCCCCAATCTGAGCTCAGCAAATTGCCGACGTTCAAAATATCGAAACTCAATTGGAAGGTGTGCTTCTGGCTGCCAAATTTCAAAGCAAAATCCTGCAGAATGCGCAAATCGATGTTGCTGTACCAGGGGTTGATGAGGCCAAAACGCTCGGCAATTTCCCCGCGATGCGAACTCAGATAATCATCCTGTTCGATGAACGCCTCGAAGGCCGCGGCTTGTTGGGCGGCGGTCATTCCACCGGGAATATCCGCAAACAGGATCTCGTTGGGGTCGTTGGCGTTGCGCGGAATATAAATGAGATCGTTGGAGAAGCCGTCGCCGTTCACGTCGCCGGCGTAGAGCACAGAAAAACGGTTGCCGCCGTTGAGGAAGGCGTTTCCCTCCGCCACTTCGAAAAATAGACCGAAACTGGTGGCGAGATTCTCGGACCACTGGTGGCGATAATGTCCGCCGCCCACGATGCGGTGGCGCTGGCCGAATTCGGCAAAACTCAATTCCGGCCTGTTGGGGTCGCCCTGCACCGGGTTTTCCTGAAATAAAACGGAAGCGATCTCAGTGGTTTTATGCTTATTGCGCGCCTCGGTGTAGCTGTAGGACAGGGAGGTGGACAGGCCAAAATCAAACGTCTTCCGCAGTTGCGCGGTTAAGTTGAAGTTCCAGCCGGCGCTGGTGTTGTCGATGACATACACGCCTTCCCCAGAGCCAGGGAAAAACGAGTTGAGCTCGTTGTTGCCAACGCCACCAAAAAACGGCCGGCCATCGGGTAAAGTTCGAACTGGGCGAACCAGGTCGGCGTTGCGCATGAAAATGGCGTTGATATCTTTGCCGTACAGCAGCTCGAGCGTGCCCAACATATCCCACGGCAGTTTGTGATCCACCGCGATGTTGGTGTTCCACACTTGCGGCCATTTGAAATCCGGGTCCATGACGTTGAGGTCGAAGGATTGCTGCAGAATGGAGTCATCGCTGGTGCGGTGGGATTCCGGAACCTGCTCCAGCGGTATAGCCGGAAATAGGTTCGGGTTGTTTCCCGGATTGGAGATGACGTTGCCGATCCACACAAACGGCACGCGCCCGGTGAAAATGCCGGTGCCGCCGCGCAGTTGGGTGGAGCGGTTGCCGGTGACGTCCCAATTGAAGCCGATACGCGGGGAAAACAGCGGCGTGGCCCCCGGCAGGTCGCTCTGATCCAGGGTTTCTGGATTGTCGTTTTCATCCAGCAGGGTCAGGCTGCGCGAAAAGGGATTGTCCACCGGGTCGGTAAAATACATCGGAAAATCCACCCGCAGGCCGTAGGTGAGGTTGACGTTTTTCGATACCAAAAACTCGTCCTGGGCGTAGAGGGAGAACTGGCCGACGTCGATGTTCTCGCCCTTGAAGGGTCGGCCCGCCGTGGCGCTGACGAGCGCGTTGAAATCATAAAAGTCCGGACTGTTCGGGTCGGTGCGTTCCATGAATTCAGCGACGGATTCAAAGGTGGTGGCGCCGAGAAAATCGAGCTCGTCCGGCAGGAAGAAAATTCCGTAGCGGAAAATGTTGAACGAATTAAAGAAAGAGAAATGCTCGTAGCTGGCGCCGAAGGTGAGCACGTGTTTGCCGCTAAACCAGCTAAAATTATTGGTGAACTGGAAAACATCCTGATCGAGGATGTTGTGAATCGAGAACGGCTCGTGGCCCACCGTGGTATAGGTTACGCCATTTTCCTCAATTTGAATTGTCGGGAACGGCTCGCTGAACGGGTTGCGAAAATCGCGGAAGCGGTTGTAGCTGAAAAAGAAACGGTTGGCGTATTGCCGGCCGCGGCTGTTAAGCTCCAGGGCGAAGGAATGCAGCTCGTTGTTGATCTGGTATCCTGAATTTTGGAAAGGCAAGCTGTTCTCGTTGGGGCCGCGGCCGCCGGCGGCAAGCACAAACGGGTGCGGCGGCAAGTCGCGGCGGGCGTCGAGAAAATTATAGCGGAAGGTGAGGTTGTTTCTCTCGTTGATGTTCCAATCTAACTTCAGCAGCAGCTTGTCGTTGTCGGTTTCGTGAACGAAGCCCTCAAAGCCGCCGGGATCGTAACCATAAACGTCTATCATCCGTTGGCGGATCTGATTCATGGTCTCGAAGTTGACGCGCGAGACGCCTAATGGCAGCGGCCCGGTGCGGTTGGCCACGCGGTCGGCCACGAAGTTGGTGCCCGGAACATCCGTGCGCTCCAGCTCGCCATTGACGAAGAAAAAGAGCTTGTTGCGAATGAGCGGCCCGCTGAGCGTGAAGCCCGATTGGTTGAACGACAAATCGGGGTTGGCGATCACCCGTTCCCCGCTGACTTTGTTGCCCTGCAGGCTTTCATTTCTAAGAAAAGTATAACCCGAGCCCTGAAATTGGTTGCTGCCGCTTTTGGTTACGGTGTTGACGCTGGCGCCGGTGAACCCGCTTTGCCGCACGTCAAACGGCGCGATGGAAACCTGCACCTGCTCCACGGCGTCGTAGGGCACGGGCTCGGCGTTGGTTTGGCCGCCGGGCGCCGGGTCGTCCAATCCAAAGGGATTGTTGAAGTAAGAGCCATCCAGCGAGATGTTGTTGAACAGCCAGTTGCGGCCGTTGAAACTGTAGTTGCCATCGTTGCGGGGATCGAGGCGGATGAGGTCGCGGGTGCTGCGCTTGATCGATGGCAGGTCTTTCACTTGCTCGGAGTTGATGAACGTGGCCGCGCCGGTGCGGTTGGCGTTGAACACTTCATCCTGCTCCGCGGTCACCTGGATGGTTTCCATCTCGATGGCTTCTTCGGCCAGTTGAAAATCCAAGCGCAGGTTCTGGCCTAAATTGAGGAAGATGTTTTCTTCCTTTTGAGTTTTGTAGCCGATGAAGGTTACGGTGACGGAATAGGGCCCGCCAACTTTCATGTTGGGGATGTTGAAGACGCCGCCGGTGCGAACTGCGGTTCCGTACTGGGTGCCGCTCGGTTCGTGAACTGCCACCACGTTGGCGCCCGGCAGCGGCTCGCCTTTGGCATCCGTGACCAGGCCGTTCATGCCGGCGGTGGTGATGCCCTGCGCCAGCAGCGACTGGCTGACCATGATGGCCAACAGAAAGATCAGGCACGACATGAACAACATGACCGGTTTAATTTGACCTGCTGTGTTCATACGCTCCCTCCTAAGTTAATTAAATTGTGCTGAGAAGAAATACTAAGGTGATTTGTGAGGATAAATCTAATAGAAGAAAGCTAAATGTCAATAGACAAAATAAAAAGTGAAAAATGCAAAAAGCAAAATTGAAAATTACCCGATGTTTGTAACCGTGTTTTGGATTTCGGGGAACTATGCCTGAAACACCGTTACAAACGGTGCTGGATTGTTCGCATCGGGCTGTCCAAAAGGTACCTGTCATTACCTGCCTGCGCAGCAGCAGCCTGCCATTTTCATTTTGCGATTTTATAATCGCAAGGCCAGCCCGGCATGTTTCGGCAGAGCGCGATAGATGGCCTTGGCGTCGTCGCGGGAAAGCTCCAATTCGATCCACAGGCGGTGGCGGGGAATTTTTAGCTGCACTAAACTTAAAATGGCCTCGCCGGCGCCGCCCAGGCTGCGGCGGAAATTGTACCAGCCCTTGCTGAAAATTCCGGTAAATGAGGGCATTTGCACTTGCTCCACGAACACGGTGAGTTGGCGATCGAAATGCCAGGTGAAATGCACATCGTGGGTTTCAATTTCTAATTCTTCGCCAGAAGTTTCGCTGGCTTCGATGGTGTCGCGCGGCGCCTCCTTGATGCGAATGGGAGCTTTTGGCAAAGTCGCCAGCTCCTTTTGGAGAGTGAAGCCGTTCGTCAGCCACGAGTGCAGCCGCCTTTCCGATCGCAGCCGTTTGACGGCGCGGCTGATTTTGAATTTGTGAATTTTGGCCTGGTGCACCGGAACCCCGCGGATGTCCAGCGACACCACGCTGTCCCGCAAATCGATGGCTAATTGAATGGCATCGGATTTCGCTAACTTCAGCCGCGCCTGCCAGTAGGCTTCATCTACTTTCAACGCCGCGTATTTTTCCACCAGCTCGGGCGGAAGAGCTTCACCGTTTTGGGCAACGGCGTTAACGGTGTTGGGATTAGTGATTTCGTCGAAAGGGGCGCGGCCAGCCGGCAGGAGAACGGTTAAAACGAACATGACGCTGGCGGGCAAAATCATCGCGGTTAGAAAAATCATGCGGGTTTGGCGCTGCTGCCGCACTTGTTCAAAAAACGGGCGGACAACGTTCGCAACCCAGCCGCTGATTCGCCGCGGCGCCGCGCTCGAGCGGTCGCGCAGCCAGCGCACGGGCTTAGTAGATAAAAACTTTTGAGCCCAGTTGTAGATTGCGGTAAACAATTCGCAACTCCTCGTCTCCGAGGCGCACGCAGCCGTGGGTGACCGGCATGCCCAACATGCGTTTGTATAGCGTGCCGTGAATCAAATAGCCGTCGCCCAACTCCAGCGCGTATTCGCCCAGCACGCCGGCCTCGTAGCGCTGCGGCGAATGGGGCGGTGGAATGGGCAGGCCTTCTTCCACAAATGCCCAGTCGGGCTTCGTCCACACGGGGGCCACGCGTTTGCCAAGAATTCTAAACCTGCCGCGCGGGGTAACGAACTCCCACTGCCGGTCGTCGGAGGCCTTCAGTAAAACGTAGCTGCCGGTGGAGCACATGCCCTGGTGTAAAATTTTATCTGCGGATTTCAAAAAAAACTGGTTGGCGGAAGTGTTGACGATAAGATAGGGCTCGCGGGGAGTGAGCCATTTAAAGCGATTTTGCAAATTCACGACGAATCGATCCAGCGCGCGAATTTCCCGCTGCAGTTTTTGGGCATTGGCGTAGGGGAGCGCCGGCGCGCTGGAATGGGGCCAGACCGCAAAGACCATTTCCCACAAAAACGGCGCCGCCAGCAGCGTCAAAACCGCCGGCGCCAATCCCAGCGCGATGCTGACGATGGCCACTTTGCGCACGAATTTGGCCGGCGTCGGTTTAGCGGCGATGGTTTCCGGCAAAAGGCCATTCGCTTGCGGCTCGGCGTCGTCGGAGAAAAATGACCGGTGTGAATTTTCCTGAAGGTCTTCCATTTTTGCTATTTTTGATTTTTGGCGCCGCCGTTCGCCACGGCCATTTTTTCCAAAACCGCTCCGCCATCGAGCGCCCCTACGATGGTGACCGGCGTGCCAATTTTGGCGAGCTTGAAGACTTCATCCATATTTTTATTGGTGAGCGCCACGCACCCCGAGGTCCAGTTGCCGCCCTTGCCGCCCTCGCCGTGAATTTCGATCAGCCCGCCGATGTGCGCATTTTGGGGCAGTTCGCCGGCAACCTGCGCCTGGCGAAAGCGCTGGCGGTCGAGCTCGTTGGGGTAATCGATCTCCAACGCTTTGTAATAAATCGACTGCCTGCGATCTTTCTTTTTGGTTACGCGGTACTGGCCCTCCGGCGTGGCGCCGTCGCCTTTCTTGCGTTTGTGCCCCAGCCAGTTTGGCCCCAGCTCGATGGGGTACTCGGCTTGGAGCTGGCCGTCGTCATAAATTAAACAGCGATAGCCCATTTTGTCAACAATGATGACCGGGCTGTTGTGTTCTTTTGACCAGGCGATGGTTTCGGCCACCATCTGCTGCCACTTGGGAAGCTCGGCGAGATACGACTGCAAAAACGCTGCGACTTTTTCGTTGGCGCCGCCCACCAGCGCTGCGGCGCGCTGAACTTTTTCCGCGGCCAAAAGAAATTCGTGGCGGTGAAACGCCAATTCGCTCTCCATCATCATCAGCTCGCCCGCAACAAATTTTTGGCGATCGCGCGGAGTAATCGGCAGGTCCATTAGCTGGCTGCGGAAGTCGGCGATTTTCTGTTTTACCATCGCTAATTGCGCCGCCGTCCGCCAGCGCAGCGAATCTTTGACGACCACCGCCGCCTGCGCCGCGCGCTGCGATATTTCCCGGCTTATCTCTGCTAACTGTTGGGCGGTATCATAATCGCGCGCAAAAAACCACTTGTGGGTTTCCTGCTGCCAGGCGGCGCGAGCGTGCTGCCATTGTTTTTCCGCTAAAACGAGCATTCCCGGAACATACCGACTCGCCTCGGCCTGACGCGCTTGCGAAAGCGCCAGCCGCGCCTGCTCGAAGGTCGCGTAGGGAGTTTGTTCCGATAAATAGAGACTCCTGCTGACGGTCGCGCCCACAAACAAAAAGATTGCCGCAAAAAATAACCGATTCCAGCGCCGCAGATTTGCAAGTTTTAAAAAAAACGGATGGACAACCATAAAACCGACGTCAATTAAATTTCAAGCAAAGCACTCTGTTGGAAAACATAAAAACCTCGATCTGCCAATGAACGCCGGCAGATCGAGGTTCGGCAGTTTTTTGGGAATGACCGCGCTACCGGGTCAGCATCTGCTTTTTGCTGATGGCCTGCTGCAGCTCGTCTTTCAGCGAGTTGGCTTTGTCGAGCGCGGCTTTGGCTTTGTCGCGGGCGGCGGCAAAATCGCCGCTGGTCAAAGCAGCGCTGGCTTCCGACACCGAGGTTTCAACCGCCGACAACTCAGCGGAGATGGCCTCCAACGCGGCTTTGCCTTCTTTACCCTTCGGGGCTTTGGCCAGCAATTTTTTGGCGTCGGCGACCGCGCTCTGCGCTTGCGAGATCAGCCCCGTGGCTTCATTCTTCACCATTTCTTTGTTCGCGGCAACGGCGGCGGCCGCGGCGTTGGCGGCGTCGGTGGCCGCTTTCAGCAATTGCGAGGCCCGGCCGTAATTGCGGGTGAGCGCGAACTTGGCGTTCTGCTGATCGATTTCAGCCATCGCCGCGTCCAAGGAATCCTGCGCGGCGTTGAATTGCTCCGCCGCGTAGCGATCGGCTTCCGCGGCTTTCGCGGCTTCAAGGGCGGCTTTCGCGGCGTCGATTTCCTGCTGCGGCGCTTTGGCGCAGCCCATCACCAACGCCAGCAAGCACAGCACAACCAGCGGCAACAACTTTTTTGTTCTCATAATGATTCCCTCCTTTAGGGTAATTTTGAGATCATCATTACTTTTGCCAAGGCACAGTGTTCTCGATCATTTTATTCTAATTCACTCCTCCATCCTCCAAAAAAAAAGCACAGCCCGCGGACCATGCTCGTCTATCAAGAGAGTGATTTTTTATTTTCGAGAAGACGCACTGTTTTGGCGCCAAAATTTAAACGGCGCAAATGTACAAAAATTAATTGCTGTAAGCAAGTGAAAATTTTGATCGTGTTCGCAAACCGAACACCCCTGTCAAGCCAACTGATACTTTTGGAGAGGTTTGGGCGGCCTATTTCTCAGCCTACAGAAACTATTAGCCACTTTTCATTTGCATCGGCAGTGTGAATGTTCTATATTTCTACCGCGTTTTCTAACCTGAAAAAAAATGCCCTTTACCCTCATCACCAGCAACCGTCTTGAAATTCTCGCGGAGAAATTGGCGGAGGTTCTCAGCCAGCCGCTCTCCTCACCGCTGCAGCCGGAGATCATCGTCGTGCAGAGCAAGGGCATGGAGCGCTGGCTCTCGCTGCAGCTTGCCGAAAAATTGGGCGTCTGCGCCAACGTCCGCTTTCCATTTCCGAACCATTTTCTGGCGGAGATTGGCGAGCGAATTGGCGTGGCCGCGATCAACGGCGACTGCGATCCTTACTCCAAAGAGATTCTCACTTGGCGCATCATGCGCATTCTGCCGCAGTGTTTGGAGCAGCCGGAATTCGCCGCGCCCAAACGTTATCTCGTCCGCCAGATCGGCTCACCCGTCAGCCTAAAGCCTCTGGCGGGCAGGGCTGAGCCGCAAAACGGCGCCAGTGATTTGAAACGCATCCAGCTTTCCTCCCGCATCGCGGATTTGTTCGATCAATATCTCGTGTTTCGTCCGGAGATGATTGCGCAATGGGAAAATGGAGTTGACGGAAACTCCGACGACGAGCGCTGGCAGGCGGAATTGTGGCGAAAGCTGGCGGCAGAGTCCGATCAACCGCATCGCGCACAAATTGGCAAGCAGATCATCGAAACACTGAAACGTTCTTCTCCGGGCCGGTTCGATCTCACGCAGCGGGTTTCCGTGTTCGGCATTTCAACGCTGCCGCCGTTTCATCTCAGCGTGCTGGATGCGCTATCGGCGCATGCCGAGGTGAATCTTTTTCTGATGAACCCCTGCCGCGAGTACTGGGGAGAAATTCGTTCGCGCCGGGAACTTGGGCGCGCCCAGCGGCGCGCTAAAAACAAACCCAGCGACGACTTGCAGCTCGCGCTGGATTTCGCAGCCAAGTATTTCGAAGAAGGCAATCGCCTGCTGGCATCTCTGGGCGAACAGGGCCGCGATTTCTTCGATCTGATTTTGGAAAATTTCGATGCCGAAGTGGTCGAGGAATTTTTTGAACCACCTGATGATGCCGTTTTGGCAGCAATTCAGCGGGATATTTTGAAGCTCGAGGCGCCGGCAGACATCCCCCTTCCGCGAAGCGGATCCGCTATGGCGGACAATCCCCCTTCAAAGGGGGACTTCAGCGTGCAGATTCATTCCTGCCACAGCGAGCGGCGGGAGGTCGAAGTGTTGCAAGATCATCTGCTCGCGCTGTTCGAAGCGCATCCCGATTTGCAGCCGAAAGACGTGGTGGTGATGGCGCCGGATATCGAAAAATATACGCCGTTCATTCAAAGCGTTTTCGATCTGCCGGAGGACGATCCGCGCCGCCTGCCGTACAGCATCAGCGACCGCAGCTTCTCTGCCGAGGATGAAATCATCTCGTTGTTCCTGACGCTGTTAGGACTCGGCAAGAGCCGGCTCGCCGCCAATGAAGTCCTCAATATTTTGGGAACGCCGATCGTCAGCCAGCGCTACGGCCTTTCCGAGGACGAGCTGCAATTGATTCAGCACTGGGTGCGCAAAACCCGCATCCGCTGGGGCGCCGACGCCGATTACCGCAAAAAACTGGGACTGCCCGGCTTTCAACAAAACACCTGGCGCGCCGGCCTCGAACGTCTGCTGCTGGGATACGCCCTGCCCGCGGAGCAGCGCTTGCTGTACGGCGAGGGCATCGTGCCGTACGACGACATCGAAGGCGATCAAGCCGACGTGCTGGGCAGGCTGCTGGAATTCACCAACCATCTTTTTCATCTCGTCGCCCAACTGGAGCGCCCGCGCACGCTGCGCGATTGGCAGCAATTCCTGCTCTGGGTGCTGGACACGTTTTTTGATGCCCGCGGAAAGCGTGGCGCACCTCAAAGGTGTGCGGCGCTTAGCAGCGACGCCCAGCGCACACTCTATCTCATCCGCCGAGTGGTGGTGAGTTTGGGCGAGCTGCAAACCCGCGCGCAGTTCGAAGAAGAAATTGACATCCGCGCGATTCGCTATTATATCAACTCGCAATTCCGGGAACGCGGTTACGGCTTCGGCTATCTCGGCGGCGGCATCACCTTCTGCTCGATGCTGCCCATGCGCAGCATTCCATTCAAAGTGGTGTGCCTCGTGGGTATGAACAGCGACGCCTACCCCCGCAGCAGTCCGCAACTCGGATTCGATTTGATGCAGCGCTCGCCGCGCAAAGGCGATCGCTCTCGCCGCGCCGACGACCGCTATTTGTTTCTCGAAGCCCTGCTCTCGGCGCGCACGACGTTTTACCTCAGCTACATTGGCCAGAGCATCAAAGACAACAGCGAGATCCCGCCGTCGGTGGTGGTGAGCGAGCTGCTGGATTATCTTGCGCACCGTTTCGGTCTTTCCGAAACAGAATGCCGGCAGCGGTTCGTCACCAGCCACCCATTGCAGGGGTTCAGCCGCAAATATTTTTTGGAAAAAAGCGGCAGAGGCCTGTTCACCTACTCGCAAGAAAATCTCGCCATCGCGCGCAGTTTTTCCGCCCGAGCGGATCGGCTCCGCCGACTCAAAGAGCTCACGGCCGGTAAGCGGTTCATCGCTGCGCCGCTGCCAGAACCGGAAGAGGAGCTGCGCACCGTGAGCGTCGCCGACCTCTATCGCTTTTTCCGCCACCCGGTGCGCTTTCTCTTCAACAAACGGCTCGGCATTTTTGTCTCCGATGAAGATGGCCTGCTCGAAGATGACGAGCCGTTCAAGTTAGAGGACCTCGAGCGCTACGACGTCGCCCAGCGCCTCAAACGCGCGCTGCTGGAAAAATTAGATCGCCGGCAATTTAAGGAAGTTGAAGAGCGGCTGGGCGCGCTGCCGCACGGCATCCTCGGCGATCATCAGTACATCAGTTTAGAAGAAAAAGTGGATGACTTCGTTCAACGCACCAGCCGCTTTGTGAAAAGCGTCACGCCGCAACCGCTGGCGGTGGATGTGCCGATTGGCGATTTCCACCTCACCGGCCGGCTCGAGCTGTTGACGGAACAGGGCATCGTGCTTTATGAATACGCCAGCGCCGACGCCAAACGTGCGCTGCGAGTTTGGATCGAACATCTCGTGCACAATGTCATCGACTCCGGTTTTGCGAAAGAGAGTTTTTTGTTTGCGGTGAATACGTCCCAAAAGGGTGAGTGGCACGGAAGCCGCTTTCGGCCGCCGGCGGACAGCCGGCAGATTCTGCAGCAGCTTTTGAATTTGTACTGGCGCGGCTTAACCGAGGCGCTGCGATTTTTCCCCCGCTCGGCGTGGAAGTTCGTTACTTTGCTTCGGCAGCCCGAAAAGAAAAAAAGCGCCGAACAGCTCAGAAAAGATGCGCTGCAAGCGGCAAAAAAAAATGAATGGGATGACTATCGATTCCCCGAAAAAAAAGATCCCTACTGGCAAATTTGTTTCGGCCACGAAGACGATCCGTTGAACGAATCGTTTTGCCAACTCGCGGAGGAAATTCTGGGCCCGCTGTTTGATCACCGCGCGGAGTTGGAGTGAAAAGTCCCCCTGAGCAAAGGGGGATTTGCATTTTGCATTTCAAAAAGCACAACCCCCTGACCCCCTTTTTTAAGGGGAATAAGCCATGACTACCATGCAGGAATTCAAACACTACGAAGCCGAACTCAGCGGCACCAATCTCATCGAGGCCAGTGCCGGCACCGGCAAGACCTACGCCATCTCCACGCTGTTCGTGAGACTGGTGTTAGAAAGCGAACTCACCGTCGATCAAATTTTGGTGGTGACTTATACCACCGCCGCTACCGCGGAACTGCGGCGGCGCATCCGCCAGAAGCTCGACCAGTTCCGGCAGGCGCTCGTGTTTTTAACGGAAACCGGGGACGCCGACGCGCTCAGTGAAAAATTAGTTGATTCCGAGCTCGCAGCCTACTTGCTGAAATTTAAATCCAACGCCGCGGCAGCGCTTCGCAAAATCGAAACCGCGATCGCGGAATTCGATAAAGTCGCCATCGATACCATTCACGGGTTTTGCCGCAAAGCGCTGCAGGATTACGCCTTTGAAGGTGGGCGGCTTTTCGATACCGAGCTGATTCAGGATCACTCGGACATCGTCTATGAAATCGTCGCCGATTTTCTGCGCCAGCATCTTTACACCTGCTCACCGGAATTCGTGGCGTTCGCGGTTGAGCATCTCGAACTCGAAGCGCTTTTTGAGTACGTCTTCAACAAGCTGCTTTACAGCAACCTGCGAATTTTACCGGAAGCCTCGCTTTCTCCAACCAATGAAGTCGAAGAAAACTACCGCCGGGCGCGCGCAGACTTCACCCGCGAGTGGCAACATTCCAACAAAGCAGCCGAGGCAGCCATCGCCGCCGTGGCATCTAAACTGCGGCAAACGCCGGAGCAGCTCCACGCGGACATCGATGCGTTTTGCCTGTCTGTGCAGGCAGGCCAGAGCCGCGAGGCGTTTCCGCAATGGCCGCCGGCGCTGACCAGCTTACTGGAAAAACTGCCGCGGCAAAAATGGCAGCCCGCGGCACTGTTTGATTCCGCGCAAAAACTTCAGCAGGCGTACGCTCAGCTCAAAAAAGATTTTGAGCAGCGGTTGGTGGCGTTGAAATCCAATCTTCTGGAATTCGTTCGCACAGAGTTGGAGAGCCGCAAAGACGAACGCAACGTTTACTTTTTCGATGACCTGCTCATTCGGTTGAACGATGCGCTGCGCCAGCCGCAAAGTCAGCTCGCGGCGGCCCTGCGTGCCAAATATCGCGCGGCGCTCATCGACGAATTTCAGGACACCGACATGGAGCAGTACCTGATTTTCAAGCAGATCTTTTTCAATAGCACGACGATCGTTTTTCTCATTGGCGATCCCAAGCAGGCCATCTATCGTTTCCGCGGCGCCGACATTTTTTCTTACATCAAAGCCAAAAAAGACGCCAGCCGCGTTTACACTCTGCGCACTAATTACCGTTCGACCCCCGGCCTCGTCACCGCCATCAACATCCTGTTTGGCCGCGACATGACGCCGTTTCAGCCATTCGTGTATGACGACATCCCGTTTCTGCCGTCGCAGTCCGGCGAGAATCCGGAGCGCGACGAGCTGGTGATCACTGATGCGCCGTGTGCGCCGCTGCAAGTCTGGCTGCTGGATTCGTCGCGCCTCAACGAGGGTAAGCGCATCAGCGCCGGCAAAGCGCGCGATTGGATTTGCAGCGCCGCGGCCGCGGAAATTGCTCGCCTGCTTCAACTCGGCAAAAACGGCGTCGCCCAATTAGGAAAAGAAAAATTGCGGGAAAGCGACATCGCCGTTTTGGTTCGCAGCAAGTTCGAGGGGGCGATGATGCAGCAGGCGCTGTTTCGGCTCGGCATCTACGCAGTGATGAACACCGCCGCCAGCGTCTTCGAATCGAAAGAAGCAAGCGAATTGCTGCGAATCCTCACTGCCGTCGCCAACCCCAAAGACGGCGGGCTGCTGAAGGCGGCGCTGGCCACCGACCTCATCGGCATGAACGCGCGCGAGATTCTCGAGCTGAGCATCGATGAAGGCAAATGGGAAAAAATTTACGACCGCTTCAACGAGTACCATCGCCTCTGGCGCGACGCCGGCTTCACCCGCATGTTTGCGCAGATGCTGCGCGACGAGCGCATCCCGCAGCACGTCATCGAGTACGAGGACGGCGAGCGCCGCATCACCAACTTGATGCACCTCGCCGAGCTGATCACGCAGGCCATCAGCCAGAACAATCTCAGCATGACCAGTTTGCTGAAATGGTTTCAGAATCGCCAGAAGGTGCGCAACAAACGCATCGAGGAACACCAACTGCGGCTGGAAAGCGATGAAAACGCGGTGAAGATTCTGACGATGCACATCAGCAAAGGCTTGCAGTTTCCAGTGGTGTTCGCGACGTTTTCGTGGTACACTTACAGCGAGGATGATCGCGAAATTCTTTTTCACGACGACCAGCAGGCGTGGAAATTGACCCTCGATCTCGGCTCGCCGCAGGCGCAGGAAAATCAACTCAAGATGCAGATGGAGCAGCTCGCCGAGGACGTGCGGCTGTTGTACGTCGCGCTGACCCGCGCTCGCAATCTGTGTTACTTTGCCTGGGGACGATTCAACTCGTTTGGTAGAACCCTGGCAAAACGTTCGGCGCCGGCGTATCTGCTGCACACGCCAAAAGTTGACCAGCCTTGCAATCCGGTTCCGCCCACCGAGGCGCACTATTTTGGCATAACCGATCAAAAAATCCGCCGCACATTAGATGAGTTGGCCGCAAGTTCGGCGGGCGCCATTGCAGTCGCTGATTTGCCCACTGAGCCCGGGGAACAGGTGCAGCCGGAAGCGGTGGATGTTCAAAGTTTAACCTGCCGCTCCTTCTCCGCCAAAATCGACGCCAGCTTTCGCATCGCCAGCTACTCGTCGCTGATTGCCGGCGTGGCGCACGGCGAAGAGCTGCCGGATTATGATGAAGTCGATGAGCCAGCGCCGGAGGCGGAGGAGGAGATCGTCGAGCCGGCGGAGAACAGCTTCGTCAACTTTCCCCGCGGCACGCGCACGGGAACGTTCATTCACAGCATTCTCGAAGAAATGGATTTCACCGAAACCGACGAACGGATTTTGCAGGAATTGATTGAGTCAAAAATGCAGCGGTTTGGATTTGAAAAGGAATGGCTGCCCGGGGTGAAGGATTTGCTGGCGGCGGTGCGGAGTGTTCCGTTGGGGGACATCCCCCCTGACCCCCCCTCAAGGGGGGGGACGAAAGGGTTCACGCTGTCGCAGGTTCCAAAATCTAAACGGTTGAATGAGCTGGAGTTTTATTTTCCGGTGGAAAGTTTGAACCCAAGCCAGTTGCGAAAAATTTACGGTGAGTTTGAAATGAGCTACCGCGGCCCGTTCACCAGCCGACTCGCGGAGGTGAGTTTTGCCCGGCTGACCGGTTTTATGAAAGGATTCATCGACATGGTGTTTGAACACGACGGCCGCTTTTACATCGTCGATTGGAAAAGTAATTACCTCGGCGATACCCCCGCGAGCTATCATGCCGACGCGCTGGTCTCCGCGATGGCCGACAGCCTCTACTTTTTACAATACGATTTGTACACGGTTGCGTTGGATCGGTTTCTCCGTCTGCGCTATCCGGGATATCGCTATGAAGAACACTTCGGCGGAGTTTATTATATTTTTCTACGGGGGCTGTCCGCCAGCGCGAACAGTGGAATTTATTTCGATCGCCCCGCGCCGGCGTTTATTGAAAGATTGAACGGATTAATGTAGGTCCGACCTACATTAAAAACATGAGCATCGAAGAAATCAACAATCTCATCAAACACAGCGAAGCCTTCACCGAGCTGGATCGCCGCTTCGCCGATTTGATGCTCGCTCAGGCCGGCAGTGATTCGGCGGAGCTGTGGTTTGCCGCGGCGCTGGCGAGTCAGCAGACGCGGCAGAAACACATCTGCGTCGATCTCTCCCGGCTCGGCGAACCCGATTTCGCGTTTGAGATTTTTTCGGATAGCCTTCCCGGACGCAGCGGCGAATCCGCTTCGCGGACGCAGACCCGCCTGCCTGAGGCCTCTGGGCTGCCTGTGCAGACAGGCGGGCAGGCAGGCGAGCCGCTTCCCGGAGAAGAAATCACCACCCTGCTGCCGGCGCCGCAAATCATCATCGAAGCGCTGCGGCGCTCGAAAGTCGTTGGCCGCCCGGGCGAAGTTCATCCGTTGATTCTCGATAACAGCAACCGACTTTATTTGTATCGCTACTGGCAGTACGAGCAGCGTCTCGCCAAAGCAATTTTAGAGCGCGCGCGAGCCCTTGATCCGATGGAGGCATCAAAAATTTCGGCAGCGCTGACCCGTTATTTTGATCCACCAAACTCAGAAGTTGATTGGCAGCAGGTGGCCGCGGTGGCGGCGCTCAGCAAACGCTTCTGCGTCATTTCCGGCGGACCGGGCACCGGCAAAACCCGCACCATCGGCATTATTCTCACCATGCTCGTCGAGCAAGCCGAGGGCAGCCCGCCGGTGATCAAACTCGCTGCACCCACCGGCAAGGCGGCAGTGCGGCTGCAGGAATCCATCAAAAAATTGAAGCAGGAGAAAAAATTACCCGCAGCGATCCAGCAGTTGATTCCCGAAGAAGCTTCGACGCTGCACCGGCTGTTGGGCTACAAACGCCACTCGCCCTATTTCCGTCACGACACCAGCAACCCGCTCGACGTGGACGTCGTGGTGGTGGATGAGGCCTCGATGGTGGCGCAGCCGTTGATGGCCAAGCTCATGCAGGCGCTGCCGGAAGGCGCGCGACTGATCCTGCTTGGCGATCACTCGCAGCTTGCTTCGGTGGAGGCCGGCTCGGCGCTGGCCGACATCTGTGAAGCGGCCGACGGCGTGTTCTCAAATGAAATGAAGCGTCGAATAAAATCGGCCACTGGGTTTGAAATCAAAACACAGTCGCCAGCCGCTGCCCAATCGCCCATTGGTGACTGTGTCGTTGAGTTGAAGAAAAATTATCGTTTTGAAGGCAAGGGCATTTTGGAATTGAGCCGGGCCGTGAATGCGGGCGAGTCGGAAAGAGCAGTGGAGGTTTTGAAAAATGGCGGATACGAAGACCTGCAATGGCGCGCCCTCAACATGAAAGAATTGCAGCGAACGATTGTCAACTGGATTTCCGAATATCCGGCGAGTCAGCAGCCCGCGGAGGTCTTCGCACAATTCGACCAGTTCCGCATCCTCTGTGCGCTGCGGCACGGGCCGCAGGGCGTCCGCGAAATCAATGCGTTGGTAGATCAATTCGTCCGGCAGAAACGCAATATCAGCCGACATGACGAGTGGTACATCGGCCAGCCGCTGCTTATCACCCGCAACGATTACACCATCGAATTGTTCAACGGCGATGTCGGCATCATTCTCCCCGATCCGGACGCCGGCGGCGAGCTGCGCGCCTTTTTCCCCAAACCCGACGGCGACTACCGCAAAATCCGCCCGTTCCGTCTCCCCGAACACGAGCTCGCTTACGCCATGACCGTTCACAAAAGCCAGGGCTCGGAATTCAGCAACGTGCTGCTCCTGCTGCCGGAGCAGGACTCGCCCATTCTCACCCGCGAACTGATTTACACCGGCATCACCCGCGCAACCACGAGTGTGGAAATCTGGGGAAATGAAGAAGTGTTTCGGCTGGCGGTGTCGCGAAGGATCAGGCGGACGTCGGGGCTGCGGGAGGCGCTGGGGAGATAGCTCAGCCGTCAGCTATCAGCCGTCAGCTTTGGACGCAATAATTGAGGATGCTTTGCGTTTTAGATTCAATTGGAGGGGGGTGAAATGCCAAAACTTTTCGAGTATTTTGGCCTGATTATTTTTTTTATTCGAATGAGCATGAGCCGATACATGTGCACGGAAAATTTCAAAATCAAGAAAGCCTATTTGAGGGGCGACAAAAAAGGCTTTGACCAAATTGGCCAAAGCCTTTGTAATTACAAGACAATTTACTTCGTTTTATTTGCCCAGCAGAAAAGTGATACCGCCGGTGATCTTCAAGGCATTCGAGTCGCTGATGATGTACTTGGCTTTGGCCGTGGCCACGAGGTTGTCCGAAACCGGGATGTCAATTCCGCCCAGCAGGTTCAGGCCAAAGTCGGTTTCGCTTGCATCTCCGAGTGGACCCAGGTCAACACTAGTAAAATGGATTGCCACGCCGCCGCCTACAAAGGGATCGATGGTTCCCTGGCTTGGGAAATAGTAGCGCGCGTCGGCGTTAATTGAAGTGAAAGTTACATCGACGCCAGACTCCCCTTTTTTGAAGTACTCGAAGCTGGGATAGAGCACGAGGTTTTGAATGATTTCGCCAAGATTAGCGTGGGCGCCAAACCCGATGCCGCCATCCACGTCTTCAACTTTCACGTAGCTCAGTCGGCCGCCGATGCCATTAAAGCCAAGGTTCTGCGCCATCGCTGAACTCACCGCAAAACTGACAATCAACATAACCAACACCGCTAACATAATCCTTCTCATTTAGAGCCTCCTAAGGGTTAAATTCAAACAGCAATTCTTAAATTGTTAGAACACCTCCCTGAAAGTGATCTCCACAGTTGATGTTCCCCGTTGCTTCACCTCCTTCTGATGTTTAGCGTGAAGTTATTCCGATTTCTTGCTGAGCTTTTCCACCTCTTTCGAGAGCTTGTCGATCTTCTGGTGCAGCTTCTTGAATTCCTCGTCATACGACGGCCGGATTTTTGACATCGCCTGGCTGACTTGTTTGTCAATCGTCTTTTTAAGAAAGGTCACCTCCTCGTCCACTTTTTCCATCATCGCTTTGATGAACTTCGAGCCTTCGTCTTTGGAAAGCTCGCCGCGCTTCACCAGCTCCGCCACGATTTCCTGGGCTTTGTCTTTGGTCAACGAAAACACCCCCAAGCCCGCCAGCACGGTTTTCTTTAAAATGCCATTGCTAGCCATAACTCACCTCGAAATTTCTTGTTTAACGATTCTGCCATTTAAAAATTGCAGGAAGTTGACTTCTTTATTGACGCGATGGTTCCCTTTGAAAGAAATTTTTCCTTTGACGCCCTCATAGGCCGACAGCTCGTTCAACGCCGCGCTGATCTGCTGGCTCGATTTTGCGCCGCTTTTGACGATTTCACTGAGCAGATTGAAGGCGTCGTAGCCGAACGCTTCCCAGCGTTCCGGCGTGCGTTTCATCTGCAAACGAAACTCGGTGCGGAAATCGCGGAACTTCGAGTTTTGCTCGTCCGGAAAATAGTCGCTTACAAACACCACGCCGTTCACGTAGCGCTGCACTTGCGGCGCTTGCAGAGCCTCGAGATTATCCCAGTACTCGCCGCCCAAAATTTGCGCGCGGATGTTGTTCAAAGCGAACTGCGGCGCCACATATTTGATGTGATCCGCATAAATTGGAAAAAAGATGCCGTCGATGGATTGCACCGGGATGTCGCGCTCGTCGAGGTCTTGCCCCTTTTCATCTGCTGTTTTGATCAGGCTCAACACGTCGGTGGAGTCGAGAGCAAACGCCGCCTCGCGGATGGCCTTGAATTGCCGGCTGAGATCCTCGGGGTTGCCGTAATACCATCCCTGCGCGATGATGCGGCCGCCAAGCTGGTCGATTTTGGAGGTGAAGCTGTTGGTCATTTGCTGGCCGTATTCATCGGCGGGCGCCAGGGTGGCAAAAGTGCGCAGGCCCAAAATTTCGAACGCGTACTGGGCCAACGCTTCGCCCTTTCTTTCGAGGTTGCTGTTGAGTTGGAAAACGGCTGCGCCCACCGCGGCCACGTCATTTTCGCTGGCGGCTGGCGCCAGCAGCGGCGCCCCCGCTTGGGAGGCCAGGGCGCCGATGCCGGCGGTGATCTCGCTCTCCAACTCGCCGATTACCGCGTTTACTTTTTCAACTTCTAACAAGCGCCTGAGTTCTTGGATGGCTTTGATCATGCTGCTTCTCGAATCGCCCACCACCAAATGAATGGAGGCCGAGTTGCTGCGCTGCCTGGCAAATTTAATTCCGCGCAAAATGGCCTGCCCCTCTTCGGCATAAAAACCGGTCAACGGCAAAATCACCCCCACTTTAACGGAGCGCGCGAGGGACGACTGAATATCCTTCTGTAATTGCTCGAAGGCGGACTGATATTTTTTGGAGTCATGCTTGCGCTTAAAATCTTTCAGCAGCGCCTCGGCTTTTTCGGGAGCGCCGTCGGCAATTTCTTTGCGCGCCAATTCGATGATGGTCGTGGCGGCGGAATGTTCGCCGTTGGCTGCCGCCAGCAGGTCGCGGGTTTCGGCAAGCGACAATTTCGCGCGAATGATTTTAGCGGCCAGCGCGGCGCTTTGTGCCGCTAATGCCGGTTGCTGGCTCCAGTCCGCAATCCACAAAAAATCTTTCGCCGCGTTGAAAAACTGCTGCAGTTGATAATAAGCGCGGGCGCGGGCGAAGTAGGCGTCGTCCACGTAACTGCTTTGGGGGAAGGTCGTGATGAGTTTATCGTAATAAGGAAGGGCGTCGTTGAAGCGATTGAGCTGGTACAAACATTTGCCGCTCATCAGCAGCGCAGCGGTGGTGCGCTGATGCAAATCTCTGCTGGCGGCCAGATCGTAAAAGAGCTTTAGTGCGGAGGCGTATTCTCCCGCTTTATAAAGAATCAACGCTTTTTTAAAATCGTTATCGCGCTCGGGAATGACTTTGACGCGCGTCCAGTCTTGTGTGAAAGCAGAAATCGGCCCGACTAAAATCACGCCGCCAAAAACAATAAGCAAGAGAACGCGGATTGAAACTTTACAAGGCATGATTGGAAGGTCACTCCACGGTCACGCTTTTAGCCAAATTGCGCGGCTGATCGACATCACAGCCTCGTAGCACCGCGATGTAATAAGCCAACAACTGCAACGGAATAATGGTTAAAATCGGCGTCAGAAATTCCATGGTGGGCGGCACGTAGATGACGTGATCGGCCAGGTGTTTGATCTCTTTGTCGCCCTCAGTGGCAATGGCGATGATCTTGCCTTTGCGCGCCCGCACTTCCTGAATGTTGCTGATGATTTTATCGTAGGTGGAATCTTTGGTAGCGATGAACACCACCGGCATGTTCTCGTCGATCAAAGCGATCGGGCCGTGCTTCATTTCGGCGGCCGGATAGCCTTCAGCGTGGATGTAGGAAATTTCTTTCAACTTCAGCGCGCCCTCTAACGCCACCGGGAAATTGTAGCCGCGGCCGAGGTAGAGAAAATTCTGGCTTTTGTGATAAGTGCGGGCAATTTCTTTGATGGCGTCGTGGTTGGATAAAATCTGCGCCACCTTCTTCGGAATGGCTTTCATTTCATTGACGATCTCCACGCCTTTGGAGGCGCCCATGCTGCGCATGCGCGCCAAAAGCAGGGTGATCAGCGCCAACACCGTCACCTGCGAAGTGAAGGCTTTGGTGGAGGCGACGCCAATTTCCGGGCCCGCGTGCAAATAGACGCCGGCGTCGCTTTCGCGGGCAATGGTGGAACCGACGACGTTGCAAATTCCCAACACTTTCGCGCCTTTGCGCTTGGCCTCGCGCAGCGCCGCCAGGGTGTCCGCAGTTTCGCCAGACTGGCTGATGACGAACATCACCGAGCCGCGCTCGATTACCGGATCGCGGTAGCGGAATTCCGAGGCGTACTCCACTTCCACCGGCGTGCGCGCAAATTCTTCGAACATGTACTCGCCAATCAGTGCCGCGTGCCAACTGGTGCCGCAGGCGGAAATCAAAATTTGCGGCGCGTAGAGCAGCGAATCTAGTTCGTGACGAATGCCGCCGAGCCGCGCCATGCCTTCTTCCTGCAGCAGCCGGCCGCGCATGGAATCTTCGATGGTTTGCGGCTGCTCCATGATTTCTTTGAGCATGAAATGATCGTAGCCGCTTTTTTCGATCTTTGCCAAATCGAAGGAAATCTTTTCGATTTTTTTGTTAACCTCGAGATTGTCAACCGTTTTGATAACCACTTTATCGCGGCTGATGATAGCGATTTCATTGTCTTCGAGGTACGTGACATCTTT
This sequence comes from bacterium, assembly GCA_037446635.1. Lineage (GTDB taxonomy): Bacteria > Zhuqueibacterota > Zhuqueibacteria > Oceanimicrobiales > Oceanimicrobiaceae > DASWHH01. The sequence continues at coordinate 26,194 of JBBIIG010000043.1, forward strand.
GGTGTGACTAATGATTGCGGAGACGTCCGAAGCAACCACGTATTCATTCTCACCAATTCCCACCACCAGCGGACTGCCTTTGCGGGCGGCCACCAGCGTATCGGGTTCGGTTCTGGAAATCACCGCGATGCCGTAGGTGCCCTCCACCTGACTCAGCGCCGCGCGTACGGCCTCTTCCAAACTAACTTTGTCGGTGTAGTATTCTTCGATCAAATGCACGAGGGCTTCGGTGTCGGTTTCGGTGGTGAATTTATGTCCAGCCGCCGCAAGTTTGGTTTTGATGGCGGAATAATTTTCGATGATGCCGTTGTGAATCAACGCCAGCCGGCCGTGGCAGTCGGAGTGCGGATGCGCGTTGAGTTTGGTGGGATGCCCGTGCGTGGCCCAGCGGGTGTGGGCGATTCCCAATTTACCGGAAATGTGATCGTCTTCGATCAGTTTCTCCAACTGCGAAATTTTCCCGGACTCCTTTTCAATGGTGATTTTGCCGTTGGTCAATACGGCGATGCCGGCCGAGTCGTAGCCGCGGTATTCGAGGCGTTTGAGTCCCTCCAGCAAAATTGGGGTGGCATCCTTGTCGCCAATGTAACCGACTATTCCACACATGTGAATCTCTCCGTAGATATGAGTTTAAGTTTGTTGCAGTTTAATTGAGCAGCGCCAGCCATTCGTGGCTAAATAAAACGACCAATAATATGAAGATTATCCCTAAAGATCAAGCAAAAATAAGGCAATGAAATTGGTACTTTCCTTAGCAGTCATTCCCGTGTGATTGTTGCGGGAAAATCTCCTAAACCAACGAGGTCAAAAAGACTCGCGCCTTCGAGAAATTCTACCAGCACATCGAGGTCGCTATTTTTCTTTTGCTCTCCGCGAGAATAGCAGCCAAATATCCCTTTGAGTTCGGCTTTATATTCTCGGCGAACTTGGGGTTTCAGGGATTCGAGGGTTTGAGGATTTGGTCTTTTGTCATTTCTGGACAAATCTTTTTGGACGCTGATTACGCCGATTTTCTCAAATTCAAGAGTTCTCCATTTAAAAATCAGCGTTAATCTGCGTAATCTGCGTCCAGTTTTACTCCCACTCAATCGTACTCGGCGGCTTCGAGCTGACATCATACACCACGCGATTCACGCCGCGCACTTCGTTGATGATGCGATTGGAAATCGCGCCCAAGAGATCGTACGGCAGCCGCGCCCAGTCCGCGGTCATGCCGTCGAGGCTGGTAACCGCGCGCAGGCCGACGACGTTCTCGTACGTGCGCTGGTCGCCCATCACGCCCACGGTTTTCACCGGCAGCAGCACCGCAAACGCCTGCCACACTTGATCGTACCAGCCGCGGCGCCGCAGCTCCTCGATGAAAATCCAATCGACTTCGCGGAGCAGGTTCAAGCGTTCTTCGGTGACTTCGCCCAAAATGCGCACCGCCAATCCCGGCCCCGGAAACGGGTGGCGCCTCAGAATCTTATCGGGGATGCCGAGCTGCTGGCCGACGCGCCGCACTTCGTCTTTGAACAACTCCCGCAGCGGCTCGATGAGTTTCAGGTTCATGCGCTCCGGCAACCCGCCCACGTTGTGATGGGTTTTGATGGTCGCCGACGGCCCTTGCGTGGATACGCTTTCGATCACGTCGGGATAAAGCGTGCCCTGCACAAGGTACTCGACGCCGCTGATTTTCTCAGCCTCTTTTTCAAAAACTTCGATGAAGGTATTGCCGATGATTTTGCGCTTTTCCTCCGGATGGGTTACGCCGGACAGCCGCTTCAAAAACAATCGCGCGGCGTCCACCACCACCAAGTTTCCTTGAAAATAATTATCGAACGTATCTTTTACGCTCTGCGCTTCGCCTTTGCGCAACAATCCGGTGTCCACAAAGACGCAGGTGAGTTGGCCGCCGATGGCGCGCTGCACCAGCGCCGCCGCCACCGCCGAATCGACGCCGCCGCTGAGGGCGCAGATAGCGTGCGCCTTCCCAACTTTTTCTTTGATCTCCGCCACCGTTGCCGCAACAAACGACTCCGGCGTCCACGTGCCTTTGCAGCCGCAAATTTCAAAAGCAAAATTTCGTAGGATGGTTTTGCCTTCGACGGTGTGCGCCACTTCGGGATGAAACTGCACGCCGTAAAGTTTGCGCTCGCGATTCGCCACCGCCGCGAATTTGGAATTGGCGGTTTCCGCCAACACCTGAAATCCCGCCGGCAGCGCGTGCAGCGCGTCGCCGTGGCTCATCCACACTTGCGTTAGCTGGCTGACGTTCTTGAGCAAATCTTCGTTCTGATCAATTTTGAGCTGCGCCAATCCGTACTCGCGCCGCGCCGCAGATTCAACTTTGCCACCTAAAAAATGAGCCAGAAGTTGCAGGCCATAACAGATACCGAGCAGCGGGATGTTCAACTCAAGAATTTTCGGATCCGGCAGCGGGGCGTCCGAATCATAAACTGAACTCGGGCCGCCGGACAAAATAATTCCCTGCGGGCGATAAGTCAGGATTTCCTCAATCGCAATATTGAACGGCTTGATTTCGCAATACACGCCCAACTCGCGGATGCGGCGGGCGATGAGCTGGGTGTATTGTGAGCCGAAATCGAGAATGAGAATAAAATCTTCGGGATGGGTTTTCATCAGGCATTACCACGTTTACTAAACCGCGAAAGGTTTAGTAAACGTTACTATCTACTTTCACGGCGTGATTCCCCACGATTTCAATTCATCCAAATAGCGATAATTCGTCAGGTCGTAGTGAATGGGGGTAATGGAAACATAGTTTTTCAAAATGGCAAAATCATCGACGTTTAGGTCTTCTTCAATTTTCACTTTCTTGCCAGTAAGCCAGTAATAAACGCGGTTGGCCGGATCGATGCGTTTGTCGAAGTGTTCCATGTACGCGGCTTTGCCCTGGCGGGTGATCGCCACCCCGCGAATTTCTTCCTCCTTTGCCGGCGGCACGTTGACGTTCAGAAACGTGCCCTGCGGCAAACCTTTTTCATAAACGATCTTCGCGAGCTTGGCGGCAAATTTCGCGGCGTAAGTGAAATCGGGATTCGTGAAAGTGGTGAGGGAAATCGCAAACGACGGGATGTTCAAAATCGTACCCTCGGTGGCGGCGGAAACCGTACCGGAGTAAATCACGTTCATGCCGGAATTGGAGCCGAGATTGATTCCGGAAACCACTAACTCCGGCTTTTTTTCGAGCAGCGCCCAATAGGCGATCTTCACGCAATCGGCGGGCGTGCCCTTGATGGCATAGCCGAAAAACTCGCCGTTCTTTTCGAAATTCCAAACCCGCAGCGGATCGGAAAGGGTGATGGCATGGCCGACGGCGCTCTTCTCGCTGTCCGGCGCCACGACGCTAACCTCGCCGATCTTAATTAATTCTTTGTGCAGCGCCGCTAAACCCGGCGCGTTGATGCCGTCATCGTTGGTCAATAGGATTCGCATGATACGTTTGTAGTAACTCTTTTAGGAGTTCATTGTTTTGGTGCCCAAAGGCATCACTAAAAGCGAATGCGTTTGTAGTAACCTCTTTAGGGGTTGTGCCTAAGGCACAACTACAAACTCTTTAATTCTCCGAAGACACACGCTCGAAATTATCCACCACGGTAATTTTTTTCATAAACGATTTTTCATTGGTGGGCTCCAACTGGCCGTTGGTGGAACTCTTGCCGGACTCCCCGACGGCAAAATCCAAAATCTGTTTGATTTTATCTTTCATCTCGAAACGGCTCACCACGGCGTCCACGAAACCGTGTTTGAGCTGGAATTCTGCGCGCTGGAAACCGTCTGGCAAATCCTGGCCGATGGTCTGTTTGATGACGCGCGGCCCGGCAAATCCAATCAGCGCGCCGGGTTCGGCAATAATGACGTCGCCCAACATCGCAAAACTGGCGGTGACGCCGCCGGTGGTGGGATCGGTGATAATGGAAATATAGAGAATGCCGGCGTCCGCCAACTTCGCCAGGCGCGAAGAAGTTTTGGCCATTTGCATCAACGAGAGCGCGCCTTCCATCATGCGCGCGCCGCCGGAGGCGGAGATGATAATGAGCGGAATGCGGTGCTGCAGCGCCTGGTCGGCGGCGCGGGCGATTTTCTCGCCCACCACCGAGCCCATGCTGCCGCCGATGAAATTGAAATCCATGATGCACAATACCACAGGATAACCATGAACGGCGCCGAAGCCGGTACGCACCGCGTCGTTGACGCCGGCCTTTTTGATGGATTCCCGAATTTGATCCGCATAGCGCTTGCTGGCTTTGAATCTCAGGAAATCCACTGGCGCGATGTGTTCGTTGAACTCCTCGAATTTCTCGTTGTCTAAAAGAATTTTCACGTAATCCAGACTGTTGATGCGGAAATGAAAGCCGCATTTGGTGCAAACGTGAAAATTCTTTTCCATCTCCTTTTTATAGATAATCTCCTGGCAGCCCTCGCACTTGATCCAAAGATTGGGCATGTCCTTGCGTTTCTGTGGCTTTAAACCCTCTTTTGCTCGTTTAAACCAATCCATCTCTTGTTTCCTCCTCTAAATAGAGACTCAACAACAGTGCGTCCTCCTTCTCCCGGGAGTAATAGTTCTTCCGTAATCCCACCCGTTCAAACCCGTGTTTGAAATATAAGCGCTGCGCGGCTAAATTGGAGCGGCGCACCTCGAGGTGTATTTTGCGAACGCCAACAAGTTTCATAACGGCAATAAACCTCTCCAGCAAAAGACTGCCGAGACCTTGTTGACGAAACTCGCGCGCCACGGCAAACGCGCCGATGTGCGCTTCATCATCGAGGCGCCAGCCAATGAGGTACGCACACACCTGGCCGCGAAACTCAGCCACCAACGTCTCCGCCAACGGATTGCTGGCGAGCTCCGAGGCAATGGCCTCCGCGGACCACGGCAGCGAAGAGGCCTCTTTTTCGATCTCCGCCACCCGCGCTGCATCCGCGACTTGCATTTCGCGGATTTGAATTCCGGCAAGTCGGGAGGTTTGAATTTTAGTTTCGACCGGCAAAATCATAATTATAAACTTTGCGCTTGGGCTGAAAATCCTTCAAATAAAACGGCTCGAGGCTTTCTAAATCGGCGAGCTCGTTACGCAGCAGTTTTTGATATCCCAATCGCGCGACGGTCAGGGCGCTGGACAGCGGCGTATCATCTCCAAAAACCAGTTTTTGGTTGGTGAACCGTGAACGCAACTCGGCTGGAGAGGCCACCACCAGCGACCCCGCTGCCAGTGAACGATTGAGGGTTTCGAGATCGGCGATTTGATAATCGGAAACGCGCGTGGCAGTATTGCCGTCGTTTTCGTAGAGCGCGCAATAGACTTCCTCGGCGCGCGCTTTAATGACGGCGCAGATTTTTCCACGCCAGAAACGCGCTTCGTGGGCCAGGGCGTCGAGGGTGTTCACCGCCGCCAACGGCGCATCTGCGCTGAACGCGAGACCTTTTGCAACCGAAATTCCAATCCGAAGTCCGGTGAACGAACCGGGGCCAATGGAAACGGCGAGTCCGTCCAATTCTGCAATTTGCCAATCGGCGTCTCTCAACAACGTTGCGATGGCCGCGACCAACTTTTCGTTGTGGACGTTTCGTTGGTGAATTCGATACTCGGCCACCAGTTGCTGAGCCGCGGTCAATGCCGCGCCGCAGATATCGCTGGCGGTGTCGATAGAGAGAATTTTCATAATCGCTTAATTTGAATTTCACGGCGGTTTGGCGCGCCCAAATCAAAACGATTGCGCAAATGAATCTCGATTCTTTTTGGGGGAAGAAAATCGAGAATGCGATCCGCCCACTCGATCAGGCAGAGGCCGCCGCCGTAAAAGTAATCTTCCCAGCCGAGCTGCCAGATATCGTCGGCATTTTGGATGCGATAAAAATCGAAATGATAAATTGGCAGGCGGCCGGTGTATTCATGAATCAGAATGAAGGTGGGGCTGGTGACATCCCCGTTCACCTCCAACGCTTCGCAGATGCCAGCAATGAAGGTGGTTTTGCCGCTGCCTAATTCGCCGAAAAAAGCCACGACGTCGCCGGCAGCCAGCGTCTCTGCAAACTCGCCAGCAATGCGTTTGGTTTCTTCGGGGCTGGTGCTGATGAAATGTTCCTCGGCCGCGGAACGCGTCGAACTCAATTGGGTTTCGGTTTCTGGATACATGATTCGGTTTTTGAGGATGACTTAACTGCTTTTCGGCTCCAAAGTCGCGATCGGTAAAATCATCTCTTCCATAGAAACGCCGCCGTGCTGAAGGCTGTCTCGGAAATAGTTCAAATAATAATGATAATTGGTGGGGTAAACAAAATAATAATCTTCTTTTGCGATTAAATAGTTTGTATTGATTCCCTTCGATGGCTGCTTC
>JBBIIG010000044.1:0-20227 GCA_037446635.1 bacterium
AGAAAAAAACTAATTTAAGTTTTTCTTAAAACGTCGCCTCGTTGACAAAATATGGGGCGAACATCAAGCTGCGGGAATCGCCCACCGCGAATGGAAACAGCACAAGCTGATCGATGTTGGTGACATTCTCCACAGGATTGAACAAGTCTCCGATGATTAATGCGGTATTGATTCCCTGCTGCGGGGAAGGCGCGGCGATGCGAAGATTGAAATCGTCGCTGAGCCGCGAAGCCTCGACACCAGTCAAGAGTAGATTGGACACCGCGCCGGTGTTAAACGAAAACACCGCTTCAAGCTGATTGCCAAACAACTTCTGTTTGTCGTCCAGCGATTGCAGCGTGCGAAACACGCTGAAGCCGCCGCTCTGGTTGGGAAAGGCGCCGTTGAGCAGCGTGCCGTTGGTGAGCCAGTCGAGCTGAGTAAAATAAAATTTGTTGCGCAGCGTGATGGCCTTTGTGAGCTCGCGATGGTAGTCCATTCTAACGCGCAGCAATTCCTGATCAGAACGATCGAGCGGAGTTTGATACGAGCGCTCGCGCGGCACGTTCGGAATTGCCGGTTCAAAAGTGAATTGCAGTGGCAAGCCGGAATCCGGCGCGTAGTCGCTGTTGACGTACTCGAAATTGATAGTTGCCGCGCTGCGATCGTCGATGCGCCAGGTGAGTGCCGGGTTGATCGCAAAGTTGTTGTTCTCTTTATCATCGCGGAAACCATTCGACTCCTGCCAAATGCCGTTGAGGCGCAGCGCAAGATTTTTTTGCAAATTAGTGAGTCCGGCGTCAAACGTGCCGCGCGTGGTTTTGAATTCGCCGTACGACGCCGAAACGTTGGCGAAATTTTTGAACACCGGCTGCTTGCGTACGAGATTGACCGCGCCGGAAAGCGGATTGCTGCCGTACAAAAATGCCGCCGGACCTTTCAACACTTCCACGCGCTCGATGTTGTAGAGATTATAAAAACTCACCTCAGGTTCCGCGGCGCCGTCGGTGAGCACCAGCCCGCTGCTGAGCGATTCAAAGCCGCGGATGAAGAAAAAGTCGAAGATGCCGAAGCCGTTCTGCACGTTAACGCCGCTGACGTTTTTGAGGGCGTCGCTCAGCACCAACCCGTTTTGACTTTCAAACAGCGGCCGCGTCACCACGCCCACGCTGGCTGGCATCGAATGCAGCGACATCAGCGATTTCGTGGCCACGGCGCTCACCGTAGGAATCGACAAGCTGCGCTGACCAACCACGGTCACGGTATCAGCCCAAAATAGCGGATTGGGATCGAATTCCTGAGCGGCCACAAAAGCCGGCAGAAAAAGCATGAGGTTGAGATACATCCAAAATTTAATGCGAAGTTTTAATTTCATTTTTCCTCCGTCATGTTTTAGCGCTCCCACGCCGGAGCGTGGGAGCGAGGCAGTAAGGTAGGTCGACCGGCCTGGGCGACCTACCACGCCAACGTAGGGGCGTATTGCAATACGCCCCTACACCGGTTTATTTCCCCGACAAATCGAGGCACAGCAGTTCCTTTTGGTTGCGAACGAACAACTTGCCATCAGCCAGCGCGGGCACCGTCCAGCAGCGGCCGCGCAGCACTTGCGCCGCCGCCACTTCTCTGAACTCGTTGGGATTGGCTTCAATCAAACCTAACTTGCCGCGCTCACCCAAGACGACGAGATGGCCGTCGGCGAAAATGAGCGTGCCGTTCTGGTAACCGCGCTGCGCCCATTTTTCTTCCTGTGTCAGCACGTTGACGCATTTCAAAATCGCGCGGTCAAAACCATAAATATGATCGCCCACCAAAACCGACGACGAAAAATCGTTGCGCATCACCTTGCTTTCCCAGATGGGCTTGACCGCCGGCTGGTTATCCGCGACGATTATTTCCAGCAGCGCCGCGCCTTTTTCCGCGCCACTGGAGATGAAAATTTTATTCTCCGGCACAAACACCGGTGTCGCGGCATTAAACGCCTGCGGTGGAAACGGATACTTCCAATAAATCTGGCCGTCCTTTGGCGACACCGAAACCAGCGAGCTGCCGGTGAAAAAAATGATCTGCCGTACACCATTGACGGTGATGGCAATCGGCGCAGCGTAATCCGGGTTATCAAAGTGGGAAGCCCACGCCAGCTTGCCGTCCTTTTTGTTGAAGGCGATGAAAGCTTGGTTGTTCGCGCCGCCGGCGTTTACCAAAATCAGATCGCCTTCGAGAATCGGCGACGTGGAAATTCCGTGCTGGGGAATGGCGGCGCTGTATTCTTCGCGCAGATTGTGCTGCCAGATGACTTTGCCATCGCTCAGGCTGAGCGCGAACAACAGGCCGTTTGCGCCCAACGTAAAAATCCGGTCGCCAGCGATAGCCGGCGTGGCGCGCGGGCCATCACCGAATTCGCTGGGGAACGCGGCGTCGGACTTGAACCGCCACAGCTCATTGCCGGTGGCAGCATCGTAGCAGATCACAAACTCCTCACCGCGCTCGCCAAACATCGTCACCAGCCGGCCGCCGGCGACTGCCATGCCCGAAAAGCCGCTGCCAATTTCGGTGCGCCACACAACCGGCGGTCCGGTTTCCGGCCAAGTTTTGAGAATGCCGGTTTCTTTAGAAATGCCATCGCGATTGGGTCCGCGCCACTGCGGCCAATCGTTGTCCCCTGCCAAAACTAATGATGCCCAAATCAAGCAGCACACCATCGCTGCTTTTGTTATGATGGTTTTGCCTTTCATGCCAGCCTCCTGATCTTGAATTTCAAAATTCGAGGTAGTATAACGAGGAGTAATGGATTGCTGGCGCATGGCAGTAATGTAAAAACGACCATTAATCCACTGACCCACTCATCCAGAAATCCATTACTCCAGAACTCCACCACTCCAGTGCTCCAGCAAGGGATCACTTGCTCATCATCGTGCCGCCCGTGAGATCGAGCGCAACAATCTCTTCCTGATTCTTTACGTACAGTTTGCCGTTGGCCAACGTCGGCACGGTCCAGCAGCGGCCGCGCAGCACCTGCACCGACGCCTTTTCGACGTACTGTTCTGGTTTGGCTTCCACCAGCAGCAGCTTGCCGCGCTCGCTGAGGACAATCAAATGGCCGTCGGCGTAAATCAATGCGCCTTTGCCCAGTCCGCGCGTGGCCCATTTTTCCTCTTGCGTGTTGACGTTGATGCACTTGAGCGTGGCCTCGTCAAAACCGTAGAGGTAATCGCCCAACAGCACCGGCGACGCCCAGTGATTGCGCATCACCTGACTGCGCCAGACTTGCTCCACCTGATTGCCTTTGATTTTCAACACTGCCGCGCCGACGTTGTAACCGGAGGAGATAAACACTTTGTCCGGCGGAATGAACACCGGAGTGGCCGCGTTGACGTCGTAGCTAGTGCGCCAGGGATGCGACCACAGCTTTTTGCCGTCCGTGGGTGAGACCGAGACCAGCGCCGTGCCGGTGAAAAACAGGTACTGCTTAACGCCGTTCACAGTCACAGAGATGGGCGCCGAGTAGCCCGGAAGATCGGTTGCGGTTTTCCAAACCACTTTGCCACTTTTTTTGTTGAAAGCCATCACGCCGTTGTCGCCGCGGCCACCAACGTCCACCAGCAGCAGCTCGCCATCCACCAGCGGCGAGGTAGAGACGCCCCAGGTGGGAACTTGACCGCCGAATTCGCTCCGCAGATCGTGTCCCCAGACTTTGGCGCCGGTTTTGGCGTTCAACGCCGCCAGCTTACCCTGGGCACTCAGCATATAAACCAAATCGCCATCCACGGCCGGAGTCGAACGCGGACCGTTGCCTTGATCATTTTTAAAAGCTTGATCGATGATCGTTTTCCAGATTTCTTTGCCGGTGGCGGCGTCGAGGCACACCGCCAGCTCGTCGGCGCGCGTGGCGTGAATGGTGTACATCTTGCCGTTGGCTACCACAATGCCGGAATAGCCCTCGCCCGACGGCGCTTTCCAAATCACTTTCGGGCCCTCGGCGGGCCAGCTTTTGAGAATGGTCTCTTTGGAGATACCATCGCGATTGGGACCGCGCCACTGCGGCCAGTCGATGGGCGGGGTTGCCAACGTAACGACCGCTAATATCATCAGCAAACAAACTGGGATGATCGTTTGAGGTTTAAATATCATAGGTTCCTCCGTGGCTAATTGATTATTGACTATTTGACTAATGAACAAACGCTGACGCAATGATTAATCAATAGTCAATAGACAATAATCAATTGGACTTCACTTCTGTGTTTTCTGAATCGGGAAAAACGTCTCCAAAATATCATCGGTGCGGGCGCGCCAACTGGCGTAGCCGTAGCCTTCGTTGAACTCGCCGCCGTGCACCACGTAGCCTTTGTCCTTCAAATTTTTAAACAAAGCCGCGCAAACCGCCGGACGATCCAGTCCGCTGTTAGAGTCGCGAATATCGTATTTGCCCCAGTGCAGATAAAATTGAATGGGCAATTTTTCGGTACTCGCCTGCCCGTCCGGCAGGCGGGCGATCAAATCACGCAGCTCGTCCCCGCGCGGACTATCGACGTTGGTGGATTGGCCGGCGATAAAATTCACGACGCCCGGATGTTTGAGCGCCGCGAGAATCGAGAGATAGCCGCCGGAGCTGCCGCCCATCATCAAACGCGCGTTGGGGTCAGCGATGGTGCGGTAGCGGCTGTCTATGAACGGCACCAGCTCTTCCATCATCGCCTGCGCGAACTTTTCCCGCGGCGCGCCGGCGTATTCCTGAAATCCGGCCTGCGGATTGACATGAATGAACACTGCAATCAGCGGCTGGATGGTTTTGCCGATCAGATTGTCGAGGGTGTTGGGCAACTTCGCCCAATTTTTGGCCTGCATGCCGTAATGGACGTACACCACCGGATATCGCTGCTCGCTTTCATCGTAACCAGCCGGCAGGTACACTTCGAGCTTGCGGCTGTTGCCCAAAATCTTGCTCTCGAAATTGAGGCTGTCGATGCGGCCACGCGCAATGCCGTCGGCCGGATCGTCAAAATGAGTCTCAGCTTTGCGTTTCGGCATCACCAACACCGACTGCTCGCCATTGAACGATCGCGCCTTGTGCGGATTCAACGGGTCGGTGATGGTTTCATCAAAGTTGCGGATGATCTGATAGGCGAGATAAGCATCCGGTGCGGTTTTAAAAGAGTAGTGATAAAAATCCGTATCGGCAATTCGATTGAACGGCACCTGCTGGCCGATGTTGAACATATCGCCGGCGAGGGCTAAATCTTTCGCCTCGCCGCGGTAAACGACGTGCACAAGCTCGTCGCCCTCGATGATTGGAAATTGCTTTTGCGATTTCATAAACTCGTCGATAAGCGCTACTTTGGCCGTGGCCGCTTCCACTTTTTTGACAAAGTCCGCAAACTTGGAAGTCGCCGGCACCCCAGGCGCGGCTGGTTTCGGAATGTCGGCCGCCAGTACCTCATCCACTCTGCCAACCTCGACGCTGGCGATTTCGTGCAGGCTGCGGACATAAATGCGGCCATTGGCAAAACTGGGCGGCGTCCACGCCGGCTTATCGAACACGTTTAAACTCGCCACCTCCTCGTAGCCGGCGGGCGTCGCTTTCGCTGCATGCAGCCGGCCGTCTTTAGTTTGAATAATGAGATGGCCATCGACCAAAATCAGAAAGCCGTCACCCGGCGGGCGCGAGCGCCAAACCGTTTCGCCCGTAACGGCATTCACGCAGGTGAGAAAACGGCCGTTGTAGCCGTACAAATGGCCTTCGTGAAACACCGTGGGATTGTACGTCTGCTTGATGTTGCCGTTCTTCCAGATTTCTTGAACCGAATAGCTGCCGCCCTCCTTTTTCACTTGCAGCAGCAGTGATTCCTGAAAGCGCGGCATCAAAAGGATTTTGTCGCCGTCCACCAGCACCGGCGTGCTGGTGTTGTCTTCCCCGTTAAATCTGTACTCCCACAATTTTTCGCCCGATGCCGGCCGCAATCCCAAAATCATTTTGTTGCCGACGGCGAGCAACTGTTCTTCGCCAGCGAGTTTTGCCACCACCGGCGATTGGTGGGTGACGGTGTCGGCGCCAGCGCTCCACAACAGTTTGCCGGAATGTTTGTCGAAGCCGGAAATCGCGTTGTTGGCCGAGCCGCCGGTCTCGAGAATGAGAACATCTTTATAAACCAGCGGCGCGGTGGTGTAGCCATAAAACGGGGCGACGGATTTGTGATCTTTGATGAGATCGGTGGACCAGATTTCTTTGCCGGTTTGGACGTTGAGCGCGTAAAGCACGCCTTTCGGAGCGAGCGCAAAGACTTTGCTGCCGTCGATCACCGGCGTGGAGATGGGACCGTTGTGCGAGCCGTCATGGCCGCGATAGGTGGAATCCATTTTGAAGCGCCACAACTCGCGGCCGTTGTTGGCATCGAGCGCGATGATGTAATCGAAGGTGCTGTCCGAAAACATAGTGACCGCGCGGCCATCGGCCACCGACACGCTGGCGTAGCCGGAGCCGAGCGGTTTCTTCCACGCGATCTTAAGTCCCTGACCGTTGCCAAATTTCAGCACGTTGTGAAACGCTTTGCCATCGGCGTTAGCGCCGCGCCACGAAGGCCAGTCTGTGGAAAAAGGCGTTGAGCCAAGGGTCAACGCAACCAAAACTAGCACACCCATCCACCCAAACTGTAAACGGTTTTTCATAAATCACCTCTTTGGTTAGCCTTTCATGCCTCAGTTTATATTAGTTGGTTTCCTCTCATCAAGCGGAGTAATGGAGCAATGGATTACTGGAGTAATGAAAAAGCCAACGCCAGCGCTCCAAATTAAAGTCCGATTTTTAACTCATTCCCAAGTTCCACTTGAAAACGTACTTTTACCGCGAAGTGTTGCTTTGCCGGGGTAACATAACATCCAATGTTGTGTTACGTGTAGCGCGCATTGCGATACTTCTCGTGGTAAAATTCCGGCAGCAGGGTATCGACACGCAGAAAGCCGGCACGGGTCAAGGACACGCGCTCGGGTGAAAAAGTAAGCATGCCTTCGTGTGCCAGTTTCTGAAACGCGGCGCCGAATTTCTCGATGATGTCAAGGTCGAATTTGTCTTTGAAATATTTTGGGAAAATCTCGCCTAATTTCAGTTGCAGGATCATCTCACGAGTGACGCGCTCCAGCGGCGTGGTGACAAACGCGCGGCTCAGCGGCAAGCGCCCGGATTCAAGCATCGTCAAATACTCATCCCACGACGGCGTGTTTTGAATGTGTACCCCGCTCGCATGCCCGAACGATGCCACGCCAGCGCCAATCATATCGGTGCCATGCCAGACGGAATCGCGATAAACAAACCGGCAATTCTGCTTATTTTTCACCATCGTGTAGGCGCTGGAGATTTCATAACCGGCGGCCGCGAGTTCATTGAAGGCATAATCGTGCCACTCGCGTTTGGTTTGCCAGTTGGCGACCGGCGTGTCCAATTTCCCTTCCGAAAGCAGTTGCGTGTAAACCGTGTTGTACGGTAATTCCATTTGATAAATGGTGACACTATCCGGGTTAAGCGCAATGGTCTGTTTGACATTGTCGCGCCAGGTATCCCAGGTTTCGCCCACCATGCCAGCGATGAGATCGATGTTGAGTTGATCGAATTTCAGTTCGTTGATCCACGGCAGCACTTGAAAAATCTCTTTCGCAAGATGGGCGCGACCATTTTCCTCCAAAATGCGATCGTTGAAATTTTCCACGCCAAGACTGAGCCGTGTGACGCCAATCTCACGAATGGCCTCCAATTTCGATTGCGACAGGGTGCCGGGTTCGCATTCAAACGTGACTTCTTCCGCGCCGTCCCAGGGGAGGGCCGTCTTGACGCGCTTCACGAATTTTTTGAGATGATTGACGCTGATGAACGAAGGCGTGCCGCCGCCAAAGTACACGAATTTCAGGTTCCGTCCCTTCACCGAGGCCAGGCGGCTGTACAGCTCCACTTCCTTCGCCAGCGCGTCGATGTAGCGTTCGATTTGCGAGCTATTTTTGTCGGTGTAAACTTTGAAGTAACAAAACTTGCAGCGCTTGCGGCAAAATGGAATGTGCAAATAGAGTCCGAGCGTGCTGCCGGCCAGCGGTTCTGAGTTTAGAGCGCGCAGAGCGTCGTTGATTTTGTCTTTGCTCCAAAACGAGTAGGGCGGATAATTCGAAACGAAGACGCTGCCCGCTTCGGTTTCTTTTAGATCAAGTCGCGCGGTGGCGGGCTCTGGTTTGAGTTTTTCTACGGTCGTTGCCATGATGTTCCTAATTGTTTTCATGTCATTCAAATGAAATGTCATTCAGGAGGAACCGTTTTAAATCAACGGTTCTTACTCAGACTTAAAAAAGATTCCTCCGGAATGACCATGTCGTTACTTTTCTCCAAAACAATACACCACCCCATCATCTCCGCCAATCACGAATTGGCTGGCCGAGAAACCCGGCGACGCCACGATACTGGCGCCAGTTTCGAATTGCCAAAGTGATTTGCCGGTGGCGACATCCAAAATATGAATCTCGCCGCTGCCAGAGGCGGCGAGCACTTTGTCGCCGACGATCACCGGCGAAGACTCCACTTTGGATTTGGCCATGAACGTCCACTTGGCTTCGCCGGTTTTGGGATCGAGCGCGTGGATCATTTTGTCGCGCCCGCCGACGATCACCACATCATTGGTCACCGCCGCCGAAGCATAAAACGGAAACTGCCGCTTCGGATTTTGATAGCGCCAAATGATTCCGCCGCTTCTCAAATCGACGCAGAGTACTTGATTGCCAAACGAACCCACGTAAACGCGGTCGTGTAAAATGGCCGGACTCGCTGCCACGTAATCGCCGAGGGCAATTTTTTGTTTCTCTTTGCCGCTGTGAATGTCAACGACTCGCAAATAGCCGTCGCAGCCGGTGATGATCACCATGTCATCAAAAATGGCCGGCGTGCCGTGAACGTAGCCGTCGGTTTCCAATTTCCAAAGCAATGTGCCGTCTTTTGTTGAAAGGCAATAAAGGAAATTATCATAAGCACCCAAAAGCACGCGGTTTTCGAAAAAATTAGCGGAAGAAATGATGCCACCATCGGCTTTGAATTTCCATATTAATTGGCCGCGGGCGGCGTCCAGCGCGTGAAAGGCGCCCAGCTCGTCACCGAAAAAAACTACCCCGTTATACACCGAGGGCGACGACTTGATTTCATCGGATGCCTGATATTTCCATTTCAACTCACCGGTGGCGAAATCGAGGGCGTACAAAAACCCATCGAGCGAGCCGACATAAACAACACCGTTCGCAATCGCAGCGGTGGATTCAATCGCATCGCCGGCTGCGAACGTCCACCGCGGCTCGGGATTTTCCGGCAGCGTCCCGACGGCCACGCCGGTGTTTTGCGGGTTGCCGCGGAACATTGGCCAGTCGGTGGTCGCGATCTTTCCGTTTTGAGAGAATGATGTCGAGAAAAGGCAAAGGCTAAGACTGAGGCTGAGCACAAAACGTTTACTCAACCATGATGGTTTAGTAAACGTGACCCGCACCCGCTTGTCATGCCCGCATGCTTTTATCAGGCATCCATCATGGGTGCTAATGGATTCCCGCCAAAAGCACGCGGGAATGACACGTTGTAAATGAAATTTGTAATCCAACATTTTAAACATAAATGAAATTCAAAACGCCATTTTATAAAGTTCTAAAAATTCCTTCACCGAAACCGGGCGCGGATTGAAGGTGCCGGTCCACTGCTTTGCCGCTTCCTGCGCCAAGTCGGGAAGCATCTTTTCTTCCACCGGGAATTCGCGCAGCCTCTGCGGCAGCTCAAAAAGCTTTTGCAGCTCAGTGATGCGCGTGGCGAGTGTATCGGAGCAGGACGAGGTTCGTCCCAATCCCAAATTGGCGGCCTCCACCAAATCTTTGTAGTAGCCATTGACGGTCTCGCCGTTGAAACGAATGACGTGCGGCAGCATCACGCCCACCGCAATGCCGTGGGTGATGCCAAAGTGGGCGGTCAACGGATTGGCGCAGGCGTGCGCCGCGCCCAACATCGAAGCTTCGATGGCCAGGCCGGCGAGATGCGCGCCGAGCTGCATGTTGCCCCAGGCTTCGAGGTCGTTCGGATGGGTCAACACGGTTTCGTAGTTCGCCGACAACAACCGCCACGCCTCGCGGGCGAACATCTGCGAAAAAGGATGGCGTTTCGTGCAAACATAACTTTCAATGGCATGTGCGATGGCATCCATGCCAGCGATAGCGGCGACTTTTTTCGGCACGGTGATCAGCAACGTTGGATCGAGCATGACGGCGTGGAAGCGCGCTTTTTTGTCGCCGCATGCCATCTTCTGATGCGTCTGCGGATGCGAGATCAGCGCGTATGACTGCGCCTCGCTGCCGGTGCCGGCGGTGGTCGGAATACCGATGGATGGCAGCATCGGTTGGTTCGCTTTGCCGAATCCCCAGTAATCTTCCATTTTGCCGCCGTTGGTCAAAATGAAATTGATTCCTTTGGCGCAGTCCATCACGCTGCCGCCGCCGAGAGCGATGATGACATCGATGGGCGCACGCTTTCTCGCAAATTGCACACCGGCTTCGACGTGACGCGTGGTCGGGTTTTCTTCGACGTCGTGAAAGACAAAAGTCTCCACTCCCGCTTTTCGCAATGTGCTGAGCGCCCGTTCAACGTGACCGGCCTTGCGGATGCCGGGATCGGTCACAAGCAATGCGCGGCGACCAAATTCCTTCGTCAACTCGCCCAGGCCATCCATGGCATTTTCACCAACGAGCATCCGGGTGTTGCAATCGAATTCAAATTTTATAATAGAACGTGTCAGGCTGCAAAATTTATTATTTACTCAGGACAGGTTTCCGCAGCCGGCTAATCGAACGACAGTGGCAGGCCAATAATCACCCACAACGCCCAGACGACAGCCAAAACCGCGACCCGGGCGATGGACTCGCGAAAACGGTAAACCCACGGCGCCGAGCGACTGCGCCCCTGCTGGAAGCCAACCACTGCTAGCATGAGTAATGTTACCATGTTCCATCCGAATACGGCGTAGCGGTTCGGGGTCAAACCGAAATTAAGGGTGCGGCTGGCGATGGCCGCCAGCGCATAAATGTTAAGAAACAAGGTTAAACCTACCAATACCTGGACAGCATAGCGCAAGATGGTATCCTGACGCGGAGAGCGCTCATCAAGCGGGCCCGATACGACCACGGTGAGCAGAACTAAAATCGCCAGGATGGTGGCATTGTAGATAATCAAAACTTCCCGCTCCTGAAATGGTCGCCAGAAATAGGCGGGAACAAACCAGAAAACGTAGATAAGCAACACGCCAAGGGCCAGCGGCAGGATAAGCTGGGCGACGATTCTGAGAATACGGGTGATACCGGTCGTCCAGTCTTGCGCTGCGGGCGCAGCCGTGGGGTCGTAAACGCTGGCCAGCGCCAACAGCGGAATGGTGCCAATGCCCCAGGCCGCAACGGATTGTAAGTTATCTTGCGGGAGATGGATTCCCAAGACCGCAAATATGCCATAGGTTAAGCCCAGAAAAATAGCGCCAACCGCAAAATAGATGCCGCCCACCAGAACGGTTTCCACCGATTTCACAAGATACGCATAGCCTTGCCTGGCCGGGTCAGGTCGCCCCAAAGTCAGAGCAGCGCCTATTGCAGCCCAGGCAACAAACGGCAGGTGAAGGCTGCTCAAAATCGCCGTGGCATCTACTCTGCGCCAGTTTGTGACAGCGGTATAGACAGCAACCGGTATGACAGTTAGAGCGGCATATAGATACATGCGTTTCCTTGAGCGGTCAACCATTGCCAGGTAGAAAACGATACTTAGGGCGGTCAGCGGACTCCACCCAATCCAGAACAGAGGTTCCGCTTCACCGGGTATCGGAACTGGCGCCTTATCACCGGCAAAAAGCGCATACCCGATGCCCAGCACTACGCTCGTCGCAATGGCGGTCCACCAGCGTCGGGTCTGGCTTTGATTCGCGGTTTGCTCATCCACTGTAACTAGAGGTGGAGGCAAAGCCAGGACGTCCAGTCGATAAGCCCAGGCCGAGAACAGGATGTTGTGCGGATGCTCGCCCGCACATCGTCCTATCGCCTCTTTAAAAGCGGCCTCATTTCCGGCCACAAGGGCCTGTTTGTAGATTCGTTCCAATCCAGCCGCATCATCGCGTGCCTCTTCAATTTGGCTTTTCAGGTTCATCTCCCAATCCTTTACACAGAATCAATAGTCAATCGACAATTGAAACGCGCGTTGCCGATACAAATGCTCGAACAAATTCCCCTCATGCGGCTGATCCCAACTGATGCGGTTGGTTGGAAACGGGCCGAGGTTGAGGCGATCGATGTGCTTTGCCGACATCAGCTTTTGAATGAATTTGCGATCTTCGGTGATGGCCGTTACAACGAGTGAATAGCCCATGCGCTCGATCAATTCGTCTTGCGCCGCCTCCACCACAGTGGCAAATGGAAACAGCAACTCATATTTGGTCAACGGATGTTCCGGGCTCTCGCACCAAACAATCGTTGGCAGCAAAAACGTCGCGCCGTCTTTTTTGAGGAGACGAGATGTTTTGCGATATTTTGCGGTCACGTCTTCCGCGCCGCCCTGATGCAAGCCGCGATCGATCATCTCCGACATCCGTTCCGCCACTTTCGGATTGACGAACGCGGCGAGCTGCGCTTCCGGGTCATCCATCGCGCGGGCAGTGACCTGCGCCAGCCGCTGCGCCAGCGCTTCGGCCATGTCGCGGCCGTGTCGCGGCGCCCAAACTCCGGAGGCGTTCAAACACGAGCGGCCGCTGTTGGAAAGAATCGACTCGATCATCACGTCGAGATGCTGGCGCCAGTTATCGATTTGATCTTCGCCGAAAACGATCTTGCTCCAGCCGGGCCCGTGCAACTGGATGCGGCGATCCGATTCCCATTTGCGCACGGTCGCTTCATCGCCGAACAACATCGAGCGGCCGCATTGTAAAAGAATCTGCGTCGCGCCGGAGTAATCGGTCGGATAAAAACTGAACGCTTCCGGCGGACAACCCGCGGCGATGAACGCTTGAATGACGCGATAGGGCGTCCACGGCTCCTGACTGCCGGGTTTTAAAACCAGCGGCACTTTCAATGGGATACTCGGCAGCCACAGCGAATGCACGCCCGGCGAATTGTTGGGCAGTATCGCGCCCAGCGATTCCGTTTGCACCGAGTAGCTGATGGCGCGCTCGCCCTCTTTACCCCAGCCAACATCGAGCACCGAGAGGTCGAGGCCGCGCGTGAGTCCGCCCAGCACAGTCTCCATTTCATCCAGCACTTTGCGGATTTTCTCCATGTTGCGGCGGCAGAGAATTTCCGGCATCCCAGTGGTCGCCGACTGAATTTTCACAAACTCAGCCGGCGACTGCGCCTCGCCATCGAGCGGCAAATCGGCATCCATGAACAGCGCGGCGGCATTTTTGCACATCGTCAGCAACTCATGCACCGGCAGCGCGTCGAGGGCGGCTTTGTTGCGCCCCGCCTGCATGAAATCGCGGCGAATGAGTCCGGTGTTGGCCTGACTTAATTCGGCCACGGTTTCACCGCTGATGAAATTTTTGACGCGAACCGTTTCTAAACTTTTGTAGGGTTGGCCGGCTCGCAGGATAGGAATGTGAGGCATTTTAACTGAATATTGTCAAATGATTATTGACTAATTTCTAATCTAATATTTCGCTGAGCTGTTTTACGTGACGCAATAAAGATTGAAGTCAGTTCCTTTGCTTCGTTTAATAGTGGTTCAACTAATTCTTTCTTCATCAGCGCTTCATCAATTATGAACTCCATCCAAAAAGCCGATTCATCGGTCTCCTCTATGACAATGCTAACCTTGGAAACAAACACAGCTTTCGTTTGCGCTAAGCAGGTTGCGCGATAATTGGCAGCGACAGAAGTTGAACATCGAATTAGCTGCCCTTGAACATGTCTTCCTAATTTCGTATCCGGCAACGCCAAAGCAAGCTTGACACAGCGATGAGCAAAATCCTTTGTCCTTTTCTTTAATTGCTCGAAATCCATAAGACAACAATCCATTAAACAATAATCAATAATCAATAGACAATTAATACACGCCTACCACCACCGATTCCTGCAACGACGACAACAACCGCACATTGGCCACACCATCCCACGGATATTTCTCGATGGGCGGGGTGCGTTCGCCTTCGTCGCGTTCCAAAAATCGCGGCATAAAAAATTCTTTCGTCAGCGTGGTGAGCATCACGCGGCCGGTCTGGCCGTAGTCCACCCCTTCTTCGGGATTGTCCGGATTGACAATTTCAAACACGGCGCGCGGATGCGGCGGATAATAAATGATGGCGTAGTTGTCCGCCGGATCAAACGGCTTGTGCACGGCGAGTCCCATGAGCGTGTTGCCGTAAGTCGGCACGAAATCGATGCCCGGCACCAGTTCCTCGCGGGCGAAGCGGTGGAACTGCGCGTTCATCTCAGTGCCGCCGCAGAAAATACCAGTGATGCCCGCCTTCTTCAAATTGATTTTCTCGCACAGCGCTTCCAGCAGCTTCGGGGTGATGAACAGGCATTTGATGTTATCGTGCGCGCGCAAGATGGTCAGCGCCTGATCGACGACGTGATTTTTGTACAGCTCCAGCTCCGCGAAATTGCCGCGTTTGATGAGCTTGTTCACCCAGCGCGGATCGAGATCCACAAAAAAGCAGATGCCGCCGCGATGCTGACAGAGATGCTCGACCGAGAGTCGCAGCCGCCGCGGGCCGCTGGGTCCGACCATCAGCCAATCAGCGCCTTTGGGGAACGTCTCGTCGGAAAGGGTCTCGCTGAACAGTTCGTAGTCGATTTGAAAATCGCGGATGTTGATACGGGTTTTGGGCACGCCGGTGGAGCCGCCGGTTTCGAAAACATAAGTGGGTAGATTTGCGAATGCTTTCGGCACCCATTTGCGCACCGGTCCGCCGCGCAGCCAGCTATCTTCAAAGTGGCCGAGGAGTTTCAGATCATCGTATCCGCCGATTTCTTTGCGGGGATCGAAATCCAGTGTCTTGGCATAGTCCAGCCAAAACGGGCAGCCGGTCGCCGGGTCAAAATGCCAGTTGACGATCTCGCGCACGTGGGCGTCCAGCCTTTGTTTCGCTTGTTTTATTTTTTCGGAAAGTGTCATTTGTTCGCTAAGAGGATTAATGGATTAATGGATCAATGGATCAATGTTGTTTTTGGATTCGTAAATGCCTTCGTCGTCGGAGATTCGATTTGACCATGTTCCGGATTCTTTCTTCTTCTCCAAGCTTTCTACTAATTTCAAAAGTCTGTTTTCCACTTCATAATGAAGTAAATCAATTTTCTTAAATTGCTCTTGAGTGATCTGATCTGTTTCTTTCAGGCCAATGGCTCGGCTCAGTGTCTCTGAAAGTGAGGACAAGGCAATAAACAAGAATTGCAGATACTCGTTTATTGAACGGCGACTGTAGCCTTCTGAAATGTTCGACGAAACCGATTGCGCCGCATCAGCGATTTGGGCGCGTAACTTAAAATCTACCTTGTTTTCTTTATAAACAACTTTCCAAATCAGCTTGAACAACTCGATGGACTTCTGCCAAACCTCAAGCTTCATATATCCCCGATTCATATTGCGAAGCTGTGTATATTCACTCATCGCTCCTCCCATTGATCCACCGATCCATTAATCCATTGATCCAACATTCCGTCAACTCAGCTCATTTGGCAACGGCGAGCGCAAACAACGTCGACCGGTTGGTGACATAAAGCACGCCGTTTTTTGCCACTGGCGTGGTGTACACCGCCGAGCCCATGTTGACTTCGTGCAGCAGTTCCAGAGTTTTGCCGGCTTTCAAAATCGCCACGTCGCCGTCTTCATCGCCGATGTAGACTTTGCCATCCACGACGTACGGGGAGCCCCAGACCGCCGCGAACAGATCGTGCGTCCAGTAATGCTGGCCGGTGTTGGCATCGAGGCAGTAGAGGAAGCCGCTCAAATCGGCGGCGTAAAGTAAGCCGTCATGAATGGCGACGGTGGAAATGGTGCGATGGAAATCCTCGCCGCCGCGGTGCCAGACCACTCCGCTTTCGGTAATGTCGCCTTTTTGGGTGGCATCGATGCACCACAAATGGCCGATGCTTTCGCCGTGTTCCGGATCCTGCCCCACGCCGATATAAACTTTATTTTCCCAAATTACCGGGGTGGCGATAAGGTTATTGCGGGTGCCAGCGCCGCCCAATTCCCACACGGCATCTTTAGGATTGCAGTCGAATTTCCAAATCAGCTCGCCGGTTTCCGGGACGAACGAATAGAGCCAGCCGTTGCCGCCCGGAAAAATCACCTGCGGCTGCCCGTTGATGACCGCGTACGCCGGATTCGACCACTGGCCGTGCAAAAGCTCTGCACTAGGAGTAGCATCTTCCCAAACCAGCCCGCCGGTGTTTTTGTTGACGGCGATGAAACTCGGTGCATCCGGCGACGGAATGTTAATGTGGCTTTCATCGACGCCGTTGCCGGTGACCGTGAAAACCAGATCGCCGATCACCAGCGGCGAGCACACCGCGAGGTTGTGCGGAAAAACATCCAGCTCATCGATCATGTCATAAATCCAAACAAAGTCAGCATCGATGTTCGAGGTGTCCATTTCACTCTTATACGGGCCGTCATTTTCGCCATCGAGGAAGCCCTCGGTATCGGCGCACACTAGTTGTGCACGGTTCGAAACATAATAAAGACGATCGCCCTCCACGAACGGACTCGAACATATTCCCTGCTGCGGCCAGTCGTTCACGCGTCCGCTTTCTAATTTGTTGTGCACTGCCTGCCACAGAAACTGGCCGTCGCTTTCGCGGAACGCCATCACCACGCCCTTATCGCCTTTGAACTTGGGATTGCGCAGAGCTTCGTTGTTGGTGCCAACAAAAATTTTTCCGCCTGCAACTACCGGGTTGCCGTAGGTCTGCGAACCCAACTGCGCCGTCCATTTTATGTTCAAACCGGATGCGGGATCCCATTCCGCCGGAATGCCCTTCTCGTCCGAAATCATATTGCGCGCCGGCGTGCCGCCCCACATCGCGACGTCGCGGTTGACGTAAAAACCAATCGTTGAAAGCACGCCCACAGCAACAATCATTCTCAGTGCTGAAACGGCTTTACCTTTATGAATGAATTTCATGGGTTACTTGCTCCTCGTAATTTTGATGTTGTCAAAATAGATAGTGGTGACAGCGTCGCCGTGGAGGGCGGGGCTGCCGTTGCGATTCGGCATCGGGTCTTCGACTGTAATCGTCCACTCGCCCGGCTCCTGTTGATCGCGCGGACACACCTTGCCTCTGACGATCGCTTTGCTGCCTTCGTAATCGACTTGCATTTTCATGGTGTACCAGCTTTCGGGATTCCAGCTAAAATCGATCTCCTTCAAAATTCGCAGTTCGGCGGGCCAGTCGCGGATTTGCAGCTTCTGCTTTTTGGTTTGAAAATCGAGATAGTAGCGATTGTTGATGACGCCGAAATCCGGGCTGCGGCGTTTTTCCTGCGTGCCCTTCACATCGGCTTGAATGACGTAGCCGGTCATCTCGGGCCGGCCGAGATACAAATTGTGGCGCGTCAGCAAGCGCTCGGGCTTTTCCTTGGCCAACACTTTTCCACCCTCAAAATCCACCACTCTGAATTTTGAAGCGCCCGGCCACAGCGGTGGATTTTTGTCTAACTCAAAATTTTCGAAGTCGTAACTCCACGGCAGATCGACTTGCACGGCAACGCGCGACTTCGATTCCAGCTCGCCGACTTTCGCCACCACGTATCCCGCTTGGTTGCCGGCAGATTTGTCGGGGGTGAATTTACCCTTCGCGTCAACCGTGCCTTTCAACCCGGCAACGGAGAAGGTTGCCGGCTTTTCGCCCAAGAATCGGCCTTTGTCATCGAACGCCCGAACTTTGAATTGAATGTTCTGATTCGCATAAATCCATTTTTCCGAAGGCACAATTTGGATGTGGGCCACCGGCGCGTTAGCATCCGGCTTCTCCTCCGTTAGCTCAGGCGGAGCGCTGGATTTATGATTGGAACTCGCGCCTTTTTTCCCAAGGCAATACAAACCCTCTTCGGTGGTGAAATAAATTTTGCCGTAAGCGATGGCAGCCGAGCCGTAAATTTCGGCTTTGCGTTTGGCATCGAAGTCGATGCTCTTGCTGTCGAGCGCTTTGGCGGAAGTATCGCCGGGCTGAATGATGTGAAAGCCGCCGTTGACCTCGGTGGCGAAAATTTTGCCATCGGCCCACACTGGCGAGCCTTTGCCCACGGTGCCGATGTTGAACGTCCAGAGCTCTTTGCCGGTAGCCGCGTCGAGGGCCATCAAGTTGCCGGAGTTGGTGACGACGTAAAGCCGGCCGTCGTGAAGCAGCGGCGAAACGTAGCCGGCGCGCACGCCGGGATGGCGCCAGACTTCATGGGTTTTGGTGATGTCGCCGCGGCCGGTGGCATCGATGCAAAACATCCCGCCCATTTCTGTGGTATCAAAATTTTCTTCGCTGTGGCAAATATAAACTTTATTGCCATCGACCACGGGCGACGTGTGAACTGCTTCTTTCGAAAATGAAAACTTCCACAATTCTTCGCCGGTACGAGCTTTCAAGCCATAGAGCGCACCGTCCGCGCCGCCGACGATCAACTGGCGCACGCCATCGATGATCGCGATCACCGGCACAGAGTAGTTGGTGTTCTTCGGAATGCCGCTGAGTGCGGTCACCCACACCTGCTCGCCGGTGCGCTTATCATAAGCGGCGAGGCGGTTGCGCTGAGCCAACTGATCGCCCCAGCTATTATTGATGTAATCGACGATGACGAGATCTTCGTCGATCACCGGCGTGCCGGTGCGGCCGCCGTAGCCGGAGAAGCGATTGAATTCTTCCTCAAACGAAACTTGCCAGAGAATCTTTCCATCTTTGTCGAAACAAACAAACCAGCCATCGACGCCAAAGAGATAGACGTTGCCGGTCTCCGGATCGCCAGCGAGATTGCTCCACTCCACACGGGTGAAGGGTACGCTGGTGTGAAAGACGTTGGCCTTGTGTTCCCAAATCAGCTTGCCGGTTTCGGCGTCGAAGCAGGCGATGTGGCGCTGCATGGTGATGCCCTCGCCGGTGCGGCCGTTCACGTAAACCCGACCGTTCATCACAATCGGCGTCGAACGGCTAGTGAAGTTAGCTTTCCACAACAGGTTCTCGCCATCGAGCGACCAGTTGGAAACCAGCCCCGTTTCATCGGAGACGCCGTTTTGATGCGGGCCGCGCCAACTCGGCCAGTCGCCGGCCTGCGCAGGCAGGCTGGCCACGACGACGCTCACGCCGGCGAGCATCAAAGCTAAACGTGAAAAAACAACTCTGATTTTGGATGTCATCACAAACCCTCTCAGTAGTTTGATTAAAAGATTGGCAGAGAATGGCGTAAAAAATCAATGCACTTAATACGGCCGAGCCATTTTTTATGTTCCGTAAGCAATCAAGCAAGCTTTAAAATGAAATCAAACGACGCCGCTTTTTGTTCACCGGCGTTCTTCACTTTCATTAGCAAGGCTGGATTAAAAAGGCGGTCGCTTTTGTTGCGCGGCTCATCCGGAAAGTAGAGCTGCGTCGTCAAAATGCCCTGATTGGGCGCCTGCACCCGTACATGAAAGTGACGCGTCCGTCCGGGATACGCGCCGGGGACGATGGTTTCGAGCCGGTATTTTCCCTCGGCATCCGTGAATTGATGCCCGCGCAGCTTGAAACCGCGATTATCGTATTCGCCATTTTCGTTGGCATGCCAAAAATCAACGAGCGCATTCGCCACGGGTTTACCTTGGGTTGTCAACACAACGCCGGTGAGGATGATTTTTGTTCCAGAGATGCCCGGCTCGATCAGCGAGGTGCGCAGGGGAGAATTAGGAGTGTAAAACGGGCCGGCGGTTTGCCGCGGCGTCACATCGTCATCATCCCCGCCTGTCTGCGCGGGCAGGCAGGCGGGCGTTGGCGGCAAGTACGCCGGGCCCACGAACCCAAGCGCGCCGGCGCGGCTGGCGCCAATGCCAATCACGATGGCGGCCGGAATCACAGCCAGTTCCTTCAGAAACTCGCGCCGGCTGACGTCGGCCGTTTCTTTGTCTCCTTTATTGTTGAGGTTCATCGTCGCCTCCTACAAAAATTAACATCTCGTTCCACGCGCTGCGTGGAAACGCCAGCGTGATTGCGCAGTTCACTTTCTGCTCCCACACAGAGCGTGGGCGCGCAGTAAGTTTAAATCAGA